>NZ_JBVJLM010000007.1:82051-346706 GCF_055584725.1 Kitasatospora sp. NPDC101108
ACCCCGCGGCGCTGTTAAAGCGGGGGGGGCCGGGGCCCCGGGCGGGCCCCCCCGGGGGTTTACCCCCCCCCCCCCGGCCCCCGCCCGGGCCCGGGCCGCCCCACGGCGACAGGCTCCCGGCGGGGTGGCCGGATGCCCGCACGGGCGGCCCATTGATCGACGGGGCGACGATGTCGATTGCGCCGACGGCGTCGAGGGCGCCCCGTTGCCCCAGGGGCCGGTACGGCGGCCCTCCGGTTCCGGTCTCCCGCCCCGCTCACCCCTGCGTTCAGCCGGGTACGTCCATGCGCTGTGTGCCGATCACCGACAACAGCCGTAGTGCCTCTTCCGCGGGGGAGCCGGGCTCGGCCGTGTAGATCACGACGCGCTGGTCCCGGTCGGTCAGGTCCAGGATGTCGCAGTTGACGGTGATGGGACCGATCACACGGTGGTGGAAGGTCTTGACCAGCATGGGCTCGGCCGACACCTCGTGCGCGGCCCACAGCCGGGCGAATTCCGCACTGCCGGCCAGCAGGTCCCGCACCAGTGCGGCCGTCGCACCGTCTTCGGGGTAGCGGGCGGAGGCGGCCCGCAGGTGCTGGACCGCGGCGCGCCCGAACGGCTCACGGTCGATGAGGCCGTACCACTGCCGCTCCTGCGGCGGTGGCGGGGCGTCACCGTCCGACCGCTCCACGAGGAAGGCGCGGCGGATGAGGTTGCGCTCGCGCCGGGGCAGGACGGAGAAGTCCTCCAGGAGGGCGGCCGCCAGGTGGTTGTGGGCGAGCACCTCGTAGGTCGCGGAGAGCACGAGCGCCGCCGCGTGCGGCAGCCGGTGCAACAGGTCCTGGATACTCGGCCGTACCTCGCGCGAGGGGCCCGGTGGCGGAGCGGGTGGGGCGCCGGCCAGGTGGTGGAGGTGGTTGCGCTCGGCGTCCGACAGACGCAGGGCGCGGGCCAGCCCGGACAGGACCTCGTGCGAGGGGCGCGGGGCGCGGGCCTGTTCCAGCCGCGCGTAGTACTCGGTCGAGATGAACGCCAGCTGTGCCACTTCCTCGCGGCGCAGCCCCGGGGTGCGGCGGCGCGGCCCGGCGGGAAGCCCCACGGCGGCAGGGGTGATCCGTTCGCGCCTGCTACGCAGGAACCCGGCCAGTTCTTGTCTGTCCATTCCTCCAGTGTGCGTTCGGCCGTCGTGCTGATCCAGGTACCGCCAGTGCCTGGATCAGCACGATGGCCGGACGCAGGCTGACTGCCATGAACGACTCACCCACCACCGACGTCCCCACGTCTGCCGCTGCGGGCCTGCTGGCCGGCAAGGTCGTCTTCGTCAGCGGTGCCGGTCGCGGCATCGGCGCCGCGGCGGCGCGGCTGTTCGCCCGCGAAGGCGCGAAGGTGCTGCTCGCGGCCCGCACGGAGACCCAGCTGAAGACGGTGACCCAGGAGATCCGGGCGGCGGGCGGCACCGCGGAGTACGTGGTGTGCGACCTGGCCGATCCGGCGAGCGTTCGCGCCGGCGTGAAACGCGCCCTGGAGGTGTACGGCCGACTCGACGCCGCTTTCAACAACGCGGGAGCAGGCCACCAGCCCGGCCCCTTGGACCGGACACCGGAGGCGGACTTCGATCATGTCTACCGGGTGAACCTCAAGGGCGTCTGGCTGGCCATGGCCGCCCAGGTCACCGCGATCCGGACCACCGCCGGCACGGGCGCCATCGTCAACACCTCCTCGGTCGGCAGCCTCGCGGGTAACCCCGCCCTGCCCGCCTACGGTGCGATGAAGCGGGCCGTCAACAGCCTCACCGAGTCCGCCGCCGTCACCTACGGACCCGAGGGCATCCGCGTCAACGCCATCGCCCCTGGCACCACCCTCACCGAGATGATCCAGGACTGGGAAGCACAGACCCCGGGCGTGATCGACCAGCTCACCGCGCACACCCCGCTGCGTCGCGCGGCCGAGCCCGGTGAGATCGCCGAGGCCGCCGCCTGGCTGCTGAGCGGCCGCGCCTCCTACGTCACCGGGGTGGTCCTCTCCGTCGACGGCGGCATGCAAGCCGCCTGAGCCGGCCCCGACCACCCCCCCGGACGGACGCCGGCCGACCCAGCACGCCTCCGGCCCAGGCGTCCACCGGGGCTCCATTTGTACGCACCTAAAACTCATACGCACCTAAAACTCGTACGCGCCTAAAACGTGCATATGCCTAGCTAGGCGAAGGGCCCTCATGAAGCGCACCATTGTGATGACCGGCGCGAGCCGCGGGATCGGCCGCGTCGCCGCGGAGCAGATCCTGCGCCGGTCATCGGACCTCCACCTCCTCGTCGTCGCCCGCGCGTCCTCCGGCGCACGGCTCGCCGCGGAACTCGCCACGGGCGGGCACACCGTCTCGCACGTCCCGGCGGACCTCGGCTCGCTGGACAGCGTGCGCCAGGCCGCCACCGAGATCCGCGACCGGCTCGACCGCGGTGTCCTGCCGCCACTGGGCGGCTTCGTGGGCAACGCCGGTATCCAGTACACCAACGCGCTCACCGAGGGGCCCGACGGGCTGGAAGCCACCTTCACGGTCAACGTGCTCGCCAACCACGTGTTCGTGCGCCTGCTCCAGGACCGCTTCGCCGCCCCCGCGCGGATCGTCATCACTGTCAGCGACACCCACTTCGGCGACTTCAAGCACAACATGGGCATGGTGCCCGGCCCGGCCTGGAAGTCCCCGGAGGTCCTCGCCCGCACGGGCGCCTTCCCCAAGCCGGGCACCACCGCCGCCGGGCGCACCGCGTACTCGACGAGCAAGCTGGCCGCCATCTACCTGGTCCACGAGTACGCGCGCCGCCTGCCGACCGGGATCGACGTCGTCGCCTACAACCCGGGCTTCGTCCCCGGCACCGGCCTCGCCCGAAACGCCGACCCCGTTTCCCGGTTCGCGATGCGGCGCATCATGCCGATGGTGGCCCTCACCCCCTTCGCCACCAGCCGCAACGCCGCAGGCCGCTACCTCGCCGACGTCGTCCTCGGCACGACCCAGGCACCGAGCGGCTCCTACGTCGACCGCAGCCATGTGGACCGTTCATCGGACGAGTCCTACGACCCGCAGCGCGAAAACGAACTCTGGGAGGCCGCCGAACGGCTCACCGCACGTGCACTCCACTCGTAGCCGCCCGTCATGGCTGCGAGGTGAAGCCTGAGGCAGCCGGAACCGAGGGTTGCCGTGAAGTCCTCGGTCCGGTCGAAGGCCCTGCGACCCTGCCGGGCTATTCGGCGGCGGCGAGGAGCCGAAGGCGGGCCAGAGTCTCGCGGACGACGTCCCGCAGGTCGCGGTCCTCAGTGGCGTCGACCCATTGGCTGAAGGCGACGCGGAACACGGCGCTGCCGGTCTCGGCGGCCAGGCCGGCTTCGATGGTGCCGACACCTCGCTGCCGCAGGGCGTCGGTCAGCGCGGCTGTCAGGGCCGCCTGCTTGATCAGCTCGCGTTCGCGGAGATCGGTGTTGGCCGCGATGACTGCCTGGCGTGCCCGTGCGCGATCACGGTCGTCGCCCGCGAGCCGGGCGACCGCGTCGAGCACGGCAGCCACGACGTCCAGCGCCGATGCCGTGGGCGGCGTCGTTTCCACGACGTCCTGTACCTGCTTCGCCAGGTCGGCCGAACCGTCGAAAAGCACCTCGCGTTTGTCGGCGAAGTACCGGAAGAAGGTGCGGGCGGTGACGCCGGCGCGCTGGGCGATGTCGACCACCATCGCCTGCTCGAAGCCGCGTTCCATGAACAGTTCCAGCGCGGCCTCACGAAGTCGCTCTCTGGCCCCAGGTTCCCACCGTCCCATGCCCCGAGTGTAGGTGAGGTCATCTGGTGACATGCCTCCGCCCGCCTGATGTCACTAGGTGACATCAGGGGTGCTAGGGTGATGTCACGAGATGACATCACTTGGGGAGGCAGTTGTGAAACGGATCCAGTACCACCAGTACGGCGGTCCCGACGTCATGCGGCTGGAGGAGTTCGAGCCCGCCCGGCCCGGCAGCGGTCAAGTCCTGGTCCGCGTGCGGGCCGCGGCAGCCAATCCGATGGACTGGGGGCTCCGCAACGGCGCCTTGAAGATGGCGACCGGGCGGACCTTCCCCCGCGGGCTGGGCCATGACTTCGCGGGCGTCGTCGAGGCGGTGGGACCGGGCGTCACCCGGCTCCGTGTCGGTGACGAAGTGCTCGGCGGAGCGTCGATCAAGGCGTCGGGGGCCTTCGGCGAGATGGTCGTCGCCGATGAGAAGGCGGTCGTCAAGAAGCCTGCGCGTCTCTCCTTCGAGGAGGCCGCCGCCCTTCCGACCGTCGGGCTCACCGCTTTCCAGGCCCTGACAAAGAAAGGCAAGCTACAGCCCGGGCAAACCGTGTTCATCAACGGCTGCCTCGGCGGAGTCGGCCGAGCCGCAGCTCAGATCGCCTTGGCACGCGGAGCCTCGGTGGGAGGCAGCTGCCGCGCCACCGCCGCGCAGGACGCCCGCAACCTCGGCATCGACCCGCTCGTCGAGTTCGGCTTCGACCCGGGGGCGCTCAGCGGCCGGTTCGACATCGTCCTCGACACCGCCCACACGCTGTCCGACAAAGGGGCGAAGCAGCTGCTCAAGCCGGGCGGGCGCATCGTCGGCCTCCGCCCCACGCCCGCAACGTTCGTGAAGGCCGCTCTGCCGGGCCCCTTCCGCGTCCTGGTCGCCCAGGCCGCGCCGGAGGATCTCGAGGAGGTCGCGCGCGCCGCCGGACAGGGCACCCTGCGGGTGCCGATCGCTCGCACGGTGCCGCTCACGCAGGCCATCGAGGCGCTCACCGAACTCGAGCGCGACGGCACACCCAAGGGCGGCAAGCTCATCATCACGACCGCCTGACGCTCACCGCCGGCCGACCTGGCGAACGATGTCCCGGCGCTCTCCGCTGCATTCGAGATGCACGACGCGGCCACCCGGGCGCGTCACACGCCGGCGGCCGGCCACCGGCTGAACGCACGGACGGCCCGACCGCCCGAACCGGGCCCCGGGTCATGCCAGGCCGGCCGCGATGGCGCGGCGGACGGCGTCGGCGCGGTCCAGGATGCCGGCTTTGGCGAACAGGTTGTTGATGTGGGTCTTGACCGTGGCCTCGCTGATGAAGAGTTTCTCGGCGATGGCCCGGTTGGGAAGGCCCTGGCCGATCAGGGTGAGCACCTCGCGTTCGCGGCGGGTGAGGTCCGCAGGGAGCGGCTGCGCGCCGGCCGTCGGGCGCGCGCGGACGGTGGCCAGGAGGCGGTTCTGCACCTCGTGGTCGAGTACGGACTGTCCCGCGGCGGCGGCCCGGATCGCGCGGAGGATGTCCTGGCGCCCCGCGTTCTTCGTCAGATAGCCGCGGGCGCCGGCGCTCAGGGCGGCCAGGATCGAGTCGTCGTCAGCGAATGTGGTCAGCACGACCACGGCCGTCCCCGGGTGTTCCTCGCTCAGCCGGCGGGTGGCCTCGGTACCGTCCATCACCGGCATGCGCAGGTCCATCAGGACGACGTCGACCGGTGCGGCGGCCACGGCGGCGAGCACCTCGGCACCGTCCGCGGCGGCGGCCACGACGTCGATGTCCTCGGCCATGTCGAGTACCGCGGCCAGGGGCTCGCGAACGGCGGCCTGGTCGTCGGCGACGATCACCTTCAGCGGGCGCTCGGTCGGCGGGTCCTGCGGGTTGCTTTGCTCCCGGGCCGGTTCGTTCGTCGTCATCCTCATCCTCGGATCACTGCCTCCACCTGCCAGCCGCCCCGGTCCGGTCCCTCGGTGAGCGGACCCGCGGTGAGGGTGCCGCCCAGCAGGGCGACGCGTTCGCGCATTCCTATCAGTCCCATGCCGCTGCCGACACCCGCGGTCGCCTCACCGGGCGCGGGCCCGTTGCGGACGGCAAGGCTGGTCGAGGCGGCGTCGAACGTCAGCTCCACCGCGATCTCGGCCCCGGGAGCGTGCCGGGCCGCGTTGGTCAGCGCCTCCTGCGCGATGCGCAGCACATTCTGGGTGACCTGTGCCGGCAGCTCTCGGGCGGCCCCGGTGACGGTGAGCACCTCGCGGTGGCCGGACGACTCGATCATGGCGGTCAGGCTTTCGAGCAGCGGAAGGGAGTCCTCGCGCAGCGCGTGCACGGTCCACTGGGCCTGCTTCAGGCTCTCCCTGACAAGGCTCTGCGCCTTGTTGTGCGTCGCGCGGACCTTTTCCAGGTCTCCGGTGTCCATCAGGGCGTCCGCCAGCTCCAAATGCATGTTGATCCCGGCCAGCGAGTGCGCCAGCACATCGTGGACGTCGCGGGCGATGCGGCCGCGTTCGGTGAGCACGGCCGTGCGCGCCTCGGCCCGTGCGGCCCGCTCGGCGGACTCGGCGGCCTGGAGCCTCGCCTCCACAGCCTGTTGCCTGTTGCGGCCCAGGATTCCGGCCACTACCGGGGTGCCGGTGCTGAGGCCGAAGGTCCAGGTGAGCACCTGGTGATCGGGGCCGACATAGAAGTAGAAGACAGCGCCGCACAGGAGGCTGGACAGGGCCGCGACCGCCAGGGCCGATCTGAGGGGGAGGCGGTAGCCGGCGTGGCCGACGAGGAAGTAGGCGAAGAGGTAGCCGGAGCCGCTGTCGCTCGCCTCGAGCAGGACGGCCGCCGCTACGACGCCGGCGGTCAGCCAGACCAGCGCGGCCCGGCGTGGGACGTCGGGCGGCAGGTGTCTGGCCAGCAGGGCGAGGGAGTTGACCACCAGCAGGGCGACCACAGCCAGGCCGCGGCCGCTGACGCCCACCGGCCGGACGGTGCTGACCGCGATGGCGATGATCAGCAGGGTGACGGCCCACTGGAGAGGGGCGTCGTGCCGGAGCACGCCCCGGGGGCCGGGTTCCCGCAAGGGGGCGCGCCCGGGGCCGGGGGGATTGTCGGAGACGGACACGGCGCGACGATAGCCCGTGTTCAGACGGTCCGGTCCGCGGCGACCGCCGCGCGCCGTGCGTCCACGGCCGGCTGCCGCTGTTCCCGGGTGGCCATGCGGCCGCGGAGGAATATGGTGCCCAGCCGTGTCACCACCTCGGTGAGTGCCATCAGCACGAACGCGGCCACCCACGCGTCCTGCGTGGTGATCTGGTGGGCCAGGCTGAAGCGGGCCACGTCGTCGACGCCGCCGTGGTCGACCCACAGCTGGAAGCCCATCCGCGCCCCCATGCCCAGCACCCACAGGGTCGCGGAGACCACACCCGCCTTGATGAAGAGATGCGTGCCGGCCCTGCGTATGCGGGTGTAGACGCCACCCGCGACGCCGAGAGCCGCGCCGACGGCGACGAGCACGCCGATCAGCACCAGGTCGTTGCCGGCCGTGGGCACGGTGTTCAGGTAGCTGTGCGCAACGAAGGCCACGATCCCCAGGGGGATCACGTACGACTTCGCGTCGAGGCGGCCCTCCCGCAACTGCCGGAAGACGACAAGGAGGAGAGCGATATCGGTGATCCAGTCAGTCGTTGTCATGCCTCAAGCCTGCTGACACGGGCCCGTACGCGCCTGGACCCAAGGGTGGAACTACGGGTGGAACTACGGGTGGAGTCCGGTCAGCCGGTGATCTCCCGGACTCACGAGAGCAGCAGTCGTTCCAGCAGGACGATGAGCGGCGGGAGCAGCCTGCTCATGGTGCCGGGAAAGTCCTACCGGCCCGCGGTCGGAGTCTCGGCGAATCGTTTCTTGTACGCCTTGACGAAGTGGCTGCTGTCGGTGAAGTGCCAGCGAGCGGCGATCTCGGACACCGTCAGGCGGGTCGAGATCAACTCCGCCCTGGCGCGTTCGAGGCGGCGTTCGCGCACGTACCCCATGACCGGCGACGTGCCCTCTTGCCCGAATGCGCGGTAGAGGGTGCGGACGGACACGTTCAGGGCCGCCGCGATCCCCCGGGGGTTGAGGTCGGGGTCGGCGAGCAGCCGGGTCTCGATGTGATCCATCGCCGCCCTGAGGAGCGCGGGTGCGAACTCCGCGTCGTCGATGACCTGGTCGTACATCAGTCCTCGGAACAGCTCCAGGGTCGCGTTGCGGGCGGCTCCCGCGGCGGCGGCACCGAGTCCGTCCGCCAGTTCCGCCCACAGACGTAGCTGGGCGAGCAGAAGAGCCGCGGCCGGGGAAGCCTGTTCTGCGGTGACCGCCCGCCTGTTCACCGGGAAGCGGATCTCGCTCGCGGGAAGGACCAGCGTGACCGCCCGGGTGCCCGGGGCGACCTCGAAGTCCCACGGCTCCTCGTTCCTTCGTATGCACAGCATTCCGGCCGCCGCGGTGGCTCGCCGGCCCCCCGTGGCGAAGCGCCACTCGCCGCTGAGCGTCACGCTCGTCACGATCCGGTCCTCCAGGTGCCCGCCCGGGCCCCCGGTGTTCCCCGCGACCGCGTCGCTGTACTGGTCCTCGAGGAAGAAGTCGAGCAGGTTCTGTTTCCAGATGCGAGCGCGGTACGTCCCCGTGTTGTGCCGCGGCAGCCGGATGGGCGGGGCCGGCACCTGCTCGCCGCCCTGGCGCCGCCACTCCCTGAGCAGCACCTGGTTCCGGTTCTCGTTCGCATACGGAACGGTGATGTCAAGCACGGGTGTGGAGGGGTCCCCGACCCGCCACGGGGACGCGCTGGCTTCGGTGCTCATCCAGATCAAGGTACTCCGCCCGGGGCACCACCCCCGGGCCAGGCCCGTGCGGCCAGGGGAGGCACGGAAGTACAACGCACGGGGCCAGCCGGTACAAGTCGCCGGCCGCCGGGCCCTGTGAGCATGAGTGGGCGACTCCCGCCTTCCCCGGGGAAGGCGGGTTGCGCCGGACCTTCGGGTCCTGGTTCCGACTGCCTGGGCGCCGATCCGTCCGTCCAGGTCCGTTCCACTCACCGACTGGAGTTTTCGGTGTCCGAATCCGTGGTGACTCTCTTCGAGAGTCTTGTCGGCGCTGAGCCGCCGCACGACGCACCCGTCCTGTTCGACACTGCGTGCGTGATGGGCGGGAGCATCGCGGGGCTCCTCGCGGCACGGGTGCTTTCCGACCGCGCGCGCGAGGTCGTCATCGTCGAACCCGACGACACGTCGGCGCAGGCCCAGTCGCGCTCCGGGGTGCCCCAGGACCAGCAGGTGCACACCCTGCTGCCGGCCGGCCGGCTGTGGATCGAGCGGTGGCTTCCCGGCGTCTCCCAGGAGGCGCAGGAGCGGGGCGCGTCGCTCGTGGGACCCGACAAGCAGTTCGTCGGCTACGACGACGTCCGGCAGGTGCCGGACGGTGTGGACCACCGTTTCCTCGCAGTCGGGCGTCCTCTCCTGGAGACTCTCGTCCGGGACCGGGTCACCGCGCTGCCCAACGTGTCGGTCCTGCGGGCGCGGGCGACGGGGTTGCGCTACGGCGACGGCGTCGTCACCGGCGTGCGCTTCGCCAAGGGCGAGACAGGCGACCAGGGAGAGCAGGCGGAGGGGATCCTCGCGGCGGACTTCGTCGTGGACGCGATGGGGCGCTCCAGCAGGCTGTCGAACTGGCTCAAGCAGGACGGTTACGACCAGCCCCGGCTCGAACGGCTGGAAGCCCCGGTCAACTACGCGACCGCCCTGTTCGAGCGCCCGGCGAAGTTCCCGGAGCTGGAAGTGGCGACCGTGCTGCAACTGTTCACCCCGCAGTACCCGTCGGGCGGAGTGTCCGTCGCGGCGGCGACCGCGATCGAAGGGCAGCAGTGGCTCGTCATGCTGATGGGCTACGGCGACAACCGGCCCGGCAGGACGATCGACGAGTTCCGCGCGCACTGCGCCGAACTGCCCCCGATCTTCAGCGACATCACCAGCGGAGACGTCACCCGAGATGTGGTGACGTACCACCAGGCGGAGAGCAGACGGCGCCTCTTCACCGAGGCCGGCCGCCTGCCGGCGCGCCTGGTCAGCATGGGCGACGCCGTGGCGTCCTTCAACCCGGTCTACGGCCAGGGCATGAGTTCCGCTGCTCTGCACGCCTCCTGCCTGGCCTCCTACCTCGACAGCGGCCCTGACCTCGACGAGGCGGCCACGGAGTTCTTCCGTCTGCAGCAGGTGGTCGTCGACGCGGCCTGGGCCGTGTCTGCGGGAGGTGACGCCGCCCGCATCGACGCCGAGAACGGTACCGAGGTGCCAGAGGAAGTGCGGCAGCAGCGCCGGGCCATGGAACAGATCGTCGGTGCCGCCCTCGTCGACGCGGATGTGTCAGGAGCATTCAACAATGTGTCCTACATGCTGCGTCACCCCATCACGCTGTTCGACCCGGCAATCCTGGAAAAGGCGGCAGCCGCCACCCGAGGAGCTGCGGCCCGGACGACCGTCACGGCGATCGACCGGTACATCGGTCTGTCGGACCGGGCGGTGCACGACGACTCGGCGATCGAGGAAATGCTGACGTTGTTCGCCCCCGACGCGACCGTGCGGTTCGGCCCGGAACCGGTCCGCGGCCGTGACGCCGTCGCCGCCTTCTACCGTGCCCACTTCGCCGCCTTCGCCGACTCCCGGCACTACTGGAACACCACGGTGCTCGACGACGGGACGCTGCGGGCCGAGTGGGCAGCCGCAGCCCGGACCAAGGACGGCAGACTCATGACCGTGGCCGGCGTGGAGCACGCGCGGGTCGACGACAACGGCCTCATCACCGACCTGCGCAACGAGTTCACCCGACTTCCCGGCTGAGATCCTGGGCACGCGTGGGGGCCGGAGCCGGCGACCAGGCCAACCGGCACCCGCGGAGTCGGCACGGCATCGCGAGAGGGCCCGCCGCTGCCCCATCCCGGCTCGTCGGGTCCAGGCGGGTCGGTGTGCCGCGCCGTGCCGGGGTGGGTCCGCCGCCGACGACGCCCACCCCGGCACGGCCTCGCCCCTCCGTGTCCGGTTGGAACCCGGCCGTGCGGTGCACGCCCGCGGCGCGGAGGCAAACGACCGCGCAGGGCCGTAACACCCACATTCCTTCCTTCTTTTCGGAGACCTGAATGCCATACGTGACAACCGGAGACGGCGTTCGTATCAACGTCGTCGAGAAAGGCCGACCGGACGGACGCCCCATCATCTTCGTCCACGGGCTCGGCAGTTCGTGCCAGGCGTGGGAAGGGGTGATGGCCGCCCCCGGACTCGCCGACCGTTACCGCTTGATAGCGTTCGATCTACGCGGCCATGGCCGCTCCGACACCGCTCTCGAACCTGAACTGCTCACGGCGGACACGCCGGCTGCCGGTGCGGAACTCTGGTCGCGCGACCTGGACGCGGTGATGGCCGGGACCGTCTCGCCGATCCTGGTCGGCTGGTCCTTCGGTGCCGGCGTCATCCAGTCCTGGCTCCAGACCCATGGCGGGCTCGGGCACACGGAAGCTGCCGTCCTCGCCTGCGCGCCCAACGTCATAGGTCCGGTACCGCTTGATGATCCGGCCGCAGGGCTCATCACACTCGAAGCGGTCCAAGCCCTTTCCGGAGCCGCACACGACGGCACGACCTTCGCCCGCCGCATCCTGGCAAACCACGCCGATGACACCTCCGCCGACACGGAGGCGATTGAGTGTGTCGCCGCCATCGCCGAGGCCACGCCGGCCGAATCGGTGGCCGCGGTACTGCGGTACGTCATCGACTTCCGGCCCTTCCTGTCCACGCTCAGCGCAACGGCACGCACGCGTATCACTTCCGTCATCGCTGACGGCGACCAGATCTTCAGCGAAACCGCCAGCCAAGCGGTCTGGGAACAGGTGGGGGTCCGTACCGTTCACGTTCCCGGCTCCGGCCACGCACTGCCCATCCGCGAGCCTGACCGCTTCGCGCAACTCCTGCTCGACATCCTCGAAACAGGCCACTGACGGCTCCAGCTGTGCTGTCCGGCCCAGCAGAAGGAGGAAGCGGTCCGGCGCGTGGAACTGTCCTCGTCCGAAACGGGCGAGGACGCCTGGGTCCAGGCGGTCGGGGTCCCCGTCGGCCCGTTGACGAAGGGCTGGTGGTGTCACCGCTCTTGTTGACGGAACCTTGGCGAACGTGCCGGAAGTTCAAGGGCGGTTGGGGTAGGAGCGTCAACGCCTCGTCGGCTGCGCGTCAGGGGTTCGTCAGGGAGGGTGAACGAGCTTGCCCCGGGCGTCCGGGCAGGTTTTGATGGGACGCATGCACCGCTCGACACGCCATCACGACCGCCCGCCGCATAGTCGGCCGCGGATCGTCGCTGTCGCGGTCGCCACCGCCGTCCGGTAGGACCGAGCTCCTTCCCGCCGGTCGTCGGCCGAACGCACGGGCCCGGTTCCGTTCACCGTCGTCCGTGTCGATTGTCCCTGCCCGTCCCCTGCCGTACTCGGCTCCGAGCGTGGGGGATGGGCGGTTCATCGCTTCACACCCTTGCCGCACCGGCGGCCCCGGAACGCCTGGCCTCGCGCCGTGTCGTCGCCGCACCCCGCGGGTGCCCTTCCACCCTGGATGAGTCATGCCCGAATCCGTCCTGTCCGCCCGTACCGCCCTCGTCACCGGCGCCTCCTCCGGCATCGGCTGGGAGACCGCCCGGTTGCTCGCCGGGCTGGGCGCCACCGTGCTCGTCCATGCGCGCACCACCGCCGAGGCGCAGGCCGCCGTCGAGCGCCTGGTTGACGCGGGTGCCCGTCGGGACCAACTCGTGGAGCTGGCGGCCGACTTCACCAAGCTGTCCGAGGTCGCGGTGCTGGCCGGCACGGTGGTCAAGCACTACCCGGCGCTGGACCTGCTGGTGAACAACGCCGCCGTGATGGCGCCCGAGCGCTGCACCCTCACCGACGACGGCAACGAAGTCTCCCTGCAGGTCAACTTCCTGGCCGCGCACCTGCTGGCGAAGCTGCTGCGCGCCCCGCTCTCGGCGGCGGGAGAAGCCCGGATCGTCAACGTCTCCTCCTCGCTGCACCGCACCGCCTCGATGAACTGGTCGGACCCTCACCGGGTGAAGAAGTACTCGCGGGTCGCCGCGTACGCGCAGTCGCAGCTCGCGCTCACCATGGCGACCGCCGAGATGGCCCCGGCCGGCTCCGGCATCACCGCCGTCAGCCTCAACCCGGGCCTGTGTGACACCGCGCTGTTGCCCCTGTACGGGCGGGTCGGCGCCCCGGCGGCGGAGGGCGCGGCGGCCGTCGTCCGGCTCTGCCTGCCCGGGACGGTCGTCGCCAACGGCGCTTACTTCGACGGCGGCGTCATCGCCCCGACCGCGCCGGCCGCCCAGGAGGAGCGATCGCTGAAGCGCCTGGCCAAGCTCGCCGATCAGCTGGTCGGCCAGGCCGTCTGAACCCCACCGATCCGACGATCACGAGAAAGAGCACGATGTCCAAGCGCGCCCGCAAGAAGAAGGCCCGGCGGAAGAAGAAGGCGAACCACGGCCGCAAGGCCGGGCAGAGCTGACCCCGTAGACCCACCCGGTGCCGCGTGCCACCGGCACCGGGTGAACTCGGAACATTTCGGGCCCTGTCTGGACCACCACCGGGCCGACTGCGCTCGCAGTCGGTCCGCAGGTGTCGTTGGTCGCGCAGTGCGCGGGTCGTGCGGTCGTCTCGCTGATACTGCTGGAACGGGCTCAGGGCCGGCTCGGTACCTGACATGGGACTCAGGCAGGTGGCCAACCGACCTCGCGTCGCTGCACGGTGCCGACACCGCGTCGCTGACGCCGTGTCGGCCGGCCCGGTTACACCTCGATGTGCGAGCCCATGATGACCGTGCGGTCGCGGGGGAGGCCGAAGTACTCGGCGGCGTCGGCGGTGATGTAGGAGGTGGCGACGAACAGCCGCTTGCGCCAGGGCGCCATGGTCGGTGCCTTCCCACGCCGGATTTCGATCTTCGACAGGAAGTAGGAGGTCTGGTCGAACCGGAGCCGGCCCTCGGTTTCGGCCGGGTCGAGTGTCGCCAGCGTGCTGGGCACGTCCGGTGTCTCCATGTAGCCGTACCGGGCGGTGACGTGGATGATCCCGTCCTCCGCGTACCCGAGGTCGTCGACCACGGTCCGCTGGTCCGCCGGGACCCGCGGCACGGGCTCGGTCTCGATGGACAGGATCACCACGTGGTCGTGCCGGACGTGGTTGTGCTCGACGTTGGCACGCATGGCCAGTGGGGTGGTCCGCTTGCCCCGGTTGAGGAAGACAGCGGTGCCGGGGACCCGGATCGCCGGCACCTGACCGCTGTGGAGCTGGTCGACGAACTCGCGCAGCGGGCCTTCGTGCCGCTCGCGCTCCGCGGTGACGATCCCGCGGCCGCGCTCCCAGGTGGTCATGACGGTGAACGCGGTGAGGCCGATCAGCAACGGCAGCCAAGCGCCGTGCAGGAGCTTGGTCGCGTTGGCCGCCACGAACAGCAGGTCCACCGTGAGCAGCACGGTCGCCCCGAGGGCGACCATCCACACCGGTGTGTGCCAGCGGGCCCGGGCGACGTAGAAGAACAGCAGGGTGGAGATGGTGATGGTTCCGGTGACCGCCATGCCGAACGCGAAGGCCAGGGCGGTGGAGCTGCGGAAGGCGAAGACCAGGGTGAGGACCGAGACCATCAGCAGCCAGTTGATCCAGGGGACGTAGATCTGCCCGATGGTGGACTCGGAGGTGTGGGCGATCCGCATCCGCGGCAGGTAGCCGAGCTGGGCGGCCTGGGAGGTGACGGAGTACGCGCCGGTGATCACCGCCTGGGAGGCGATCACGGTCGCCGCCGTGGCGAGCAGGACCATCGGCCACCGTCCCCACCCGGGCACGAGCAGGAAGAACGGGCTGCTGATGTTGGCCGGATCGGCGAGGATCAGCGCGCCCTGGCCGAGGTAGCTGAGGACGCAGGTGGGGAAGACGAGGAACAGCCAGCCGCGGGTGATCGACCGGCGGCCGAAGTGGCCCATGTCGGCGTAGAGCGCCTCGGCGCCGGTGACCGCGAGGACGACCGCGGCCAGGGCGAAGAAGGCGGTGCCGAAGTGGCCGGTCAGGAAGGTCAGGGCGTAACTCGGCGAGAGCGCCCGGAGGATCTGCGGGTGGTCGGCGATGCCGGATGCTCCGGATGCGCCGATGGCGAGGAACCAGGCGATCATCACGGGTCCGAACACCTGGCCCACTGCCGCGGTGCCTCGGCGTTGCAGCAGGAACAGCACCACGATGATCGTCGCGGTGAGCGGCACGACCGCGCTCTCCAGGGACGGCTCGACGACCTTGAGTCCCTCGATCGCGGACAGCACCGAGATCGCCGGGGTGATCATGCTGTCGCCGAAGAACAGTGACGCGCCGAAGATGCCGAGCGCGGCCAGCACGGCGGTGGTCCGGCGGCTCCGCTGTGCGGCGGACTGTCGCAGGAGGGTGATCAGCGCCATGATGCCGCCCTCGCCGTCGTTGTCGGCGCGCATCGCCAGCAGCACGTAGGTGACCAGGACGATGATCACCACTGACCAGAACACGAGCGATACCACCCCGTACACGTTCTGTGTGGTGACCGGGACGGGGTGCGGGTCGGCGGGGTTGAACACGGTCTGGAGGGTGTAGATCGGGCTGGTTCCGATGTCGCCGAAGACCACGCCGAGGGCCCCGACCACGAGTGCGAGGCCCGCCGTCCCCTGCGCGACCGGACGGTGTGCCTGCGGCGGCCGCGATGTGGAGCCGCGATCGGCCATGGTGGTCCTCCTCCGTGCGGGCTTTTCTACGCGGCCCTGCTGCGTTGGGGCGCACGATACCCATCCCGCACCCCGACCGGTCGAAGGTGTGCGCCGTTTCGTCTCATCGAGAACACGGCGGCTGATGGGAGGTCCGATTCCAAGCACCGTCGTCTACTGCCTCCCACGGGCCTCTCACGGATTGGGTGTTCGAGCCATGTCGTGGGGCGATTCCACGCGAGCGGACCTGTTGGTGAACCGGCGGCGCCGGACCACGGTTGGCGAATCTCCATGTCGTCACGGGAAGGGGCGGCGGCCTTGGCAGAGCTGCTCGGCGGCGATGTGAGGACGGGGCGGTCCGGGACTGAGTTGATTACACGCCGGGATCGCTTCGCGATCACACTCGACGGGCCGCAGTCCCTGGACTTCAGGATGGTCACAAGGGGGCGGCCAGCGGAGCACGTTTGTGTTGCGCGTCGCGTACTCGTCGGCGCCCACCACCCGCGAGGTCTGCGGCTGCGGATCGGGAAGCTCCTCGACCAGCCGCAGCACCGTGCTCCCGCTGACCGGCCCGGCTTGGGCACCAGCGCGTGCACCGGTGAGTGCGCGAACCTCTGGCCGCCGTACAAGGCAAGCGCGACCGACAGCCCGAACGGCCCCTACATGCTCGCCCGGCGCGACGACGGCACCATGCAGTGGTGCTACAACGGCAAGCCGCTGTACTTCTGCTCCAGCGATACCAACCCGGGGGACACCAAGGGCGACAACTACGGCGGGAAGTGGCACCTGGCCACACCGTAGCCGTGGCTGTGCCGGGCGGGGCCGCGCCTGAGGCAAAGGCCGCGGGAATTTGCCAGGGCCGTGGTGTCGAACCGGCAGGCCAGGGCTGGGAATCGGGGATCGACACCGGGGTGGCGGTGGGCCCGGCGGGCGACTCGCCGTTCGAGGGCTGGCAGCTCACCTCGCACGACTTCGTCCTCGCCGGACCGGAGGCATGACGCGAGAACCACCCACCAGGCCGACCGGCCGCAGACGCGAAAGGGCGGCTGGAGCACCAAGCTCTGGCGGTTCGACAGGTTGCCCCGGTTGTCATCTTGCCTGCCGCTTCTGCCGCCTGGGGGCAGGTCATCGGAGAGGGTGCACGGCTGGGGCGTGGTATGGCGGTCGGTCGCCGCGGATGCCGATTGTTCAGCACCCGCAGGGGGAGGCTGGTTGGGCCGGGGCCTGGTGATCGTCGGATGTCAGTGCGGTGGCGGGTCGGTCCCGAGGGCTTCGGCGAATGGGTCGTCGGACAGGTGCCAGTGGTCCATGCCGAGGGCGAGTTCGGAGTCGGTGAGCAGGCAGCTGTTCAGCCGGTCGTGGAGCGAGGGGGCATCGAGGTCGATGCCGGTGAAGGTCAGTTCGCAGCGGCGCTCGCCGTAGTAGGGGTGCCAGAGCAGCGCGGCGAGTGTGCGCCGTTCGGGCGACGCAGCGTGCCATGGCTTGCCGTCCTCTTCGGGCAGCCAGGTACCTGTGGTCTGGATGGCCAGGTGTTCGCCGGCCGACTCCCACCGGTGGATGGAGTGGGGCCGGTTGGCGATCCACAGGTGCCCGTGTCCGCGGATGACGCCTGGGCAGATATGTGCCAGTGCGTCGTGCAGGCGTTGTGCGTGCATGGGTCGGCGGGATGACCAGTGCGTGGTGCGGACGCCGAACTCCGGTGCGCGCGGCTGTCGGGGGGCGGGCAGCGGGCCGTGCCTGTTTCGTACGTCGTTGGGGTCGAAGTGGTTCTGGCCGATCAGTGCCGAGAGGTTGGGCGCCCAGAGGTCGCCGGTCAGCGGGTCGTGGCAGATGTGGGCCATGGAGTGGCACTCGGAGAGGTGGCGAACCAGGGCAACGGCGCGTGCGGAGGCGGCGGGATCAGTGTCGTGTGCGTTCGAGGTCACCACGGTCTTGGCACTCTCGAGGTGCCGGGCGGCGGTCTCGGCGACCGTGCGTCGGTCTGCGGGGCCGATGGCCAGTCCCCGGTCCAGGAGGCGCTCGCCGCAGCCGAGATCGTCCTCGAGCCGCGACAGGTCGACACCGGCCGCGATGGTGTCGATGCGCAGGTGGTCGGCGAGTGCCTGTCCCTGGATGTGGCCTTCCGCCACATCCAGGGCGACCAGGTCCGGCGCCATGCCCGGTGGCAGGGTGAGCAGCAGGTGTCGGTAGCGGGCGGTTCGCGCCAGTCGCAGCAGGACGGCGTGCAGAGCCGGCGGCAGCGCGCCGGGGGAGCACGGCCGCGCCGGCGTCAGCGTGCCGCCGCCGACCGGTCCGCAGCGCTCGTACACCTGCCAGGAGGCCGTACGGCCGTCGGAGCCGACCCGCACGGTGAGCACCGCGAGTCCCGGGATCTCGATGCGTGCCAGGTCGGCGGCGCAGTCCCGGACGCCGGTGGCGAGGCCGCCGAGCACGGTGACGGGCAGCGGGCGGGGCTCGCCCTGCGGGGCCAAACTCATTCCTCCTCGGTGCACCGGTCGAGTCGGTGTGTCAGCTCGTCGTGGCGGGCTTGGAGCCGGTGAGGCCGTAGCGGCGCTGGAAGCGCTCGACGCGGCCGGCGGTGTCCAGGACGCGGGCGTTGCCGGTGTAGAAGGGGTGGCTGGCGGAGGAGGTCTCGACGTCGATGACGGGGTAGGTGTTGCCGTCCTCCCACTCGATCGTGTTGGTACTGGTGGCGGTGGAGCGGGTGAGGAATGCGAGATCGCCGGCCTTGTCGCGGAAGACGACGGGGCGGTACTCGGGGTGGATGCCGGGCTTCATGGGGGGTCTTCTTTCTGGGGGTGGAGGGGGGGCGGCTGGGGTGTGGGTCAGCGCTCTTCGCGGAAGTCGACGTGCCGGCGGGCGATGGGGTCGTACTTGCGCAGGACCAGCCGGTCGGGGTCGTTGCGGCGGTTCTTGCGGGTCACGTAGGTGTAGCCGGTTCCTTCGGTGGAGCGGAGCTTGATGATCGGGCGCAGCTCGTTGCGGGCCATGGGTGTCCTTCCCGGAGTGTCGATGCGGGGGAGTCTCGCCCGCCACCATAGCGTAATGGTTTTCGTTTTCATCTGGTGCTAGTGTCGGCTCAACAACCGCGGCAGCGGCGGCATTCCCATGGGCCGGTCCCGTCTGCGGTCGCTGTCCTCATCGGCACGGAGTCGCCTTGTCCGCCCACTGCCAGCTCACCGGTCGCGAGCCCGGTTTCGGCAACGCCATCTCCCATTCGCACCGGCGCACCCGGCGCCGCTTCGACCCGAACATCCAGACCAAGCGCTCCTGGCTGCCGAGCGAGGGCCGGTTCGTCCGCCTGACGCTGAGTGCCAAGGGCATCAAGACCGTCGACAAGCTCGGCATCGAGAAGGCCGTCGCCGTCGTGCGCGCCCGCGGCGGGCGGGTCTGATGGCCAAGCGCAGCAAGATCGCCAAGAACGAACAGCGCCGGCTGGTCGTTGCCCGGTACGCCGAGCGCCGGGCCGAGCTCAAGCGCCTGATCGCCGCGCCCGCGGCCTCGCCCGAGGAACGACTCGCCGCGCAGGCCGAGTTGCAGCGCCAGCCGCGCGACGCCAGCGCCACCCGGGTCCGCAACCGCGATGCCATCGACGGCCGTCCGCGCGGCTACCTGCGGGCCTTCGGGCTCTCCCGCATCGGGGTGCGCAACCAGGCCCATGCCGGATTCCTGCCCGGCGTGCGCAAGGCCAGCTGGTAGCGCACCTCATGAACCGGTCGCGCCCCGTGCCGCGCGGACTCTCCCGGACTGCGCGGCCCGGGGCGCGACCCCCGACCTTCCCCCAGCCTTCGGCCGGGGGGGTGCCCCCAGCACCGGCCAACGCCGGTGCGGTGCCTGAGAAAGGAAGACCCGTGTCCCAACAGAGCCTGCTGCCCGTGGTGGTGGTCGCCGGCCTGCACGAGGCCGAGCGCCGTCAGGCCGTCCTGGAGCTGCTCGCCTCCTGCGAAGGTGCGGTGGTCCTGCACCACGACCTGACCGCGGCCGGCGAGGGCAGGGTGGACCGCAAGGCCTGGGACGCGTCCGGCCCGCTGGGCGAGGCCTGCGTGCCGCTGACCAACAACTGTCCGTGCTGCGCGCTGCAGGAGGACCTGCTGCCCGAGCTGCTGAAGATCGCCGACGCCGGGAGGCACCGCCTGGCGGTGGTGGAGCTGTGGGGTGGCAGCGACCCGCACCCGCTGGTCGAGGTGATAGCGGGCGGCGAGGCCGGCGACCGGTGCATGCACGAGGTGGTGGACGTGGTCGGCGTGGTCACGGCCGTCGACCCGCTGCGGGTCGTTGCGGAACTGTCGGTCTCGGACCAGCTCTTGGAGCATCGTCTGCACACCTGTGGCGACGACGACCGCACGGTGGCGGAGGCGCTCGCCCACCAGATCGAGTATGCCGACGTGCTGGCCCTCTCCCACGCCGAGCAGGCCGCCGGGACGGCGGAGTTGCACGCGGGTATCGCGATGCTGCGCCAGCTCCACCCGACCGCCCGTGCCGCGCTGCTGGGAACCGGAACGCTGGTTCGTGCGGCGCTCGGGGGATTCGACGTGGCGGCCGCTCGTGACCGGGTCAACCCGGCGCTGGCCCTGCTGCCGCAGGCTGCCGACGAGGCAGGCGTGGCCACGCTCGTGTGGGAGCGCCGCCGGCCACTGCACCCGGAACGGCTCTACGACGCGCTCGACCAGCTGGTCCCGGCCGCCCAGCGCAGCCGGGGGCGGTTCTGGCTCGCCAACCGGCCCGACCTGATGCTCGCGTGGGAGGCGGCGGGGGCCAACCTGGCGGTGGAGGAGTTCGGTCCGTGGCTGGCCACCCTGCCGGACGCGGCCTGGGAGCTCTACCCGCCCGCGCGGCGTGCCGCCGCGGCGCTCGACTGGGACGCCGTGCACGGCGACCGCGTGCAGCAACTGAGTTTCACCGCCGAAGGCTTGGACGTGGACGGGATCACCGAGCTGCTCGACCACTGTCTGCTCACCGACGCCGAACTCGCGGCCGGCGAGTCAGGTTGGAAGGCCCTGCCGGACGCCTTCGAGGAACTGCTCGATCCCCTCGTCGTCTGACGCGTAGGCAACTCTCACCAGAATCAGGGAAAGCTGTGATCAAGATCGCCCCCGCCCGCCGGCACCGCCGGGCACGCCCCAATCCTCCCCCAGCCTCCGGCAGGGGGTGCCCCCATCACGAAGCGCGGATCACGTACATCGACTACAAGGACACCGATCTCCTGCGGAAGTTCATCTCCGACCGCGGCAAGATCCGAAGCCGCAGGGTCACCCGGCTGACCGTGCAGCAGCAGCACGCCCGCGCCCGCGCCATCAAGAACGCCCGCGAGATGGCCCTGCTGCCGTACGTCTCCGGTGCCCCGACCGCCGTGAAGGCGGGCCGGTGAGCGGCCGCCTCCCGGTCACCGTGCTGTCCGGCTTCCTCGGCGCGGGCAAGACCACGCTGCTCAACCATCTGTTGAACAACCGCGAGGGCCTGCGGGTCGCGGTCATCGTCAACGACATGAGCGAGATCAACATCGACGCCGCCCTGGTCCGCGAGGGAGGCGGAGCGCTCTCCCGGACCGAGGAACGCCTGGTCGAGATGACCAACGGCTGCATCTGCTGCACCCTGCGCGACGACTTGCTGGAGGAGGTCGACCGCCTTGCCCGTGCCGGTCGCTTCGACTATCTGCTGATCGAGTCCAGCGGCATCTCCGAGCCGATGCCCGTCGCGGCCACCTTCGCGTTCGCCCGCGACGACGGCGCCACCCTCGGCGACGTGGCCCGCCTGGACACCATGGTCACCGTGGTGGACGCCGCGAACTTCCTGCCCGAGCTGCGCGGCGGCGACGAGCTGACCGCGCGCGGCCTCGACCAGTACGAGGACGACGAACGCACCGTCAGCGACCTGCTGATGGACCAGGTCGAATTCGCCGACGTGCTGGTCCTGAACAAGACCGACCTGGTCACGGCCGAGGAAGCCGACCGGCTCGCCGCCACGCTCGGCCGCCTCAACCCCGCCGCCCGGATCGTCCGAGCGAGGGCCGGCCGGGTCCCGCCCGCCGAACTCCTCGGCACCGGGCTCTTCGACCTGACGAAGGCCCAGGAGGCTCCGGGCTGGGTCGCCGAGCTCAACGGCGACCACGTGCCGGAGACCGAGGAGTACGGCATCACCAGTCTGGTCTTCCGCGCCCAACGACCCTTCCACCCCGGCCGGCTCTGGGAGTTGGTGAGCCGCCGGCTCGACGCGGGGGAGTTCGGCACCGTACTTCGCTCGAAGGGCTTCTTCTGGCTGGCCTCCCGACCGACCGTCACCGGCCTGTGGTCCCAAGCGGGCTCGGTCGCCCGCTTCGAGCCCTCCGGCATGCGCGCCACCGCGGGCCCGGTGACGAATCTGGCTGGGGTCACCGATGCCACGGCGCTGACCGGTCTCGGCGACGAACAGGTGCAGAGCGGCCAGGAGCTGGTCTTCATCGGCACCGGCCTGCGCACGGACGAGCTGCGCCTCGCACTCACCCGCTGCCTGCTGGACGGCGCCGAGCACGCGGCCGGGCCGCACGCCTGGACGGCATTCGACGACCCGTTCCCCGCGTGGGACGAGTACGAGCTCCAGCAGGACCACGAACACTCCCACGCGTAACCACCACCAACCGAGGAGGAACCCGCCATGGCCGTCCCCAAGCGCAAGATGTCCCGCAGCAACACCCGCCACCGTCGAGCCAACTGGAAGGCGACCACGCCCCAGCTGGTGCCGATCACCATCGACGGCCGCGAGCAGCTGGTGCCGCGCAACCTGGTCCGCGCCTACGAGCGTGGCCTGCTGACCCCCGAGCGCTGAGACGTCATGCCCAGGCCAGCACCCCCGCGCCAGGCAGCCCAGCTGACCGCGCTCAAGAACCACACCCGCCACCTCCTCGCCCTGAGTGACGAGGACATCGTCCTGATCAGGCAGCTCGACTGCACCGAGCCCGGCTGCCCGCCCGTCGAGACCGTCGTCGCCGTGCTCCCGCCCTCCGGCGGTACCCGGCGCTGGACGCTCCACCACCCCGTCGACGAGATCACGCCCGACCTGCTCGCAGCCGCCCTGGCGCAGCCCCCCACGACCTCCGAAGGAGAAGAGAAGTGACGGCCCCAGCCACCATCGCGGACACCGAGAACAGCGCGGACGAACCCCAGGACACCCGCGTCCCCGTCACCGTCCTGACCGGCTTCCTCGGCTCCGGCAAGACCACCCTGCTCAACCGGATCCTCACCGAGCAGCACGGGCTGCGGATCGCCGTGATCGAGAACGAGTTCGGCGAGGTCGGCGTCGACGACGCCCTCGTCCTCGACGCCGAAGAAGAGATCTTCGAGATGAACAACGGCTGCATCTGCTGCACCGTCCGCGGCGACCTGATCCGCATCCTCGCCGCGCTGATGCGCCGCCGCGACACGTTCGACCGCATCATCATCGAGACCACCGGCCTCGCCGACCCGGCCCCCGTCGCGCAGACCTTCTTCATGGACGACGAGATCGCCTCGCAGCTGCGCCTGGACGCCATCGTCACCCTGGTCGACGCCGCACACGTCCTGGACCACCTCGACGAGGTCAAACCCGAAGGGGTCGAGAACGAGGCCATCGAGCAGGTCGCCTTCGCCGACAAGATCATCCTCAACAAGACCGACCTGGTCAGCGAAGAACACCTGACCGAGGTCGCCGCCCGGATCCGCGCGATCAACACCCCGGTCGAGATCATCCGCGCCCAGCACGCCAAGATCGAGCTGGAGAAGGTCCTGGACGTCCACGCCTTCGACCTCGACCGGGTCCTGGAAGGCGACCCGGCCTTCCTCACCGAGACCGAGCACCAGCACGACACCACCGTCACCTCGGTCGGCATCGACCTGCCCGGTGACCTCGACCAGGAGCGCCTCAACCGCTGGCTCGGCCAACTGCTGCGCACCAAGGGCGCCGACATCTTCCGCTCCAAGGGCATCCTCGCCATCGCCGGATCCGAGCAGCAGTACGTCTTCCAGGGCGTCCACATGCTGCTGGAAGGCGAGAACGGCCGCCCGTGGCGGGACGGCGAGAGGCGCCGCAACCGCCTGGTCTTCATCGGCCGCAACCTCGACCGCGCCGCCCTCAACGAGGGCTTCGCCAACTGCCTCGCGACCAACTCCCTTGCAGCAGGCCGCGCATGACAACCACCATCACCGCCCCCACCTGGACCACCGTGGTCGACGACGCGCCGATCGCCGTCGCCACCGCCGCCGACCTGGTGGCGATCGCCGGCGCGGGCGGCACCGCCTGGATCCTGGAGGCCGCCACCGCAACCCCGGTCGGAACCGTCACACTGCCCGGCGGACTGCTCGCCGCCGCCTTCTCCCCGGACGCCGCCCACCTCGCACTGTCCGGTCCCGCCGGCCACGCGCTCTGGCGCCGCGCCGACGGGCGCGTCCTCGCCGAGCAGACGGGAGCCTGGTCCAGCGCCGTGCGGTGGGCCGGCCCCGACCGCGTGGCCGTCGCCTCCGGGCGCCGAGCCCTCGTCCTGGACACCGACGGCCGCCGGCAGTGGGCCACCGATCCCGCACCCAGCACCGTCACCGACCTCGCCTGGCTGCGCGAGGGCCGACGCCTCGCCAGCTCCGCCTACGGCGGCGTGCGCTGCCACGAACGGCACACCGACAAGCCGGTCGCCGAGTACAAGTACCTCGGCTCGCACCTCGCCATCGCGCTCAACCCCAACGGGCGCTGGATCTGCACCGGCAACCAGGACGCCAGCATCCACATCTGGCGCACCAGGGACGGCGACGACCTCACCATGCAGGGCTACCCCGAGAAGATCACCCGCCTCGCCTTCGACGACACCGGCCGCTGGCTCGCCTCCGACGGCGCCCCCGACATCACCGTCTGGGACTTCTCCGGCAAGGGCCCCGCGGGCACCAGCCCGCGCTCGCTGCGCGCCCACGAGACCATCACCGCCCTCGCCTGGCGCCCCGGCGGCTCAGCCGTCCTCGCCAGCGCGGGCGCCGAGGGCACCGTTGCCTTCTGGCACGCCGACTCCGGCCGCCCCGGCACCGGACAGCAGCCCGCATGGATGCGGGAACTGCCCGAACCGGTCACCGCGCTGGCCTGGGCCGACCCCCGCACCCTGGTGATCGCCGACTACGAGGGTCGGGTCGAGGCGTGGCCACTGCCGGACGGCCTGGCCCGATGACGAGGCGACCCGGCGGACGGCCCTGCACACTGGTCGTCTGCCGGGGCTGCTGCTGCGGCAGCCCCACCAAGCACCCCGACACCGACCACTGCGCTCAACTCGCCCGCCTGCAGACAGCCGCCGCCACCTCGCACGGCGGGCTGCTCGTGCGCACCACGGACTGCCTGGACGCCTGTGCGCAGTCGAACGTCATCGTGGTCCAGCCCTCCACCCGCGGCCGCGCCCAAGGCGGCCGACCGCTCTGGCTCGGCTGGGCACTCGACGACGACAGCCTCGACCTGATCACCGCGTACGCACTCGCCGGCGGCCCCGGTATCGCCGAACTCCCCGCCACCCTGGACCTCCAGCGCATCGCGCCGTCCCGCGCCGCCGGCCCGGCCCGCACCCGCCGGTGACGGCTGCCGGTTGCCCACCACCCGTCCGATCAGGCGGGCAACCCACCACTGCGCACGGAAGGAGGTGCCATGGGGCACGCACCCGACACCTTGGTCAGCGTTTAGTGAGGTGATTCCGCGGCCGCCTCCAAGTACCCGGTCCAGTGTGGCAAGCTCGCAACGCAGCATCGGAGCATCAAAAGAACTGATGGTGATCGTCTCCAGCGGGATTTCCCCAGATTTCCAGGACAATCCCTCCACTGCAACAGCCAATGGGATCCTTGTGGAGATCATCAGAATTCTAGCGCCTTGAACCAAGAGACTTGCCCATTCCTCGCCGGCGTCACGGTCCCAGTCGACTGCAGCCACCAATGACCGGGCTGCATCGCGAGAAACTCTCGCGACATCCTCCTCGGACCAAGAGATTTGATCGACTGCGAGTCGACCAATAATTGCCGTAATGTCGATCAAGACGCACCACCCGGACTGCCGTGAACTGCGTTTCTATTGTTTCGATATACATTAATCCAGCTCGTCGTCTCCCCGGTCCTCCCCACTACTCCAGCTGGCCCATTCTCGACGTACACCTTTGCCTTGTTCTCTACCCAAAGGTTGTGGGCGTCAGCAAAGGCCGCAGCGTCGAGAACGGCCTTCTCCGCGTCAACGCCAGTCAAGAAGACGCTCTTCCCAGGGCCCCCTGTAACGGGCAGATGTTTCGCCATCGCTTTCCATGCTCAGCTTGTCCCGCGAGGCCACCGGCTCGTTAGGATGCCGGGGTGTCCACTCGGCATCGGGCCAGGATCCGGGAACACCCGCGGCGCCGACGAATAGCCGACGCCGCTGCTGGACTTCCTAGCTGATCGCTACTTGTGCCGCTTCCACCACTCCCGCCACCAAGTGAGGCGGTGCGCAGACTGCTTGGGCAGTACAGCGCCGGCCACGATGCGGATGGCCACGGCGAGCGCAATGACGACGACAACCACCCCGGCGAGCCATGGCGGCGTGCTGTCGGGCAGGTTGATCTGAGGCATGAAGGTTCCCCGAGGAAGGGGGCATCTCGGCTAGGCGGCCAGGCTCCAGCCGGATCGGCGCCCCGGCTGACTGGCGGCCGGCAGGGGACTCGACCCCGGTCCTCGGGGGATCACGGGGGACCGGGTGCGTCGGCGCGTCGCGACGGATGCTGGCAGGACACAGAGCGAAACCTGCACTGCCTACGGCTCACAGTGAGCTGCTCTCAGCTGCTGCCCGAGGGAGTGCCGCAGGATCGGTTGGCTGCTCGTCGGTCAGGGCTCCGGTCGGGTCTCAGACCTCGCCGAGGGGGATGTCCGGGTTCGCCAGGCGGTCGGTGTCCACCACGCGCTGGGAGACGATCAGTTCGCGGATCGGGTCGGTGACGTCCCAGACGTTGACGTTCATCCCCGCGAGGACCCGGCCGCCGGAGAGCCAGAAGGCGATGAACTCGCGGGTGGCCGGGTCGCCGCGGAACACCACCTGCTCGTAGCCGCCCGGCTCGACGTAGCCGAGGTACTCCATCCCGAGGTCGTACTGGTCCGTGAAGAAGTACGGGACCCGGTCGTACACCGCGTCCGGGTGCCCGAGCATCGCGCGCGCGGCGGTCTGCGGCTGGTTGAGGGCGTTGGCCCAGTGCTCGACCCGGAGGTGGCGGTCGAACAGCGGGTGGTAGGCGTTGGCGACGTCACCGGCCGCGTACACGTTCGGGGCGGAGGTGCGCAGGTGCTGGTCGGTCTTGATGCCGTTGTCGACCTCCAGCCCGGCGGCCTCGGCCAGGCCGGTGGCGGGGGAGATGCCGATGCCGACCACCACCGCGTCGGCCGCCACCTCGCTGCCGTCGCCGAGCCGCACGCCGCTCACCGTGCCGTCGGCGCCGGTGAGTTCGGTCACCTGCACGCCGAAGCGCAGGTCCACGCCGTGGTCGCGGTGCAGGTCGGCGAAGACCTGGGCGACCTCCCGGCCGAGCACCCGCAGCAGCGGCAGCTCCAACGACTCCAGCACGGTGACCTCGGCGCCCGCCGTACGGGCCGCGGCGGCCACCTCCAGGCCGATCCAGCCGGCGCCGATCACCGCGATCCGGGCGCCCGGGCGCAGCGCGGCCTTGATCCGGTCGCTGTCCTCCACCCGGCGCAGGTAGAGCACGCCCTCCTGGTCCGCGCCGGGCACCGGCAGCCGGCGCGGCACCGAGCCGGTGGTCAGCAGCAGCTTGTCGTAGGCCACCTCGCCGTTGTCCGTGAGGGTGACGGTGCGGGCGGCCGGGTCGATCGCGGCCACCGCGGTGCCGAGGCGCAGGGTGATGTCGTGGTCGGCGTACCACTGCGGCGGGTGGACGTAGATCTTCTCCCGGCTGTCCTTGCCCAGCAGGTAGCCCTTGGACAGCGGCGGCCGCTCGTACGGGCGTTCGTGCTCCTCGCCGAGCAGGACGATGCCGCCCCGGTGTCCGGCCTCCCGCAGGGCCTCGGCGGCCTTGGCGCCGCCCAGGGAAGCTCCGACGATCACGATCGGCCGCTCGCTGCCCGCCATGCCCGACTCCTTGCGCTCCGTTGAATTGCGCTCCGTTGCAGATCCGTGGCCAGCCTGCCGCCGTCCGGGTGGTCTGTCGAGACCGCGCCGGGCGCGCCGCGCCGCGCTGACCCGTTCGAGTGAACGGCGCGGTCGGGGGCCCGGCTCAGTCGGTCATCGCATCCCTGACCAGCGCGGTGTCGGTGAACTGCTCGAAACGCACGATCCGGCCGCCGCGCACCGTGAAGTGGTGGGCCGTCCGGACCGAGAGCGGCTTTCCGGTGGCCTTGTGCACGGCCGTGTAGCGGGCCAGCACCACCACGTTCTCGCCGTCCACCACGTAGGTGTCGTCGTGCGCCGTCCAGTGGTCCCAGTCGGCGGCCAGGCGCTCCATGACGTTGGCGGTGACGCCCTTCGGGGTGCGGTAGGTGCCGGCCAGCGGGAAGCCCGCCATCTCGGTCCACTCGACGTCCTCGGCGAGGGTGCTGCGCAGCGCGGCCAGGTCGCCGCGGGCCGAGGCCAGGTACTGGCGGCGCACCACGTCGGCGGGGGCGGGGGACTCGGCGAAGCCGGCCACGTCCCTGGGGATCTCGATCACCGGGTGCTCACCCCCATGCCATCTCGCCCTTGGCGACCTTGGTGCCGATGTCGACCGCGATCCGCAGTCCCAGCCCGGGGAAGCGCCGCTCCAGCGCCTCCTTCGCGCCGGCCGCGTCGGTGTTGCGGCCCAGTTCGGTCTCGAAGGCGCGCAGGTAGGCGCGGGTGTGATCGATGGCGTTCAGGTCGGTGGGGGCGTCGGCGACCCGGTGGCCGGCCGCCACCCAGGTCGGGTGGAGCGCCTCCATGCCGTCCAACAGGTCGATCCAGGCGGCCCGTTGGGCGGCGGTCGGAGTGTCCGCCGTCCACACGTGCAGGCCCTCGAAAAGCAGCACCCCGCCGAGCACCGCGCGGTGGTGGTGCTGCCACAGGTAGTGCCGGTCGGGCAGGTGGAAGTCGGCGCCGCGCAGCTCGAACCGGTGCCCTTCGAAGACGACCTCGTCCCCGGGCAGCACCTCGGGCCGGACCAGCCGGGTCGGCAGCTCGGGACCCAGGTGCGCCCAGGCGCGCAGCTTCTCCTCGAAGGTCTCCTGGATGTGCTCCACGGTCGAGGCGGTGGCCAGGAAGCGGGCCCGGGGGAAGGCGTCCTGGACCTCCTGGGCGCCGAAGTAGAAGTCCGGGTCGCCGTGGCTGACGAACACGGTGGTCAGCCGCTTGCCCGTGGCCCGCACCCGCTCGACCAGCCGGCGCCCGTCGGAACGGGTGAACCCGGCGTCCACCAGCATGGCGTCGTTCGGGCCGGTGACCAGGACGGCGGTCTTGTTGAGCGAGCTGTCGGGGGAGTCGATGATCTCGAAGTCGAGAGCGCTCATGCTGGACATTCCTTCCTCGGGCCGGGCACGCCTCGTCGCCAGCATCGGCGGTGGGGGCCCGGTCCGCATCCGGAGTTCCGGCCCCGGCCCGTTGCGGACCGGCGGGTGCGGCCGACGGGGTGCTCGCCGCCGCGGGCTGTGACGGCACGCCGTTCGCGGATGGCCCCGCTCGCCGCCGCGGGCTGTGACGGCACGCCGTTCGCGGATGGCCCCGCTCGCCGCCGCGGGCTGTGTCGGCACGCCGTTCGCGGATGGCCCCGCGCGTGAGCGCCTGCACCGGTGAAGTGGCCGGAGGAGCCGACGACGGCGTCTCCGGCCACCGGTGTCGAGCGGCGTCAGTGCCGGGTCCAGAGGGTGAGGTCGCTGCTGGTGGCGACGGCGAGGGTGCGGCCGGTGGGGGAGAAGCCGGCGGCGCGGAACTCGGACCAGCAGGAGTGGAAGACGTGGTGCCAGGCCTCGCCGTGCTCGCCGGCCCAGGGGCCGGAGGTGAGCAGGACGCGGTGCTTCGGCCACTCCGGGGAGATCACCTCGATGCCCCAGCCGCCGTCGGCGCCGGTGTGGAGGCCGCCGCCCCACAGTCCGGCCACCCGGATCCGGACGTCGGCGACCGGGCCGATGCCGGGGCAGCAGAGGTCCGGGCCGTCCGGGTCCTCCTCCGGGTCGTAGTCGCGCTCCAGCTTCTCGCCCGTCACCGCGTCGAACAGGCCGTGCCCGGTGCTGGAGACGGTCAGCACCAGGTCGTGCCCGGTCTCCGGGTGGACGGCGAAGCCGATGCCTATCAGCCCGCCGACCGCGATCATGCCCCCGTCGACCGGCCGCCAGGGCGCCGGCGGGGCGATCACCTCGGTGGCGGAGACGACTCGGTCGTGGAGCTGTTGCTGGTACGGAGTCAGGGCCATGCGGATGATCATCCCATCCGGTGCGCACTACCCGGTCGGCCCCAGCCGCAGCACCGTCAGCGCCCCGGCCGCGGTGGTCACCGCGAGCGCCCCCCACAGCAGCCCGGGGCCGGAGGCCAGCAGTGCGGTCAGCACCGCCGGCGCCGCCGCGCGGCCGACTCCGGAGGACAGCTCCCAGCGGGCCAGCGCCCGCCCGAGCAGGTGCGGCGGGGCGGAGGCCGTGACCAGGGCCGTGCCCGAGCCGGTGTAGAGGATCTCGCCCAGCGTGTACGGCACGGCCACCGCGGCGACGCCCGCCGCCCCCGAGCCGCCGCCCAGCGAACCGGCCGCCCAGAAGCCCAGGTACGAGACGCTCAGCACCGCCCCGGCGGCCGCCAGTACGGCCCGTCGTGAGCGCTTCGCCAGCCGGAGCACGACGGCCAGCTGCAGCGCGATCACCAGCAGGGTGTTGCCCACGAACACGCCCGAGGACCAGGCCGCCGAGGTGTGCAGGTGGAGCACCAGCAGCGCGGGCAGCGCCACCTCCAGCACGTCGAAGCAGAACGCGTACGGCAGGTTGGCCAGGCTCAGCAGGGTGATCCGGCGCAGCGGCTCGCCCGTCGCCCCGGCGGCCGCGGCCTGTTCGACGGCCTTCTGCGGCGCCCGTACCCGCAGCGAGCCGACCAGCGCGGCGGCGACCAGGCAGGCCACGCCCGTCACCCCGGCCAGCAGCCGGATCCAGTCCGTCCCGCCGGCCACCGCGACGGTGGCCAGCAGCGCGCCCGCGCCCAGGCCCGCGTTGCGCACCGACTTGCCCGCCGCGAGCGCGGCGTCCCGCAGCCGGCCCTCGGTCAGGGTGCTCACCACGGCGGCGTGGGTGGTCGGCCAGGACTGGCTGCCGATGCCGAAGAGCACCGCCGCCGCGGTGAACAGCGGCAGCCCGTCGGCCGTCAGGAGGGTGAGCGCGCCGGCCGACCGGAGCACCAGGGTGACGGCGGCGGGCAGGGTACGGGCGCCGCTGTCGATCCAACGGCCGGTCAGCGGCACCACCAGCAGGCCCGCGACCATCCCGGCGGACAGCGCCAGGCCGACGGACCCGGCGTGCAGGTGCAGCACCCCGACGCCGTACAGCAACAGGAACGGGCGCAGCATGCCGCCGCCGACCGCGTCCACGGCGAGCGCCGCCGCGTAGCGGGGGCCGCCGGCGGCGGTCAGCAGGCTCAGCAGCGCGGACGGGCCGTTGCGGCCGGTGCCGATCGGCGGGGCGGGCGGCTCGCCGGTCCGGACGGCGGCATGGTCATGGACGGACTTCTCCTGGGTCACACTCATGGCCGGTACGGTCCGCCCGGGCGGGGGCCGGTGTCCCGTCGATTGACGATCGGCGTCAATCGACGGGAGGACAGCTGGGAGAGGGTGGCAGGATCGCCTCTCGTGAGTGAGCGGAGCGAACGAGCCGTCAAGAGGGGCGTGCGGGCGAATGCCCCTGCCGAGCGCAGCGAGGTGGGCGCATGAGTGTGACCCTGGACATCACCGGTCTGCCCGAGGAGCGGCTGCTCTTCAGCCCGTCCCCGCTCGCCGAGCTGAACGCCATGCTGCACGTGCTCTCCGAGCCCGCGCACCATCCGGCGCTGCACGGGTGGGCGGCCGGTACCACCGCCGCGATCCCGCCGGAGCTCGCCGAGCGGCTGCTGGAGGCCGACTTCCTGTGGCGCTCCTCGCGCGCCGACTTCCTCGTCCCCGGCCTGCCCGGCACCACCCTCACCGAGGAACTCGACGCCGTCGACCGGCTCGACGACGAGGTGTACGTCGCCTCCGCCCTGATCACCACGTGCGGCGCCTCCCGCTTCCCCCACCGGCTGGACTCCCCGCTCACCGACCCGGTCGCCAACGCGTGCGCCCGCGACCTGGCCCTCGCCCGGGGCCCCCGGCAGGCCGCCTTCGCCGAGCGGCTGCTCGCCGATCCGCCCGCGGTGCGGGTCCTGGTGCGGAAGATGCTGGAGGACTGCCGGTCCGCGTTCTTCGCCGACGCCTGGCAGCGGGTCCTGCCGGAGCTCGCCGCCGACGCCCGGCAGAAGACCGACCTGCTCGCGCGCCGCGGCCTCGCCGAGGCCGTCGGCGCGATGTCCCCCTCGGTGTCCCTGGACGAGCGCGACGGGCGGCGGCGGATCGTCATCGACAAGCTCCAGGACAGCACCGCCAACGCCGCCGAGCGGGGCGGCGTCACCTTCATCCCCACCGTCTTCGGCCGCCCCCACCTGCTGGCGGTGTACGCCCAGGGCTGGCGGCCGGTGCTCCAGTACCCCGTCGCCGAGGCGGGCCTGCCCGAGCCGGTCTCGCTCGCCCTGGTCCAGCAGCGGCTGGAGGCGCTCGCCCACCCGATCCGGCTGCGGCTGGCCCGCACCATCGCCCGTGGCCCGCACACCACCGGCGAACTCGCCACCGCCTGGCGGCTCAGCGCGCCCGAGGTGTCCCGCCACCTGGCCGTGCTGCGCAAGGCCGGACTGCTGGTCACCGAGCGGCGCGGGCGGTACATGCTCTACCGGCTGGACCTGGCCGGCAGCGCCCGGCTGGGCTCGGACTTCCTGGAGGCGGTGCTGCGTTGACCCGGGCCGCCGGGAACAGTGATCACCGGCGGGACGTTCGTCCGGTCATGACCGACGACGCCCCTGAGATCCTCCGCTACGCCGCCTTCGCGATCCGCCCCGAGGGCGGCAACCCGGCGGGCGTGGTGCTCGACGCCACCGGACTGACCGAGGAGCGGATGCTCGCGGTCGCCGCCGACATCGGGTACTCCGAGACCGCCTTCCTGACCCCCGGGGACGCCCCGGGCACCTACCGGGTGCGGTACTTCAGCCCGCTCACCGAGGTGCCGTTCTGCGGGCACGCGACGGTGGCCTCCGCCGTCGCGCTCGCCGACCGGATCGGCCCCGGGCGGTACGTGTTCGCCACCGCCGCCGGTGACGTCCCGGTCGAGGTCGAGCGCGGCGCCGACGGCCTGCGGGCGACGCTGACCAGCGTCGAGCCGAAGGTCGAGGACGTTCCGGCGGCGGACGTCGAGGAGGCGCTCGCGCTGCTCGGCTGGGCAGCCGCCGACCTGGACCCGGCGCTCCCGCCGCGGATCGCCTACGCCGGTGCCCGGCACCTGGTGCTCGCCGCGGGCACCCGGGCCCGACTGGCCCTGCTGGACTACGACTTCGACGGCCTGGCCGCCTTCATGCGCGCCCGCGACCTGGTCACCCTGCAGCTGGTCTGGCGCGAGGCCGCCGAGGTCTTCCACGTCCGCGACCCGTTCCCGGTCGGCGGCGTGGTCGAGGACCCGGCCACCGGCGCCGCCGCGGCGGCCTTCGGCGCCTACCTGCGCGAGCTGGGCGCGGTGGCTGCGCCCGCGGTGCTGACGCTGCACCAGGGCGAGGACCTCGGGCGCCCGGGCGTCCTGCGGGTCGAACTGCGCGCCGAGGACGCCCGGGTGCGGGTCTCCGGTACGGCGGTGGCGATCCCGTAGGGCCTGTCCGGCGGGCGGGGCCGTCCCCCCGCCCGCCGGAGCTCAGGACCGGGCGGCGAGCAGGGCGGCCAGGCCGTCCAGCCCCCGGTCGACGGTCGCCGGATCGACCTGGCTGACGGACAGCCGCAGCTGCCGCTCCCCGCCCGCGCCCGGGTAGAAGTGGGACATCGGCGTCCAGATCACCCCGTACCGCGAGGCGGAGAGTTCCAGCAGCGCGTCGTCCACCGTGCAGGGCACGGTGAGCACCAGGAAGAACCCGCCGCGCGGCTCGTTCCAGCTCACCCCGCCGCCGGACGGGAAGCGCCGGGCCAGCCCGTCCAGCACCAGCGCGAGGTTGCGCCGGTAGAGCGCGGCGACCTCGGTGTTGGCGGCCCGCAGGCTGAAGCCGTGTTCGAGCAGCGCCCCGCCGATCACGGCCTGGGCGATCGGCGAGGTGTTCACCGTGGTCATGCTCTTGACCATGCCGAGCAGGTCGGCCAGCAGCACGGTGCCGCCCGTGCCGTCGGCCACCAGCTGGTCCGCCACCACGTACCCGACCCGGGCGCCGGGGAGGGCCGTCTTGGCGAAGGACCCGAGGTGCACCACCCGCCGGCCGGTGTCCAGGGCCTTGAGCGAGGGCAGCCGCTCCTCGCCCGCGAACACGCAGTACGGGTTGTCCTCCAGGACCAGGAAGTCCTCCTCGGCGGCCAGCGCCAGCAGCTCCCGGCGCAGTTCCAGCGGCAGACTGGCGCCGCTCGGGTTGGCCACGTCCGGCACCAGGTAGAGCGCGCGCGGGCGCAGCCCCCCGGCCCGGGCGGCGGCGAGCTCGCGGCGCAGGTCGGCGAGGTCCAGCCCGTCCGGGCCGTCGGCCACCGGCCGCACCGGCAGGTCCGCCAGCAGGGCGGCGCCGGTCAGGCCGACGTACGTCGGCGAGACGGCCAGCACCACGTCCTCGGGGCCGCGGCGCAGGGCCCGCAGCACCAGGAACATCGCCTCCTGGCAGCCGACCGTCACCACGACCGACTCGGCGGGCACCTCGATGCCCTCGTCCACCGCGAGGTGGGCGGCGATCAGTTCGTGGATGATGCCCTTGGTCCGGCCGTACTGGAGCACCTGACGCCGGGCCGCCTCCTCGGAGAGGCCGCGCTCGGTGCGCAGGTGGTCGACGTAGCGGTCCAGGTGGCGGTGGACGGCGTCCAGCTCGAAGAACTGCTCGGCCGGGCGGCCGGCGGCGAAGGAGACCGCCTCCGGATAGCGGATGGAGATCTCGTTGAGCAGGTTCATCGAGGTCATCGCCGGGTCGGCGAGGGACGGGTGCAGCTCGGCCAACCGCAGGTCGGCGGGCCGCAGTTCGTGCGGTGGGGAGGCGAGGGTCACGGGGCACTCCAGGCGGGACAGGGCATCGGGGTGGTGCGCAGCTCGGCGGCGGCGGCCAGGTCGGCGCAGCCGGCCAGGCCGAGGGCGTGCCGCAGTTCGGCGGCCAGCAGCTCCAGCACCCGGGTGCAGCCCGGCTCGCCGGCGGCCGCCAGGCCCCAGATCAGCGGCCGTCCCAGCAGCACCCCGGACGCGCCGAGGGCCAGCGCGGTCAGCACGTCGGAACCGCCGCGCACCCCGCTGTCCAGCAGCACCTGGCAGTCCCGGCCGGCCAGCGCCTCGGCGACGGCGGGCAGCGCCGTCAGCGAGGGTACCGCCCGGTCGAGCTGGCGGCCGCCGTGGTTGGACACCACCACGGCCGCGGCGCCCAGTTCGGCGGCCCGCAGCGCGTCCGCCGGATCGAGCACCCCCTTGACCACCAGCGGCAGTTCGGTCCGCTCGCGCAGCCAGCCGAGGTCCGTCCAGGTGACGGCGGGGGAGAGCAGCTCGGCGGTGTGCGCGGCGACCGCCGAGACCTCGGCACTCGCCCGGTGCGCCCGCCCGGTGTCGCCGCCCTCCAGCAGCGCCGCGCGGACGTCGCCGGGCAGCGCGAAGGCGTTGCGGGCGTCCCGCAGCCGGCGGCCCATGTACGGCACGTCGGCGGTGACCACCAGGCACTCGCTGCCCGCCGCCGCGGCCGCCGCGACCAGGTCGAGCAGCCGGCCCCGGTCGCGCAGCCAGTACAGCTGGAACCAGAGCGTGGCGCCCGTGGCCGCCAGTTCCCCGAAGCCGACGCTGCTGAGGGTGCCGACGGTGAACGGCACCCCCGCGGCGGCCGCCGCCCGGGCCGAGGCGAGTTCGCCCTCCGGGTGGAACAGCCGGTGGTAGGCGACCGGCGCCACCGCGACCGGCAGGGCCGACCGGCTGCGCACCAGGGTCGCGGAGGTGTCGCAGGCGGACACGTCGGCCAGCACCCGGGGCACCACGGCCAGCCGGTCGAAGGCCGCCCGGTTGGCGGCGAGGGTGTGCTCCCGCTCGGCGCCGCCGGCCAGCCAGTCCCAGACCCCGGGCGGCAGGGCGGAGCGGGCGAGGTCGGCGAACTCGGCCACCGAGAGCGGCGGTTGACCGAGCGTGCCGGTTCCGGTCATCGGGCGACTTCGCTGGCGTTGCGCTGGAGTTCGACGGCCTCGTAGAGGGCGCGGATGTTGTTGCTGCCGAAGTTGCGGGCCCGGATGCGCTCGATCACCTCGAAGAAGAAGGTGCCGCGCGGGTGGCGGGAGCGGGTGAAGATCTGGAACAGCTGGCCGTCGTGGTCCTGGTCGACCAGCAGGTTGAGCTCGCGCAGCTGGTCGAGGGTGTGCCGCAGCGGGGTCAGCCGGGCGGGCAGGGCGTCGAAGTAGGCGGCCGGGGTGCGCAGGAAGGGCACTCCGCGCGCGGCCATCGTGGCGACGGAGTGGACGGCGTCCTGGGAGGAGAAGGCGACGTGCTGCACCCCGGCGCCGCCGTGGTCGGCGAGGAAGGAGGCGATCTGGCCGCCGGCGTCCGGGGTGAGCGGCTCGATCAGGGTGAGCGTGACGCTGTGGTCGGGGCTCTGCACGACCATCGAGTCCATGCCGAGCGCGCCGACCTCGATCCGCTCCTCGAAGATCATCCGGAAGCCGAAGACCTCGCAGTAGCGGCGGACGGTCCCGCGCAGCTCGCCGGAGGGGACGCAGACCGCGAAGTGGTCGACCGAGCGCAGGCCCACCGCGTCGGCCTCGCGGGTCGGGTCCTGGAGGGCCGGGACGGCGTCGGGCAGGCCGGGGATCCGGTCGGCGGGGACGTCCGGTCCCCGCTCGATCAGGGTGTGCACCACGTCGCCGAAGGCGCCGACCACGGCGGTCACACAGCCGTCCACGGCCTGCGGCGGGCGCAGCCCGTCGGCGCCCCGGCCGGTCAGCGTCCGGTAGGCGGCGGTGGCGTCCGGCACCCGCAGGGCCAGCGCGGCCACGCCGTCGTCGTGCCGGGCCAGGTAGTCGGTGGCCGGGTGACCGGCGGCCAGCGGCTGGGTGAGCAGCAGCCGGACGGCGGCCTGCCCGACCAGGGCCGAGACGCAGAGCTCGGCGCTCCCGCCGCGCTCGGTGGGCGGCACGAGCAGGTCGAAGCCGTACTCGGTGGTCAGCCGGGCGAGCTCGGCGGCGAGGTCGGCGACGTAGAACTCGACGTGGTCCAGCTGGAGTTCCAGGGGGAGCGGGGCGGTGTCGGGAGAGGAACGGTCGGGCATCTGAGGAGGCTCTCTCGTGAGGAGTGCGCGGAGCCCACTCCGGGCGGCGGCGCGGTGCGGCAGGGCCGCCGCCGGGTGGGCCGGTGGCGTGGTGCGAAAGGGCAGGTGGAAGGGAGCGCCGGACGCTAGGGGCGCGGGGCGGACTCGGCGGGCACTTCGGCGGCCACCTCGGTCGGTCCCTCCGCAGGGTCCTCGGCCGCCCCTGCGGCCGGTTCCGCGGCGAGTTGCTCGGCCGGCTCCTCCCCGTCCTCGTCGTCGTCCTCGATGACGGCGTCGGGCTTGCCGAGCAGGAACACGGCCGACAGGAGGGCACCGACCACCATGGCGGCGAGCACCGTCCGGAAGTCCAGGGCGGCCACCAGCCCGGCGCCGACGCCGATGGCGAGCGCCTGGGGGGCGGTGAGCGAGAGGTTGACGGCCGCCTGGGTGCGGCCCATCAGCTGCGGCGGGGTGAGGGACTGGGCGGCGGTGGCCAGGCCGACCACCCCGGCGGGCATGCCGGCCCCGGCGATCAGCAGGCCGGCCGACACCACCCACACCGAGGGCACCAGCAGCAGGACGGCGCCGAGCCCGAAGACCGCCGAGCCGAGCATGACGGTCCGCCGGGGGCCGAGCTTGCCGATCAGGATGCCGCCCAGCACCGAGCCGCCCAGCGCCCCGACGGCCTCCACCGTCTCCAGCACGCCCAGGAACTGCGGCGAGCGGTTCAGCCCGTGCTGGATCAGCGAGAACAGCACCGGCTGGAGGAAGCTGAGGACGGTCGCGGTGGCGGTGGTCGCGATCAGCAGCGGTAGCAGCGAGGCGGTGGTGCGCAGGTGCTGGAAGCCCGCCAGCACCTCGGTGCGCCAGTGCCGGCCGGACGGCTCCGGCGCCGCCTCCTTCACCCGCAGCGCGAGGAAGGCGAGCGCCGCCGCGACCAGGATGCCGATGTCGACCAGGGCGACGGCCCGGCCGCCGAGCCACCCGTACAGGCCGGAGCCGACCAGCGGCGCCACCAGGGTGGTGCCCGCGCGCATGGTCTGGGTGAACCCGACGGCCGCGCCGAAGTCCTGACGCTCCGTCAGGATGGTTCGCAGCATGGCGCTCTGGGCCGGGGTGAGGACGGCCCCGGCCAGCCCGTAGAGCACCGCTGTGGCGTAGATGATCCACAGGTGGCCGCGGCCGTCGACCAGCAGCAGCGGCGAAACCGCCACCGCCAGCGCGAGGTTGAGGGTGACCAGCAGCGGCCGGCGGCGGACCCGGTCGGCGACCAGGCCGCCGAGCGGCAGCAGCAGCATCGGGACGGCGTAGCAGAACATCACCAGACCGGCCGCCGAACTGCTCCCCGTCAGAACCTTGGCCCAGATGCCGAGGGCGATGAAGAGGGCGCTGTCCCCGAGGACGGACAGCGTCTGTCCCGCGATGTAGAGCCGGAATTCCGGCCGCGCCAGAAGTGGGTGCATGTCCTGTCCTTAGCTGCTGCGGTCCTGGTGAACGGTGGGTCTAGCGGGGCGCGGTGACGGCCCGGTGGGAGCGGGTGAAGGCTTCGATCACGGCGTCGTTGGCGTCCTTCTCGCCGACGGCGATCCGGATGCCCTGGCCCGGGTAGAAGCGGACGGCCACCCCGAGCCGCTCCAGTTCCTCCCGGACCGGCGTCTCGTCGCCGGGGGCGGACACCCAGAGGAAGTTGGTCAGGCTCGGCGGTACCGACCGGCCCAGGGCGAGCAGTTCGGCCCGCAGCCGCTCCCGCTCCCCGGCGATCTCGGCGATCCGCCGGTCCACCTCCTCCTGGGCCGCGACGGCGGCCAGCAGGCCCGCCTCCTGGAGCCGGTTCACCGCGTACGGCACCTGGTGGTCCCGCACGCGCTGCGCCACGGACTCCTCGGCGACGGCGTAGCCGATCCGCAGCGCGGCCAGGCCGTGCGACTTGGACAGGGTGCGCAGCACCACCAGGTTCGGCCACTCGGCGATCCGGGCGGGCACGTCCGGGGCCTCCCAGCCCCGGGCGAAGTCGATGTACGCCTCGTCCAGCAGGACCAGCGCGGTGGCCGGGACCAGGCGGAGGAAGTCGGTCAGCTCCGCCCAGGAGTAGACCGTGCCGGTCGGGTTGTGCGGGTTGCACAGCACGACGATCCGGGTGCGCCCGTCCAACCGCCCGGCCATCGCGGGCAGGTCGTGCCGGGCATCCGGGCCGAGCGGCACGGTCCGGGCCTCGGCGCCGGCGATCCGGCAGAACAGCGGGTACGCGTCGAAGCAGGGCGCCGAGTGCACCACGTTGTCGCCGGGGCGGACGACGGAGTGGAAGAGGTCCAGCGCCACGCCCGCCGAGCCGTGGCCGACCACGACCTGCGCGGCCGGGACGGCCTGCCAGTCGGCGATGAGCCCGGCGAAGCGCTCCGGGCGCAGGTCCGGGTAGCGGTTCAGGTCGGAGGCGGCGCCGGCCAGGGCGGTCAGCACGGACGGCAGCGGCGGGTACGGGTGCTCGTTCTGGGCCAGCAGGTGTCTGGCCCCGGAGGCGGCGGCCATCAGTCGGCCTGCAGGACGTAGAGCCAGGAGTGCGGGGTGGCCAGCGCCTCGACGCGGTCGATCCGCAGTCCGGCGTCGGCGAACAGCCGCTCGTAGGTCTCCTTGGTGTGCAGCGGCACGCCCATCATCGCGTGCGCCAGTTCGAAGCCGACCGAGAAGACCGGCATCGCGCTCTGCGACTCTCCCGGGCCGCGCAGCATGGTGTCGCCGAGCACGAAGGTGCGGGCCTTCGGGAAGGCCGCGCGCATCCGGGTGAAGATCGAGGAGCGGGTGGCCGGGTCGGCCAGCAGGTCGTGCAGCAGGAAGAAGCTCATCACGGTGTCGACCTCGGCCACCTCGGCGGCCTCGGCGTCGTTGTCGATCTGGGTGCCGAGCAGGCCCAGCACGTCGGCCCGGACGGCGGTGACCCGGTCCTGCATCCCGGCCGCGGCGATGTCGGCGCGGGCGATCTCGGTGGCCGGGCGGCTGATGTCGATGCCCAGGCCGCGGGAGCCCTCGCGCTGGGAGACCACCCGGCGCACCCGGGCGGAGGTGCCGCTGCCCAGGTCGGCGATGGTGCGGAAGTCGATGCCGGAGAGCACGTCGGTCAGCTGCGCGGCGAACAGCGACTGGTCGCACTGGGCGGAGCCGAGGGCGACCATCGCCTCGTCGCGGAAGACGTCCTCGTTGTAGCGGTGCGAGCCGGTGCTCAGGTGCCCGGCGCGGCCGAACACGTCGTGGTAGCCGCCGACGGCCCAGGTGAAGTAGCCGCGGGCGGAGGCGATCTCGATGCCCGCCTCGGTGGGCAGGAAGCCGGCGCCGTCGGCCTTGAGGTAGCCGTAGTCGGCGGCGGCGCGCAGCACGGCCTCGGTGCGGGCGGTGTCACCGGACGCGGCGGTGATCGCGGCGGCCGAGAGCGGCTCGCCGCGGCTGATCTGCTCCAGCACGCCGATCCGGTCCAGCGCGAAGATCACGTTGGCGGCGATGAAGCCGTTGTAGGCGTCGGTCGACGAGATCGGCGCCGGGGTGACGCCGCGCCAGGAGTCGGGGATGACGGCAGTCTGCATCGGTGGTGTCCATTCCTCGTGGTGGGCCGGGGTCACGGCCGCTTGGCGTGGTGGTGCGGGGGTGTCGCGGCGGTGCAGAGGGTTCAGGGGGTCCGGTGGCCGGGCCCGTGGTCCGGCGCCGGGCGGCGGAGGCGGTCGGCGAGCACCGGGCCGATGACCGCGAGCGCCTCCGCGCCGGTCATCGCGCCGTGGGTGCTCGGCACCTCGTGGATCTCCAACCGGCCGCCCACGTGGGCCCGCCAGGTCTCGGGGTCGGGGGCGTCGGCGGGGCGGTCCTTGGCGGCGACGAAGACCAGCGCGTCGCCGTCGTAGCCCGGCAGCGGGGCGTCGCCGGCCAGGGCGAGGTTGGCGAGGAACACCTCGACCACCCGGGCCACCCCGGCCCCGCTCAGCCCGGTCAGCGGGCCCTCGCCGTGGCGGACCAGCTCGGCGTAGCCGGCCTCGTCGGCGGGCCAGGCGGTGATCTCGCCGGCCGGCTGGCCGAGGGAGTCGAGGATCGCGGCGAGCAGCGCCGGGTCCCGCTCGGCCCGGTCGTCGCCCGTGAACTCGGCGTACTCGTCGAGCTCCGGGTAGCCGTCCAGCACCGCGAGCAGTTCGACCTGCTCGCCCTGCTGTCGTAGCAGCGCCGCCATCGCGTGGGCGACCGGGCCTCCGAAGGACCAGCCGAGCAGGGCGTACGGGCCCTCGGGCCGGACCGAGCGCAGCTCGGCCAGGTAGGTGCGGGCCATCCCGGCCAGGTCGGCCGGGTGGCGCGTCAGGTCGGCCAGCCCGGGCGCCTGGAGGCCGTAGATCGGCTGCTCGGCGTCCAGGTGGCGCAGCAGGCCGGTGTAGACCCAGCTGATCCCGGCCGCCGGGTGCACGCAGAACAGCGGGGGGCGGGAGCCGCGGGTGCGGATCGGCAGCAGCACCGGGAAGGCCTCCTCGGCGGCGGTGCCGTCCCGGGCCCCGGCGAGCAGTCCGGCCAGGCCCGCGACGGTCGGGGCCTGGAACAGCGCCCGGACGCCGAGGTCGTCCGTGCCGGTCAGCTCGCGCATTCCGGCGACCAGCCGGCCCGCCAGCAGGGAGTGGCCGCCCAGCTCGAAGAAGTTGTCGTCGATGCCGACCCGCTCCAGGCCGAGCACGTCGGCGAACAGCCCGCAGAGCACCTCCTCCAGCGGGGTGCGCGGCCCGCGGCCGCCGCCCGCGCGGCCCGGCTCGGGGGCGGGCAGCGCCCGCTCGTCGAGCTTGCCGTTCGGGGTCAGCGGCAGGCGCTCCAGCGGCACCAGGGCGGCGGGCAGCATGTGGTCCGGCAGTTCGGCGGCCAGCCCGGTGCGCAGCGCGTCCAGGTCGACCGGGCCACCGGCCGGGACCAGGTAGCCGACCAGGCGCTTCTCGCCCGGGGTGTCCTCGCGGACCACCACGGCGGCGGAGGCCACCTCCGGCCGGCGGCTGAGCGCCGAGCCGATCTCGCCGAGCTCGATCCGGAAGCCCCGGATCTTCACCTGGGCGTCGATCCGGCCCAGGTAGTCCAGCTCGCCGTCGGCCGTCCAGCGGGCCAGGTCGCCGGTGCGGTACATCCGGGTGCCGGGTGCGCCGTACGGGTCGGCGACGAAGCGTTCGGCGGTCAGGCCCGGGCGGCCCAGGTAGCCGCGGGCCAGGCCGGCGCCGGCGACGTACAGCTCGCCGGGCACCCCGGCGGGCACCGGGCGCAGCCGGGAGTCCAGCAGGTGGAGCCGCAGGTCCGGGATGCCCGTGCCGATCAGCGAACGGGACTGCCCGGCAGCCGTGCCGGCGTCCAGCGGGCGGTAGGAGACGTGCACGGTGGTCTCGGTGATGCCGTACATGTTGACCAGCACCGGGGCGTCCTCGGCGTGCCGCTCGTACCAGGGCGCCAGCCGGGCCAGGTCGAGCGCCTCGCCGCCGAAGACCACCCGCCGCAGGGCGAGCCGGGCGCCGAGCTCCGGCTCCTCCTGGTCGGCCTGCATCAACTGGTAGAAGGCGGAGGGGGTCTGGTTGAGGACGGTGACCCGTTCGCGGACCAGCAGTTCCAGGAAGTCCCGGGGCGAGCGGCTGGTCTCGAAGGGCACCACGACCAGGCTTCCGCCGTGCAGCAGCGCGCCCCACAGCTCCCAGACCGAGAAGTCGAAGGCGTAGGAGTGGAACAGCGTCCAGACGTCCTGCGGGCCAGGGGAGAACCAGTGGTCGGTGGCCGCGAACAGCCGGGCGACGTTGGCGTGGGGGATCACCACGCCCTTCGGGCGGCCGGTCGAGCCGGAGGTGTAGATGACGTACGCCGGGTGGTCCGGGCCGAGGTCGGGAGCGGGGGCTCCGGCGGCCGCACCGGCCAGCTCGGCGGCCGTCTCCGGGGTGTCGAGCAGCAGCAACGGCACGGCCGGGTCGGGCAGTCGGGTGGCGGCCCCGGTGGTGGTGAGCAGCAGCTCGGGAGCGGAGTCGCGCAGGGTGTAGGCGATCCGCTCGGCCGGGTAGTCCGGGTCGATCGGCACGTAGGCGCCACCCGCCTTGAGCACCGCCAGTACGGCGACGACCAGCTCCACCGAGCGCGGCAGGGCCAGTGCCACCAGGCGCTCGGGGCCCACGCCCCGGGCGGCGAGCAGCCGCGCCAGCCGGTTCGCCCGGGCGTCCAGCTCGGCGTAGCTGATCCGCTCGTCCCCGTGGACCACCGCGACGGCCTCCGGGGTGCGGGCCGCCTGGGCCGCGAACAGGGCCGGTACGGTGGGCAGTTCGCGGTCGTTCGGGTGGGTCCCGGGTCGGCTCCGGTGGTCCAGGATCAGCGCCCGCTCGGCCGGCGAGAGGATCTCCGCCTCGACGACCGGGCGGGCCGGCTCGGCCACCACGGCGGCGAGCAGCCGCTCGAAGCGTTCGCCGATCGCCACGACCGTCGCCGGGTCGAACAGCTCCTGGGCGAACTCGACCACCACGCCGATCCCGGCCGGTGCCCCGTCCGCGTCCAGCTGCTCGCTGAAGCCGAACGCCAGGTCGAACTTGGCGAGTTCGGCCGCCGACGGTTCGATGCGGGCGGGCAGGCCGCCGAACGAGGGGGTGACGGGCTCGCCGGTGCCGAAGGTCAGCATCACCTGGAACAGCGGGTGCCGGGCCGCCGAACGGGCCGGGTTGAGCACCTCGACCAGCCGCTCGAAGGGCACGTCCTGGTGCTCGAAGGCGTCCAGATCGGCCAGCCGCACCCGCTCCAGCAGCTGGTGGAAGCTCGGCTCGCCGGACAGGTCGACGCGCAGCACCAGGGTGTTGACGAAGAAGCCGATCAGCTCGTCGAGCGCCTCGTCGGTGCGGCCCGCGATCGGGGTGCCGAGCGGGATGTCCTCGCCCGCGCCCAGCCGGCTCAGGGTGGCCGCGAGGGCGGCCTGCACCACCATGAACACCGAGGAGCGGCTCGTCCTCGCCAACTCCGCCACCGCGCTGTGGAGTTCGGCGGAGATCAGGAACTCGACGGTGTCCCCCCGGTGGGTCGGGACCATCGGGCGCCTGCGGTCGTACGGGAGCGTCAGCTCCTCCGGGAGACCGGCCAGCGCCCGCTTCCAGTAGGTGAGTTGGGCGTGCTGGGCGCCGGCCGGATCGTCCTCAGCACCGAGCACCTCGCGCTGCCACAGGGCGTAGTCGGCGTACTGGACCGGCAGCGGCTGCCAGTCGGGGGCGGAGCCGGTGCGGCGGGCCCGGTAGGCGGTGTCGAGGTCGCGCAGCAGGGGCCCGACGGACCAGCCGTCGCTGACGATGTGGTGCATCAGCATCAGCAGCACGTGCTCCTCGGCGGGCAGCGAGAACAACCGGGCGCGGATCGGCAGCTCGGCGGCCAGCTCGAAGGTGTGGCGGCTCGCCTCGGCCAGGGCCTCCCGCAGCTCCTCCTCGTCGGCCACCGGGGTGTGCGGCAGCGCGAGTTCGGGTCTCTCGGTGATCAGCTGGTGGGGCCGGCCGTCGGTGGTCGGGAAGGTGGTGCGCAACACCTCGTGGCGGGTGACCACGTCGTTCAGGGCCGCGGCGAGGGCGGCGGTGTCGACCGCGCCGGAGAGGCGGAGCACGAACGGGGTGTTGTAGAGGGCGCTCGGGCCCTCGAACTGGTCGATGAACCACAGGCGTTGCTGGGCGTGCGAGAGCGGGATCCGCTCGGGGCGCTCCCTGGCCGTCAGCCGGGCGCGCGCCGGGGTGCGGGTGTCGCCGAGGTGCTCGGTCAGGGCGGCGACGGTGGGGTGGTCGAAGAGGGTGCGGATGGGGAGTTCGGTGCCGAGGGTGGTGCGGATGCGGCTGGCGAGTTTGGTGGCGAGGAGGGAGTGTCCGCCGAGGTCGAAGAAGTTGTCGTCGATGCTGACGGTGGGCAGTCCGAGGGTGTCGGCGAAGAGTGTGCAGAGGGTCTGTTCGGTGGCGGTGCGGGGTGCGCGGCCTTCGGGGGCTGCGGTGTGGTCGGGGGCGGGGAGGGCGCGGCGGTCGACCTTGCCGTTGGCGGTGACGGGCAGGGCGTCGAGGGTGACGATCGCCGCGGGGAGCATGTAGGCGGGGAGGCGGTCGGTGAGGAAGGACCGCAGTTCGCCTGGGGTGGCCTCGCCGGTGACGTAGGCGACCAGGCGCTTGTCGCCGGGCTGGTCCTCGCGGACCATCGCCACCGCGTGGCCCACCGCCGGGTGGGCGGCGAGCGCCGCCTCCACCTCCGCGGGCTCGATCCGGAAGCCGCGGATCTTGACCTGGTCGTCGGCCCGGCCGAGGAACTCCAGGACGCCGTCGGCGCTCCAGCGCACGATGTCGCCGGTGCGGTACATGCGCTCGCCCTTGCCGCCGAAGGGGCAGGCCACGAAGCGCTCGGCGGTCAGCGCCGGGCGGCCGACGTAGCCCCGGGCGAGGCCGTTGCCCGCGAGGTACAGCTCGCCGGGCACCCCGGCCGGGACGGGCCGGAGGGCGTCGTCCAGCACGTAGGCCCGGGTGTTGGCCAGCGGCCGGCCGATCGGCACCACGGCGGGGACCTGCCGGCCGGGCGACATGGTGAAGGTGGTCTTGATGGCCGTCGTCTCCGTCGGCGCGTAGACCGCGACCACGTCCGTCTCCGGGCACACCCGCAACAGCTGCCGCACGGCCTCCGGGGGTACCACGTCGCCGCCCGTCCACACCTGCCGGACGGCCCGGAACGCCTCCGGCGTCTCCTCGGCCATCAGCCGCAGCAGGCCCGAGGGCGCCTGCACCAGGGTGACGGCGTGCCGGGTGATGGTCGCGGCCAGGGCGGTCAGGTCGAGCTGCCCGGGGGCGGCCAGCACGATCCGCCCGCCGGTCACCAGTGGCGCCCAGACCTCGGTGGTGGAGGCGTCGAAGGCGGTGGGCGAGTGGAGCAGCACGCTCTTGTGGTGGCCCTGGTGGAAGTGCCGGTTGGCCAGCAGGTCGACCACGTTGCGGTGGGTGACCGCCACGCCCTTGGGGACGCCGGTCGAGCCCGAGGTGTACATCACGTAGAGGAGCTGGCCGGGGAGCGGGCGCCGGCCGGCCGGGGCGGCGTCGCGGGCCTCGGTGACGTCCAGCGGGACCGGTCCGTCGGCGGTGAGCACCGGGTGGTCGCGGTGGGCCGGGTCGACCAGCACCAGCCGCGCCCGGGTGTCGGCGAGGATGTGCCGCATCCGGTCCAGCGGGTAGCGGGTGTCCAGGGGGACGTAGGTGCCGCCGGCCTTGGTGACCGCGAGGATCGCCGTCACCAGGTCGGCCGAGCGGTCCATCAGGATCGCCACCGGCTCCTCCGCCGCCAGCCCGCGGTCCAGCAGGACGGCCGCCAACGACCCGGCCCGGGCGTTCAGTTCGGCGTAGCTCAGCTGTTCGGTGTCGGAGACCACGGCGACCGCCTCGGGAGTGGCGGCGGCCTGGGCCTCGAACAGCTCGGACAGCGTGGTGTCGGCGACGGGGGCCGCGGTGTCGTTCCAACCGGTGAGGAGCAGTCTCCGCTCGTCCGGGCCGAGGATCTCGATCCCGCCGACGGGCGCGTCCGGATCGGCGGCGACGGCCTCCAGCACGCGCAGCAGGCGCTCGGTCAGGGTGGCGACGGTGGCGTGGTCGAACAGGTCCGCCGCGTACTCGACGGCCGCCGCCACTCCGAGCGCCGACCCGTCCTCGCCGTGCTGCTCGGTGAAGTTGAAGTTCAGGTCGAAGTGCGCCAGCGACTCGCCCGCGCCCTCCAGGATGCCGCTGACCTCGTCCAGGGTGAGAATCGGCGCCGGGCCGCTGTTGACGGTCAGGACGGTCTGGAAGAGCGGGTGGCGTGCGGGGGTGCGGGTGGGGTTGAGCTGCTCGACGAGCCGTTCGAAGGGGAGATCCTGGTGCTCGAAGGCGTCCAGGTCGGTGCGGCGGACGCGCTCCAGCAGCTCGCGGAAGGTGGGGTTGCCGGTGGTGTCGGTGCGCAGGACGAGGGTGTTGACGAAGAAGCCGACCAGGTCGTCGAGGGCTTCGTCGGTGCGTCCGGCGGTCGGCGTGCCGAGCGGGAGGTCGGTGCCCGCGCCGAGGCGGGTGTACAGCGCGGCCACCGCGGCCTGCAGCACCATGAACAGGCTCGCTCGGCTGTCGGAGGCCAACGCGGTGAGGCGGACGTGCAGTTCGGCGTTCAGCCGGTACCCGACCGTCCCGCCGCGGTGGCTGGGGGTGGCGGGGCGCGGCCGGTCGTAGGGGAGCGCCAGCTCCTCCGGGAGGTCGGCCAGTGCCTCGCGCCAGTGGGCGAGTTGGGCGTGCTGGGCGCCGGCCGGGTCGTCCTCGGTGCCGAGCAGCTCGTGCTGCCACAGGGTGTAGTCGGCGTACTGGACGGGCAGCGGCTGCCAGTCGGGGGCGTTGCCGGTGCGGCGGGCCCGGTAGGCGGTGTCGAGGTCGCGCAGCAGGGGCGTGACGGACCAGCCGTCGCCCGCGATGTGGTGGAGCAGGACGACCAGGGCGTGCCGGTCGGTGCCGTCGTCCGTGCCGTGGGAGAACAGCGAGACCCGGATCGGCTGGTCTGCGTCGAGACGGAACACCTCGGCGGTGGCCTCGGCCACGGCGGCGTGCAGCTCCCGCTCGTCGGCCACCCGGCGGGTGCGCAGCACGGGCCGGGCGGTCTCGGTGATCAGCTGGTGGGGCCGGCCGTCGGTGGTCGGGAAGGTGGTGCGCAGCACCTCGTGGCGGGTGACGACGTCGTTCAGGGCCGCGGCGAGGGCGGCGGTGTCGACCTCGCCGGTGAGGTGGGCGACGAACGGGGTGTTGTAGAGGGCGCTCGGGCCCTCGAACTGGTCGATGAACCACAGGCGTTGCTGGGCCGGGGAGAGTGGGATACGGGCCGGCCTGGTGCGCCGCTGGAGCGCCGGGCGGGCCTGGGCGGTGGGCAGTGCGCCGGTCAGGGCGGCGACGGTGGGGTGGTCGAAGAGGGTGCGGATGGGGAGTTCGGTGCCGAGGGTGGTGCGGATGCGGCTGACGAGTTTGGTGGCGAGGAGGGAGTGTCCGCCGAGGTCGAAGAAGTTGTCGTCGATGCTGACGGCGGGCAGTCCGAGGGTGTCGGCGAAGAGCTCGCAGAGGGCTTGTTCGGTGGAGTTGCGGGGTGCGCGGCCTTCGGGGGCTGCGGTGTGGTCGGGGGCGGGGAGGGCGCGGCGGTCGACCTTGCCGTTGGCGGTGACGGGCAGGGTGTCGAGGACGACGACGGCGGAGGGGAGCATGTAGGCGGGGAGGCGGTCGGTGAGGAAGGAGCGCAGTTCGCCTGGGGTGGCCTCGCCGGTGACGTAGGCGACCAGGCGCTTGTCGCCGGGCTGGTCCTCGCGGACCAGGGCGAGGGCCTGGCCGACGCCGGGATGGGCGGTGAACGCGGCCTCGACCTCGGCGAGTTCGATGCGGAAGCCGCGGATCTTGACCTGGTCGTCGGCGCGGCCGAGGAACTCCAGGACGCCGTCGGTGCTCCAGCGCACGATGTCGCCGGTGCGGTACATCCGGCTCCCGGGCTCGCCGTAGGGGCAGGCCACGAAGCGCTCGGCGGTCAGGACCGGGCGGCCGACATAGCCCCGGGCGAGGCCGTTGCCGGCGAGGTACAGCTCGCCGGGCACCCCGGCCGGGACGGGCCGGAGGGTGTCGTCCAGCACATAGGCCCGGGTGTTGGGCAGGGGCCGGCCGATCGGGACGCTGGTGGGCACCTCGGCCGGGGTGGCCATGCGGTGACGGGTGGCGAAGGTGGTGGTCTCGGTGGGCCCGTAGCCGTCGACCACGGTGAGGCCGGGGCAGGCGGTCATCACACGGCGGACGGCGGCGGGGGAGACGACGTCACCACCGGTCCACACCTCGCGGAGGCCGGTGAAGACGCTCGGGTCCTCGGTGGCCATGACGTTGAACAGGCCGGCGGTGAGCCAGGCGGCGGTGACGCCGCCGTGCGTGATGGTGGTGGCGAGTTCGGTGACGCCGAGGCGGCCGGCGGGGGCGATGACGAGTCTGCCGCCGGAGAGCAGGGGTGCCCAGAGTTCGTAGGTGGAGGCGTCGAAGGCGGTCGGGGAGTGGACCAGGACGCGGTCGTGGGCGCCGGTGGTGAAGGTGCCGCCGAGGGCGAGGTCGACGACGGAGCGGTGGGTGACGCCGATGCCCTTGGGGGTGCCGGTGGACCCCGAGGTGTGCATCACGTATGCCAACTGTTCGGCGGAAACTACCAGTTCGAGGTTGTCGGCGGTCTCGTCGCCGACCGCGAGCGTGGTGAGGCCGGTCAGGGCGGGGTGGTCGCGGTCGGTGACGGCGATGGTGGCGCCCGCGTCGGCGAGGACGGCCCGCAGCCGCTCCTCGGGCTGGGCGTCGTCCAGCGGGACGTACGTGCCGTCGGCCTTGAGGATGGCCAGCAGGGCGATCACCAGAGCGGGGGAGCGCTCCAGCAGCACCCCCACCGGGGTCTCGGTGTCGACCCCCGACTCCAGCAGCTGTGCGGCCAATCCGTTGGCCCGGGCGTTGAGTTCGGCGTAGGTCAGCTCCTCGCCGCCGAAGACCAGGGCGACGGCGTCGGGCGTCGCGGCGGCCTGCGCCTCGAACAGCTCGGGCACCGCCGCCGACGGAAGCCTGGTGCCGGGACCGGCCCAGCCCGACAGCAGCTGCTCCCGCTCCGCCGCGCTCAGGATCTCGATCCCGCCGATCGGCGTGTCGGGGTCGGTGACGGCGGCGTCGAGGACGCGCAGCAGGCGCTCGGCGAGGGTGGCGACGGTGGCGTGGTCGAAGAGGTCCGCGGCGTACTCGATCGCGCCGGAGAGGCCGCCCGGGCCGCTCAGCTCGGTGAAGCCGAAGGAGAGGTCGAACTTGGCCACGCCGAGGTCGAATTCGAGCTCGGCGCAGGGGAGGTCGCCGAAGGCGTCCGGGGCCTTGGTCCGGCTCTCCAGGGCGATGACGGTCTGGAAGAGCGGGTGGCGGGCGGGGGTGCGGGTGGGGTTGAGCTGCTCGACGAGGCGTTCGAAGGGGAGGTCCTGGTGCTCGAAGGCGTCCAGGTCGGTGCGGCGGACGCGCTCCAGCAGCTCGCGGAAGGTGGGGTTGCCGGTGGTGTCGGTGCGCAGGACGAGGGTGTTGACGAAGAAGCCGACCAGGTCGTCGAGGGCTTCGTCGGTGCGTCCGGCGGTCGGGGTGCCGAGCGGGAGGTCGGTGCCCGCGCCGAGGCGGGTGTACAGCGTGGCCACCGCGGCCTGCAGCACCATGAACAGGCTCGCTCGGCTGTCGGAGGCCAACTCGGCGAGTCTGCGGTGCAGTGCGGAGCCGACGGTGAACTCGACCAGCTCGCCCCGGTGGGTGGGCGTCGCCGGGCGCGGACGGTCGTAGGGCAGCGCCAATTCCTCCGGGGCGTCGGCCAAGGCCTTCCGCCAGAAGTCGAGTTGCTGTCCGAGCAGGCTGTCCCGGTCGTCCTCGGCGCCGAGGAGTTCGCGCTGCCAGAGGGTGTAGTCGGCGTACTGGACGGGCAGTGGCCGCCAGTCCGGTGCGGCGCCGGCCGTGCGGGCCCGGTAGGCCTCGCCGAGGTCGCGGAAGAGCGGGGCGACGGACCAGCCGTCGCTGGCGATGTGGTGCATCAGCACCAGCAGCACGTGCTCCTCGGCGGACAGCGAGAACAGCGCGCAGCGGATGGGCAGTTCGACGGCCAGGTCGAAGGCGTCGCCGACGGCCCGGTCCAGCAGCCCGGCCAGTTCGGTCCGGTCGCCGACGGGGGTGACGGTGAGGTCGGGTCGAAGGCCTTCGGCGACCAGCTGGTGGGGTCGGCCGTCGGCGGTGGGGAAGAGGGTGCGCAGCACCTCGTGCCGGTCGACCAGGTCGCCGAGGGCCTCGGCCAGGGCCGCCGCGTCGACCTCGCCGGTCAGCCGGATCGCGAAGGGGGTGTTGTAGAGGGCGCTCGGTCCCTCGAACTGGTCGATGAACCACAGGCGTTGCTGGGCGTACGAGAGCGGGACGCGCTCAGGCCGCTCCCGGGCGACCAGGCCGGCGCGTACCGTGCCGCCCTCGCCGAGGTGCTGGGCCAGCCCCGCGACGGTGGGGCTGTCGAAGAGGGTGCGGATGGGGAGTTCGGTGCCGAGGGCGGTGCGGATGCGGCTGGCCAGCCGGGTGGCGAGGAGGGAGTGCCCGCCGAGGTCGAAGAAGTTGTCGTCGATGCTCGGCTCGGCCGTTCCGAGGACCTCGGCGAAGAGCTCGCACAGGGTCTGCTCGGTCGCGTTGCGGGGTGCCCGGCCGGTGGCGGTGGCGGAGTAGTCGGGGGCCGGGAGAGCACGCCGGTCGACCTTGCCGTTGGGGGTGACGGGCAGGGCGTCGAGGGTAACGACGGCGGTGGGGACCATGTAGGCCGGCAGTCGCCCGGCGACGAAGGCGCGCAGGTCGTCGAGCGCCGCCGTGCCGGTGACGTAGGCGACCAGGCGCTTGTCACCCGGCTGGTCCTGGCGGACGGTCGCGAAGGCCTGGCGGACGGCCGGGTGGGCGGCGAACGCGGACTCCACCTCGGCGAGTTCGATGCGGAAGCCGCGGACCTTGACCTGGTCGTCCGTTCGGCCGACGAACTCCAGTTCGCCCGTGGTGGTCCAGCGGACGAGGTCGCCGGTGCGGTACATCCGGCTTCCGGGTTCGCCGTAGGGGCAGGCGACGAAGCGCTCGGCGGTCAGGACCTGGCGGCCGACGTAGCCCCGGGCGAGGCCGTTGCCGGCGATGTACAGCTCGCCGGGGGCGCCGGCCGGGACGGGCCGGAGGGTGTCGTCCAGCACGTAGGCCCGGGTGTTGGGCAGGGGCCGGCCGATCGGGACGGCACCCGCGAGCTCGGCGGCGGCGGTCACGGGGTGATGGGTCGCGAAGGTGGTCGTCTCGGTGGGCCCGTAGCCGTTCACCACCCGCAGGCCCGGGCAGGTCCCCAGGACCCGTCGGACGGCGGCCGCGGAGACGATGTCGCCGCCCGTCCACACCTCGCGCAGCCCCGCGAAGGTCTGCGGGGCCTCGGCGGCCAGCACGTTGAACAGGCCGACCGTCAGCCAGGCGGCGGTGACGCCGCCGTGCGTGATGGCGGTGGCGAGTTCGGTGACGCCGAGGCGGCCGGCGGGGGCGATGATCAGGCGGCCGCCGGAGAGCAGGGGTGCCCAGAGTTCGTAGGTGGAGGCGTCGAAGGCGGTCGGGGAGTGGACCAGGACGCGGTCGTGGGCGCCGGTGGTGAAGGTGCCGCCGAGGGCGAGGTCGACGACGGAGCGGTGGGTGACGCCGATGCCCTTGGGGGTGCCGGTGGACCCCGAGGTGTGCATCACGTACGCCAACTGGTCGGCGGAAACGACCAGTTCGAGGTTGTCGGCGGTCTCGTCGCCGACGGCGAGCGTGGTGAGGCCGGTCAGGGCGGGGTGGTCGCGGTCGGTGACGGCGATGGTGGCGCCCGCGTCGGCGAGGACGGCCCGCAGGCGCTCCTCGGGCTGGGCGTCGTCGAGCGGCACGTACGTCCCGCCGGCCTTGAGCACCGCCAGGATCGCCACCACCAGGGCCGCCGACCGCTCCAGCAGCAGGGCGACGGGAGTCTCGCTGCCGACCCCCGCCTGGACCAGCCGCAGCGCCAAGCCGTTGGCCCGGGCGTTGAGTTCGGCGTACGTCAGTTCCTCGCCGTCGGAGATCAGCGCGACCGCCTCCGGCGTCGCGGCGGCCCGGGCCTCGAACAGCTCCGGCACCGCCCCCGACGGCAGCTCGGCGACGGGCCCGTGCCAGCCGGTCAGCAGCTGCTCCCGCTCCGCCGCGCTCAGGATGTCGAGGGTGCCGATCGGCGCGTCGGGGTCGGCGGCCGCCGCCCGCAGCACCCGCACCAGGCGCTCGCCCAGCGTGGCGGCGGTGGCGTGGTCGAACAGGTCGGCCGCGTACTCCACGGCTCCGCCCAGGCCGTTGGCGACGCCGTCGGCGTCGTGCTGCTCGACGAAGGCGAAGGACAGGTCGAACTTGGCCAGCCGCTGGTCGAGGCGGTGCTCGCGGCAGGTGAGTCCGGCGAAGTCGGAGGGGAGGTCCTCGTCGCTGTCCAGCGTCAGCATGGTCTGGAACAGCGGGTGGCGGGCCGGGGTGCGGGCCGGGTTGAGCTGCTCGACGATGCGCTCGAAGGGGAGGTCCTGGTGGTCGAAGGCGTCCAGGTCGAGCTGTCGGACGCGCTCCAGCAGCCGGCGGAAGCTCGGGTCGCCGGAGGTGTCGGTGCGCAGGACGAGGGTGTTGACGAAGAAGCCGACCAGGTCGTCGAGGCCCTCGTCGGTGCGCCCTGCCACGGCCGTGCCCAGCGGGAGGTCGGTGCCCGCGCCGAGCCGGGTGTACAGCGCGGCCACCGCGGCCTGCAGCACCATGAACAGGCTGGCGCGCTCCGTGGCCGCCAACTCCGTGAGCGCCGCGTGCAGTTCGGCGTCCAGGCTGAGGTCGGCGGCGCCGCCGCGACGACTGGGCGCGTTCGGGCGCGGCCGGTCGTACGGGAGGGCCAGCTCCTCGGGCGCCTCGGCCAGGACGCCCTGCCAGTGGGCGAGTTGGGTGGCGAGCACACTCTCCGGGTCGTCCTCGGCGCCGAGCACCTCCTGCTGCCACAGGGTGTAGTCGGCGTACTGGACGGGCAGCGGCTCCCACTGCGGCTCGGCACCGGCCCGGCGGGCCCGGTAGGCGGTGTCCAGGTCGCGGAAGAGCGGCGGGACGGACCAGGCGTCGCTGGCGATGTGGTGCATCAGCACCAGCAGTACGTGATCCTCGGCCGCGAGCGAGAACAGCGTGCAGCGGACAAGCAGTTCGGACGCGAGGTCGAAGACGTGCCGCACCGCCCGGTCCACCCCTGCGGTCAGCTCCCTCTCGTCGGCCACCGCCACGGTGGCCACCTCGAAGGACGCGACGGCCGGGTCGTCCGGCTCGGCGATCGCCTGCCGCGGCCGGCCGTCGGTGGCCGGGAAGGTGGTGCGCAGCACCTCGTGCCGGGCGAGCACGTCACGCAGGGCCAGGGTGAGGACGGCGGCGTCGATCTCGCCGGTCAGCCGCACGGCGAACGGGGTGTTGTAGAGCGCGCTCGGGCCTTCGAGCTGTTCGATGAACCACAGCCGCTGCTGCGCGAACGACAACGGGATCAAGGTCTGCCTCCGGCGGGTGACGTGCTGAGCGGGGACTTGGCGGTCGGGCCACCGGGGACGGCCGGTGGCGCGCGCGACCTACGACGGGCTGCCGGGCCTGCGCATCGGCCTGAGGGCGGGCCGGGCCTTGCGGGCCGCGGGCAGCGCGCCGGCCAGCTCGCCGACCGTGGGGTGGTCGAAGAGGGTGCGGATCGACATCTCGACGCCGAGGGCGGAGCGGATACGGCTGACCAGCTTGGTGGCGAGCAGCGAGTGCCCGCCCAGGTCGAAGAAGCCGTCGTCGATGCTGACCGTGGCCAGGCCGAGCACCTGGGCGAACAGTTCGCACAGGCTCTGCTCCCGGGCCGTCCGGGGTGCTCGGCCCTCCGGCGCGCCGGTGTGGTCGGGGGCGGGCAGGGCGCGGCGGTCGACCTTGCCGTTGGGGGTGACGGGCAGGGTGTCGAGGACGACGACGGCGGAGGGGAGCATGTAGGCGGGCAGGCGGTCGGCGACGAAGGACCGCAGTTCACCCGGGGTGACCTCGCCGGTGACGTAGGCGACCAGGCGCTTGTCGCCGGGCTGGTCCTCGCGGACCAGGGCGAGGGCCTGGCCGACGGCCGGGTGGGCGGTGAACGCGGCCTCGACCTCGGCGAGTTCGATGCGGAAGCCGCGGATCTTGACCTGGTCGTCGGCGCGGCCGAGGAACTCCAGGACGCCGTCGGTGCTCCAGCGCACGAGGTCGCCGGTGCGGTACATGCGCTCGCCCTTGCCGCCGAAGGGGCAGGCGACGAAGCGCTCGGCGGTGAGGTCCGGGCGCCCGACGTAGCCCCGGGCCAGTCCGGCGCCGGCGATGTACAGCTCGCCGGGCACCCCGGCCGGGACGGGCTGGAGGGCGTCGTCCAGCACGTACGTCCGGGTGTTGGCCATGGGGCGGCCGATCGGCACCACGTCCGGCACCGATCCGGCCGAGGGGAGCGGCAGTTGGGTGGCGCAGAGGGTGATCTCGGTCGGGCCGTAGAGCACCCGCGCCCCGATCCCCGGGACGGCCGCCAGCACCCGGCGGACGGCGGGCGCGGAGACCACGTCGCCGCCCGTCAGCACCTCGCGCACACCGTCGAAGACGTCCGGCTCCTCCTCCGCGATCACACGGAACAGCCCTGCGGTGACGTGCACATGGGTGAGCCGGTGGGCCCGGACCAGCCCGCGGATGGCGGCGGCGTCCAGGTCGCCCTGCGGCGCGACGACCACCTGGCCGCCGGAGAGCAGCGGCGCCCACAGCTCGTACGTCGAGGCGTCGAAGGCGTGCGGGGCGTGGAAGAGGACCCGCAGTCCGTCGGGGTGCTGCCAGCACGGGTCCGAGGCGAGCTGCACCACGTCCCGGTGGGTGATGGCGATGCCCTTGGGCTTTCCGGTGGAGCCGGAGGTGAACATCACGTAGGCGAGCTGCTCCGGGTGCGGCGTGGCACGGTGGGTGCGCCGGCGGCGCGGGCCGTCGAACCGGCCCTCGGTGAGTGCCAGGACGGGGCAGGGGCCGTCGGTGGCCAGCGGGTGGTCCTGGTGGGCGGGGTCGACCAGGACGAGCGCCGCACCGGTCTCGGCGGTGATCTGCCGCAGCCGCTCGGCCGGGTGCCGGTCGTCCAGCGGGACGTAGGTGCCGCCGGCCTTGGTGACCGCGAGGATCGCCGTCACCAGCTCGGCGGAGCGGTCCATCAGCAGGACCACCGGGGTGTCGGCGCCGACGCCGGCGTCGGCCAGGTGGGCGGCCAGGTGCTCGGCCCGGGAGTCCAGTTCGGCGTAGCTCAGGCGTTCCGTGCCGGAGACCAGGGCGACGGCGTCGGGGGCGGCGGCGGCCCGGGCCTCGAACAGCTCGGGCAGGGTGGCGTCCGGGACGGGCACGGCGGTGTCGTTCCAGCCGGTGAGCAGCTGCTCGCGCTCGGCCGGGGCGAGGACGTCGATGCCGCCGATCGGCGCGTCGGGGTCGGCCGCGACGGCGTTCAGCACCCGCAGCAGCCGTTCGGCGAGAGCGGTCGCGGTGGTGGCATCGAACAGGTCGGTCGCGTACTCGACGGCGACGGTCAGGCCGGCCCGGGGGCCGGGTCTCTGCTCGGTGAAGCGGAAGGACAGGTCGAACTTGGCCACGTCCAGTTCGAAGGGGTGCTCGGCGCAGGCCAGTTCGCCGAAGGCGGTGGGCACCGCGACGCGGCTCTCCAGGGCGACCAGGGTCTGGAAGAGCGGGTGGCGGCCGGGGGTGCGGGTCGGGTTGAGCTGCTCGACGATGCGCTCGAAGGGGACGTCCTGGTGGTCGAAGGCGTCCAGGTCGGTGCGCCGGACGCGCTCCAGCAGCTCGCGGAAGGTCGGGTTGCCGGAGGTGTCGGTGCGCAGCAGCAGGGTGTTGACGAAGAAGCCGACCAGGTCGTCCAGGGCGACGTCGCCGCGTCCCGCGACGGGGGTGCCGAGCGGCAGGTCGGTGCCGGCGCCGAGACGGGTGTAGAGGGTGGCGACCGCGGCCTGCAGGACCATGAACAGGCTGGCGTTCTGCGCACCGGCCAACTCGGTGAGCGTGGAGTGGAGTTCGGCGCCGAGGGTGGCTTCCACCAGGCCGCCCCGGTGGCTCGGCCGGGCCGGGCGCGGGCGGTCGTAGGGCAGCGCCAGCTCCTCCGGGGCGCCGGCCAGGGCCTGCTGCCAGTGGGCGAGCTGCCCGGTCAGCAGGGCGGTGGGCTGTTCCTGGGTGCCGAGCAGTTCGCGCTGCCAGAGGGCGTAGTCGGCGTACTGGACGGGCAGTGGCCGCCAGTCCGGTGCGGCGCCGGCCGTGCGAGCCCGGTAGGCGGCGGCGAGGTCGCGGAAGAGCGGGGCGACGGACCAGCCGTCGCCGGCGATGTGGTGCATCAGCACCAGCAGCACGTGCTCGTCGTGCGGCAGGGAGAACAGCGTGCAGCGGACGGGGAGTTCGGTCGCGAGGTCGAAGACCTGTCCGCCGGCCTCGGCCAGGGCGGTGCGTAGTTCCTCCTCGGTGGCCACCGGCACGGCCCGCACGGGAAGCCGGGGGGCCTCGGTGACCAGCTGGTGCGGCTGGCCGTCGGTGGTGGGGACGAGGGTGCGCAGCACCTCGTGCCGGGCCACCACGTCCCGTACCGCCTGCTCCAGGGCGGGGAGGTCGACGGCGCCGGTCAGCCGGACCGCGACGGGCGTGTTGTAGAGCGCGCTCGGTCCCTCGAACTGTTCGATGAACCACAGGCGTTGCTGCGCGGGGGAGAGCGGCACGAGTGCGGGCCGGTCGGCGGGCCGCAGGGCCGGGCGGGCCGGTCCGGAGGCGGGCAGCGCGGTGGCCAGGGCGGCCACGGTGGGGTGGTCGAAGAGGGTGCGGATCGGCAGCTCCGCCCCGAGGGCGGTGCGGATGCGGCTGACCAGTTTGGTGGCGAGGAGGGAGTGCCCGCCGAGGTCGAAGAAGCTGTCGTCGATGCTCACCTCGGGCAGCCCGAGGGCGTCGCCGAAGAGTCGGCACAGTTCCCGTTCGGTCTCGGTGCGCGGTGCACGGCCCTCGGTGCCGCTGTAGTCGGGGGCGGGCAGGGCGCGCCGGTCGACCTTGCCGTTGGGGGTGACGGGCAGGGTGTCGAGGACGACGACGGCGGCGGGGAGCATGTAGGCCGGCAGGCGCTCGGCGACGAAGGCGCGCAGGTCCTCGGCGGCGGCCTCGCCGGTGGCGTAGGCGACGAGGCGCTTGTCGCCCGGCCGGTCCTCGCGGACCACGGCCGCCACCTGGCCGACGGCCGGGTGGGCGGCGAACGCGGCCTCGACCTCGCCGAGTTCGATCCGGAAGCCGCGGACCTTGACCTGGTCGTCCGCTCGACCGACGAACTCCAGTTCGCCCGTGGTGGTCCAGCGGACGATGTCACCGGTGCGGTACATCCGGGCGCCGGGTTCGCCGTAGGGGCAGGCGACGAAGCGCTCGGCGGTCAGGGACGGCCGGCCGACGTAGCCCCGGGCCAGTCCGTCGCCCGCCAGGTACAGCTCGCCGGGGACGCCTGCGGGCACCGGGCGCAGCCCGGCGTCCAGCACGTACGCCCGCGTGTTGGGCAGCGGGCGGCCGATCGGCACCACGGCCGGCGGGACCTCGTCGGGGGAGGTCATCGATCGGCGGGTGGCGAAGGTCGTGGTCTCCGTGGGGCCGTAGACGTGTACCAGCCGCAGGCCCGGGCAGGTCTCCAGGACCCGGCGCATGGCGGCGGGCGAGGCGATGTCCCCGCCGGTCCAGACCTCTCGCATTCCGGCGAAGGACTGCGGGGCCTCGGTGGCCAGCAGGTTGAAGAGTCCGACCGTGACGAAGGCGCCCGAGACCTGCTGCCGGCCGAGCAGGTCCGCCAGCTCGGCGATGCCGAGTCGCCCGGGCGGGGCGATCACCAGGCGGCCGCCGGAGAGCAGCGGGGTCCAGAACTCGTAGGTGGAGGCGTCGAAGGCGGTCGGCGAGTGGACGGCCACGCGCGCGTGGCCGTCGGGGCTGAACGCCCCGCCGAGCGCGAGGTCGACGACGGAGCGGTGGGTGATGCCGATGCCCTTGGGCCTGCCGGTCGAGCCGGAGGTGTGCATGATGTACGCCAACTGGTTCATGGAAATGACCAGTTCGAGGTTGTCGGCGGTCTCGTCGCCGACCCTGAGGCTGGTCAGCCCGGCCAGGGCGGGGTGGTCGCGGTCGGTGAGCGCGACGGTGGCGCCCGCGTCGGCGAGGACGGCCCGCAGGCGCTCCTCGGGCTGGGCGTCGTCCAGCGGCACGTACGTGCCACCGGCCTTGAGCACCGCCAGCAGGGCGACCACCAGGGCGGGGGAGCGCTCCAGCAGCACCGCCACCGGCGTCTCGGTGCCCACCCCCGCCCGGACCAGCCGCAGCGCCAAGCCGTTGGCCCGGGCGTTGAGTTCGGAGTACGTCAGCTCCTCGCCGCCGGCGGCCACCGCGACCGCCTCCGGCGTCGCGGCGGCGCGGGCCTCGAACAGCTCCGGCACCGCCCCCGGCGGCAGCTCGGCGACGGGCCCGTGCCAGTCGGACAGCAGCTGCTCGCGCTCCTTCTCGGTCAGCACGTCGACGGCGGCGACGAGTTCGGCCGGGTCGGCGACGATCCGGCCGAGCAGGGCGAGGAAGCGGTCCAGCAGGGCGCGTGCCTCCGCGGGGCTGAAGGCGTCCGGCTGGTGGTCCAGGCGCAGCTGGAGGCCGTCGCCGGGGGTGAGGGCGAGCAGCAGCGGGTAGTGGGCGCTGTCGACGTCCTCGACCAGGGTGACGTGGGTGGCGCCGCTCGGGTCGGCCTGGTCCAGGGCGGACGGGTCCGGGTAGTTGCCGTACACCGTGACGGTGTCGAACAGGCTGCCCAGCCCGGCGAGTTGCTGGATCTCGGTGAGGCTGAGGTGCTGGTGGTCCAGCAGCGCGGACTGCTCGTGCTGCAGGCGCAGCAGCAGCTGCCCCCAGCTCTCGGCCGCGTCGAGGCTGACCCGCACCGGCACGGTGTTGATCAGCAGGCCCATCATCCGCTCGACGCCCGGCAGGTCGTGCGGCCGGCCGGAGACGGTGGTGCCGAAGAGCACGTCCTCCCGCCCGGTGAGCCGGGCCAGCAGCACACCCCAGGCGGCCTGGACGAGGGTGTTGAGGGTGACGCCGTAGCGGCGGGCGGTACGGCCGAGTGCCTCGGTGGCCTCGGGGGTGAGACCGGTGTGCAGGCGCAGCGGCAGCCGCGGGGTGGCGGGGGTGCGGCCCGCGGCGAGCAGGGTCGGCTCGTCCACTCCGGCGAGGGCCTCGGCCCAGGCGGTGCGGGCGGCGGCGCCGTCGCGCCGGATGATCCAGCGCAGGTACTCGCGGTAGGGGGCGGCCGGGGGCAGCGGCTGCCGGAAGTACAGGGCCCACAGCTCCTCGGCGAACAGCGGGGTGGACCAGCCGTCCAGCAGGATGTGGTGGGCGGCGGCGATCAGCCGGTGGCGGCCGGGGGCCAGGGTGAGCAGGGTGTAGCGCAGCAGCGGCGGCCGGGCGAGGTCGAAGCGGCGGCCGTACTCGGCGGCGGCGATCCGGTCGGCCTCGCCCGCCGGGTCGGGGTGGGCGGTCAGGTCGAGGACGGTGAAGGGCAGTTCGACCCGGTCCGGGACGGCCTGGACGGGCGGCCCGTCGGGGCGCTGGTGGAAGCCGGCCCTGAGGTTGGGCTGGCGCAGCAGCAGCGCCTCGGCGGCGGCGCGCAGCCGTTCGGCGTCGACGGGGCCGGTCAGGTCGAAGGTGCAGACGGAGGTGTAGACGTCGGCGCCGTCGGTGTCGTACGCGGCGTGGAAGGCCATGCCCTGCTGGAGCGGGGAGGTGGGCCAGACGTCCACCAGGGCGGCGGGGGCGTGGAGCGCGGTGAGCCGGTCGAGCTCCTCCTGGCCCAGGGCGACCAGCGGGAAGTCGGAGGGGGTGTGCCCGCCGGCGTCCGGCCGTTCGGCGTGCTCGGCGAGCGCGGCCAGCGCGGTGAACCAGGCCTCGGCGAGGGCGCGGACCCGCTCCTCGGTGAGCAGTTCACCTGCCCAGGACCACTGGGCGACCAGCAGCGGGCCCTGCGGGGTGTCGACGGTGGTGGCGTCCAGGCCCAGGACCCGGCCGAGCGCCAGGCCCGGGGCGGCGCCCTCGGTCATCGCCTCGGCCCCGGCGAGCACGTCCTCGGCGGTGACGCCCTCGGGCTGGAAGCGGCCCAGATAGTTGAACTCGACCTGCGGCTCGGCGTACCCGGCGAGCAGGTCGGTGGTGGCCGGGTTGAGGTGGCGCAGCAGCCCGTAGCCGATGCCGTTGTCCGGTACGGCGCGCAGCTGCTCCTTCACCCGCCCGAGGGCGCGGCCGAGTCCGGGGCCGGCGGCGGTGACCTCGGACCAGGGCAGTGCCCCGGAGGCGAGCCGTACGGGGTACACGGAGGTGAACCAGCCGGCGGTTCGGTGCAGGTCGACTCCGTCGACGACCTCCTCGCGGCCGTGCCCCTCCAGGCTGAGCAGCACCGCCCCGTCCGGCCCGGCCGGGTCGGCGCCGCGCCAGTGGCCGAGGGCGAGGGCCAGCGCGGTGAGCAGGACGTCGTTGACCTGGGCGTGGTAGGCGGCGGTGACCCGGGTGAGCAGCGCCTGGGTGGTGCCGGCGGGCAGCACCAGGCGCAGGGTGCCCTCGGTGGCGTAGGTGTCCCGGGCGGGGTCGAGGGGGCGGTCGCCGAGCAGCGGGTCCGGGGTGGCCAGGACGGCCTGCCAGAAGGGGAGTTCGGCGGCCCGGCGGTCGGTGCGGGCCTCGGCGGTGAGCCGCTGGGCCCAGCGGCGGAAGGAGGTGGGCACCGGCGGCAGCGCCGGCTCCCGGCCCTCGCGGACGGCGGCGAGCGCGGCGAGCAGGTCCTCCTCGACGATGCGCCAGGTGACGCCGTCCACCACCAGGTGGTGGATCACCAGCAGCAGCTGGGCGGGCCGTTGCGGACCGGCGTCGAAGCGGACGGCCTGGAGCATCCGGCCGTCCTCGGGGGAGAGGCGGTCGCGGGCGGCCCCGGTCTCGGCGCGCAGCGCCCGCGCGGTGGCCGGGCCGGCGGCGGTGCGCAGCAGGGACTCGGCGGGGACGGCGCCGGGGGCGGGGACGTGCAGGGTCCAGGGGCGCTCGGCGAGCGGGGAGGTACGGGCCCGGAGGACGTCGTGGTGGTCCAGCAGGGCCTGCAGGGCGGCGACCAGATCGGTGGTCGCCGTCCCGTCGGGGAGGGTGAGCAGGGTGGACTGGTAGAAGCTCTCCACGGCGCCGCGCTGCTCGGACAGCCAGTGCACGATGGGCGTCGGCGGCACCTCGCCCAGGCCGGCCCCCTCGGGCTCGGCCGCGACCGGGCCCTCCAGCGGGCGGGCGAGCCGGGCCAGCGCCTCGACGCTCGGGGCGTCGAAGACCGCGCGCGGGGTGAGCTGCAGCCCGGCGTGCCGGGCCCGGGAGACCAGCTGGATGGCCACGATGGAGTCGCCGCCGAGCTCGAAGAAGGACTCGGTGACGCCGACCCGGGGGATCCCCAGCACCTCGGCGAAGAGCCGGGCGAGAGTGTGCTCCAGCTCCCCGGCGGGGGCCCGGCCGCCCTCCTCGCCCGTGCCGAACACCGGCGCCGGCAGGGCGCGCTTGTCGACCTTGCCGTTGGGCGTGAGCGGCAGCCGGTCGAGCACCACGACGGTGGGCACCATGTGGTCGGGCAGCCGCTCGGCGCAGTGGGCGCGCAGCTCGGCCGGGTCCGCGGCGCCGACGGTGTAGCCGACCAGCCGGCGCTCGCCCGGGCGGTCCTCGCGCACCAGCACCACGGCCTGGCGCACCCCGGGGTGGGCGGAGAGGGTCTGCTCGATCTCGCCGGGCTCCACCCGGAAGCCGCGGATCTTCACCTGGTCGTCGGCCCGGCCGAGGAAGTCCAGCTGGCCGTCGGGCCGGTAACTGCCGAGGTCGCCGGTGCGGTACATCCGCTCCCCGGGCTCACCGAACGGGCAGGCGACGAAGCGGTCGGCAATCAGGCCGGGGCGGCCCACGTAGCCGCGGGCCAGGTGCGGGCCGGAGACGTACAGCTCGCCCACGCCGCCCGGCCCGACCGGTCGCAGCCGTTCGTCCAGCACGTGGACGCGCACGTCCTGGCAGGGGTGGCCGATCGGGGGCTGCTCGGCGCCGGTGAGCGGCTCGCTCATGGTGACGATGACGGTGGTCTCGGTAGGACCGTAGCTGTTGAGCATCAGGCGGTCGCGGCCGAGCCGGGCGGCCAGCTCGCGCGGGATGGCCTCACCGCCGCCGATCAGGGTGCGCAGGCTGGGCAGCGGGGTGTCCGGCAGGGTGGCGGCCATCGCGGTGGCGACGTCGGCGTGGGTGACGCCGTACCGGTCGATCAGGGCGGCCAGCGCGTCGCCGACCAGCTGGCTCTGCTCGCGGGGGAGAACGAGCGCGGCGCCGGTGGTCAGGGCCACCGCCAGGTCGGAGACGGAGACGTCGAAGCTGAGCGAGGCGGCCTGGAGCACCCGGCTGCCGGGGCCGACCCCGGTGGCGGCGACCTGGGTGCCGATCATGCTGGGCAGGCCGGTGTGGGTGACGGCCACGCCCTTGGGCACCCCGGTGGAGCCGGAGGTGTAGATGACGTACGCGGTGTTGCCGGCGCTCAGCGGCCGCACCCGCTCCTCGGCGGTGAACGGCGTGCCCGGCCGGCCGGCGAGCGCGGCGAGGTGCTCGGCGGAGTCGAGCAGCAGCCGGGGGGCGCCGGTGTCGGGCAGCCGCTCCGCGGTGGCGGCGGTGGTGAGCACCAGGGCGGCGCGGGAGTCGGTGAGCATGTGGCGCAGCCGCTCGGCCGGGTAGGCCGGGTCGGCGGGCAGCCAGGCCGCGCCGGTCTTGGCCACGGCGAGGATCGCGGCGACGGCCTCGGGGGACTTCGGCAGGGCGAGTGCGACGACGTCCTCGGTACCCAGGCCGCGGTCCGCGAGCACCCGGGCCAGCCGGTTGGCGCGGGCGTCCAGCTCGGCGTAGGTGAGGGTGGTGTCGTCCGCGTACAGCGCGGGGGCCTGCGGGGTGCGGGCGACCTGGGCGTCGACCAGGTCGGTGAGGGTCGGGCGCGGGTCGGGGCGGGCCGGGGCCCGGTCGGCCAGCCGGGTGGCCAGCGCGGACGGGGTAGGGGCGTCCAGCAGGAGCGGCAGCGGCACGCGGAAGCCGAGTTCGGCCCGCACCCGGGCCAGCAGCCGCACGGCGGCGGGCCGGTCACCGCCCAGCTCGAAGAAGCCCGCCGCGGGGTCGACCGACTCCCGGCCGAGCACCTCCGCGAACAGTCGACACAGCTCCTCGGCCGATGCCGGCCGCGGATCGGCTCTGTGCGTCTGCTGGTCCCCGGACATGTGCGTCTCTCCCTCGTTGCGGCTTGACCCGCGGGGCGGTCGGCCCGGTCGGCCCGGGGTGTCCGGGCAGCCGGCGGAGCGTGTTTTGGGGCGGTGCCGGTGGTGTGGTGCCGGTGGGGGCGCCGGGGCGGCGCCGCGGTCAGTGGCCGGACAGGTGGGCGACCAGGCTCTTCGGCCGCAGGTCCTGCCAGTGCTGCTCGACGTAGTCGACGCAGTCCTGGCGGGCGGCGGCGCCGAAGACCCGCTGCCAGCCGTCGGGCACCGGGCTGAAGACCGGCCACAGTGAGTGCTGGCCCTCGTCGTTGACCAGGACGAGGTACTCGGCCTCGGGGTCCTCGAACGGGTTCGCCATCGTCGGTTTCCTCTCTGTTCGGAGAATTACGAGGAGGGGGGAATTACGTCGGAGCGCGGTGAACGGATCAGGTCGACTTACCGTTACCGGGCTCAGTTTTTGACGTGTTCACGGCCCCCAGCCGGAGTCGTCCCCGTGCACGGCCGAGAGCCCGGCGGCAGCGGCGGACCGGTACGGTTCGGTGTGGCTCTGGAGGCCGACCGCGGCAACCAGCAGAACGGCCAGAATCCCGAGCATCTTGTGAATGCGAGCGGCAAGATCCGTCATGGCGAATTCCTTTTCCTGAGGCGGGCGGTGTGTGCGCTCCTCGCTGTGAACGAATCCTGCCGAGGCTCAAACTGGCGTGGAAGCTCTGGTTGTTATCGGGATCACGCAATGCGGGAACCGGAAGCGTGAACAGACTGTGTCAAAAACGGGCAGATCTGATGCAATGAGCACCTGGCTCTGTCAGATCAGTGGTGGGAGGCGAGGCACGCGCAGGCCCGGGCCACTGCCCGGAACGGGTCAGTGCCGGGAGCCCCGCCGCAGCTCCTCCCGCACGGTCGGCCAGTCCCCGGCCCACGGACGACCCGCCCCGGCCGGCGACTCCAGGGCCAGCGTGGCCAGGTAGACCCGCTTGAGCGCCGCCCGCTCGTCCCGCACCCGCCCCGCCGCCTGCTCGATCCGGCGCAACCGGGCGTGCAGCCGCTCCAGCGCGCCCCCGCCCGCGAGCACCCGCCGTGCCTCGGGGCCGAACCGGAATCCGGGCGCCAGCAACGGCCAGGCCGCCCGCCACACCCGGAACACCTCCCGGTGGCCCGGGCCCCACTCCCGCTCGGCCTGGCCCAGCCGCTCCAGTGCCACCGCCTCGGTCGGCGCCGTGCAGATCTCGCGCAGGGTCCGGGCCAGCCCGCTCCAGTCCTCGCCCGGCGCGTGCCGCAGCGCGGCGTGCAGCAGGTGGGCCACCGAGGTGTGCACCACCGTGCGCGGCCACGCCGCGGCCGCCGCCTCGACCAGCCCCGCCCCGGCGTCACCCACCAGCACCCAGACCTCGCGCACCCCGCGCTCGGCCAGCCCGGCCAGCACCTCCGGCCAGTGCTCCCCGTCCGAGGCCGGCCACAGGCCCAGCACCTCGCGCAGACCGTCGGCGGAGATCCCGAGCGCCAGGTGCACCAGCGGGCCGCCCGAGCGGCCGCTGCGCACCGAGTCGAGGAAGACCACCGGGTAGACCGGGTCCAGCGGGCGCCCGCGCCGGTCGGCGAGCTCGTCGAGCACCTGGTCGGTGATCACCGAGACGGTCTCCCGGCTGAGCTCCACGCCGTACACCTCGGCGAGGTGCGCCACCAGCTCGCCCGAGCTGAGTCCGCGCGCGGTGAGCGAGACCACCAGCCGGTCCAGGCCGGGCAGCCGGCGGGCCCGCGGCCGTACCGTACGGGGCGCGAAGCTGCCGTCGCGGTCGCGCGGCACCCGCACGTCCACCGGCCCGATCTCGGTGAGCAGCCGCCTGGCCCGCGCGCCGTTCGGGCCGTTGGGGCCACCGGGACGCCCGGCGACCGTACGGCCGTTGGCGCCGGTCGGGCTGTTGGTGCCGGCCCCGCGCAGGTGCTCCTGGAGTTCGAGCTCCAGGGCGCGCTCGATCAACTGCTTGGCGAGTGCCTGCAGCAGCCCGCCCTCGCCCAGCAGTTGCACCGCGCCGGAACCGACCTGCGCGGCGGCGGCCTCCGCGAGCTGCCGCACCAGCCGCTGGTCCACCAGCTCGGCCAGGTCCACGGTTGGGGGCTGCGGATCGGGATCAACTCGCAACAAGGGGGTGTCCTCCGTCCGTCGGCCGGCCAGTCCACCGGCCGTTCGCTCCGGCCGCCCTGACGGGTCGACACGTGCAATGCGGCGGCCATCCGCCCGTCACCGGAGCCGGGTACGGTCGTCCTCGCCGTCACCACCGTCGGACGCCGTTTCCGGGCATGCCCGGTTTCGCCGTGAACCGCTGATTTCCGCGCCTTCAGGGCGTACACTCGCGGCTGTCGTGGCCCGGGGGGGATGCGTCCGAACAGCAGGCAGGCACCATCCTGCCCTTTCGGATGCCTGGCTGTAGCCGGTGCGGGCATTCGTGAAAGCGCAATGCCGAAGCCGGAAGGATGCCCAGATGTGCGTATCCCAGGACACCTGCACGGAAAAGGGGACGCCCCAACTCTGTGACCGGGGTATCGAGTACTACCGGACCGCTCTCGCCGAGGGCGACGCCACCGGACAGGCCCCCGAGTGCCTGCTCAGCATGGGCCTGCTGCGCACCCTGCCCGGCGCCGGGCAGCGGCTCGCTCCCGTCCCGCCCGACCTCGCGGTCACCGGCCTGGCCCGGCCGCTCGAACTCGCCGTCCTGGCCCACCAGGAGCAACTGGCCGAACTCCGCACCGCCTTCACCGCCGCCGAGCAGGCCTACCGGGACGTGATGAGACAGGCCCAGCTCCCGATCCGCCTGCTGGCCGGCGAGGAGATCAACCCCGCGCTGGAGAAGGCCGTCGCCGCCTGCACCGAGGAGCTGCTCACCGCCCAGCCCGGCGGCGGCCGCGGCGCCGACCAGCTCGCCGACGCCCTCCCGCGCGACCTCGCCCTCGCCGAACGCGGAGTGCGCCAACGCACCCTCTACCAGCACACGGTGCGCTCGCACGGCCCGACGCTCGCCTACATCGAGCAGGTCACCGCCCGAGGCGCCCAGGTGCGCACCCTCAACGAGGTCTTCGACCGGGTCATCATCTGCGACCGCTCCACCGCCTTCATCCCGGCCGGCGCCAAGCGCGAGGCCGCCGCGGTGCTCATCCAGTTCCCACCGCTGGTCGAGTACCTGCTCAAGATCTACGAGTTGATGTGGGAACGCGCCGAGCCGGTCACCTATCTGGAGGGCCACCACCGCCCCCGGCTGCTCACCGACCGCACCCGCCGGAACGTGCTGCGGCTGATGGTCAACGGCTTCACCGACGAGGCCATCGCCTCCCGCCTGGGCATGAGCACCCGCACCGTGTCCAGCCACATCCAGAAGGCCAGCGAGCTCCTCGGCAGCCGCAGCCGCGGGCACCTCGGTTACATCATCGCGCGCGAGGGCGTGCTGGACGAACCGCTCGACGAACTCTGACGGAACGTCAGACAGGGGCTGCGGAACGGCCGGAAATTCGTTCGCGTCCCACGGGCCGGTCGGCGAAGCTGCCCGGATGCAGCGAGCGAACAGCCGGACCGTGACGGTCGATCTCACCCATGAGGACGAGTACTACGGGCAGTTGGGCCCGTTCGAGGCGGACCTCGGATGGTGGTCCTCGGTGGACGGCGTCGTCGCGCGGGCGACGGAACTGGCCGGAGTGCCGGTGCTGGTGACCAGGCTGGTCGACGGGCACAGCGAGGATCCGGGCCACGGCGGCCGGGTGCGCTACCACGCCGAGGCGCTCCGGCCGCCGACCGCCCTCGCACCCCGCCCGCTGGACGACGGGACGGCCGCCCTGCTGGCGCCCGCCGCCCGGCGCGCCGCCTGGGCCACGCCCGAGGGACTGCGCGAGGCGCTGGCCTGGGCGCGGACCCGACTCGCCGCCGCGGGACGACCGGCCGGGGCCGCGCGACAGATCCGCACCTGGAACCTGTCCGCCCTCTTCCGCCTCCCCACCGCCACCGGCACCGACGCCTGGCTGAAGACCACCAGCCCGCGGTTCAACGCGCGCGAGGGGGAGGTGATCGCGCTGCTCGGCGCGGCCGACCCCTCGCTCGTCCCGGCCGTCCTCGCCGCCGACCCGGCCCACGGCCGGCTGCTGCTCGACCACGTCCCCGGCGAGGACTGCTGGAGCCCGTCCGCCGGGACCGTCGCCGACGTCCTCCCGCGCTTCGTCGCCGCCCAGGCGGCCCTGGCCGGCCGCCCGGGCGCGCTCGCCGGCCTGCGCGACCGCACGCCCGCCGCGCTGCACACCCAGTTCACGGCGCTGCTGGACCGGCTCCCCGCCGAGACCGACCTGACGACCGGGGAACAGCAACGGCTGCGGGACTTCGCCGCCCGGCTGCCCGCGCTGCTGGACGAACTGGCCGCCTGCGGGCTCCCCGAGACGCTGCTGCACGGCGACTTCCACCCCGGGAACTGGCGCACCAACGACGGCAGCCCGGTCGTGGTCGACTACGCCGACGCCTGCCTCGGCCACCCCGCCCTGGACGGTCTGCGCCCCCGCGCCTACCTCACCCCGGACGCCTGGCAGCACGCCGCCGGGGTCTGGACGACGGCCTGGCGCGAGCACGCCCCCGGCTCGGACCCGCGCCGCGCCCTCGAACTCGCCGAGCCGCTGTACCACCTGTCCTACGCGCTGCGGTACCAGGAGTTCCTGGACCACATCGAGCCCAGCGAGCGTCCGTACCACGAGGGAGACCCGGCCGCCGAACTGCGCGCCGTTCTGGCGACGGACGTTTCGACCCGCTGAATGTGGGCAGCGGCTGGGCACCGAAGGACGAGGGAGGACCTGATGTCAACCGGGACCCTCATCGCGATCATCGTCCCCGTGGTGGTCGTACTGATCGTGGCCGCCGTGGTGCTGTGGTACGTGAACCGCCGCCGCCGGCTGCAACAGCGGTTCGGCCCGGAGTACGAGCGCGCCGTCCGCCGTACCGGCAGCCAGCGGGCCGCCGAGCGGGACCTGCGGGAGCGGGAACAGCGCCACGACCAGCTGGAGATCACGCCGCTGCCGGCGGACGCGAGACAGCGGTACGCCGAGGACTGGAAGCGGGTCCAGCAGGAGTTCGTCGACCAGCCGGGCGAAGCCGTCCAGCACGCCGACCGGCTGGTCACCCTGCTGATGCACGACCGCGGCTATCCCACCGAGGGCTACGAACAGCAGCTCCGGGACCTGTCCGTCGAGCACGGACGGACGCTTGAGCACTACCGTGCGGCCCACGCGACCAACGCCTCGGCCCGACGGGACGACGCCACCACCGAGGAACTCCGGGGCGCGATGGTGCACTACCGCGCGCTGTTCGCGGAGCTCCTGAACGGTGACGAGCCCCCGGGCCGGGACCGCGGAGCCGAAAGGAGATGACCGAGATGTCACACATGCACTTCGACCACAAGGGGCGGATGACCACCGAGAAGGCCGCCGCCACCGAGGAGGAACAGCGGACCGGGGCCGAGCAGGACGCCGGTGCGGTGTTCGGTTCCGAGGAGCAGGGGGACACCGGGCGCCGGGAGGAAGGGCAGCGGGCCGTCTTCCCGGGCGAGGCCACCGGCGGCAGCGCCGGTACGGCCGACAAGACCGACACGACCGGTACGACAGGTGCGACAGGTACGACCAGCACCGCTGACATCGCGGGCACGACCGGCAGCACCGAAACGACCGGCAGCACCGACACGGCGGACACGACGGACACGACCGGTACCACCGGATCGACCGAGGGCCGTGGCACGACCGGCACCACCGGCACCGGTGGCGGCCGCGACGAGGCAGGTGACCGCACGACCCGTGCCGAGGAGGGCGAGATGCCGGACCGGTCGGACGAGGGCCACGGCCCCGACCGCGAACCGCTGCTCCCGGACGCGGAGACCCAGGAGCTGCGGGAGCGCTGGCAGCAGGTGCAGACGGACTTCGTCGACGACCCCCGCGAGGCCGTCCACACCGCGGACGCCCTCGTCGCCGACCTCATGCAGCGACTGGCCGCGTCCTTCGCCGACCGCCGCAGCAGTCTCGAAGGCCAGTGGAACCGGGGTGACGAGGTCGAGACCGAGGAGCTGCGGGTCGCCCTCCAGCAGTACCGCACCTTCTTCAACCGTCTGTTGCAGAGCTGAGGGAGGAGGGCCCGAGTCCGCAGCCCAAGCGGCCCGCAGCACAAGCGGCCCGGGTGGAACCTACGCCGCCGAACCCGGTGCCGTCGCGGCTGGTGCCCGAGCTGCCGTTGCAGGAGCTGGAGTGCCTCTCCGTCCTGGTGCACCAGCTGCACCGGGGACGGACCGCAGAGCTGCTCGGCCTCCCGCAGGCCCGGTGCCGCCTGCCGCGGGGCGCGGCGGGCGGCACCGGGGCGGTCAGTCCGCCGGGGCGATCCGGTGGCCTCCGCGCGCCGAGTGGAGGGCCAGCGCCTCGACCGGGCAGTACTCCACCGCCTCGGCCAGCCCGTCCGTCAACTCCGCGCCCGTGTCGGCGTACCCGGCCACCGGCCGGGCCCGTCCGTCGGCGTCCAGGGCCAGCGAGTTGGGGGCGCTCAGGGCGCACATCCCGGAGCCGATGCAGCGGTCCCGGTCGACCCGGACCACCACCGGCTCCGTCTCGGCGGGGCCCGTCACCAGGTGACCCGCAGCGCGTTGGGACTGCGGGTGAGCAGCCCGCGCCGCCAGTCGATGTCCTCGACCGGGTCGGCCATCCGCAGCGAGGGCAGCCGGCGGGCGAGCCGGTGCAGGGCGAGTTCGAGTTCCATCCGGGCCAGCCAGGCTCCCAGGCAGTGGTGCGGTCCGGCGCCGAAGGTGAGCATCGGCGCGGCCAGCGGGGAGAAGAGTTCCGTGCGCAGGTCCCCGGTGAAGACCTCGGGGTCCTGGTTGGCGGAGCCGGTGTCGGCGGCGACGACGCTGCCGGCCGGGATGACCACCCCGCCGATCTCGACGTCCTCCACCGTGCGGCGCAACAGCCCGGGCATGTGCTCCGCGGCGTCGCCGAGCGGGACGGCCCGCAGGATCTGCTCGGTCGCGGCGGCCGCGCTGGCCTCGTCGGAGGCGAGCCGCCGCCAGGCCTCGTGGCCGTCCTGGAGCAGGTAGACCAGGGCGTTGCCGAGGCTGGTCATCGTGGTCTCGTGCCCGGCCACCACCAGGCCGATGACCAGCGCGGTCAGCTGGCCCTCGGTGATCGAGCCGTCCTCGGCGGCGGCCGCGAGCAGGCTGCTGACCAGGTCCTCGCCCGGGGCGGCGCGCCGTTCGGCGATCACCTCGGCGCCGAAGGCGGCGAACTCGGTCATCGCGGTGGCGATCGCCTCGGCGCTGTAGGCGGTGGTGGAGAGCGCGTGGTCGCTCCAGTGCGCGAGCCGCTTGCTGTCGAGGTTGTCCAGGCCCATCAGACGGCTGATCACCGCGACCGGCAGCGGCCGGGTGTAGGCGCCGACGATGTCGGCGGGGGAGCCCCGGTCGATCAGCTCGTCGATCAGCGACTCGACCACCGAGGCCACCCAGGGCTTCCAGCGGGCGATCGCGCGCGGGGTGAACGCCCGCTGCACGGTGCGGCGCAGCCGCTGGTGCTCGGTGCCGTCGATGTTCAGCATGCTCTGCGGGTCGTCCAGGATGTTCGGCGTGACCATGAGCGGCGGGGCGTCCGGCGCGTAGAGCGGGGCGCGCCCCAGGCGCGGGTCGGTCAGCACCTGGCGGACGTCGGCGTGCCGGCTCACCAGCCAGACCGGGGTGCCGGTGGGCAGCGCGGCGAGCCGGGGCGGGCCGGGGTCCAGGTGGCGCAGGCAGTGCAGCGGGGGGAGCGGGGCGGTGCCGGTGCCGGCACCGGTCGCACTGTTCTCGGTGGACATCCGTACTCCAGACTCCAGGGCAGGGGCCGCTGGGCGGCCCGACGGGGGGTGGATCCGGGGTGTGGTGCGGGGACGGGCGGTTCGGGCGGTGGCGGCTCGACCCAGGGCCGGCGGTGCGGGTGGTGCCGGGGCGGTGCGGTGGGGCCGGGGAAGCTGCCCGCGCGGGGGCACGGGCGGTGCGCGGGACGGCGCTGTGCGGCGCCGGATGGCGCGAAACGTGCGGAGGCGCACGGTCGGTGCGCGCCCGGCACGCGCGGCGCGCGGTGGCGTGCCGTCAGGTGGGACGGATGTGCTGAGCGTGGTCGCGTGGACCGTCTCAGCTACGACCGTACGTGGACGCCGGGGCGCCCGTCTGCGGCACTTCCAGCCAACGGCGGCGCTTTCCGGGCAGTTCGTAGCACGCTGACGGGCGCTCAGCGCCACCCGCGCGCCCCTCGCCGCCGGACCGCGCGGGGGCGGGCGCCGCGTCGGTGGCCGACCGGGCGGGCGCTACCCTTCGTGGGCAGTCTTTCAGTGGCGCTCCCCCAGTGCCCCTACAGTTCTCCTGCAGTCCTTCTGCAGTCGTTTGTCGCAGGTCACGCCGGTGCAGAGCCGCATCGGCACGACGGAGGTGGAATCGGATGGCCCAGCAGGTCAAGGCAGTCATCGCGCGTGCCAAGGGCGCGCCCGTGGAGGTGACCACGATCGTGGTGCCGGACCCGGGGCCGGGCGAGGCGGTGGTCCGGATCCAGGCCTGCGGCGTCTGCCACACGGACCTCCACTACCGCGAGGGCGGCATCAACGACGAGTTCCCGTTCCTGCTCGGCCACGAGGCCGCGGGCGTCGTGGAGTCGGTCGGCGAGGGCGTGACCGAGGTCGAGCCCGGCGACTTCGTCGTCCTCAACTGGCGCGCGGTGTGCGGCCAGTGCCGCGCCTGCAAGCGCGGCCGCCCGCAGTACTGCTTCAACACCCACAACGCCGAGCAGAAGATGACGCTGCTGGACGGCACCGAGCTGTCCCCGGCGCTGGGCATCGGCGCCTTCGCCGAGAAGACCCTGGTCGCGGCCGGCCAGTGCACCAAGGTCGACCCGGCCGCCGAGCCGGCCGTCGCCGGCCTGCTGGGCTGCGGCGTGATGGCCGGCCTCGGCGCCGCGATCAACACCGGCAACGTGGGCCGCGGCGACACCGTCGCCGTGATCGGCTGCGGCGGCGTCGGCGGGGCGGCCGTGATGGGCTCCCGGCTGGCCGGCGCGTCGAGGATCATCGCGGTGGACATCGACGACCGCAAGCTGGAGACGGCCCGCAGGCTCGGCGCGACCCACACCGTCAACTCCCGCACCACCGACCCGGTCGAGGCCATCCGCGAGCTGACCGGCGGCAACGGCGCGGACGTCGTGGTGGAGGCCGTCGGCCGCCCCGAGACGTACAAGCAGGCCTTCTACGCCCGCGACCTCGCCGGCACCGTCGTCCTGGTCGGCGTGCCGACCCCCGAGATGACGCTCGAACTCCCGCTGCTGGACGTCTTCGGCCGCGGCGGCGCGCTCAAGTCCTCCTGGTACGGCGACTGCCTGCCCTCCCGGGACTTCCCGATGCTGATCGACCTGCACCTCCAGGGCCGCCTGGACCTCGGCGCCTTCGTCACCGAGACCATCGAACTCGACGCGGTGGAGCAGGCCTTCGAGCGCATGCACCACGGCGACGTGCTCCGCTCGGTGGTGGTGTTCTGATGGCCGCCCGGATCGACCGGCTGGTCACCGCCGGGACCTTCGAACTCGACGGCGGCAGCTGGGAGGTGGAGAACAACGTCTGGATCGTCGGCGACGACGAGGAGGCGGTGGTGATCGACGCCGCGCACGACGCCGACGCCATCGAGGCCGCGCTCGGCGGGCGCCGGCTGCTGGCGATCGTCTCCACCCACGCCCACAACGACCACGTGGACGCCGCCCCGGCGCTGGCCGGGCGCACCGGAGCGCCGATCCTGCTGCACCCGGACGACCTCCCGCTGTGGAAGCTCACCCACCCCGAGCGGCTCCCGGACGGCGAACTCGCCGACGGCCAGCGGATCGCGGTGGCCGGCACCGAGCTGACCGTGCTGCACACCCCCGGCCACGCGCCCGGCGCGGTCTGCCTCTACGCGCCCGGGCTGGGCACGGTGTTCACCGGCGACACCCTGTTCCAGGGCGGTCCGGGCGCCACCGGCCGCTCGTTCTCGCACTTCCCGACCATCATCGACTCGATCCGGGAGCGACTGCTGTCCCTCCCGGCCGACACGGTGGTGCGCACCGGCCACGGCGACCCGACCACGATCGGTGCCGAGGCCCCGGCCCTGCCGGAGTGGATCGCCCGCGGCCACTGACGTCCCGAACCGGTACGGCCCCCGGGGAGTTGATCACTCCCCGGGGGCCGTACCATCGCGATCATGGCCCACGACCCGCGCGACCTCGACGACGCCTTCCTCGCCTTCTGGCGCGAGCGGCACATCTCCACCCTGACCACCAGCCGCCCGGACGGGACCCCGCACGTGGTGCCGGTCGGCGTCACCTTCGACCCGGCGACCGGCACGGCCCGGGTCATCACCAGCCGCACCAGCCGCAAGGCCCGCAACGTCGCGGCGGCCGGGCCCGAGGGTCTGCCGGTCGCGGTCTGCCAGGTCGACCGGGCCCGCTGGTCCACCCTGGAGGGCACCGCCGTCCTGCGCGACGAGCCCGCGCAGGTCGCGGACGCCGAGCGCCGCTACGCCGAGCGCTACCGCACCCCGCGGGAGAACCCGGACCGGGTGGTCATCGAGATCACCGTCCAGCGCGTCCTCGGCCGCGCCTGACGCTCCGCCCCGCCGCTCACCCGGCTGCGCCCGCTGCTCACTCGGCTCTGCGGCACTCCGCTCCGCCCGCTGCTCACTCCGCGAGCGCCGGGGCGATCCTGCGCAGCACCGACGGCCAGCCCTGCCCCATCCCCTGGTGGGCCTGCCGGCCCATCGGGGCGTCCAGGTCGAAGCCCGTGTGCTCCAGCAGCAGCCGGGTGCCGTGCCCCTCGGGCACCAGCCGCCAGGTGACGGTGGTGTCCAGGGTCCCGGCGGCGAAGCTGTAGCGGAGCAGCCGCTCCACCTCCACCTCGACCACCTCGCACGGCTGCTGCCCCCACGGCCCCATGTCCAGGGTGAACCGGTGCCCCACCACCGCCTTCACGTCCCCGGCGGCCCACCACCGCGCGTGCAGTTCCGGATGGGTCAGCGCCTCCCAGACCCGCGCCGGCGGGTACGGCAGGAACTCGTCGCAGTGGATCGCGGCCTTTTCGGTCATGACCTCTCCTCGTCCAGGAGCTCGCGCAGCGAACGCATCCGCGCCCGCCAGTAGTGCTCAAACGGGTGGAGCCACTCCTCGACCTCGGCCAGAGGGCCCGGCTCCAGGTGGTAGTACCGATGCCGCCCGCGCGGTTCCTCCCGCACCAGCCGGGCGTTCCGGAGCACCGCCAGGTGCTCGGACACGGCCGGCCGGCTGAGCTCGAACTCCCCGGCCAGGTCCCCGGCCGCCCGTGGCCCGGCCCGCAGGCTCTCCAACAGTTTCCGCCGCACGGGGTTGGCCAGCGCGCTGAAGACATCGACGTCCGCCATGGCTCCACCATGCGTCGGAGACTCCCGACATGTCAACTTCTTCCGACACGTAATGCCGGAGTGGAGGGGGTGGACAGGGCGAGCAGGACGCCCGCACCGAGGACGGCGAGGGCGGTCCGCGGCGGAGTGCGGCGCGGCAGGAGGTTGTGGTTGCCCCGACTGCGGTCAGACCTCTGGGCCGGAGCGGCCCGCGGGTCAGAAGGTGTAGCTCTCCAGGTGGTCGAGGCGCAGGAAGCGGGCGCCCGGGTCGGCCCGGTGGACGGCTGCTTCGAGCGCGGCGAGGCCGCCCCAGTCGCGGGCCGGTTCGGCGAGGGGGTGGTCGAAGTCGTCCCAGTGGGTGGGGACGACGTACGGCGGGTGGTCGAGGACGTCCAGGAGGCGGGGGACGTAGTCGGGGACGGACGCCCCGCCGGGCTGGAGGAGGAGGACGTCCGGGGCGAGGCCGGCGAGGTGGCGGGCGTCGTAGTTGGCGCCGCCGCTGTCGAGGATGCCCAGCCCGTCGCCGACGGTGATCAGGTAGGCGAGGGTGCCGCCCTCGACGAGGTCCGAGATGACGCGCGGGCGGGGCGGCGGCGAGCCGGGGCGGGTGCCGGGAAAGGGCACCTTGGAGCGGGGGCCGGTCATCGAGTGCAGCGAGTTGATGACCTGGATGGTGTAGCCGTCGAACTGCAGGTACTCGCCGCCGTGCACCACCGACAGCTGGTCCTCGGGCGCGCCCAGCGCGGTCAGCAGGTTGGCGTGGGTCTCGGTGCCGAGGACGGTCGCGCCGGTGCGGGCGGCGAGGTACGGCACGTCGGGCAGGTGGTCGTAGTGGCCGTGGGTCACCAGGATCTGGTCGGCGCGCAGCCGGAGGCCGTCGATGAGGGCGGTGTCGACGCTGAGCGGGGTGGCGGGGTCGGCGCCCTTCGGGGTGTACGTCCCGGTGCGGAAGCGGGTGATCCAGGGGTCGATCAGGATCGTGGTGGGCCGGTCGGGATCGCCGAAGGTGATCTCCCAGCCGTTGTTGCCCAGCCAGCGCAGCCGTACCCCGGCCGAGCCGGGCGGGCCGGGGCGGTTCCGTCGGCGGCCGGAGGGGCGGACACCGGCCGCCGCGGCGGCCTGGCCGGGGGCGGCCCCCGTCAGGGCGGTGGCGCCGGCGAGGGTCGCGGCACCGGTCGCGGAGGCGGTGAGCAGACGGCGGCGGGACAGGCGCTCGGCGGCGGACGCGTGTCGACGGGGGTTCAGGATCATCTCAACAGCCTTTCCGGGACGGTTCGTTCGGGGGCGGCAGCAGCCTCCCGGCGCGGCGGCGCCCGACCGCGCGGGCAGCCGGCGGCGGTCGGACGTGGGCGGGCAGCAGGCGGCCGTCGCTCGTGGACGGTCAGCCGAGGGCGGTGACGACGGCCTTGGTGGCCTCGGCGATCAGGGCGTCGTCGGAGGTGGCGCCGGCCTTGCCGCGGTCGGACAGCACGACGAGGACGATCGGGCTGCGCCCGCCGGGCGGCCAGGCGACGGCGACGTCGTTGCGGGTGCCGTACTCTCCGGTGCCGGTTTTGTCGCCGATCCTCCAGTCGGCGGGCACACCCGCGCGGATGAACCTGGCGCCGGTGGTGTTGCCGACCAGCCAGTCGGTGAGCAGTCGGCGCCGGTCCTCCGTCAGGACGTCGCCGAGGGCGTAGCGGCGCAGGTCGGCGGCGAACGCGCGGGGCGTGCTGGTGTCGCGGGGGTCGCCCGGGGTCGCCTCGTTCAGGGCGGGCTCGTTGCGGTTGACGTTGGTGGTCGGGTCGCCCAGCTCGCGCAGGGTCCGCTGGAGGGCTTCCGGGCCGCCGAGTTCGGTGAGGAGGAGGTTGGCGGCCGTGTTGTCGCTGTACTCGATGGCGGCGGCGGCCAGGTCACGCACCTTCATGCCGGTGTCCACGTGCTGGGAGGTGATCGGTGCCCAGGTCAGCACGGACTCCTGGCGGTAGCTGACCACCTTGTCCAGCTCCTGGTCGCTCGCCGTGCGCAGCAGGGCCCCGGTGAGCAGCGCCTTGATCGTGGAGGCGAAGGCGAAGCGCTCGTCGGGGCGGTGGGCGACCTCCCGGCCGCTGCCGGTGTCCACCGCGTACACGCCGAGGCGGGCGCCGAAGTGCTGTTCGAGGTCCTTGAAGGCCGCGTCGGTCGGGCCGGCGGAGGTCGTGGCGGCGGAGGTGGTGGCGGCGGTGGTCGCGACCGCCACCGGCGCGCCGGTGCCGCCGGAGGTGCCCTGACCGCAGCCGGCGGTCAGGGCCGCCGCGAGCAGGGCGACGGCGGGCAGCGCGGTACGGGGGTGGCGGAACGACGACGTCATCGGTGCTCTCCAGAGAGGCGTACGGGAAGGCCGCGTGGTCGGGCCTCGGCCTCACCTAAACAGGCCGTCAGGACTCCAGTCCAAGACCATGATGGTGAAGAGATCCATAAGGAACTGCCTATGATGGCTGGTCATGGACCTGCTGGGGCACCTCCGCCACTTCCGTGTCGTCGCCGAGGAACGGCATTTCGGTCGCGCCGCCGAGCGGCTGCGGATCGCCCAGCCCTCGCTCTCCCAGCGGATCCAGCGCCTGGAACGCGAACTCGGCGTCACCCTGTTCGACCGCGGTCCGCGCGGGGTCGTGCTCACCCCGGCGGGCCGGCTGCTGCTCGACGAGGCGGAGGAGGTGCTGGAGAGCTCCGCCCGCCTGCTCGCCGTCGCGGCCGACCTGCGCACCGGCCGGGCGGGCACCCTGCGCGCGGCCGTACCGCCCGACCTCGGGCCGGCGGCCCTGGCCGCGCTGCTCACCGGCTTCGAGAGCGCCTCCCCGGGCACCCGGCTCGACCTGCGGGAACTGCCGGTCGAGACCGCGGTGCGCGAACTCGCCCAGCACACGGTGGACGTCGCCGTCGTCCGCCACCCCTGCCCGGCCGCGGGCCTGGCCTTCGGCCCGGTGCTGCACCAGCCGCTGGGCGTGCTGCTGGCCGCCGACGGCCCGCACGCCGACCACCCGGAGCTGGCCGTGGCGGAGCTGACCGGGCGGCGCCTGGTGCTCTTCCCCCGCGTCACCGCCCCGGCGCTGTACGACGAGATGCTCACCACCCTGGCCCGGCACGGCTGCACCCCGGAGGCGGTCGTGGACCGGCCCGGCCCGGACGTCGCGGGCGCACTGGTGCTCACCGGCAGCGCCGTCGCCCTGGTGCCGCGTACCGTGGCGCCGCCCGGTACGGTCTGGCGTCCGCTCACCGGCACGCCGCTGACCTGGCGCACCTCCACCGCCTGGCCGGCCGGGCGCGACGGGCCCGCCGTCCGCGTGTTCGCCGAGGCCGCCCACCGGGCGCTGACCGAATCCGGCGGCCTGCTGCCCCAGCCGCCCAACCGCCCGCTCTTCCCCCGGCCCGCAATGGAGTTCCCGCTGTGACCAGCGACCGCACGAGCGCCGACCGTACGAGCGCCGACCGCACCGGCGGAGACCGTCCGAGAGAGGACACCTCCACCCGCCGCGACCCCGCCGGCACCCGCGCCGCGCGCGCCCGCATCGCCGCCGCCTTCGCCGAAGCCGGGGTCACCGGCCTGCTGCACGCCCGCGACCTCGACACCGGCGCCGAACTCGCCCTCGGCGCCGACACCCCGGTCAGCACCGCCAGCGTCCACAAGCTCTGCCTCCTGGTCACGCTGTACCGGGAGGCCGCCGCCGGACGGATCGACCTGACCCGGCAGGTGGACCTCCCCGCCCCCGGCCGCACCCCGGGAAGCACCGGCCTGTCGGTCATGCTCGACGCCGCCCGGCTCTCGCTGCGCGACCTGGCCTACCTGACCGTCGCGGTCAGCGACAACGCCGCCGCCGACGTGCTCTGGGACGAGATCGGCCTGGACACCGTCAACCGCACCATGGCCGAGCTGGGCCTGACCCGCACCGTCGCCGTCCACCCCCTGCGCGACCTGGTCGCCGCCCTCGCCGAGGACACCGGCCAGGACTCCCCGGTCGACCCCGCCGTCGTCGCCCGGCTCAGGGTCCTCGACCCGGCCTTCACCAATCGCAGCACCGCCCGTGAGATGACCGCCCTGCTCGCCGCCCTCTGGCGCGGCGACGCCTGCCCCGGCGAACCCGGCGCCGCGCTGCGCCGCCTGCTCGGCCTCCAGGTCTGGCCGCACCGGCTGGCCTCCGGCTTCCCCTTCGACGACGTCCGCCTCCACGGCAAGACCGGCACCCTGCCCACCCTGCGCCACGAGGTCGGCGTGGTCGAGTACCCCGACGGCGGCCGCTACGCCCTGGCCGTCTTCACCCGCGCCGCCGCCACCACCATGGCCCTCCCCGCCGCCGACGCCGCCATCGGCACCACCGCCCGCCTCGCCGTCGACGCCCTCCGGCTCATGGCGCGCTGAACGGGGGACGGGCCCCGGACGCCCCGGCCGGTACCTGCGGTGCCTGAGCCGTCACGTGGGTCGGGCCGCCGGTTCTAGGCTGGGCGGCATGGGTGTGCCGGTGACGGGGCTCGGCGGTACGGCTGCGGATGCGGTCGGCCTGGAGGTGCTGGTGCGCCGGCTGGCCGGGCGGGGCGTGGTGGTGCTCAGCGGGGCGGGGTTGTCGACGGAGTCGGGGATCCCGGACTACCGGGGGGAGACGGGCAGCCGACGGCGCGGGGTGCCGATGACGTACCAGGAGTTCGTGGGGAGCGAGGCGGCGCGGCGGCGGTACTGGGCGCGCAGCCACGTGGGGTGGCGGACGATCGAGGGGGCGGAGCCGAACGCCGGGCACCGGGCGGTGGAACAGCTGCGGCGGTCCGGGCACGTGGCGGCGGTGATCACCCAGAACGTGGACGGGCTGCACCGGGCGGCCGGGACGCGCGGGGCGGTGGAACTGCACGGCGGGCTGCACCGGGTGGTGTGCCTGGGGTGTCGGCGGACCGGTTCGCGCGCGGAGCTGGACCGGCGGCTGGAGGAGTTGAACGGCGGTTTCCGGGACGGCCGGGCGCGGGTCAATCCGGACGGTGACGCCGAGCTGCCGCAGGAGCTGGTGGACGGCTTCCGGGTCGCCCCCTGCGCGGCGTGCGGGGGAGTGCTCAAGCCGGACGTGGTGTTCTTCGGCGAGAGCGTGCCCCGGCCGAGGGTCCAGCGCTGCTTCGAACTCGTCGACGCCGCCCAGGCGTTGGTGGTGCTCGGCTCCTCGCTCACGGTCATGTCGGGGCTGCGCTTCGTCCGTCACGCGGCCCGCGCGGGCACGCCCGTGGTGATCGTCAACCAGGGCGCGACCCGCGGGGACGAGCTGGCCGAGGCCCGGGTCGCGCTGCCGCTGGGCGCGGTGCTGACCGAGGCGGCCCGGCGGGTCAGGGCCGACTGGCGAGGGTGTGCAGCGAGGCCTTGAGGGCGGCGACGAAGCGGTCCCGGGTGGCCTCGTCGACGAGGTCGAGGGAGAGGTACGGGTTGAGGTCCTCCAGCTCGACCAGGAGCAGTTCGCCCTCGGGGGTGCGGCAGGCGTCGACCCGCTGGATGCCGTGCTCGACGGTGTTCCAGGCGATGAAGCGCCGGGCGAACTCCAGGTCGGCGGCGGTCGGTTCGTACGGTTCGAGGCGCCAGCGCTGCTCCGGGTCGGGGGCGTGCAGGGCGTATTGGAAGGCGTCGTCCACGAAGTAGAACGAGACCTCGTAGGCGAACCGGATCAGCGGCTGGACCAGGACGTCCTCGTCGTACGGCACGGTGCCGAGCTGCTCGCGGGGGACGATCCGCAGACCGATCGAGTCGGCGCCGAGCTTCGGCTTGACGACGTACTCGGGGACGACGGGCAGCCGGGAGAGGTCCTCGGCCCGGTCGACGGTGGGGATGACCGGGTACCCGGCGGCGGTGAGGTCGAGCAGGTACTGCTTGCCGGCCATGTCGGCGCGCCCGGTCAGCCGGTTGTACACCCGGGCGCCGCTCTCCAGCGCCCGGTCGCGGAAATCCTGGTACGCGGCGCGGTAGTTGAGCACCGGGCCGCTGTTGCGGACCAGGACCACGTCGAAGGAGTCCAGCAGGGCGGCGGCGTCGAGCGGGTGGCACAGGGCCACGTCGAAGTCCTCGCGCAGCCGGGCGGAGAGCTCGATGTCCTCGTCGCAGTACCGGCGGCCCCGGGCCTGGTAGGCCAGGTCGGTGACGAGCAGGACGCGGGGCTGGGCTGCGGCAGGCATGGTTCTCCTGAAGATCATCCGATCGGCTCAGCCTACCTCGGGGTGCCCCACCCCCTGTGCCCTGCCCCCTGCCCCCTGCGCCCTGCCCCCTGTGCCCTATCTCGCGTCCCCGTGCCTCGCGTCCTGGCCCCGGCGGCCCTGGGCCGGCGGCCGCGCGTCATGGGGGCCGTGGGAGCTGTGCGGGGTGCGGTAGGCGCGCGGGGCCTCCGGGCAGTCCGCACGCCGCACCGGAGCCTCCGCTACCGGGATCCGCGGCAGGGCGTACGGGTGCTCGTCGCGCAGGTAGCCGATCAGGTGCTCGCGCAGTTGGCAGCGCAGCTCGAAGGCGTCGCTGCCGTTCGCCGCCGTGGCCAGCACTCGGACCACGATGGTGGTCGGGGTGGTGTCGACCACCTGGAGGGCGCTGCCCTGGCCGTCCCACAGCTCGCTCTTCGCCAGGTAGTCGTCGAACTCCTGCCGCAGCAGCCCGACCGGGGCGTGGTGGTCGAGGTGGAGCAGTGCGGTGCCGGTGATCCGACTGGAGCGGCGGGACCAGTTCTCGAACGGGCGGCCGACGAAGTACGACATCGGCATCACCAGCCGACGCTGGTCCCAGGTCTCTATCACCACGGCCGTCAGGGTGATCTCCTCGACCGTCCCCCACTCGCCGGCCACCACCACGACGTCGCCGATCCGGGCCAGGTCGCCGAAGGCCATCTGCACCCCGGCGAACACGTTGGCGAGCGTGCTCTGCGCCGCGACCCCCGCCACCACGCCGGCCAGCCCGGCGGAGGCCAGCAGGCTGGTACCGATGCCGCGCACCGCGGGGAAGGTCATCAGGACGGCACCGAGGGTGACGACCGCGACGACCGCCTGGCAGATCCGGCCGAGCAGACTGGCCTGGGTCCGGGCGCGGCCCGCCCAGGCGGGCTCGCGGCGGTACACGGCGAGCCGGGCGGCGCCGTCCACCAGGACCGCGACCAGGCGGGCGCACAGCCACCCGCCCGCTGTGATCGCGAGGATCACGGCCAGGTGCCGCAGTCCGTCGCGGACCTCGGACGGGGCGTTGATCCACGGCTGGGCGGCGGAGAGCAGGAGGCACCCGGTCAGCGCCAGAACCGGGCGGCGGCACCTGCGCAGCACCTCCGGGACCCCACCCGCGCCCCAGGGGGCCGCCAGCCGCCGCGCCAGCACCTGCACGGCCCGGTCCAGGCCGTAGGTGAACAGGGCGGTGGCGAGGCCGGCGACGGCGAGGCGGAGCAGGCTCCACCACATGCTCTGCGCTCCTTTCGGGTTCGTGACCGCCGGGGGAGGCGGTCCATCAGGGCTCGTCGGCCGGGCCGTTCAGCCGATCCGGTCGGCCGGCCCGGTCGGCCGGGCGGTTCGTTCGGGCCGTTCAGTCGGGCGGTTCCACCGGCTGCGGCCGACCCGGGAGCGGGGTGGCCGGTTCGGGGACCGGACCGGGCGCCGGCCGGGGCTCCGGCGGAGGGACGGGCGAGCCGGGCGGCGGCGGGGGGTCGGGCAGCAGGGGCGGGCCGGGTGCCGGCCTCGGGGGCGTCTCGGGCTCCGGCGCGGGAGACGGCAGGCCGGGCTGGGCGGGGGCGGTGGTCATGGTGAGGGCTCCTCTCGGTGGGGTGGAGTGTGTTCCGGCGGGTGCGGGATCAGGTGGAGTACGGGATCAGGCGGGGCACGCGGATCAGGCGGCCAGCAGGTCCTCCAGGCCCCGGTCCCAGTCGATCCGGGTGTGTTCCTGCCCGGGCGGGACGAGCTTGAGGGTGTCGGCCAGGAACCCCGCGACCGCCCCGGCGGGCACGGCGAGCAGGGCGACGCCCTCCCGCCCGGCGAGCGCGATCAGCAGGTTGCTGTCGTCGTAGGGCGTGACGTGGACGTCCCCCTCGCCGGAGGGCTCGTCCAGGCCGGCGATGAGCAGGTCGCGCGAGAGCGACCACACCGCCTCGGCCTGGTAGGACGTGAAGTCCAGCTCCACCGCGTGGGGTTCGGTGGCCCGGTAGGACCAGTCGACGGTCAGGTCCCGGCTGCGTTCGTCGCCGGTCATCAGCCGCATGGTGAGCCGGGTGGTGAGACATTCCATGGAAGGGTTCCCCTTTGTCCCGGGATTCGTCGGGCGGGGACGGCCGAGGCCGTTCCCGCCCGTTCGTCTGTGGAGCCGGTCTGTGGTGCCTGTCGCTCTGCCGTGCTGCGGTGCCTGTCGTGCTGGGTGCAGCCGTGCTGTCGTGCCGTGGTGCGGTTCGGGTCGTGCTGCGGTGCGGTCCGGTTCTCCCGGCGGGTCCTCCGGCTGCCCGGTCAGAGGATCCGGCCGCCGTAGAACCGGTCGTAGTAGGGCCCGAAGCGTTCGCGGGTGTCGTTCTCCTGGTCGGACCCGGCGTCGTCGAGGTCGGGGCTGTGCTTGATCTCGTCCTTGGAGCGGTCGACGTAGACCTTCTGCTCGCCGACTTCGATGCGGGTCACGGTGCCGGCCGGGAGCAGGACCCGCCGCCCGAAGATCCACGGCCCGGTGTCCACGACCAGGTACTGCTCGCCGACCTCCTCCGACAGCTTGTCGACCTTGCCGATCGCGCCGTCGGTGGCCTCGACGTGGAAGCCGACCAGGTCGGTGCCGGCCGTGTGCCCGGCGGCGGTGCGGAACTCCCATATGTTGTGGCGCTCGTGCATGACTGCCTCCGTTCGTCCGGGTGGGTCGTACGGGCTCGGCTGCCCCCGATGCCGCGGTCCATGCCCACGGATCCGCGATCCGTGAGCGGCCGGTCAGCCCGTGGGCGCTCCGCTGCTCCGCTCGACGTGGTGCTTGAAGTCGTTCAGGTCGTCGATGACCCGGCGGTCGACGAAGCCGAGCGCCTCGGCGAGGTGCGCCCAGAGCCCGTGCGGCTCGACCTCCAGCTGGAGCATCACCCGGGTGGTACGGTCGTCGACGTGGTGGAAGGTCACCACGCCGTTGTGCCGCACCGGGCCGCTGCCGCCGTCCCAGGCCACCCGCTCGCCCTCCACCACCTCGGTGGTCACGGCTTCGAACTCCCTCCGCCCGCCCGCGGTTTCGACCACCCAGCTGCTGCTGCCCCGGCCGGACACGTCGACGCTGACCACCCCGCGCATGAACTGCGGGAAGTCCTCGCAGTGCACCCAGTGCCGGTAGACCTCGCCGAGCGGCGCGGCTATCTCGACCGATTCCTCGATCCGTCCCATCGTCCCGTTCTCCCCTTCTCCTCCTCGGCCTTCCGGTCCTGTACGGGGTCCGGGTGCCCCGATCCCCGCCGGGCATGCACGACCCGCGACCGGTAGCGTACGGAGTGCGCCCGCCACTCCACGGTCCTGCCGTTCGTTCACGCAATCCTCACAATGCCGACCGGCATGCAACCGGGTTGGGCGGGTACCCGGGGACGGACCGTACGCCGAGGGGAAAGGACCGACATGGCCACGACCAGTGACGAACTCCTGCACCGGGTGACAGCCCCGGCCCCGGACGAGGCCCCGACGGTCGACGCGCCCGGCGCCGACCGCGCCGCCGTCCCCGGGCTCCCCGGGTTCTCCGGGCCCGCCAAGCACCCGGAGCTCCCGGAGCTCGCCGGCGTCGAGGATCCGAGGGAGGTCGCGCCCGGTGACGCCCGCGAGCTGACCAGGGTGCTGCTGGCCCGGCTGTCGACGCTGGAGGAGGGCACCGCCGAGTACTCGTACGTGCGGGCCACGCTCATCGAGCTCAACCTGTCCCTGGTCCGCTACGCGATCCGCCGGGTCGGCAACCGCCGGGAACCCGAGGAGGACCTGATACAGGTCGGTTCGCTCGGCCTGATCAAGGCGATCGACCGCTTCGACCCCGATCACGGCGCGGAGTTCGTCACCTTCGCGCTGCCGACCATCCTGGGCGAGATCCGCCGCCACTTCCGCGACGCCACCTGGGCCGTGCACGTGCCGCGCCGGCTGCAGGAACTGCGCATCACCCTGGCCAAGGCCCGCGACGCGCTGTTCCAGGACCTGGGCCGCTCGCCGACGGTGGCCGAGCTCGCCGAACACCTCGACCGGTCGGAGGAGGAGGTGATCGAGGGCCTCGCCGCCGCCAACGGCCACACCGCGGGCTCCCTGGACGCCCCCGGGACCGAGGGCGAGGAGGATCTCGGCCCGCTCGCCCAGCGCCTCGGCGAGGAGGACACGAGGTTCGACACGATCGAGAACCTGATCGTCCTCAAGCCGCTCGTCGCCGCCCTGCCGGAGCGGGACCGGCAGATCCTGTCCATGCGCTTCGGCGAGGAACTCACCCAGTCCCAGATCGGCGCCCGACTCGGACTGTCCCAGATGCACGTCTCCCGGCTCCTCAACCGCACGCTGACCAGCCTGCGGGCGGGCCTCACCGCCACCTGAGCCGGCCCCACGGTCACCAGGAGCAGACACGACGTCACGCACGCCACCCGCGGCCCGGCACGGCCTGGCCCTTCGCCGGGTGGCGTGCGTAGGCTCGTGGGGCACCCCCGTGGAGGGAACACGACGACGATGCCAGCCGAGAAGACGATGCCCGCAGAGAACGAGTCCGTGACCGCGCAGCCGACCACCGCACCCTCCGACCGCTTCGGGACGGGCGGCCCGTCCGGAGCCGCCCCGTCGGGGCTCGACCCGGCCGGGCCCGACCTGGCCGTGCGCACCTGGCACACCGACACCCGGGCCGCCGTCTGCACGCTGGCCGGCGACCTCGACATCGAGACCCTGGAACCGGCCCGCAGCACCCTCGACGACCTGGTGGAGCAGCATCCGCCACTGCTCGTCGTCGACCTCGCGGGCGTCGACTTCTGCGACTCCTCCGGCCTGAACCTGCTGCTGCAGACCAGGATGGCGGCCGCCTCGGCGGACGTGACGTTCCGGCTGGCGGCGCCCTCCCTCACCGTCCGACGGCTGCTGGAACTGACCTGCGCCGATACCGTGTTCTCGCTCCACCCGAGCGTGGACGCCGCGCTCGCCGCGCCCCGGTGAGTACCGCGACCGGGCGAAGACACGCATAATTCGGCAGTGGTCGGGAAACCGAGCACACGAAGCGGAACGACGAAGCGGACAACCGCGCCGGAACCGAAGGGGAACCCGCACATGACGACCAGCCGGGCAACCCTCGACGGCGACCGGCCGGGCACCGGCCCCACACTGCCGCCCGGCGGCCAGCGTCGGCGCCTGCACCTGGCCGGGCTGCCGAAGCCCGTCGCCCGCGCCCGCGCGTACACCGCGCAGGCGGTCGCCGACTGGTCGTGGCCGACCGGCGCCTCCGGCGGCGAGGACGACATCGTGCTGCTGGTCGCCGAACTCGTCGCCAACGCGATGCTGCACGCCGGAGGCCCCGTCGACCTCGTGCTCGACGCCTCCGAGACGCGCCTGCGGATCGAGGTCAGCGACCGTTCGACCGTCCTGCCCGAGCCGCGCCGCCCGCACCGTCCGGGCCTGCCCGGCGGGCACGGGCTGTTCATCGTCCAGAACGCCGCCACCCGCTGGGGAGCGCTGCCGCACGTCGACGGCAAGACGGTCTGGGCCGAGATCGACGCCCGGCCCCCGCACCCCGGTCACTGACCGTCGCCCCCGGCCCCGGTGAATTGACCTGCCGTCGCGTCAGGTAGCCGGTAGCATCTGCGAGTTCGATCTCGACGGCACGGGCAGGACATGGGGGCGGGGCCGTGGCAGGAACCATCACGTTGTGGGTGTTCGGACTGCTGTGCTTCGTGGTCGCCTTCGCGAAGGAGGCCGCGAGCGGGGCGGGGATCAGCCTGCCCGGTCCCAAGAGCGGGGGAGCCCGGGTCGGGGTGGTCGCGGTCGGGCTCCTGGCGCTCGTCCTGGGGACGGCGATCCTGCCGAAGGGCGGCACGCCCGCCCAACCGGCCGCGGGCGCCGCGGTCCCGACGCAGGGCGCTGCGGCGCCCGGCGCGGGCACGGCCGCGGCGACTGCCGCCGGCGGCGCCGGAACCGGCGGAACCGTCTCCACGGCTGCGCCCGCTCCGCCCGCGGCGTCGTCGCCGACCGGGCTCGCCGTGGTCTGGGCCGGTCAGGTCGGGATCCCCTTCGAGGGCGGCCTCGACTTCGACCTGACCCCGCCGGGGCGCCACCCCGGGTTCCCCCAGGGCATCTACGCGACCGGGTTCAGTGCCACCGAGGCCGTCCTGCGGGACGAGATCCAGATGGACCACGACACCTTCGGCCTCTGGACGGGCCAGGCGCCGCCCTCGGCGGCCGCCTGCGCGGACTGGGCCGCCGGGCACGCGGGCGACTCGGTGCACGTGAAGGTCGGGTCGCTGGTCTGCCTGAAGAGCCCGGGCGGCCGTACCGCGTTGATCAAGGTCGACTCCATCGACCCGGCGAACTACCAGGTGGAGGCCACGGTGACGCTCTGGGCGGCGGGCTGAGCCCGGGAGGGGCGGCGCGGTGTCCGGCGCGGTGCCCGGAGCCGCGTCAGGAGTGGTGCGGAAGGCCCAATGTCCGGCGGGCGTGCGGTGTGCTTTCCGGGTAGCGCCGGAGAGTTGACCTAGATTGCCCGAGCATGAGCGAAAATGTCGGAATCAGTCGTCGGTCCTTGCTCAAGGCGATCCCCACCGCAGTCCTCGTGGCGGCGTCCGACGGGATCCTCTCCCGGCGGTACGCCGCCGCGGCGTCCGCTCCCTTCCCGCAGCCGGCCGTCCGGACCGGGTGGCCGGCGCCCGGCACGCCGGGGGCGGTGCTGGAGGAGACGCTCGACGTGCGGTTCACGGACATCGTCGTCCCCGGCTACGGGACGGTCACCACCCGCACCTACAACGGGACGATCCCCGGACCGACCCTGCGGGTGCGCGCCGGGGACACCCTGCGGCTCACCCAGGTCAACGGCCTGCCGCCGAACGCGTCCCACAGCGGGGGCCACAACCGGCCGCACAACCTCAACAGCTTCAACCTCCACACCCACGGCCTGCACGTCTCCCCGTCCGGGCACGCCGACAACGTGCACCGCGAGTTCGCGCCGCGCACCGCCGACGAGGTCGAGGCGGGCGCCCCGGAGCCGCGGTACGTCACGACCGTCGACATCCCCGCCGACCACCCGGCCGGCACCTACTGGTACCACCCGCACCTGCACGGGGCCACCTCCGTCCAGCTCGTCGGCGGGATGGCCGGGGTCCTCGTCGTCGAGGGCGACGTCGACGAGGTGCCCGAGATCGCGGCCGCCGCCGACCTCGTCGTCTGCGTCAACGAGCTCAGGCTCAAGGACGGCAAGGTCCCCGAGTTCAGCTCCGGGAACGCGCTGGCCGCCGTCCCGGCGACGCTGACCGTCAACGGCCGGGTCAACCCCACCCTCACGCTGCGCCCGGGCGAGGTGCAGCGCTGGCGGCTGGTCTGCGCGACGGCGTTCACCGCGCTGCCGCTGCGGCTCACCGACGGGCAGCGGGACCTCACCTTCCACCAGATCGCCCTGGACGGCGTGACCTTCCCGGCCACGGTCGCCACCGACCGGCTGCGCCTGGCCATGGGCAACCGCGCCGACGTGCTGGTCCGTGGCGGCGACCCCGGCAGCTACGAACTGCGGGCCGACGGGGTGACCGCGCCGCTGATGACGGTCGAGGTGACCGGCCCGGCCGTCGAGCCACCGATGGACCTGCCGACCGCCCTGCCGGCCGGCAAGCCCTTCCTCGACGAGGACGACATCGACAACCCGGACGCCGACCGCGAGGTGGTCTTCCACGTCGACCCCGGAGTCTTCGGCGGGTCGTTCCCCAACGCGTTCCGCGTCCTCGGGAGCAACCCGACCCCCGCGGCCGACCCCGACGGCGACCTCACCCGGGACCAGGCGTACGGCCTGTTCGACCCCGACTACGTCAACCACACCCTGGAGCTGGACAGCGTCGAGCGGTGGACCGTGCGCACCGACGAGACCCACCCGGCCTTCAGTCACCCCTTCCACCTGCACACCAACCACGTGCAGGTCACCCACCGCAACGGCGAGCGGCTCGACCCGCCGGTCTGGCAGGACACCGTCGACCTGGCCGGCGGCAGGCCCGGCGACACCGTCACCTTCCTGGTCCGGTACGAGGACTTCACCGGCAGCACCGTCGCCCACTGCCACCAGCTCCAGCACGAGGACCTCGGGATGATGCAGACCGTCGACTACGTCGAACCGAGGCGGCCGGGCCGGCGGACGGACGGTCAGATGCCGACGTAGTTCTCGGCGAACCAGTTCTGGTAGGTGCGCGAGGTGCGCAGGGATTCCACGCGCGAGCGCCGCATGGCTTCATGGAAGAACGATTCCTCTCCCGCACCGACCGGGGCGTGCAGGAGCTGGATCATCCAGTGGGCGAACTCCTGCGCCCGCCATATGTGGTCGAGGCAGCGCCGGGAATACGCGTCGAGCGCCCGGGAGTCGCCGTGGGAGAGCTCGTCGATCAGGGCCTCGGCGAGCAGCTCGGCCTCCAGGACGGCGAGGTTGGCGCCCTTCGCGGCGGCGGGGGCCGGCAGGCTGGCGGCGTCCCCCGCCAGCAGCAGCGAGCCGTGCCGCAGTGGTTCGACCACGTCGGACTCCAGGTTGATGACGGAGCGTTGGACGATCCGGCCGTGGTGCAGCGGCCCGTGCTCGGCGGTGTACATCCGGTGGTCGAGCGCCGCCCAGATCCGCTCCTCGGACCAGGCGTCGCCCGGGAGGCCGCGCTCGTACTGGAGGTAGTAGCGGGTGATGTCGGCGGTGCGGGCCATGTGGCCGGCGAAGCCGTCCGGGTGCATCGCGTAGCCGACGGCGTCCAGGCTCGGGGGCGCCTCGGCGAGCAGGCCGAGCCAGGTGACGCCGTGGTCGCGATGGTGACGGAGGGTGCCCGCGGGCAGGGAGCGCCGGGCGGCGCCGTGGCGGCCGTCGCAGCCGGCCACGTACCGGGCCCGCCACCGGCCGGGGCGGCCGTCGGCCTGCCGGACCTCGACGGTGGGGCGGGGGCCGGCGGCCTCCTGCACGGTCCGCGCCTCGGTCTCGAAGCGGATCCGGCCGCCCGCGTCCAGGTAGTGGGTCAACAGGTCGCCGACCAGGTCCTGTTGGGGGTAGACGGTGTGCCGCTCGCCGCGGCCTAGGCTGCCGTAGTCGAGCCGGAAGCCGCCGTTCTCGGCGCGGAACTCGCAGGTGCCGTGCGGCTGCCCGCGCCGGTGCAGGCCGTCGGCCAGGCCGTGGCGCTCCAGCACCCGGACGGTGTTGGCGGCGAGGAAGCCGGCCCGGGCCCTGGTCCGGACGTGGGCGAGGTCGGCGCGTTCGAGGACGACGCAGTCGATCCCGGCGGCGTGGAGGAGGTTCCCGAGGGTGAGCCCGGCCGGTCCGGCGCCGAGGATGACGACGTCGGCGCAGTCCTGGGCTGTTCGATTCTTCTGACGATCAGTCACAGTACGGGGAGCTTAGCCACCTCCAGGGAAGGGCCGGAACAGCTCCGATCGGTGACACCGTGATGATCTCCGCCGGCGCTCTGCCTGTTCGAGGGGGTCGGACGGCGGGTGGGGTCCGTCCTCGGCCGGCTGCACGAAGCTGATCGGGGATGCGCACTGTTGCGCGGTACTGGCGGGCTGGACTATAAATCGATCAGCTTCACGCATGTTCGTGCAGTCTCGCGCAGGAGGACCTCATGGCCCACGTCGACGAAGAGATCGCCAGCCAACCCGACTGCTGGCAGCGCGCACTGGAACTCACCCCGCGGCACCTGCCCGAACCCGGCGAGCGGGCCGCCGTCATCGGCTGCGGCACCTCGCTCTACATCGCCCAGGCCTACGCGGCGCTGCGCGAATCCCTCGGACTGGGCGAGACCGACGCCTTCGCGGCCTCCGAGTTCCCGGCGGACCGCCGGTACGACCGGGTGGTCGCCCTCACCCGCTCCGGCACCACCACCGAGGTGCTCGACGCCCTCGCCCGGACCGGCACGACCGAGACCGTGGCCGTCACGGCCGACCCGCGCACCCCGGTCGGCGCCGCCGCGCGCCACCTGGTGGCGCTGGAGTTCGCCGACGAGAGGTCCGTCGTCCAGACCCGGTTCGCCACCACCGCGCTCGCCCTGCTGCGCGCCCACCTGGGCGCCGCACCGGCGGACCTGCCCGCGCAGGCCCGGGCTGCGCTCGACGCGCCGCTGCCCCGAGGTGCCCTGGAGGCCCGGCAGTTCACCTTCCTCGGGACGGGCTGGAGCAGCGGGGTGGCGAACGAGGCCGCGCTCAAGGTCCGGGAGGCCTCGGGGTCCTGGGCCGAGTCCTACCCGGCCATGGAGTACCGCCACGGCCCGATCAGCGTCAGCGGCCCGGAGAGCCTGGTGTGGTTCCTCGACACCCCGCCCACCGGCCTGCCCGAGCAGGCCGGGGCGACCGGCGCCGCCGTGAGCACCGCCCGGCTCGACCCGCTGGCCGAACTGGTCCGGGTCCAGCGGCTCGCCGTCGGCCTCGCCGTCCGTCGCGGGCTCGACCCCGACCGGCCGCGCCACCTCACCCGCTCGATCGTGCTGGACCAGCCGTGACCCGGCGCCGGCCCGCCGAGCGGGACGGCTCGTGATCCTCACCGTGACGCTCAACCCCGCGCTGGACCTCACCTACCGGCTGGCCGTGGTCCGCCCGCACGCCGGGAACCGGGTGCGGAACGTCCGGCAGCAGGCCGGGGGCAAGGGTGTCAACGTCGCCCGGGTGCTCACCGCGCTCGGCGAGGCCGCGGTCGTCACCGGCCTGGCGGGCGGCCCGAACGGCCAGGCCCTGCGGGCGGACCTCGCCGCGGCCGGGCTGCGCGACGAACTGGTCGAGGTGGCGGGGGAAACCCGCCGCACCGTCGCGGTGGCGGACGACCAGGACACCACCGTCTTCCTGGAGCCCGGACCGGAGGTCACGACGGCGGAGTGGCGGCGCTTCCTGGCGCACTACCGGCGGCTGCTGCGGGGCGCCTCGGCCGTCGTGCTCTCCGGCAGCCTGCCGCCCGGACTGCCCACCGACGCCTACCGGGCGCTGATCGACCTCGCCCGCTCCCACGGGGTGCCCGCCGTGCTGGACGCCGAGGGGCGGGCGCTGCTGCGGGCGCTGCCCGCGCGCCCGGCCGTGGTGAAGCCCAACGCCCACGAACTCGCCGCGGCCACCGGAACCGAGGACCCGGTCCGGGGCGTCGAGCGGCTGCGCGCCGCCGGGGCCGCGGCCGTGGTGGCCTCGCTCGGGCCGGACGGCCTGCTCGCCGCCACACCCGACGGCGCCTGGCGGGCCCGCCCACCCGAGCCGCTGCCCGGCAACCCGACCGGCGCGGGCGACTCGGCGGTCGCCGCCCTCGCCCTCGGCCTGGTCGGCGCGGAGCCCTGGCCCGAGCGGCTGCGGCAGGCCGCGGCCCTGTCCGCCGCCACCGTGCTCGCCCCGCAGGCCGGGCACTACGACGCCGACGCCTACCACCGGCTGCTCGACCTGGTCCTGGTCGAGCGGTCGGACCACCCTCAGCCGGCCCAGCCCCAAGGAGAACCGTGACCCTCGTCGGAACCGGAGAGATCGTCGCGTCCGCGCTGGGCAAGGGCCGCGGGGTCGGGGCGTTCAACGTCATCCAGCTGGAACACGCCGAGGCCATCGTCGCCGGGGCCGAGGCCGCCGGGGCGCCGGTGGTGCTGCAGATCAGTCAGAACGCGGTCCGCTACCACGGCGGCCTGACGCCGATCGGCAGCGCGACGCTGGCGGTGGCAACGGCCGCCGCCGTTCCGGTGGCCGTCCACCTGGACCACGCGAGCGAACGGCCGCTGGTGGAGCAGGCGCTCCGGCTGGGGTTCGGCTCGGTGATGTTCGACGCCTCGGCACTGCCGTACGAGGAGAACCTGCGCGCCACGACGGAGGTGGCCGCGCTGTGCCACGAGGCGGGCGTGTGGGTGGAGGCCGAACTCGGCGAGGTCGGCGGCAAGGACGGAGTGCACGCCCCCGGAGCCCGGACGGATCCGGAACAGGCCGCCGAGTTCGTCGGACGCACCGGCGTCGACGCGCTGGCCGTCGCCGTCGGCAGCTCGCACGCCATGCTGACCCGCACGGCTGCCCTGGACCTCGGGCTGATCGCCGCCCTGCGAGCGGCCGTCGCCGTGCCGCTCGTGCTGCACGGCTCCTCCGGCGTCCCGGAGACCACCCTGGCCGCGGCCGTCGCCCATGGCATGACGAAGATCAACATCGCCACCCACCTCAACAAGGCCTTCACCGAAGCGGTCCGCCACCACCTGACCACCGCCCCCACCCTGGTCGACCCCCGCACCTACCTCGGGGCCGCCCGCAACGCGGTCAGCCACGAAGTCAGCCGCCTCCTGGGCCTCCTGACCACCCCCCACGCCACGGCTGCCCCCTGAGGCCCTGGTCCGGTTCCGTCCGGTTCCGTCCGGTGCCGTCCGGGGCCGCTTCGGCGATGAGCGGTGCGCTGCGCGATCGTGCTTGTACATGTTCAAACGTGCAGGAGTTCAAGCATCCGTACGCAGGGAAACCACGGACCGCCGGGGGCGGGAGGGCAACGGCCGAGGAAGAGCCCGCAGTCACCGACCGTCGACGCGGGCTGAACTACACTCCGTCCATGCTCAAAGCTGATCGCGCAGCCAGGATCGTGTCGCACATCGCCGAGGCGGGGAGCGCGGACGTGCGCACGCTCTCCGAACTGCTCGGGGTGTCGGACGCGACCGTGCGCCGGGACCTGCAGGAACTGCAGGACCAGGGGCTGCTCCAGCGCACCCGCGGCGGTGCCGTGACGGGCGCGGTCAACCTGGAGATCCCGCTGCGGCACCGGGGCGACCAGCAGCAGGAGGAGAAGCGCCGGATCGCCCGGGCCGCCGCCGAACTGGTGCCGGAGGGCGCCGTGGTGGGCCTGACCGGCGGCACCACCACCACCGAGCTGGCCAGGGTGCTGGGCGAGCGCGGCAACGTCACCGTGGTCACCAACGCGGTCAACATCGCCGCCGAGCTGATCGTGCGCCCCGAGGTCCGGCTGGTCGTGATCGGCGGACTCGCCCGCTCGGCCAGCTACGAACTGGTCGGCCCGGCCGCCGAGCGGATGCTGGACCAGTACCACCTCGACCTCGCGTTCATCGGCGTGGACGGCCTGACCGTGCAGCAGGGCTGCACCACCCACGACGAGATGGAGGCACAGACCGATCGGGCCTTCCTGCGCAGCAGCGCCCACACGGTGGTGCTCGCCGACCGGACCAAGGTCGGCCGGGTCACCTTCGCCACCATCTGCCCGCTCAGCGACGTCCACGACCTGGTGACGGACTCCGGGCTCCCGGACGCCCAGGAGCACGCGATCACGGAGTGCGGAGTCAGGGTCCGGAGGGCCTGAACGCCCGGGGGAGAGCGGCGCGCGATCAAACGGATCGTCCCGACGATGATCGGTCGATGTCCGCCGTCGACCCGGGCTCAGACGAAGTTCTGGTCGATGAGCATCTGCAGCACGTTCACGTGGAGGTCCGGGAAGTCCATCGGGACGATGCCGTACCGCCCGCGCTGCCCGGTACGGGCGACCAGGTAGGGGTAGATGCTCCGGTCCATCAGGGTCTGCGAGCTGGTCCTGGGCCAGTAGCCGCCCGCGTAGCTGAGGAAGTTCACGAACATCCGCGGGTAGCCCGGGTTGAGGGCGGCCCTGTTGAACTGGGCGGTGATGTAGCGGCCCTTCCGGCCCAACGCGTCGGTGCCGCTGATCTGCCAGACGTCCTGGGTGTCGAACCAGTCGTTCTGGCCGCTGGACCAGTCGATCAGGCCCCCCGGGTTGGCGAAGTCCGCGAGCAGGACCACCTTTCCGCGGGCCGTGCCGAGGGTCGGCCAGCCGTAGAAGTGGAACAGGCCGCGGTACCCCAGGTCGTCCAGGTAGTGGTTGACCCGCCGCTGGAACTCCGGGTCGTCCAGGGCCTGGCCGCCCTCGCGCTCGTTCCTGAGGCGCATCAGGACGGTCTCGCCCGGGTGCGCGGCCAGGAAGGAGCGGCACTGGTCGAGCACGTCCTGGAGCCGGAGGTGCTGGTAGTTGTCGGCGTGGTAGATCCCCAGTTCGTCGGGCGCCCCCTCCAGGCCGTTGCAGCGGATGTCGAGGAAGCGGACGCCCTCCTGCAACTGCTGCGGGAGGCCCCAGTTCTGGGTGTGCGACCACTCGGTGCCGTACCAGGGGTTCTGGCAGCAGGAGTCGTGGGTGCCGGGGACGGTGAGGTCGAGCAGCGACAGGCTCCCGTCCAGTCGGCTCATCCAGCTGTCCGCCGGCAGCCCGCCCGGGGTGCTGGAGGAGGCCGCGGCCCACGCGGTGGCGGAGGAGGCCGGCCCGAACAGGCCCCCGACGGCGGCCGCTCCGCCCGCTCCGGCTCCCCACCTGAGAAGGTCACGACGTGCGATGCCCATGGCCCGGCTCCCTCCACACCGCGCACGGCCGCGCGGACTCGCCCCGACACTGGTCCAACGCGGCCGTCACGTCAACGGGTTCAGCGCGGGACCGGTCCCCGCTCGTCGTCCGGGCCGACCACCAGCCACCGGGCGGGCAGCTCGATCCGGTCGCCCTCCGGGGTGAACTCGGTGAGGGACAGCGGCATCTCGCCGGAGGCGAGGACGGTGAGACCGGCCGAGCGGAAGAGCTCCTCGAAGGCCGCGTCGGCGACCTGGGCGGGGGCGAGGCCGTGCTCGAAGACCGGGCGCAGCTTCGGGGGCGGCCCGGACGGCGCCTGCACCAGCTCCTTGAGGACGTCCTTGGCCGACTCGGTCGGCTCGACGACGAGGCCCCGGCCCCGCTCCCCGACCAGGGTGGCGACGGCCTCGGCGACCGGCCGGCGGTCGGCCGGTTCGCTCTGGTGGATCAGGCCGCGCACGTACACGTTGGCGTCGCCGAGGCGCTCGTGCAGGGCCCGGACGGCGGCCGGGTCGGTGGCGTCCAGCTGGGCGAACTCGGCCTGGCGCGAGGGGTCCTGACGCCGGGCGAGCCCGACGGCGGCCTCGGAGAGGTCGACGCCGAGGACGCGGCCGAAGCGCTGGGCGAGGAAGCGGGTCTGGGTGCCGTTGCCGCAGCCCAGGTCGACGACCGGCAGTTGGGGGTCGCTCAGGTGTGGGCCCAGGAGGGTGAGGTGGCGCTCCGCGGTGAGGGCCGGTTCCGTGTCCCAGATCACCGCGCCCGGCGCGTCGGGCGCATCGCGCCAGAAGCCCTCCCAGGCGTCGCGGTACCGACTCGTCACGCTCATGGCGGGGCCTCCGTCCGTTCACGGCACGACTTCGTCACGCACCGTGTCGGGTCCGTGTCTACCGGTCACGGGCCCGGGTGGGCAAGGAACCGGGCCCGCCGGGGCGGGAGGCGGAGCGGGGTGCGCCCATCGCCCCGAGCACCGGGCTGTCCAGCGGGCTGGACGCGAGGCGCTCCAGCACCAGCGCGAACGCGGCGCGCAGCCCGTGGCCCCGGCGGCGTGAGCCGGGGGCGACGGAGTGGAACGCGGTGACGACGGACATGCGGCTCACCTCCGGAGAGACCTGCGGACCTGCAGGTGGATTCCCCAGCCTGCACCGCTTCGCCCACGTCCGGTGCCGGATTGACGGGCCGCTGACGCGCCGCTGACAGGCTCCTGACGGCCGGTGGGCGGCGGACCTGTGGGCAGCAGACCCGTAGGCTCGGGCACGGTGGGCTCGGGCGCGGGCGTCCTCGTACCGGTGGGCTTCAGACCCGGTGCGCGGCGACGTAGCGGGCCGGATCCTGGCGGAACTCGCCGTGCCAGCGCCGGAGGCACTGCTCGGCGAAGGTGCGGCCGGTGGAGACGATCTCGTCCAGCGGGTCCAGGTAGCCGGGAACGTGGGGCGGTTCGAGGCCCGCCGCGACGCGCGCCTCCAGGCCGGCCCGGGCGAGGCGGAGCAGTTCGGCGGCCAGCGGACGGACGGGATCGCCGCCCAGCCGGGTGTCGAGGCCGAGGACGGGCAGTTCGGCGAGTGCGGCCCGGTGCTGCGCCACGGTGTGGTGGCCGAGCAGCTTCCAGGCGGCGGCGCGGGATTCGGGGTGGTAGGTGAGGCCGGTCCACAGGGCGGGGACGGCGGCGATGGACGGGTACGGCGGGCCGTCCGAGCCGCGCAGTTCCAGGGTGTTGCGGACCCGGACGTGGGTCCAGAGCTGGTCGAGGTGGGCGGCCCAGTGCGCGGGCGTGGGGCGGGACCCGTCGCCGTAGCCGTACCGGAGGAGGTCGGCGAAGGGGCGGTCGGGCGCCGGGTGGTAGCGGCCGTCCGGAGTGCGGTAGTGGATCAGTGGGATGCCGAGGGCCCAGTCGATCACGTCGTCCACGCCGACGTCCGGACGCAGCGCGGGCGGGAGCACGCCGCCCCGGCGCGGGTCCATCCGCAGCCACGCCCAGCTGCGGTGGGACAGCAGACCTTCCGAACACCCCTCCTGGATCGGGGAGTTGACGAGCAGGGCGGCCACCACCGGCGCGGCGGCCATCTGGGTCCGCAGTTTCTCGGTGAAGTCCCCGGGCGAGAGGTAGTCCAGCGTGACCTGGGTGGAGAGGGACAGCGCCATGATGTACCGCGCCCGGTCGCCCGCCGCGCCCAGACCGGCGAAGTAGTCCCGCATGATGGCGCCCCTGGTCATCGGCACCCACTGCACGTCGGCCAGCCGGTCGAAGGGGACGTTGCCGCCGGGCACCAGGGCGAGGCCGAACCGGCCCACCAGGTCGGCGAGTTGCTCCAAAGCGGTGCGCATGTCGTGCACCGCCTCGGCCACGCTCGGGACGGGTACCGAGGAGTATTCGAGCTGGCCGCCGTGCTCCAGGGTGATCTGGCTGCCGTCCGGGCGCAGCACGCCGGTCAGCCGTCCGGCGTCCTCCTGGCGCTCGCCGCCCCAGCGGGCCAGTACCGCTTCCAGCACGGCCAGCACGCCGCGGTCCCCGAAGTAGCGGGCGGCCAGTCCGGTGGCGGGGTCGAGCAGGCCGCACTCGACCTCGACGCCGACCTGCTCGCTGCGGGCGGGCCGGAACGGGACGCGCAGGTCGTCGCGGGTGAGTTCCCGGTCGGTCACGCGGTGCCCACCCGGGAGGCGATCCGGGGGTGGCCGGCCCGGTCGAGCACGGCCTCCACCGCGTCGAGGGCGGAGCGGGCCGCGCCCTGGCACCAGGCGTGGGCGCCGGACAGGTGCTCGCCGGCGAAGAAGATCCGCGGGTCCTCGGCCGGGTGCGGTGAGCCGAGCACCGCCAGGTAGCGGGTGTGCTCGCCGGGCGTCAGGTGGGCGAAGGCGCCGCCGCCCATGCCGGTCTGGACGTCCCAGTCGCAGTGCAGGATGTCGTCCACGTCGGCGGAGATGCCGGGGTGGAGCCGTTCCAGGCAGTCCAGGACCAGGGCGTCGCGGTCCGCCGGCGGCAGCGCGGCGAAGCGCCGGGCGTTCGCTCCCCACTGGTAGGCGCCGAGCAGGGCGGTCGGCTCGGCCGAGCGCAGCGGATCGCGGGCGGCCCAGCGGTGGTCGGCGCTGCCGTTGACGCCGTCGGTGACCGGCATCGCGTTGTCCGACGGGTACCAGCACTGCTGGATCGGCAGGTCGGTGAAGCTCCCGCCGCCGTGGATGCCGTCCTCCAGCTCCCAGCGGCGGCGGGTGAGGTGGAGGACGGTCTTGCTGCTGCTGGCGTAGCTGATGCCGCGCACGGCGTGCCGCTGGGCGTGGGGCAGGCCCGGGCTGACGGTGATCTGGTCGAGCGCGGGGGCCGGGACGCAGCACACCACGTAGTCGGCGCGGTCCTCCAGCGGGGCCCCGAGCCGCTTGCCGTGGATCCGGACGCCGTCCGTGGTGAGCGCCAGTTCGTCGATCCGGCTGGACAGCCGGAGGGTGTCGGGGCGCAGGGCCCGGACGAAGGCGTGGATCAGCGCCTCCAGCCCGTTCACCAGCTCGACCTGCCCTTCGTGGAACAGGCCGAAGTAGTCGACCAGGACCTCCAGCAGGGAGGACTGCTCGTAGTGGGCGAGCCCGCTGGCGTGGCCGATGAGGTCCCAGGCGTCCTGCGACAGGTGCTCGTGGACGAACTGCCACAGGGACACCGAGGCCGCCCGTTCCAGCGCCGGGTCGTCCCAGTGGCCGGCCAGGGTGTGCTCCTGCTGCTCGACGGTGAGGGCGCGCCACACCGGGCCGAGGAGGCGGTCCAGTACCGGCGTCGGGGCCTGCCGTTCGTCCGGGCGCAGCGCGTACGCGGGGTAGAGGGCGGCGACGTCGCGCACCCGCACCCGGCGGCCGCGCAGGTGGTAGTAGGCGCGCGGGTTGGCGTTGACGAAGGGGCGGGTCTCCAGGCGGAACCGGGAGACGTAGTGCAGCACGCAGTGGTGGTTGCCGGGGATGCGCATGGCGCCGAGGTCGATGTGGGTGCCGTCCCAGAAGTGGTGGGTGCGCACCCGTCCGCCCGGGCGGTTGGACCGCTCGTAGACCACGACGTCGAAGCCGCGCCGCTCCAGCTCGTACGCGCAGACCAGGCCGGCGATCCCCGCCCCGATGACGGCGACCCGTCCGCGGGCGCCGCCCACCGGGTTCAGCAGGGAAGGCGGGAACGCAAAGCTCGTATCGAACATCGACACCGCACCCCTCTGACGACCGGACTTCCGCCTCAGCCTGGTCCAGGCCTGGTTCGTGTGCCACTCGGCAGCGCCGACGCGGGTGACGGGGCGGACCCGACTCCGCAGGGCCAAATGTGCTACTCAGGCGGGCCGGTCGGGGGCAGACGCTTCCGGCCGGCCGTCGCCGTTCTCATGACGGGCGGGCAGAATGCGGTCCGGCCCCGGCGGGCGGCGGACGGAACGACCGCCTCCGTCGCGGTGATCGGCGGCTTCCGGCCGTACCCGTACCGACGGGTGACGGCCGCTGGGCTGCGGCTGAACCCCGCTCGACGGGAGCCACGTTGAGCGGGACGGAAACGGACGGGGGAGGAACACGGGATGGATGCGGACGGCCCGGAGGTGCGCGCGTACATCGCTGCGCTGGTGCGGATGGGCGCCCCGGAGGTGCCGGGGGCGCCGGGGCCGCCCGGACTGGCCGTGCCGGCGGGCACCGCGGCCGGGGTGACGGCCGTCGCCCGGCGGCTGGCGCTGAGCGCGCTGCCGGACCGGCAGCGGCGGCCGGATCCGACCCCGGGGCTGCTGGCCGTGGCCAGGAAACTGGTGGTGGACGTGCACCCCTCCGCACCTGGGTGGACCGTGGCCGAGCGGGAACGGCTCGCGGGATGGGTCGCGGTGCTGATCGACCACCGGGGCGAGGACGGCGTCCAGGAACTGCTCCGTGAGCTGGCCCGGGAGCCCGACGGGGACTGAGCGGCGGCACCCGGCGGCGGGCCCGATGCCCGCAGGTCGGGGCGTTGGCGGATCGTTGGCCGGTCCTTGGCGGCGCCCGGCAGGCTGGTCCCGACCGCCACGGGGGATGTACGGCGGAAGCCCTGCCATGTGCCCTTGCCCGACCTGAGAGGTAGCGCGTGTCGAAGCCATCCGCCGCCCGTCCCGCACCCGTCGCCCAGCCGCCCGCGGACCCCCCGGCCGCCACCGCGGCGACCCCCGAGCCGGCCCCGGCCCGGCCGACCCTCGACCCCGACACCCTGGCCGAGATCCACCGGCTGCACGGCGGCTACCTGCTGCGCGCCCTGATGCGCACCACCGGCGGTGACCGCGGCAAGGCCGAGGACATCCTCCAGGAGACCCTGCTGCGCGCCTGGCAGCACCCGGAGGCCCTGGCCGCCGGCCCCGAGCAGGCCCGCCCCTGGCTGTTCACCGTCGCCCGGCGGATAGCCATCGACCACTACCGGATGGCCGCCGCCCGCGCCAAGGAGGTGATCGGCGAGCCGGTCGAGGACCGGCCGCTCGCCGACGACCCGTACGAGCAGGTGGTGGTCGCCCGGGACATCGCGCTGGCGCTGCGGCGGGTACAGAAGCACCACCGCGAGGTGCTGGTCGAACTGCACCTGAAGGACCGCTCGGTGGTGGAGGCCTCGGCCCGGCTGGGGGTGCCGCCGGGCACGGTCAAATCCCGGAACTTCTACGCGGTACGGGCCCTGCGGCCGGTCCTGGCGGCGGAGCACGGGTACGCCCCGGTCACCAGTTGAGCGCGCGCCGGGGGATCCGCCTCACGGGGAGCGCAGGCTGAGCGAGGCCTCCAGGCCCGTGGTGAACTCGCTGCGGTAGCCCGCCAGCCGGTCGTGCCGGCGGAAGCGCTCCAGCGCCGACGCCAGCCGCGCCCGCACCTGTGGTGCGCGGCCCCGGGCCACCAGGTGGGCCGCGTAGGACTGCTCGGTGACGGCGTGCAGGTAGAGCAGGCCCGCCTCCTCGCAGGCGGCCAGCAGCCGGTGCCACGCGAGGTCGGCCGCCTCGTCCCGAGCCGTCGGCGGCAGCGCCTGGGCCTCGGTCAGCAGCGACCACAGGTGCACCTGGGTGACCGGATGGGGCGGCAGCAGTTCCCTGGCCTCCCGGGAGCGCTGCTGGGCGCCCGCCGGATCACCGGTCGCCAGATTCACCCAGCCCTGGTGCACCAGGGCGTCGGCCTGCCGCTGGCGGCTGCCGGACGCCACGGCCAGCGCCACCGCCTCGGCCGCCAGCCGCCGCGCCTCGGCGGAATCCCCGAGCATCGCGGTGACCAGGCCCAGGGTGGCCAGGGACCGGACCCGCGCGGAGTCGGCGGCGGGCCCCTCGGCGGACTCGGCGGCGGCCACCCCCTTCCGGGCGGCCTCCGCCGACTCGTGACGGCGCTCCAGGGCGACCAGCGCCTGCGCCCGGCAGTTGTGCAGGAAGGCCTCCGCGACCGGGTCGGCGCAGCGCTCGGCCGCCGCCAGGCCGACGTCGGCCCGGGCCAGCCAGTCGGTGAAGCGGCTGGCGCCGTAGTAGAGCGAGCCGGTGGTCAGGGCGAGCCGCCAGGCCCGGTCGGGGTGGCTGACGGCGGCTGCGTCGATCAGCGCCCGGACGGCGGGCTCCTCGGCGCGGAACCAGTCCAGCGCGGTGCGGATGTCCACCACGGGCGGCAGGGGCCGCGGCGGCCGGGCGGGGCCGCCGGGCCGCTCCTGGTCCGCGTGCTCCTGGTCCGCGTGCTCCTGGCCGGGGTCGAGGTAGCTGCCGCAGCGCTGGAGGGCGGCCTGGTAGTGGTCCAGCAGACGCAGGAGGGCGTGCTCCCGGTGCTGTCCGGACGCTGCGGACCGCTCGGCGAGCAGGTCGACGCTGAACAGCCGGACCAGGTCGGAGCGGTGGTAGCGGCCGGGGGAGGCGCCGGTGAGCAGGTGATGGGAGGCCAGCTCGGCGAGTGCCCGGTGGGCGGTCGCGGTGTCGGAGCCGAGCAGCGCGGCGGCGGCGTGGCTGTCCGCCTCGTGGCCGGGGTGGAGGGCGAGCAGGGGGAGGAGTTCCGCGGCCGGAGCGGTGAGTTGATGGACCGTCAGGCGCAGTTGCTGTCGCAGTCCGGTGTGCGCGTCCAGCTCCAGGGCGGCCAGCCTGGTCCGCTCGTCGGCGAGTTCGGCGGCCAGCTCCCCGATCGTCCAGCTCGGGTGGGCGGTCAGCCGCGCGGCCGCGATCCGCAGGGCGAGCGGCAACTGCTCGCAGCGGCGGACGAGTTCGGACGCCGCCTCCGGCTCGGCGCGCAGGCGTTCGGGGGTCAGCAGGTGCTCCAGCAGGCCGAGGGCGTCGTCCTCGGGCAGCGCGGCCAGCCGTAGCAGGGCCGCGTCCTCGGTGGCGACCAGCTTCTCCAGCGGGCCGCGCGCGGTGATCACGGCGGCGCAGCCCGACCCCTCCGGCAGCAGGCCGGTGAGCTGGTCGGCGTCGGCGGCGTCGTCCAGGACCACCAGCAGACGGCGGCCCTTGGTGTGCTCCCGGTAGAGCGCGGCCCGGTCGGCCGGGTCGGCGGGGACGGCGTCGTCCGGGACGCCCAGGGCGCGCAGGAAGCGGCCGAGGACGGCCCCGGGCTCGGCGGGCCCGGCCGGGTCCAGCCCGCGCAGGTCCGCGTACAGCCGGCCGTCCGGGAAGCGGTCGGCGGCCCGGTGGGCCCAGGCGGTGACCAGGGCGCTCTTGCCGATGCCGGCCGGGCCGACCACCAGGGCGGGCCCGTCGGTGGCCCGGTCGGGGGCGCAGGCGCGGTCCAGCCACTGGGTCTCGGCGGTGCGGCCGATCAGTTCCACGCGCCGGCGGGGGAGTTGCTGAGGGGGCTGATGGCGCGGCCGGGCGACCGGGGGAGCGGCGGCGGGCCCGGCGGTGCGGACGGCACCGGGGACGGCGGAGGGTGCCTCCGCGTTGTCGTCCGCCAGCACCTCGGCGAACGCGGCCCGCAGCGCCGGGCCAGGGCGGATGCCCAGCTCACGGTCCAGCCGCAGCCGCGCCCGGTGGTAGGTGTTCAGCGCGTCCGCGGGCCGTCCGGCCTGGTGCAGGCAGCGCATCAGCAGCGCCACCAGCTCCTCGCGCAGCCCGTCCCGCCGGACGCTCTGCTCCAGCACCGCCACCGCCGCCGCGCCCGTGCCCTGGCGCAGCCGCAGCCCGGCCCAGCGGAGCAGCGCGGCGGTGGAGGACTGCATCAGGGTCTCCACGGTGGCGGCCCTCGACGGGGTGTCCGGCAGGTCGGCCAGGGCCTCGCCGCGCCACAGCTGCAGCGCCTCCTCCAGCAGGGCGATCGCCGCGTCGCCGTCACCGCGGTCGGCGCGCTCGCCCGCCCGCTCGGCGAGCGCCGTGAACCGCAGCGCGTCCACCTCCTCGGCCGGCCCGCTCAGCAGGTAGCCACCGGGACGGGTGTGCAGCTCGAACGGGGAGTCGGCGAGCACCTTGCGCAGCGCCGCGACGTGCCCCTGCACCGCCGCCCGGGCGCTGGCCGGGGGCCGCTCGCCCCACAGCAGTTCGCAGAACTGGTCCACGGTGACGACCTGGCCCAGCCGCAGCGCCGGCAACGCCAGGACAGCCCGCCGCTGCGCCCCCGCCAGCGTGGCGAGCCCGCCCGCGGCGACCTCCAGCTCCACCGGCCCGAGCAGCCGAATCCGCACCCGTACCCCCACCTCACCGCACCCGAGACCGGACGGCGGCCGCCGGGGTGGAGCAGTGTAGTGCGCACAGGTGTCCGGTCCGCATCCGAACGCTCGCAGCCGACGGGGCCGCCACGGGTAGAGAGCCCCGGGGGGTGGCAGATGGTTGCCTCCCGAAACCGGATCGTCCCCCCCGGCCCCGAGCAGCGCAGCCCCGGAGGCCGGGGCGGGATCGGTCACGGGCCGACCGCAGGGGCGTGGTCCGACAGGGGGGTGCGGGAGGGGTGCGGCGGGCCGGTAGCGTGCGGGCATGGACGAGACTCTCGGGAGACACGTGAACGCCCGGTTCGAGCGGCTGGCCCAGCGGGTCCGCGACGAACTCGCCGCCGCCGGACTGCCGGTGGTGGCCCAGGGCCTGGACGACGAGCTGGCCGTCGGTGCGGCGGTGCGGGTCAGCAGCTGGAACCAGCACTTCGGCGAGGACCCGGAGGTGCTGGTGAGCTGGCACACGAGCCCCCGGCTGCGGAGCAAGGCGACGGCGGACCTGCGGCAGTACGGGGAGCCGACGCCGGCCGTCGTTCTGGGGGGTGAGGTCCACCGGGCGATGTCCGCCGCGGTGGTCGCCATCCTGACGGCGGCCGGCTTCACCGTCCGGGGCTCGGGGAACGACTACGCGCCGTTCGACGTACTGGTCGTGGCGGGACCGGACTTCAGGACGCCGCCGGTCTGGTCCGAGTCGGCGCAGGGCCCGCACCGCACGGAGGGCGAGCCCGCGAAGTGAACCGGCCCGGTCCGGTCCGGCGTACTGTCCCACGACGGGAGGGAAGGGGGAGCATGGACATCGAGCTGCTCGGGCCGATGGTGGTCCGGCGGGAGGACGGCACGGTGGCCACGCCCTCGGCGCCCAAACGGCGCGCGCTGCTGGGGGCGCTGGCGGCACGGCTGAACCGGCCGGTGGGCGCCGAGGAGCTGATCGAGCTGGTCTGGAACGGCGCCGCGCCGCCGACCGCGCGGGCGGCGCTGCAGGGCCATGTCGCGGCGCTGCGGCAGCAGTTGGACGACCCCCGGCTGGTGCTGGGCACCCGGGGCGGCGGGTACGTCCTGGAGGGCGACGCGGACCGGGTGGACCTGGTGCGCTTCGAGACGCTCTGCGGCCGGGCAGGGCTGCTGCTGCCCGAGGCGGCGGCCCGGCCGGGCCCGGACGACCCGGCCGTTCCGCTGCTGCGCGAGGCCCTCGACCTGTGGCGCGGCCCCGCGCTCGCCGACTGCGGGTCCGCCCTGCTGCGCGAGCGCACCCTCCCGTACCTGACCGACCTGCGGCTGCGCGCCCTGGACCGGCTGGCGCAGGGCCTGGTGCTGGCCGGTCGCGGCGGCGAGCTGCTGGCCGAGCTGACCGAGGCCGCGGACGCGCACCCGAGCCGGCAGCCGCTGGCCGCCCGGCTTGTCGAGTGCCTGGAGCAGGCCGGGCGCGGGCTGGAGGCCCGGGAGCGGTACGAGCAGGCGGTGGCCCGGCTGTCCGGCCCGCCGGGGCCGGAACTGCGGCAGGCGGGCGCGCAGTTGGCGCGGCACACTCCGCCGGACCGCCGCTTCGTCGGCCGCACCGCCGAACTCGCCCGGCTGCACGAGGCGTTGGCCGTCGCCGCCCGGACCGCCCGGCCGATCCTGGTCACCGGCCCGGCCGGAGTGGGCAAGACCGGCCTGGTCCAGCACTGGGCGGCGCAGCGCTTCCCCGAGGGCGTGCTGCAGGCGGACCTGCGCGGCTCCGACCCGGCCGGCCCGCGCCGGCCCGCCGAGGTCCTGGCGGGCTTCCTCACCGACCTCGGCGTCGCGCCGGAGGCCGTCCCCGCCGGGCTGGAGGAGCGGGCGGCCCGCTACCGCGGCCTCCTCGCCGACCGCCGGATCCTGATCCTGCTGGACGACGCCGCCTCGTACCGGCAGCTCGCCCCGCTGCTGCCCGACCGGCCCGCCGCGACCAGCACCGCGCTGGGCCCGGTCGCCGTCGTCACCAGCCGCGACCGGCTGCGCGAACTGCTGCTCCACGAGGACGCCCTGGTGCTCCCGCTCGGCCCGCTGGACGCCGAGGACGCCCGGGACCTGCTCGCCCGCGGGCTCGGCCCGGACCGCCCGGCCGACGACCCGGAGACGGCCGCCGAGCTGGCCGACCTCGCCGAGCGCTGCGACCGGCTGCCGCTCGCCCTCCGGCTGGCCGCCACCCGGCTGGCCGCCCGCCCGGACTGGTCCCCGGGCGACCTCACCGCCGAACTCGCCGACGAGCAGACCGGCCTCGCCGCCCTGGCCGGGTCCGGCGCCGCGCGCGGCCCGATCGGCGTCGGCGCCGCCCTGGACCGCACCTACCGGACCCTGCCGCCCGCCGCCGCCCGGCTGTTCACCCTGCTCGGGCTGCACCCCGGCGCGGAGATCGACACCGACACCGCCGCCGCGCTCGCCGACCTGCGACCGGCCACGGCCCGCGCCCTGCTGACCGCGCTCGACGCCGTCCACCTGCTGGCCGAGACCACCCCGGGCCGCTACACCCGGCGCGAACTGGTCCGCCGCTACGCCGCCGGACAGGCCGCCGCGCTGGACTGCGAGGAGCGCTTCGGCGCCCTCGACCGGCTGATCGCCCACTACCTGGAGCTCACCGCCCCGTGGGCGGGCGAGGGCGGCGAGGGGGCCGAGGCCGGAAGACCCCCGGAGGCCTGGTTCCGCCGGGAGGAGAGCGCCCTGCGCGCCGTGGTGCTCTGCGCCGAGCAGTACGGGCGCACCCGCGCCGCCTGGCAACTCGCCCACCGGATCAGCCTGCTGTACGAGCGTTCGGAGGAGCGGTCGGGCGGGCCCGGCAGCCGGGACCTGGCCCACTGGCGGACCGTCGCCGAGATCGGACTGCGCGCCGCGCACGCCGACCGGGACGATGCCGCCCTCGCCCGGCTGAGCACCGACCTCGCCGTCCTGCACGTCCGCCGGGCGGCCCACCGCACCGCCCTGGAGCACCTGGACACGGCGGTCGCCGCCGCCGACCGGACCGGGGGAGCGGTGCTGCGCCACCACTGCCGCAGCCGGGTGGCCGCCGCACTGGTGCGGGCCGGTCAGTACGACCGGGCGGTGCCGCTGCTCACCGACCTGGTGGCCGCCGCCCGGACCCCGGCCGCCGAGCATCTGCTGGTGCGCGCCCTCACCGAGCTCGCCGACGCCCTGGTGCTGGTCGGCGCCCCGGACCGGGCGCTCGCCCACGCGGACGAGGCGGTCCGCACGGCCACGGCCCGCACCGACGGGGCCGGTACGGCCACCGCCCGCACCGACAGGACCCGCACCGACAGGGCCCGTACCGACAGGACCCGCACCGACAGGGCCGGTACGGCCACCGCCCGTACGGAGACCACCCCCACCGCCGGTCGTCGCCCGGACGGGGCCGAGGCGGTGCTCGCCACCCACAGCCGGGCCCGCGCCCTGCACGCCCTCGGCCGCCGGGAGGCCGCGCTGTCCTCGGCCCGGCTCGCCGTCGCGCTCGGCCGCACCGTCGGCGACACCGCCGTGGAGGCGCGCTCGCACAGGCTGCTCGCCGACCTGCTCTTCGAGCTGGGCCGCAGCGTGGAGGCGGCGGAGGCCAGAGGGCAGGAACGGGCGCTGACGGCGGCGGTGCACTGACGGCGAGCACCGCGCAGTGCGCAACTGCCTCCCGCGCCGGTGGAACAGGCGGAACTACCGGCGGTTCCGGCACGCGGAACCACCCCCCGCTCCGCCCACGTCCCCGGTATCCCCGCAGGCAGAGGGCGGGTGTGCGCGTCAATTCCGCCGAGGCATACTTCTGCCTGAGGGGAACTGCCCGGCACGGTGACCGGCAGAACTGCGGAAGTACCGAACCATGGGCGGGGACATGACGGTGGCGAACGGGACCGGGGAGTTCGGCCACCTGCTGGCCGGGCACCGGATGGCGGCGGGCCTGACCCAGGAGGACCTGGCCGCCGGCGCGGGCGTCAGCCTGCGGGCCCTCGGGGACATGGAGCGCGGCCGCACCCGGGGGCCGCAGCGGCGCACCGTCCGGGCCCTGGCCGCCGCCCTGGGCCTGGACGGCGCACAGACCGCCGCGCTGGAGGGGGCCGCGCAGTCCGGCCGGCCCCGGGGCGTGCGGACTGCGCCGCAGGGGCGGTCCACCCGGCCCGCCGTACCGGCCGCGGCCCCGGCCGCGCCCGTGGCGGAACCGGCGGCGCCCGCACCGGCAGCGCCCGCACCGCAGGCGCAGTCCGCACCGGCAGCGCCCGCACCGCCAGTGCAGTCCGCACCGGCAGCGCCGTCCATGCCGCCCGTGCCGGACGTCGCCGCGGAGCCCGCGCCCCCCGGCGCGCTCGCCCTGCCGCGCGACCTCGCCGACTTCACCGCCCGCGAGCAGGCCCTCGCCGAACTCGCCGCCCTCACCGCCGACGAGCACCCCGCCCACCCCCGCGTGGTGCTGATCAGCGGTCAGCCGGGGCTCGGCAAGACCGCCTTCGCCCTGCACGCCGCCCACACGCTGGCCCCGGCCTTCCCGGACGGTCAGCTCTCGCTCGACCTCGGCGGCATGGCCGCCACCCCGCTGCCCGCCCGCGAGGCGCTCGGCCAGGTGCTGCGCGCCCTCGGCGTGGCGGACGGCGCGGTGCCCGCCGGGACGGAGGAGCGGGCCGGCCTGTTCCGCGCCCTGGTCCGCGACCGCCGGCTGGTCCTGGTGCTGGACAACGCCGCCGACGAGGCCCAGGTGCGCCCGCTGCTGCCCGGCTCCGGGCCGGCCGTGACCATCGTGACCAGCCGTCAGGCCCTGCCCGGTCTGGAGGCGGTGCACCGGCTGCGGCTGGACGTGCTCTCGCCGGCCGAGGCGTCCGCGCTGCTGGCCCGGATCGCCGGGCCCGAACGGGTCGAGGCCGCCCCGGACGCGGCCGCCGAACTGGCCCGGCTCTGCGGCTACCTGCCGCTCGCGCTGCGGATCGCCGGGCAGCGGCTGGTCGCCCGCCCGCAGCAGCCGGTGGCCCAGCTGGCCCGCCAGCTCGCCGCCGAGGAGACCCGTCTGGACCTGCTGGAGAGCGGGGACCTGGCCGTCCGCCCGGCCTTCGAACTCTCCTACCGCCGACTGCCCGCCGAATCCCGCCTGGTGCTGCGCCGCTGCGCGCTGACCGCGGGGGCGGACTTCACCGCGGCCGTGCTGGCCCGCTACGCCGGGCTGTCGGCCGCGCGCACCGAACTCGTGCTGGAGCAGCTGGTCGACGCCGGCCTGGTGCAGCCGGCCGCCCCGGAGCGCTACCGGCTGCACGACCTGGTGCGGCTGTACGCGGGCGAGCGGCTGGCCGCCGACGAGACGGCCGAAGCCGTCGCCGACGCCCGTATCCGGGCCGGGAGTTGGCTGCTGCGCGAGGCGGCGGCCCACGGCCTGCGGTTCGACCCGGACCACGCCGCGACCGACGGCGCCGCGACCGACGGCGCCGCGACCGGGCACGCCGCGACCGACGGCGCCGTGCCCGCCGGGGACGGCGCGTTCCCGCTCACCGAGGCCGCGCGCTGGCTGGAGGAGGAGCACCCGGAGTGGCTGGCCGCGCTGTACCGGGCGCAGCGGGAGGGCCGCCACCGGGAGGTGATCGACACCGCCGAGGCCATGCACTGGTTCTCCGACCGCCTGGTCAGCTGGGACCTCTGGGGCGAGGTGTTCCAGCTGTCGGTGGACGCGGCCCGCGCGAGCGGCGACCGGCAGGCCGAGGCCGTGCACGTGAACTACCTGGCCTGGACGTACGTCACCTGTCTGCACCGCTACCAGCGGGGCATCGAACTCGCTGCCGAAGGACTGGAGTTGGCCCGCGCCGTGGGCGACCACGAGCAGCAGGGATGGGCGCTCACCTACCTCGGCACCGGGCTGCGTCAGCTCCAGCGCTACCAGGAGGCCGGCGAGAGCTACCAGCGGGCGGCGGACGCCTTCGCCGAGGTCGGCAACCGGGCGGCGATGATCGGCCGGCTGGTCACCCTGCGCGGCGCCGCGACCTGCCTGCGCCACCTGGGCCGGGCCGAGGAGGCGCAGGACTCCCGCCGCCGGGCGCTGGCCCGCGCCCTGGAGCTGGTGGAGCGCTGGTCCTCGCCGCTGATGCACCTGATGGCCGCCGTGACGGCGCACGAACTCGGCCAGGACCGGGCGGCGTTGAAGCGCTGGCCGGCCGCCGAGAAGGCCTACCGGCAGGCGCTGGTCCACTACGAGGCGATCGGGCGTCCGGACAGCATGACCAAGACGCTGACCGAGCTCGGCACCGCGCTGATCGAGCAGGGCCGCGCCGACGAGGCCCGGGAGATCCTCACCGAGGCGCTCACCGATCTGAGCGCGGACGGACGGCGCGGCCGGGGCCCCGTGTAGCGGACCCCGGCCGCGGCGCCGAGGTTCGGCGGCGCCGAGGTTCAGATCCGGGTGTCCTCCACTACGGGCAGCCACCGGTCGCCCTGGTCACCCTGCTTGCCCTGGCCGTCCTGGCCGTTCTGGCCGTTCTGGCCGTCCCGCGCGGACGGCGTGAAGGCCGTTCGCGGCGCGGCCGCCGGCTTCTTCCCGCAGAAGGCCGGCTCCAGCGCGTTCATCAGCCCCTGGGTGACGGACCCGTTGTTGGAGGCGTTGGCGAAGACCACCACCGAGCGGTGCCCGTCCGGGGTGGTGAAGGACTGGGTCTGGTAGCCCTGGACGATGCCGCCGTGCCCGTACACGTCCCCGCAGGACAGCGAGATGCGGCGCAGCCCCAGCCCGTAGGAGATCTTGGCGGTCGGGGTGGCCAGCGCGGCCTCCATCTGGCGCAGCGAGTCGTCCGAGACCAGTCCGCCGGAGCTGCCGGCCATCAGGGCGGTGAGGAAGGTGTCCAGGTCCTCGGCCGTGGAGATGACCGCCCCGGCGCTCCACACCCAGGAGCCGGTCTGTTCGGTGGAGTCCAGCAGCGGCTTGCCGCGGTCGTCGTTGGTGAGGTAGCCGGTGACGTGGGCGCCCTGGATCCGCTGGTCGGGGACGACGAAGGAGGTCTTCGTGAGGCCGAGCGGCTCGATGATCCGGTCGCGCAGCACGTCCGCGTACGGGCGGCCGGTGAGGTGCTCGACGGCGAGGCCCATCAGCACGAAGTCGGTGTTGGAGTAGGAGTAGCGGCTGCCCGGCGCGTACTGCTGGCCGTGCCTGACGGACATCGCGACCAGGTCGGCCGGGGCGTACACCTTGGTGCGGATGCGGGCCTCGAAGGCGGAGGTGGTCTCCTCGCCGGGCTGCTCCAGCAGGTCGTCGGTGTGGTCGTAGATGCCGGCCCGGTGCTCCATCACCTGACGGCCGGTCATGATCCAGCCGTCCGGGAGGGTGCCGGCCGGGAGGTAGTCGCGCAGCGGCTTGTCGAGGTCGATCCGGCCCTCCTGTGCCAGCTGCATCACGAGAACGGCGGCGAACATCTTGCTGTTGCTGCCGACCCGGAACCTCCACGCGGAGTTCATCGGGGTCCCGTCCAGGTTCGCCCTTCCGACGGTCAGCGAGCGGGTCCGCTCGTCGTCGCCGTGGTCGCGGATCACCGCGAAGGCGCCCGGGGCGCCCGCGCCCGTGGCGGCCTGGAGTGCGCTCAGCACCCCGGCGGTGTCGGGAGTCGGCAGGGTCGCGCCGTCCCGGCCGGCGGCCAGGGCGGGGGCGGTTCCGGACGCCGCCAGGACGGCAGCGGCGGCGGCCACCGCGAGCGGACGCAGAAGGCTGGTCTTCGCCATGTTCCTCGGCTCTCTCGTGGGCTGACGCGGTGTCGGATCGCGTCGATCGATGATCACTATCACCGGTTCGGGCACCTGGTCGCAATGTGAACCGGTTCGACCGCTTCGTCCGTTCTCGGGTGGGTTTGCCGGGCGCACCGTTCGTTTTCCGGGCCGGGGGCAAGGTTTTACCTCCCGTCGTCTACCCGCGTTGACCGCGCCGCCCCCATGCTGTTCGGGCGCTCGCTCCGCCGTCCGGTGCCGCCCGCACCGGACCTCTCCCCGGCGACACCCCCCACCGACCATGGAGTCCCCATGCCCCTGGCCACCCTCGCGCGCCGTGCCGGCGCCCTGCTGCTCGCCGGTGCCGGCCTGATATCCGCCACCGGCACCGCCCACGCGACCGGCACCTACACCGCCGTGGTGTTCCCCGACCAGAGCCACACGGTGGTCTACGACCTGATCAACTCGGCCACCAGGACCGTCGACGTCACCATGTACGAGCTGCGCGACACCACGGCGGTCAACGACCTGATCGCCCGCCAGCGGGCCGGCGTCAGGGTGCGGGTCATCCTGGACGGCCGGCACACCTCGGTCAACGGCTCCGCCTACAACGCGCTGAAGGCGGCGGGCGTCGGCGTGACGTACTCCTCCTCGGCGTTCGTCTACACCCACCAGAAGACCGTCACCGTGGACGGCGCCACGTCCCTGATCCTGACCGGGAACCTGGACGCCACCTACTACTCCAGCAGCCGCGACTACGGCGTCGTCGACACCGACGCCAACGACGTCAAGGCGATCGAGCAGGTCTTCGCCGCCGACTACGCCAAGACCTCGATCACCCCCTCCGACGGCGACAACCTGGTCTGGTCGCCCACCGACTCGCAGGACCGACTGCTGGCGCTGATCAACGGCGCGCAGACCTCCCTGGACGTCGAGGAGCTGGAGTTCGGCGACCAGGCCCTGGTCGACGCGATCGCCGCGGCCGCCGGCCGCGGCGTCACCGTGCGGGTCGTCGGCATGGACCCCGGCTCGTACGGCTCCTCCTTCGACGAGGTCACCGCGGCCGGCGCCAAGGTGGTCACCTACTCCTCGACCACCGGCCTGTACGTCCACGCCAAGGCCATCGTCGCCGACCACGGCACGTCCACCGCCAAGGTGTTCGCCGGCTCGGAGAACTTCTCCGACAACTCGCTGAACAACAACCGCGAGCTGGGCCTGATCGTGTCCGACTCCGGGGTGCTCAACACGATCGAGTCGACCTTCGCCACCGACTTCGCCAACGGCGCGCCCTACTAGGCCGTCCGGCGGATCCCGCCGGACGGGTTCCGGCCCGTCGGCGGGAGCACGACAGTCCGTCACCCTCCCGTTCCCGGGCAGCCCGCGGGGCCGCCCGCCCACCCGAGGACCTGTCATGACCTCGTCCGCGAAGCCCGTGCACGACTCCCCCCGCCCCCGATCCCGCCGCACCGCGACCGCGCTCGGCTCGGCCGTCGCGCTGGTCGCCGCCTCCGCCGGGCTGTGGGCGGCCACCGCCACCAGCGCGCAGGCGGCCGGACTGCCCACGCCCGACCACATCATCGTCGTGGTGATGGAAAACCACGCCTACAGCCAGATCATCGGCAGCAGCAGCGCGCCGTACCTCAACAACACCCTGAAGGCGGGCGGCGCCAACCTCACCCAGTCCTTCGCCATCACCCACCCCAGCGAGCCGAACTACTACGCGCTGTTCTCCGGCTCCACCCAGGGCCGGGTCGACGACAGCTGCGTGACGGTCGGTGGATTCCAGGCGCCGAACCTGGCCTCCGAGGTGCTCGCGGCCGGGAAGACCTGGGCCAGCTACAACGAGACCCTGCCGGGCCAGGGCAGCACGGTCTGCAGCAGCGGCAAGTACGCCCAGAAGCACAACCCCTGGTTCGGCTTCGGCAACGTGCCGCTGAACAGCGCCAAGACCTTCGCGCAGTTCCCGACCGACTACACCACCCTGCCCAACGTCTCCTTCGTGATCCCGAACCTGTGCAGCGACATGCACGACTGCTCGATCAGCACGGGTGACACCTGGATCAAGAACAACCTGGGCGCCTACGCCACCTGGGCGCAGAGCCACAACAGCCTGCTGGTCGTCACCTTCGACGAGGACAACAGCCTGTCCGGCAACCGCATCCCGACCGTGGTCTACGGCGCCCATGTCACCCCGGGCAGCAGCTCGGCCACCACCTACAACCACTACAACGTCCTGCGCACCCTGGAGGACCTCTCCGGAGCGAGCGGCCACGCGGGCAACGCGGCGACCGCGACGGACATCACCGGCATCTGGAACTGACCCCCTGACGGTCAGGAGCCGACGGGGGCCGGCGGCCGTTCGACGGCCGCCGGCTCCGCCGCTCCCGGCCCGGTGCCGAGCCGGCGCACCCCCGGCACCATCGCGGTGGCCGTGCACACCAGGGTCACCAGGGCGGCCGCGGCCAGCAGCGGCACCCGGCTGCCCCAGGCGTCGGCGGCCAGCGGCGCCAGCACGTAGCCGAGCGGCGCGGCGGCCAGCGAGAGCAGCCAGTCGTACGAGGTGACCCGGGCCAGCACCTGCGGCGGGAACTCCTCCTGCACCACCGTCTCCCACACCGGGTTGAGGTACCCCAGCCCGGCCATCGCCACCCCGTACGCCGCCACCGTGACGGGCGCGGGTGCCGGAACGGCGAGTGCCAGCAGCGGCAGCCCGTACAGCGCCAGGGCCAGGTTGCCCACCAGCACCGGGCGCCGGGGGCGGAGCCGGCCGGCCGCCAGTGAGCCGAGCAGCAGGCCGACGGCCCCGGCCTGGGTGACGGCCACCCAGACGCCGTCCCCGCCGAGGCGGGTGGCGGCGATCAGCGGGCCGAGGGTGAGCGCGACCGCGCTCGCGCCGTTCCACACCCCGTGGGCGACCAGGCTCGTCCAGTACCAGTCCCGGGTGCGCACCTCGCGCCAGCCCTCGGCGAGGTCCCGGCGCAGCGGGCGCGCTCCGGCGGCCGCGAGCGGATCGCGGGCCGCGGGGGTGAGGCGGACGCGGCTGAGCAGGGCGGCGCTCAGCAGGAACGAGACGCCGTCCGCCACGAAGGCCCAGCCGGGCCCCGCGGTGTACACCAGGAGCCCCGCGAGCGCGGGACCGCCGAGCCGGGCCGCGCTGGTGGCCGAGCCGAGCAGGGAGTTGGCGCGCAGCCGGTGCTCGGCCGGGACGGCGGCCCGGACCAGCGGCGAGGTGGTCGGCATGGCGAAGGCGGAGGCGAGGCCGCCGGCCGCCGAGGCGATCGCGATGTGGGTCAGGTCCGGCCGGCCGCCGAGGAGTTCGAGTCCGACGAGCAGCTGGGTGGCGGCGCGCAGCAGGTCGGTGGTGAGCGCGACCAGGCGCGGGTCGAGGCGGTCGCCGGCCACTCCGCCGAAGGGCAGCAGGAGCAGTCGCGGCACCATCGCGCAACCCAGGACGAGGGCGAGCGCGGCGGAGGAGCCGGTCGCGCGGGTGATGGCGATGGCGAGGGCGGCCGGGACGACGGCGTCGCCGAGGGTGGAGACCGTGCGGCCGAGGAAGAGCAGGCGGAAGTCACGCAGGCCCAAGGGGTGCCGGGGCGCCGGGCGTTGGGGCTCGGCTCCGGGGGATGCGGGTCGTCGGGGCGCGGGTCGTTCGGAGGCGGGTCGTTGGGTCACCCGCGGAACTGTATTTCGGTGACGAAATTTTGGCAACGAATATTTTGGCGCCGACGTATCGGCTCTTTGTAGACTCCTCCCATGCCCGAGCACCCCCACCAGCAGCCGATCCCGCCCCGCGACTGGACGGACGGCCACCTCGACCGCTGGCTCCCGGTGCTCCCCGAACTCGACCCGGACATCGAGGGCGCGGTGACCCGGATGTCCCGGCTCACCCGCCACCTCGGCCGGGTCCGCGAACAGGGCGTCGCCGACTACGGCCTGCACAAGCACGAGTTCGACACCCTGCACGTCCTGGCCGGCCGCGGCGGCCACGCCGCCCCCTCCGACCTGCGCGCCGACCTCAACCTCGCCCCCGCCTCCGTCACCGGCCGGCTGGAGGCCCTGGAACGCCGCGGCTTCGTCCTGCGCACCCCCTCGACCGAGGACCGCCGCAAGGTCGACATCGTGCTGACCGAGGCCGGCCGCGCAGCCTGGCAGGAGGCCCTGGACGTGGTCGGCCGCGAGGAGCGCCGGCTGCTCGGCGTGCTCTCCGAGGACGAGCGGCGCACGCTCTCGGACCTGCTGCGGAAGGTGATGCTGACCCAGGAGTCGGCGGCGGAGTAGCGCGCCGCCCGGCGCACGGAGGACCGGCGCCCCGTCGGGCCGAGGAACTCCGAACGGCACCGACGCGAGGATCGCCGCCTCGGCCGGCCCCGGCGGCAGCCGGTTCTTCGTCGACCTGCACGGCGACGACCAGGACGAGCACGAACCGGCCGCCAGGGTCCTGGAACGCCCGCCGCCGGGTGGCGGACGGTCAGGCCGGTGGCTCGACCGGCGGCACGTCCGGCTGGTATCGATAGGGGCGTGCGATTCGAACTAGTGCCGATGCCGGACGAGGTGGGGGAGCGGCCCCGGGACGGGCGCGGGTACCCGGTGCCGGCGATCACGCCGTGGCAGGACGGGCAGCCGCAGTTCGCGCTCACCGACCACGGCCGCAGCGCCGACTGCGCGCTGGAGCGCCGGTGTTCGGTGTGCGGGGTGTTCATGGCGCGCGGGCCGGTGTGGCGGGTGGTCGGGCCGGCCGAGAGCGCGGCGATCGCCGAGGCGATCGCCGCGGGGCGCCCGTACCGCAATCTCGCGCCGACCATGGAGGGACCCGGGCACCGTGCCTGCATGCTGTACGCGTCGATGGTGTGCCCGTACCTGGCCCGGCCCAACGCCCGCCGCAAGGTGACCGCCGAGGGCGGGGAGGACCGGCTGACCTCCGCCGTCGTCCGCGGGGCGGCGCGCGGCGGGACGGGCGCGGTGGTCGGCTTCGGCGACTACGAGTACGCGGTCACCGAGACCCGGGTGCTGTTCCGCTTCCTCGACCTGGTCGAGTTCCTGCCGCACGAGTCCGCCGACGAGCACCTGGCCGAGCTGCGGGCCGAGTTGGCCCGCAGCTCGGCGCGGGATCAGGGCCGGTAGACCGGCAGGCCGGAGAGGGTGGAGACCTGGGTCGGCGCGGCGGAGCCGTCGGCCGGCACGGTGTCGATGCCCTCGGGGGTGCGGGCGGCGACGGTCTTGCCGTCGGGGGACCAAGCGGGCTCGGTGAAGTCCGTGGTGGCCGAGGGGGTGAGGTCCTTCTCGGCCTTCTGCTCGTACTCGGTGGAGCGGGTGAACAGGTGGTCGTGGCCGTTCACCGCGCGGACGAAGACGATCTTCCCGCCGTCCGGGGACAGGGCCGGCTGGGAGCCCTTGCCGATGTCCTGGGTGCTCGCGCGGAGGTAGTCGTCGTAGATGTACACCTCGTTCGTCGGGGTGTTGGCGTACGCGATCTTGGCGCGCCCGCCGCCCGCGTTGGCCCAGGTGTTGCCGGTCTGCGGCGGCTGCGGGACGTTCGCGCTGTCGCCGCCCTCGGAGTTGGACGGGGTGACGTCCTCGACGCTGCCGCCCTTGGCGGGGACCTTCGCCAGTCGCAGCACGCCGGCCTTCTTGGCGGTGAACACGATGTTGTTGTAACGCTCGGTCTCGTTGGGGACGACGCCGCCGCTCGGCCCCTTCGCGGCGTGCTGCCAGGTCGGGTGGGACCACTCCTCGCCGTCCGGGTGCTTGGCGAGGGTGGTCCTGCCGGTGCCGTCCGGGTCGGCGGTCATCAGGTCGCCGCTCTCGCCGATGTAGACGACCTTCTTGCCGTCCGGCGACCAGGCGAGGTCGCGCACCACGGAGCCGAAGTCGACCAGGGTGCCGTTCATCGCGACGTTCCTGGTGCCCGTGCTGATGGTCAGGTGGTTGGCGACGGTGGTCCCGTTGACCTCCTTGCCGCCGTGGGCCGGGCTGCCGGAGTGCGAGGCGCCGCCGGGTGCCGGCGTGCCGGGCGCTGCCGATCCGGGTGCCGCCGATCCGGGTGCGCTGCTGCCGGACGCCGCGGTGGCGCCGGAGCCGGCGTTGTCGGGGCCGCAGGCGGAGAGCAGGACCGCGCTGACGGTGGTCATCAGCGCGATCGCGGCGGCGCTGCCGAATCGGTTGCGTACGGACATGTCGAGATCCCCCTTGGTGGTGCTGTTCGTTTCGTCAACGAGATTCCCAGCCCGAGGTCAGCGCCAGGTGCCCGATCCGTCACAGCCCTGGAACAGCGCGATCCGATGTGCCGTCAGTTCGTGTGCACGCCAGCGCCGATGCGGCTCCTGGCGTGCGCTCAGAGGCCGAGTTCGGTGAGGCCCGGGTGGTCGTCGGGGCGGCGGCCGAGCGGCCAGTGGAACAGGCGCTGCCCGGGGGTGATCGGCAGGTCGTTGATCGAGGCGAGGCGGCGGGCCATCAGGCCGTGCTCGTCGAACTCCCAGTTCTCGTTGCCGTAGGAGCGGTGCCACTGCCCGTCGTCGTCGTGCCACTCGTAGGCGAAGCGGACGGCGATCCGCTCACCGCCGAACGCCCAGAGCTCCTTGGCCAGGCGGTAGTCGTGCTCACGCTGCCATTTGCGGGTGAGGAAGTCGGCGATCCGCTCGCGACCGGTGAGGAACTCGGCGCGGTTGCGCCAGCGACTGTCCGGGGTGTAGGCGAGGGCGACGCGCCGGGGGTCGCGGGTGTTCCAGGCGTCCTCGGCGGCCCGGACCTTCCGGCGGGCGGTCTCCTCGGTGAAGGGCGGGACGGGCGGGCGCTGCTCGGGCATGGGTGTCTCCTTGAGAACAGAGGTTCCGCCGGCGAGAACGATCGTTCTCGCGTCGTTCGCTACCCTAGGAGAACCATCGTTCTCACGCAAAGGGCACGGCAGATGGAACAGGCGGACCAGATCGACCCGCGGACCCGGATCCTCGACGCGGCCGAGGAACTGTTCTACGGGCAGGGCGTCCAGGCGGTCGGGATGGACGCCGTCCGGGCCGCCTGCGGTCTGACGATGCGTCGCGTCTACCAGCACTTCCCGTCCAAGAACGACCTGGTCGAGGCCTATCTGCGGCGCCGCGACGCGCGCTGGCGGGCGAGCCTGGCCGTCCACGTCTCGCGGGCCGGCGGCACCCCCCGGGACCAGGTGCTCTCGGTCTTCGACTGGCTCGGCCGGTGGTTCGCCGAGCCCGGCTTCCGTGGCTGCGCCTTCGTGAACTCCTTCGGCGAGCTCGGCGCCACCACACCGGCCGTCGCGGCCGCCGCCCGGCACCACAAGGCCGAGTTCGCCGGCTACCTGGCCGGATTGGTCGAGGCCGCCGGCGCCCCGCCCGCCACCGCCGCCCAGTTGGCCCTGCTGGCGGAGGGAGCGATCACCACCGCGGCCGTGCACGGGGACCCGAGCGCCGCCGCCGACGCCGGGGCGGCGGCCCGGCTGCTCCTGGACGCCGCGCTGGACGCCCGGAGCTGAACCGGGCCGCCGCCCCGGCCCCGGCGGTTCAGCCGATGGTGTAGTCGGAGCCGAAGGCGGTGATGCCGAACGGGCCGTCCAGGTCGTAGTTGCCGGTCGCGGCGATCCGGCGCAGGCATTCGACGCGGTCGACGGACTTGCGCCACTCGTCCGCGGTGGAGGAGTTGGCCGGGTTGTTCAGGTCGTCGATCCGGATGTCGAAGAAGGCGTCCAGCCAGGCGCGTTCACCGGCGGCCGAAGGCAGGCCGACCTTGGCGTCGGTACGGCTGATCAGCGCGGGCAGGGCGTCGTACTCGCTGCCGTTGCCGTGCTGGATGGAGGCGTCGTAGAGCTCGGCGCGGGCCAGCGCGGTGGTCAGGCCGAGCTGGTCGGCCTGGTTCATGGCCGGGGTGAAGTAGCGCTGGTCGACCTGGTCGTCCTGGACCTGCCGGAAGGCCGGGTCCTGGGCGGCCTGCTTCCAGGCGGCGATGTGGGTGCCGGTCAGGGTGCGTCGGTGTGGGTCAGGGTCTCCCAGCCGATGAAGTAGTTCGCCCCGAACGGGCTGTGCGCGGCGACGTACCGCTCGGTCTGCGGCATCGGGAGGCCCTCGCGCAGGTGGTACTCGTCGTACGCGAGTTGTACCGCCGGCCCGAGGCCGGTGTTCACCGAGCCGTCGCACAGCCAGTCCGGCACGCTCGCTCCGTTGTCGTACCCGGTGTGGAACTCCAGCGCCTTGACCAGTCGTTCGCGGCCCTCGCCCCACAGGTCGACGCCCTGCAGCCGGGCGGTCTCGGCGGCCTGGGCGGCGGCCTCCAGGCCCCAGCCGGTGTGGCCGAAGTCCCGGCAGGTCTCCTGGGCGAGTCCGTCGACAAAGGTGGACTGGCCGTTCCAGTACGTGACCAGCGCGGAGCCGCCCTCGATCCCGGCGTTCCGCGGGGGCACCGGCAGGTCGCCGTCCGAGGAGAGGTAGACGTACGCGGGCAGCCGGTGCCGCCACAGGTCGACGGCGCGGTCGAACAGGCCGCGGTCGTCCAGGAAGACCGCGATGCCCATCAGGGCGTCGGTCTCGATCAGTTCCCAGTTGCCGTTCTTGCGCGGGCTGCCGGGGGTCAGCAGCGGCACGTACACGGTGCGCAGCATGGTGGCGAAGCGGTCGACGGAGCCGGCCGGCCAGCCCGCGCCGGAGTGGCGGATCAGCTCGGCGGCGCGGCCCCAGTTGTTGCCCGACCAGCCGGTCTGCAGCGGGGCGTTGGTGTTGGTGTGCTCGCGGATGACGCCCGACCAGGCGTCCATGATGGAGATCGCCTTGTCGGCGTCGCGCTGGTCGTGGGTGAGAACCCACTTCAGGGCGTGGGCGTAGGCGGCCAGCGAGTCGTCGCGCTCGTCGGAGCAGCCGTTGTTCGGGTGCGAGCTGGATCCGCACTCCACGGTGGCGCGCGGCCTGGGCTGCCAGTCGAGCGAGGCGTACCTGCTCGCCCGCAGGTCGGCGAGGGCCGAGCTCCACGGTTCGGAGCCGGCGGCCAACTTGGCTTTCACGAAGTCGAGTTGCTGGGCACCGACCAGCACGCCGGGGTGCTGGAACGGCACGGTGCTTCGGCCGGCGGCCGAGGGCCGGGCTTCGGCGGGGACGGCGACGGCGGGCAGGAGGAGGGCGGCGAGGGCGGCCCCGGTGATCAGTGTCCTGAGGGTGTTCCTGGCGCTGCAACGAGCCATGGGGAAGTCGTCCTCTCGGTGGGGGAGGAGGTCGTGCTCAGGTGCCGCTGTTAGGAAACCTTCCTAACGAGTCGCATTGAACCACCAACCCATGTCCACGCCAAGTCGTCCTCCGGAGTCGGGCGCGTCGCGGTCCCTCCCGTCCCACCAGTCCCTCGTTTATCGCCCGTTGATCGTCGACGCCTAGCGTCGGGCCCATGGACGACAGGACGGCCGAGTGGCCGGGGGCGGCGCCCGAGGGGCGGATCACGGAGCAGGACGCCGAGCGGTTCCGGCAGTTGCTGGCCGGGCTGGAGAGCTCGCTGGCGGCGGACCGGGAGGTGGCGGGGCGTGAGGCCTGAAGCGGCCGAACCGCGCGGGCCGGTGCCGGGGGCGGAGGAACCGCGCGGCCCGGTGGCGGTGCTGCCGCTCTGGCGGCGCGGGGAGGGCGGGCAGGAGTGCCGGGAGGCGGACCGGCCCGGGGTGCCGCGGGGGCACCCCGGGCCGGTGGCGTCCGGTCAGCCGGGGGCCGCACCGGACGGGGCGTGACGGCTCACGAGCAGTCGCAGCCGCAGTCGCAGCCGTCACAGCCGCAGCCGTCGCAGCAATCGCACCCGCACTTGCAGCAGTCGCAGCAGTTCGGGTCGCAGGAACTGCAGCAGTCGCCGCAGTCGCAGCAGTCGTGCCGCTCGCAGAAGCCCTTGCGGCGCTCGCGGGTGAACGGATCGTTGTGCTCGCAGCAGAGCAACTGGCAGGTGCAGGCCATCAACGCCCACACCGCGCACCCGGCGAGCAGGTTGCGCGGGTGCGGAGGCTTTCCGCCGGGCGGGCCGAAGCCGGGGCCCTGCGGCACCCACGGCGGGACCGGCGCCCGGTTCGGGTCCTGGCCGGGGTGCGGGCCGCCCGGGTAGCCCGGCGGCACCTGACGCGGCGGCGCGTCCTGGGGGTGGTCGGCGGTGGCGCCGTGGGTGGCGCCGTGCTCGCCGCTGCGGCAGCTCGCGCCGTGCCCGGCCCGGCCGAAGACCCGGTCCACCGCGCTCTCCGTCTCGTGCCCGAGCAGCACGTGCACCAGCGCCCGGTCGGTCAGTTCGACCTCGCGCAGCGCGAGCCGGATGCCGTGGACGGCGTCGCGGCAGAGCCGTTCGGCCTCGGCGCGGTCGGTGCCGGTGGCGGTCAGCGGGTTCCAGGCGCCCGAGGCGGCGTCGGCGGCCTGGTCCTCGGCGGCGTCGAGGAGGTGGGCGAGCCGGCCGAACAGCCGTCCCGCCTCGGCGAGCGGTGCGGCGTTGCCGGGGCGGCCGGCGATCACGGCGGTGTGGGCGAAGGCCGCCGAGGTGGCGGTCTCGGTGGGCTCGGTGACCAGCAGCACGGAGCTGCCGGGCAGCAGCGAGCGCTCCAACTCGCCCTGCCGGGAGGCGGCGTCGAGCAGCACGGCGGTGTCGAAGCCGACCGTGGAGGCGCTGCCCGCGCTCTGGCGGTCCCAACGGCGGGTCACCGCGCGGGCCCCGACGGCGACCGGGCGGCGGGCGAACACGCCGTCCCGGTCCTCGACGTGGTCGCGGATCTTCACCGAGGCGAGCGCGAGCGAGACGGCGGCCGCCAGCCGGGCGCCCTCGCCCTTGGCGACGGAGGCGGTCCGCATGCCGCGCAGCGGGCAGGGCCCGGCGGTGCGCCGCCGGCTGGAGTCCTCGCGGGCGGTCTGGGCCTCGACCAGGACGGAGATGATCAGCCCGTCGTAGTTGGTGGCGGTGCGGGCGAGCTGCCCGTGGTCGTCCCGCAGCGCGAGGCAGAGCCCGCACAGGTGCGCCATCCAGGAGGCCTGGAGCCGTTCGGACAGCCGGTGCCTGCACGGTCTGATGATGCCGAACACGATCCTCGTCCCCCTCGCCGGTGGCCGCTGACCGGCCACTTTGTCGCCGGACATCATATGATCACCGGCTCGCTGAAGGGACCGGTCGGCGGAACCGGAGCCGGAGCTGTCGTCGAACCGTCACCAGCCCGTGAGAAGCGCGGGAAGGCGATCTCATATCAGGGATAGCATCCTGGATATGGGAATCGACACGGCTGCCGACGAGCGGCTGGCACAACGGATCGCCGAACTGCGGGTCGAACGCGGCTGGACCCTGGAGGAGTTGGCCCGGCGGGCCGACGTCAGCCGGTCCACGCTCTCGCGGGTGGAGCGGGCCGAGGTCAGCCCGACCGCCGCGCTGCTGGGGCGCCTGTGCGCCGTGTACGGGCGGACCATGTCCCGGCTGCTCGCCGAGGTGGAGTCCGGACCGGCCCCGCTGGTGCGCGCCGGCGAGCAGCAGGTGTGGCAGGACGAGGCGAGCGGCTTCGTCCGCCGCTCCGTCTCCCCGCCGCACAGCTCGCTGCACGCCGAGATCATCGAGGGCCGGCTCCCGGCCGGAGCCGACATCGCCTACGACCGCCCCTGCCTGCCCGGCCTGGAACACCACCTCTGGCTGTTCGAGGGGCAGTTGGAACTGAGCCTGGACGGCCGGCCGCACCTGCTCGGCCCCGGCGACTGCCTGCGCTACCGCTCCGGCACCAGCCGCTTCCGCAGCCTCGGCCCGGCCGAGGCCCGCTACGCCCTCGTGGTGGTCGAGCCGTGAGCGCCGCCCCCGGTTCCGTACCGGAGAAGGAGCGCTTCGACGCCGCCGGACGCCGCGTCCTGCTGGTCTGCGTCGCGGGCGGCTTCACCACCCTGATCGACCAGTCCGTCCTCAACACCTCCGTCCCCGCCCTGCGCGAGACCCTGCACGCCCAGCCCGCCCACCTGCAGTGGATCGTCGCCGGGTACTCCCTCGCCTTCGGCCTCGCGCTGATACCCGGCGGGCGGCTCGGCGACGTCAAGGGCCGCAAGTGGTTCTTCGTCACCGGGCTCGCCCTGTTCACCCTGGTCAGCCTGGTCTCCGCGACCGCCACCGATCCGACGGTGCTGATCGCCGCCCGGCTCGTCCAGGGCGCCGGCGCGGGCCTGGTCAACTCCCAGATGATCGGCACCCTCCAGGACGTCTTCGACGGGCAGTTGCGCGCCCGCGCCCTCGGCATGTACGCCGTCACCGGCAGCCTCGCCTTCGCCCTCGGCCCGCCGATCGGCGGCCTGGTGCTCGCGGCGGCCGGCCCCGGAACGGGCTGGCGGCTCACCTTCCTGCTCAACGTCCCGTTCGGCCTGGCCACCCTCGCCCTGGCCGTCCGCCACCTGCCGAAGCCCCGCCCCGCCACCCGGCACGCCGACCTCGACCTGCTCGGCCTGCTCCTGGTCGGCGCGCTCACCCTGGCCCTGATGCTGCCCTTCGTCCAGCCGCCCGGCTGGGCCGGCTGGGCCGCCTTCGCCGCCGGCGCCCTGGCGCTGCTCGGCGCGCTCGTCGGCTGGCAGCGCCGCTACGCCCGCACCGGCGGTCACCCGCTGATCCATCCCGCGCTCACCCGCTCCGCGCCGTACGCGCTGGGAACGGCCACCGCGATGGCCCAGTTCGGCTCCTCGCTGGCCGCCTCCCTGGTGCTGACCATGTTCCTCCAGGACGGCCTGGGCCTGTCCCCGATGGGCGCCGCCCTGGTCTCGCTGCCCTCGGCGCTGGCCATGGCCGGCGCCTCCGCGCTCGCCTGGCGCGTGGTGCGGCGGCTCGGCCGACGCACCGTCACCATCGGGATGGCCGGCTCCGCGCTGGCCATGCTGCTCAGCGGGTTCGTCGCCCACTGGGCGCCCGTCGCCGTACTGCCCTGGCTGCTCGCCCTGCTCCAACTGCTCAGCGGCGCCTCGGTCGGGCTGATGGGCTCCACCAACCAGGCCTACGTGCTGCGCCACGCGCCCGCCGAGGCGGCCGGGGTGAGCGGGGCGATCCTGCAGATGGCACAGCGGATCGCGGCGGCCGTCGCGGTCTCCGCGCTGTCCGGGGTCTACCTGCGGGCGACGGCCGGGGGCGGCGGCCACCGCTCCGCCTACCTGACCGCCAGTCTGGTCTGCGCGGCGGTGGCCGGACTCGCCGTGCTCGCCTCGGTGTTCGCCGGCCGGGTCGGCGGGCCGGAGCGGCCGGCGGAGCAGCCGGTCACGGTGAGCCGAGGGCGAACAGCCGTCCGGTGAGGGCCGCCCCGCGCGTACGGTGGCGGGCATGACGACAGTACGGACGGTGCGGCTGCCCGACCTCACCCTGGCCTACCGCGAGAGCGGACGCCCCGACGGCCCGCCGCTGGTGCTGCTGCACGGCCTGGGCGAGCGCGCCGCCGACTGGGACACGGTGCTGCCCGACCTCGCCCCCCGCCACCACGTGTACGCGCTCGACCTGCGCGGCCACGGCGACAGCGGACGCACCGCCGCGTACGGCCTGGAGGAGATGAGCGAGGACGTGCTCGCCTTCCTCGACGCGACCGGTCTCGACCGGATCGCCCTGGTCGGCCACTCGATGGGCGGCGCCGTCGCCTACCTGCTGGCCCAGTCCGCGCCCGAGCGGATCGACCGGCTGGTCCTGGAGGAGATCCCCGCCCTCCACCCGCGCCCGTCGAGCGTGCCGCCCGAGGGAGCGGACGAACCGGCGCACTTCGACTGGTCGATGGTCCGGGCCGTCAAGGCGCAGCTCGACGCCCCGGACCCGGCCTGGCGGGAGGGGCTGACCCGGATCACCGCCCCCACCCTGGCCATCGCGGGCGGGCCCACCAGCCACGTCCCCCAGGAGCGGATCGCCGAACTCGCCCGGCTGATCGCGGACTGCCGACTGGTCACCATCGAGGCCGGTCACCTCGTGCACAGCGCCCGCCCGGCCGAGTTCATCGCCGCCGTCGCCCCGTTCCTGGAGGCCTGAGCCGGGACGCCGGGACGCCGGGGCGCCAGGACGAAGGGAAGAAGGGACAGGGACGAAGGGCTGCCGGGTCACCGGAACGGCTCCCGGCCCGGCCGTCACCCGAAGACGACGGCGTGGCCGGTGGCGAGACCGGCCCGGCAGGCCCGGTACAGCGCGTGCCAGGCGAAGACCTCCGGCTCGAACGGGTCGTCGCCCGGCAGTGCGTCCAGCCGGGCCGACTCCTCCGGGTCCAGCGAGCCGTCGGCCGCCAGCCGGATCCCGATGGCCGCGGCGAAGCCCTGCAGCTCCGCCAGCAGCGGGCCGCAGGAACCCACCATGCCGGCGCCGGGCACACCCGCCTCCTCCGGGAGAAAGAGTGGATCCCCGAACGGGAGCTCCGCCGGCACGTAGTAGCCCTCGTGGTCGGCGTGGCAGAGCAGGTGGGAGTCGAACATGGCCGTCTCGTCGTCGACCAGCGCCAGGTCTTCGTCGTACTGCTCGCTGCTGACCCCGCGCGCCCCGGTGACCGGCTCGCCCAGCCGGTGCAGCACGTACACCCGCCGCAGCCCGGACAGGTAGCTGTACGGGAAGCCCGCCCCGAAGACCTCGGCGGGGCCTCCCGGTGCGGTGGCCGGCTCCCGCCAGGCCACGCCCTCGGCGGCCAGCGCCCGGTGGAGCACCTCGGCCTCGTCCCGCAGGTCCGGGGTGCCGAGCAGCCCCACACTGATCGCGAGTCCCATGCCCGTCACACCCCCCGCTCGGCCGGCAGCCGCCCGCTGCGCACGGCGGCGACCAGCTCCGCGTGGTCGGCCTCGGTGCGGTCCGCGTAGGCGACGGCGAAGGCGGCGACCGCGTCGTCCAGCGCCTCGCTCTTGCCGCAGTACCCGGCCAGCAGGCCCGGGTCGGCGGTGTGGGCGTGGGCGCGGGCCAGCAGGGCGCCGGTGATCCGGGCGTAGTCGTCCAACTGGGCGGGCAGCAGCGCGGCCGGGTCGACGCTGCCCTTGCGGTTGCGGAACTGCCGTACCTGGTAGGGGAGTCCGTCGACGGTGGTCCAGCCGAGCAGGGTGTCGCTGACCACCTGCATGTGCTTCTGGCCGAGCACCACCCGCCGGCCCTCGTGCTCCTCCTCCGTGCGCGGCCCGTGGCCGCCGAGGTACGGCAGCAGCACGGACGGCCGGGCCTCCTTCACCTGGAGCACCAGCGGCTGGTCCCGGTGGTCGGTGAGCAGCACCACGTACGAGCGGGTGCCGACGCTGCCGGTGCCGACCACCCGGAACGCCACGTCCTGCACCCGGTAGCGGGACAGCAGGGTGCGGACCTCGGCGGGCACCGTCGCCACGTACGGGCCGAGCGCCTCGGCCACCGCCCGGGCGGTCGCGTCGGTGACCGGGGTGAGCACCGGTGGAGCGGCCGTGAACCGCCAACCGCCGTCCGCGGTACGGGCGGTGCTGCGGGCGGCGAACCGGGCGCTGGTGTTGCCGAGCGCCTTCGCGCCGACCTTCCGCAGCACCTCGGTGAGGTCGTGCGCCTCGGCGAAGGACACCAACTGCTCGTCCGCCACGGCGTTCCAGGCGTCCAGGGCGGGCAGCTTGGCGAGCGTGCGCACGGTGCGCCGGTAGGAGCCGGCCGCGTGGCGGGCGGCCGCGCGGGCGGTGGTCTCGCTCGCCCCGGCCTCCCGGCCCGCCAGGACCAGACTGGCGGCGAGCCGCTTGAGGTCCCACTCCCAGGGGCCGGGCACGGTCTCGTCGAAGTCGTTGATGTCCATGACCAGTTGGCCGCGCGCATCGCCGTACAGCCCGAAGTTCGCCGCGTGCGCGTCCCCGCACAGTTGCGCCGTCACGCCGGTCACCGGCGTTCCCGCGAGGTCGGCGGCCATCAGGCCGGCCGAGCCGCGCAGGAAGGCGAACGGAGTGGCGGCCATCCGGCCGATCCTGATCGGCACCAGGCCCGCGATCCGGCCCGCATTGGACGCCTCCAGCGCCGCCACCGCGGTGGGCCGGTCGGCCGCGGGCGTGAACTCCGCGTGCCGCTCCCGGGGGACCCGGCCCCGCAGGGCCTTCCCTTGCTCGCGCGCCCGCTGCGCCCGGCCGTCCGGCCCGGTCGCGAACCCGGGGACGGTGAACTTCCGCCGCCCGGTGGTGGTTCCGATGTCCGTCACTGGTTCCCCGCCCGCCCTGCTCGAACTCCCGCCCGTGACCTGCACGGATGGCTCATCAGGGGGAGTGACGTCCGGCGTCGCGCGGTGGTTCCTGGGGCGGGGGTGGGGATGTGACGGGCGGGGCCGCACGTAGTCTGGGCCGCGTGAACGATCTTCGGACGGGCCTGGCGCCCCGACTCCCCGCCGCCGCGGCCGCGTTGCTCACGGTGGCGGCCGGCCTGGGCGTGCGCGCCGCGATGACCGGTGACCCGGCCAAGTACGCGGGCGACGCGCTCTACACCGTCCTGGTCTACGCCCTGGTGGTGCTGGTCGTGCCCGGGGTACGGCCGGTGCGGGCCGCGCTGGTGGCGGCCGGGGTGAGCTGGGCGGTCGAGCTGTTCCAGGCGACCGGGCTGCCGGACGCGTGGGGGCGGCACAGCGGGCTGGTGCACCTGGTGCTCGGGTCGACCTTCAACCCGCCGGACCTGTTCTGGTACCTGGTCGGCGCGGCCGGCGCCGCACTGCTGCACCGGGTGCTGCGGTCCGGTGGGACCGCAGCACCCGTCGAAGCGGACTGACGCGCCGTCAGAGGGGGAGCAGTTCGGGCCGCTTGGCCTCGACGTGGTCGCCCGAGGACTCGCCGCGCAGGCGGCGGCCGACCCAGGGGATCAGGTGCTCGCGGGCCCACTGGAGGTTCTCGCGCCGCTGGTCGGCGGGGGTGAGGGCGCGGGCGGTCGGCCACGGGGCCTCCGGGTCGTCCGCGGTGCGCAGACCCAGCGAGCGGGCGGCGAGCAGGGCGACCCGCTGGTGCCCCTCGGGGGAGAGGTGCAGCCGGTCCTCGCTCCAGGCGCGGCGGTCCTGCACCGCGCGCAGCGACCACAGGTCGGCCACCTTGCAGTCGTAGCGGTCGGCGACCGCGCGCATGTGGCCGTTGTAGGTGGCGATCTTGCCGCGCAGGTGCTTGAGCAGCGGCACCTCGCGGGTGTCGAACCCGGTGCAGATCAGCACCGTCCCGGCGTTCTCGGCGAGTTGGGCGACGGCGGCCTCGAAGCGACCGGCCACCTCGTCCGGGTCGCTGCCGGGCCGCAGGATGTCGTTGCCGCCGGCACAGAAGGTGACCAGGTCGGGCTGCAGCCGGCGGACCTGCGGCACCTGCTCCGCCACGATCTGGTCCAGCAGCCGTCCGCGCACCGCCAGGTTGGCGTAGCGGAAGCCGCCCGGCGGCCGGCCCTCGGCGAGCATCCCGGCCAGGCGGTCGGCCCAGCCGGCGAAGGCGCCGTCGGCACCGGGGTCGTTCAGACCCTCGGTGAAGCTGTCCCCGAGGGCGGCGTACGAACTGAGGTCAAGGGTCTCCTGGAGGTTCGGCATGAAAGAGATAGTTCACCCATTCAAGTGACCTACGCCACCGTAGGTGACCCTGGCGGCACGTGAGATGGGCCACGTACCCTGCGCGGCCGGTCTCCCGGCCGGTCGCCACGCCGTGGAGGCCGCGGTCGCACCGCCCCGCCGCAGAATGCCGTACCGCAGCCGTACCGCAGCCCTACCGCAGAGCGCCGCTCCCCGGAAAGCACAAGATCCGTGCCCCCTTCCGCTTTCCGGCCCGCCCGGCCCATGCTCGGAGTACGGCGCGCCGCACCGGCCGCCGTTCTTCCTGGGGGAACAACGGGACCATGAACCTCTCCGAGAACTGGACCGTCGACGACCGCTGCACCAACTGCGACGTGGCCCGGCAGCTCGCGCCCGACCTGATCCGCGAGCACGCCCGCAAGTCCGAGCTGATCCGCCAGCCGCGCGACGAGGCCGAGCGGCGGCAGCTGCTCGCCGCCGCCCACGCCTGCCCGACCCGCTCGATCCGCCCCGGCACCGGCCGGCTCGACCCGGCCACCGACCCCTTCCCGCTAGCCCTCGACGAGCACGGCGAGGTGCTGCTGCTCGGCCACAACTCCCGGCAGACCGCGGGCGCCAACTCCTACCTGTGCCGCCGGCCCACCGGCTGGGTGATGGTCGACACGCCCCGCTACAGCGAGGCGCTCGCCGCCCGCTACCAGGCGCTCGGCCCGGTCACCGACGTCCTGCTCACCCACCGCGACCACGCGGCGCACGGCCGGGAGTACGCCGACCGGCTGGGCGCCCGGCTCTGGATCCACGAGGGCGACCTCGCCGCCGCCCCCGACGCCGACGAAGTGCTGCGCGGCACCGACCCGGTGGAGATCTCGCCCGGACTGGTGGCCCATCCCTTCCCCGGCCACACCCTGGGCAGCGTGCTGTACGTCGCCGACCGGCGCTACTGCTTCAGCGGCGACAGCCTGTACTGGTCCCGCACCAACCGGGACATCGAAGTGCAGGAGGCGGTGACCTGGTACTCGATCGAGGAGCAGTCCGCCTCGCTGGACCGCAGCCTGGACGCCCTGCGCTTCGAGTGGCTGCTGCCGGGCCACGGCGACAAGCAGCGGATGCCCGTCGAGGAGGCGCAGCGCCGGCTGCGCGCCCTCGCCGTCCGCGCCCGGGAGCTGCGGACCGAGCCGGTGGACTTCACCGCCGTGCGCTGGTAGCCCCGGCGGCCGTGCGCGGGTAGCCCCCGGCGGCAAGGCCGTGCGCCGGGGCTCGCGCCGGTGCGCGGGGGGTTGCGCCCGCCGGGAACGCCCGTGCGGGTGTGCGAACGGGATCAGCGGGGCAGCCGCCTCTGGAGCGACGCGTACCCCAACCCCGCGATCCGAGGACGGTCGACCGATGTCCACGCACACCCAGGCGCGCACGGCGCGGCCCCGGCGCTACCTGATGTGCCGGCCCACCCACTTCACGGTGGACTACGCGATCAACCCGTGGATGGACCCGGCGCAGCCCACCGACACCGAGCTCGCCGTCCGCCAGTGGGAGCGGCTGCACCGCACCTACCGGAGCCTCGGCCACACCGTCGAGCTGATCGACCCGGTGCCGGGCCTGCCCGACATGGTCTACGCCGCCAACGGCGCGACCGTGCTGGACGGCCGCGCACTGGTGGCCACCTTCCGCTACCCGGAGCGGGCCGCCGAGTCCGAGGCCTACCAGTCCTGGTTCCGCCTGCGCGGCTACCGCGCGGTGCGCCGCGCCGGGCACGTCAACGAGGGCGAGGGCGACCACCTGGTGGTCGGCCACCGGGTGCTCGCCGGGACGGGCTTCCGCACCTCACGGGCCGCGCACGCCGAGGCGGAGCAGCTGTTCGGGGTGCCGGTGGTCAGCCTGACCCTGGTCGACCCGCGCTTCTACCACCTGGACACCGCGCTGGCCGTCCTCGCCGACGACCACGTCATGTACTACCCGGAGGCCTTCGACGCCGACAGCCGCTCGGTGCTGCGCACCCTCTACCCGGACGCGATCCTCGCCGACCGGGCCGACGCCGAGGTGTTCGGGCTGAACGCGGTCTCGGACGGGCGCCGGGTGCTGCTCCCGGAGGCGGCCAAGAACCTGGCGGGGCGGCTCGCCGAGCACGGCTACGAGCCGATCCCGGTGGACGTCTCCGAGTTGCTGAAGGGCGGCGGCGGGGCGAAGTGCTGCACCCTCGAACTCAGGCCGTGACCGCCGGCATCACCCGGTGACCAGCAGCACCTCCAGGGTGCGCGGCCCGTGCACCCCCTCGACCCGGTCCAGCTCGATGTCGCTGGTCGCCGAAGGCCCGGAGGTCCGCTAGGAACGGTACGACCACGTGGTGACGCCCGCAGCAGGTCTGCCCGGCGGGGAAGTCCACCGTCACGCCCAGGCGTTCCAGCAGCCGCACGGTGGCGACCGCCGTGGCGGGGAACAGCGCGTCGTTGACGCAGGTGGCGAACAGCGCGGCTCACAACCCGAGTTGCCGCGAAGGAACGTCCGTGGGGCTCAGGCGCCGGCGCCGAGCCAGAGGTCCGGGCCGAACACCTCGTAGTGGATGTCCGCCGCGGGGACGCCCGCCTCGATCAGCTGGCCGCGCACGGCGCGCAGGAAGGGCAGCGGGCCGCAGAGGTAGGCGGTGGTGCCGGCGGGGACCTCGACGGTCGACAGGTCGACCAGGCCGGTGCGCTCGGCCGGCCACTCGCCGAGCGGCCGCTCGTAGAAGACGTGGGCGGTGGCGTCGGCCAGCTTGGCGGTCAGCTGCTCCAGGTCGGCGCGGAAGGCGTGGCTGAGCTGGTCGCGGTCGCCGTGCACCGAGATGACCTGCCGGGTGGAGCCGGTGGCGGCCAGGTGGTCGAGCATCGCGGTCATCGGGGTGTTGCCGATGCCGGCCGAGGCGAGCAGCACCGGGCCGTCGCCCTCGGCGAGGAAGACGTCGCCCAGCGGGGGAGACAGCTCGACGGTGTCACCGGCGTTCAGGGTGTCGTGCAGGTGTCCGGAGACCTCGCCGTCGCGCTTGACGCTGAAGCGCAGCGCGTTGTCGGCGCCGCCGGACAGGCTGTACTGGCGGATCTGGTGGGCGCCGTCGGGCAGCTCGGTGCGCACCGAGACGTACTGGCCGGGGCGGGAGGCCGGCAGGGGGCGGCCGTCGGCCGGGCGGACCAGGTAGGTGGTGACGGTGTCGGTCTCCTGGTGGCGGGCGACCACGGTGTACGGACGCCACAGATCGGCCTGGTCGCCGCCGGCCGCGGCCTCGGCGCGCAGCCGCTCCTCGATGGCCATCAGGGCGTTGGCCATCAGCCAGTAGACCTCGTCCCAGGCGGCGGCCACCTCGGGGGTGACGGCCTCGCCGAGCACCTCGACGATCGCGGCGAGCAGGTGCTCGTGGACGACCCTGTACTGCTCGTTGTTGATGCCGACCGAGACGTGCTTGTGGGCGATCCGCGCGAGCATCGCGTCCGGGCGCTGGTCGGGGTGGGCGATCAGCGCGGAGGCGAAGGCGGCTATCGAGCCGGCCAGCGCCTCGCGCTGGGTGCCGTTGGCCTGGTTGCCCCGGTTGAACAGGTCGCGCAGCAGCTCGGGGTGCGCGGCGAACAGCCGGTCGTAGAAGCGCGGGGTGATGTCACCGATCGCGCCGCCCACGACGGGCAGGGTGGCCTCGACGACCTCGGCGGACTTCGCGGACAGCATCAGGGAAGCTCCTGACTCGTAGCTGAGAACTGGTATCTGAGATTCGTATTAAAGGCTGTGGGCGCCGACTGACCCCCGGGGGGAAGGGTCAGTCGGCGGGTCCGGCGGTGAGGCTGAGCAGCACCGGACCGGTGGGGGAGGCCACCAGGTCGTCGATGCTGAGCGGGTCGAGCGCCGCGAAGAACGCCTCCTGTGCCGTGCGCAGTGCCCCGCGCAGCCGACAGGCGGCCCGCAGTGGGCACGGCGGGTCGTCCTCGCAGCCGACCACGTCGCCGACGCCCTCCAGCTCGCGCAGCAGCAGGCCGAGCGAACCGGTCCGCCCGGCGAAGGTGATCATCAGCCCGCCGCCGCGTCCGCGCCGGGCCTCCACCACTCCGAGGTGCTGCAGCCTGCTGACCACCTTCGCCGCGTGGGTGTACGGCACACCGACCGACTCGGCCACCTCGCGGGTGGTCGGGTTCTCGCCCTCGCCGAGCACGGCGAGCCGCATCGTGATGCGGAGGGCGATGTCGGTGCTCTTGGTCAGCCTCACACGCGAACGCTAGACGAATACGACTCCAGAACTCCAATTTCCCGGCCGAATCGGCCTGAGACCCCGGTCACGTCGCCGTGGGGGCGTGGTCGGGCCGGGTTCGCACAGCCGGTGGATCCGGGGAGAGGAACGGCTTCGGTGACCGCATCCCGGTCGAATCCGAACAGTTGGCGACATTACCGATCAGGTCCTGATCCGCCATCAGCGGTCGATCTACGCTTCCCCCGGCTCCGGAAGCCACGTCAGGCACCACACCCCGCCGCCGACTCCCCTGGAGATTCCGTGAGATCACGTCGTACACCCCGGCGCACCTGGACGGCCGTGGCGGCGATATCGGCCGCCACGGCCGCACTACTCTCCCAGCCCGCCACCGCCGTGGCCGCCGCGCCCGCGCCGACCGTGGCCGCCCACGTGCCGGTGGCGCCCTACCCGGCCGGGGTCGCGCTCACCCCGGACGGCGCCCGGGCCTACGTGACCAGCCAGAGCAGCGGCACGGTGAGCGTCCTGGACACCGGCGGCAAGGCGGTGACCGGCAGCTTCACCGCCGGGACGGGCTCCTATGCGGTCGCCGTCTCGCCCGACGGGCACCGCGCCTACCTGACCCACCACCTCGACAACACGGTCAGCGTGGTGGACACCGCGAGCAACACCGTCACCGCGACCGTCCCGGTCGGCGTCCAACCCTGGGGCCTGGCCCTGTCGCCGGACGGCACGCGCGTCTACGTCAGCAACGCCGGGGCCGGCACGGTGAGCGTGCTGGACACTTCGTCCGGCACCGTCGCGGCCACGATCCCGGTCGGCGCCGAGCCGCACGGGCTCGCTGTCTCGCCCGACGGCAAGCACCTGTACGTCGCGGCCTCCGGCGCCAAGGCGGTGAACGTGGTCGACACCGTGAGCAGCACGGTGAGCGCCACCGTTCCGGTCGGCCACAGCGCCTTCGGCCTCGCGCTCAGCCCCGACGGCAGCCGGCTGTGGGCCGCCGACGGCGACGACACCACGGCCGCCGTGCTCGACACCGGAGCCGGCACCCTGCTCGGCACCGTCGCCGTCGGCAACGGCCCGTACTCGGTCAGCCTCGCCCCGGACGGCTCCACCGCGTACGTGTCCAACTACGGCGACAACACCCTGAGCGTGATCGACGCGGCGAGCCGGACCGTCACCGCGACGGTGCCGGTCGGCGCCGCCCCGTACACCCTGGCGCTGAGCGCCGACGGGCGGCGCGGCTACCTGGCCGACTTCACCGGCAACGCCGTCGACGTGCTGGACTTCCCGCTGCCGGTTCCCGTGGTCACCGGGATCAGCCCGAACGGCGGCTCCGGGGTGGGCGGCACCACGGTGACCGTCACGGGCACCGACCTGAACGGTGCCACCGGCGTCACCTTCGGCGCGGCCGGCCCGGCCACCTCCTTCAGCTGCACGAGGACCAGCTGCACCGCCACCGCCCCGGCCACCACGGTGACCGGACCGGTCGACGTCCAGGTCACCACCCCCGGCGGCACCAGCGCGGCCGTCGCCGCCGACCGCTTCAGCTACACCGCGCCCAGCGCGCACCTGGGCGTCGCGCTCGCCGCGACCCCGGTGACCAGTCTGTTGGCGAGCCGGGTCGACTACACCGTCACCCTCACCGGCCAGGGCCCCGACCCGGTCGCGGCGGCCACCGTCTCCGCCACCCTGCCCGCCGGGCTGACCGCCACCTCCAGCGACTGCACCGTCGCCGGGGGCAAGGTCACCTGCGCCCTGACCGCCCCGCTCGCCAAGGGCGCGAGCACCACCCGGCACTTCTCCGTCGGGGGTGCCGGGCTGAACGTGCTCGCCTCCTGGAGCATCACGGCGGCCCGTACGGCCGGTGCCCCTGCCGACCCCTCGCCCGCCACCAGCAAGGACAGCCGCAGCTGCACCTCCGTGCTCGGCCTGCTGATCACCTGCAGCTGAGCGGCCCGTCCACCGGGCCCGGGCCCCACCGGAGAGCCCCGGCCGGACACCCGGTCGGGGCTCGCCCGCACACCGCGCTGGACGAAGTGTCCGATCCGGACGTACAGTCCATCCATGCCTGCCGAAACCCCTGACCCGCGCGTGCGGACCTGGTCACCGGTCTGCCGCGCGGTGTCGCTGCTGCTCGGGCCCTACGCCGAGGTGGTGCTGCACGACCCCGCCACCGACCGGGTGCTGGCAATCTGGAACCCGATGACCGCCCGCGCCCCCGGAGACCCGTCGCTGCTCGGCGAACTGGACGAGCTCGGCCCGTCCGCGCCCGACGTCTACGGGCCGTACGAGAAGCTGCTGCCGGACGGCCGACGGCTCTCCTCGGTCAGCGCGGTGCTGCGGGACGAGTCCGGCCGGGCCGCGGCGGTGCTCTGCGTCAACCTGGACCGCGGACCGCTGGAGCAGGCCGCCGCCCTGCTGGCGAACTTCGCCGCGCCCACCGCCCCCCGCCCCGAGCCGCTGTTCGAACGCGACTGGACGGAGCGGATGAACGACGTGATCGGCGGCCACGTCCGCGCGCAGGGCCGGCCGCTGGAACGCTTCACCCGCGAGGACCGGCTCGCCGTCCTGCGCGAGCTGGACGAGGCCGGGGTGTTCGCCGTCCGCCGCGCCGTCCCCGCCGTCGCCACCGCACTGCGGATCTCCCGCTCCACCGCCTACGCCCTGCTCGCCGAGCTCAAGCACCCGGCCGGCCCGAGGAAGGACTGAGAACAGATGACCAGGCTGCCCGACTTCCGGCTCGAAACCTACTTCAGCCGCTGGGAGTTCACCGCCCGCCACCACCTCACCGCCTCCGACGCCCAGACCATGACGATGGCCGAACTCCTCGCCCTGGCCGGGCCCGAGGACCGCGAGGCCTGGGACACCCTCGCGCTCGGCTACACCGAGACCTACGGCGATCCGGGCCTGCGGGAGGCGATCGCCGGCATGTACGAGCAGGTCGGGGCGGACGACGTGATCTGCTTCGGCGGCGCCCAGGAGGGCATCAACCTCGCCATGCAGGTGCTGCTCGAACCGGGCGACCACGCGGTGGTGCTGACCCCCAACTACCAGTCGGCGGAGACCATTCCGCTCTCCCTCTGCGAGGTCACCGGCGTCGCGCTGGACGAGCGGCAGGACTGGGCGCTCGACCTGGACGCCGTCGAGGCGGCCCTGCGGCCGAACACCAAGCTGCTCTCGGTCAACTTCCCGAACAACCCGACCGGCGCGCTGATCCCCGCCGCCGACTTCGCCCGCCTCGCCGAACTCTGCGAGGAGCGCGGCATCCGGCTGTTCTCGGACGAGGTCTACCGCGGCCTGGAACGCGACCCGGACCGCACCCTGCCGCAGGCCGCCGACCTCTCCACCACGGCCCTCTCGCTCAACGTGACCTCCAAGTCCCTCGGCCTGCCCGGCCTGCGGATCGGCTGGATCGCCTGCCGGGACCGCGAGCTGCGCACCCGCCTGGAGCGGGCCAAGCACTACACCACCATCTGCAACTCGGCGCCCAGCGAGGTGCTGGCCCGGATCGCGATCACCGCACGCGAGCGGATCCTGGCGCGCAACCGGGGCATCATCGCCGAGAACCTGCCGGCCTTCGACGCCTTCTTCGCCGAGTTCCCCGAGCTCTTCGAATGGCGGGCCCCGGAGGGCGGCTGCGTGGCCTACCCGCGCTACCTCGGGCCGGACGGTGTGGAGGACTTCTGCACCGCCCTGGTCGAGCAGGCCGGCGTGCTGCTGATGCCCGCGAGCATGTTCCGCTCCGACCTCACCCCCACCCCCACCGACCGCTTCCGGATCGGCGTCGGCCGCCGCGACCCCGGCCCCGCCCTGGAGGCCTTCGCCGACTGGCTGCGCAAGCGGTAGCGCACACCGACGGCCGGGGCGCCGATCTCGGCGATCGGCGTCCCGGCCGTCGTGCGCGTCACTGCGACCGCAGGGGTCAGAGCTTCTGCCAGGCCGGCTTGGCCGCGTAGGTGTCGCGGAAGTAGTCGGCGAGCTTGAGGCGGGAGGCGGCGGCCTCGTCGACCACCACGGTGGCGTGCGGGTGGAGCTGCAGCGCCGAGGCGGGGACGGCCGCGGCCAGCGGGCCCTCGACGGCCAGGGCGACGGCCTCGGCCTTGGCCTCGCCGGTGGCCAGCAGGACCAGGTGGCGGGCCTCCAGGATGGTGCCGATGCCCTGGGTGATGACGTGGTGCGGGACCTCGTCGATGCTGTCGAAGAAGCGGGCGTTGTCCACCCGGGTCTGCCGGGTCAGGGTCTTGATCCGGGTCCGGGAGGCGAGCGAGGAGCAGGGCTCGTTGAAGCCGATGTGGCCGTCCGTGCCGATGCCGAGCAGCTGGAGGTCCACGCCGCCGGCCTCGGCCAGCGCGCGGTCGTAGGCGGTGGCGGCCGCGGCGATGTCGGCCGCGTTGCCGTCCGGGCCCAGGAAGGAGTCCTCGGTCAGGCCGAGCGGCTCGACGACCTCGCGCAGCACCACCGAGCGGTAGGACTCCGGGTGGCCGGCCGGCAGGCCGACGTACTCGTCCAGCTGGCAGACGCGCGCCCGGGAGGCGTCCAGGCGGCCGTCCCGGACCCGCTCGGCGAGGGACTGGTAGATCGGCAGCGGGGTCGAGCCGGTCGCGACACCGAGCAGGGCGTCGGGCTTGTCGGTCAGCAGATCGGTGATCGCCGCGGCGATGAGCTCGCCGGCCGCTGAGGCGTCAGGGACGATCACGATTTCCATACTGGGTCCACCGTTCTGAGGCGAGGCTGAGGTCTAGACCTCCGAGGTCTAGACCAGTTTGCCGTGAACGGGGCCCTCCGGTCCACCCGGGGCCGCCGGTGCCGGGGCTCGCCGACAGTTCTCCGACAGTTCTCCGTCAGTTCTCCGGCGATTGTCCGGTGCGGAACATGCGAGGAGCCGGGGCCCGTGAAGGCCCCGGCTCCCTGCGCCCTGTCGTACGGGCTGCCCTGTCTTACGGATGCCGTTCCACGGGTGAACGGCCGGGGTCCTGACCGTGGGGTCAGAACGGGTTGGTACAGGTGGTCACCTGCTTGCTGGCGTCCGTCGCCGGGCCGGCGGTGGCGCAGATGATGTGGGGGGCGGGGCCGGTGACCTTCGGGGTGGCGGCCTGGACGGAGCCCAGTCGGACGGCGGACGCGCTGGCGACCGGCTCCCACGGGCTGCCCCAGGCCTGCTGGGCGCGCACCTCTACCTGAACCATCGTCAACTGGGTGGGGTCCGCGTTGACCTGGGCTATGCCGACGATGCCGTCACCGTCGACCTGGTGCGTGATGCAGGGGCGGTTGAGCACCGTGGCGCAGGCGACGGTGCCGGCCTCGGACGTCGCCGTGGCGGCCATGGCGGGAGCAGCCGAAAGCGCTGCGATCCCTGCCGCCGCCATCATCACGGCTGCAATCCGAGTGCGCATGATACGAACCTCCTTGGAAATGAAGGGAATCTCACTGGGTGAGATGAGTCTTGCACACATCCTGGGATTCGCATGTGTGCGTTGCGTCACACTCATGGTGACCGTTCAACTACTGGCTGCAATCGTTCGCCGAATGTTCAGCGTGCGGACAGGTCGCAGCCTGACGGAGGATCAGTCGGCGGGGCGGCGGAGCCGTCCGCCACCGGACCGTCGTGCCGCCGTGCGCGGGTGCCGACGCCGGGGCCCGGCGACCGAAGTCGTCCGAGGTCAGCGCCGGGATCGCCCGGACGGGCCCCTCCGGTTGGGCCGTCTGTTCCAACCCCTCGGCCTGCAAAGGGTCGTGGGCCTTCTTGAACTGTACCCAAGCCCCGTCCGGGTCGCCTGCCGGGCGGAGCCCGGCGGTGTCCGTGGTGCAGAAGAGGGCCGAGTTGGGCCTGATGCGTCGCGCCCCGTACGCCAACACCGCTTCTTTGACCAGGGCTTGAATCACCCTTTTACCGGCCGGGCACCGCGCCCAGCCGTCCGGCCGGGGCCGCTCCTCCGGGCAACTCACGGTCGGACGCCCGGGGTTGGCCGTGTTCCTTCACTCGTCCGGGTGGCGCCTTGCCACCCGCGCGAATCGGACGGATACCATCGAGCCGATCCCACGGAGGTGGCTGCGTGGACACGGTCATCGTGCAACTGCCCGGCCCGGGGCCGGATCCGGCGCCCGGCGCGGCGCCCGGACTGCTGCGGATGGGCCCCGGCGAGGCCGCGGTGTTCGGACGCGGCGCGCCCGGGCGACCGGTCGCCATCCCGCTGCCCGACCAGGGCGTCTCCCGGCGCGCCGGCGAGGTGGTCGCCGCCGAGGACTACTGGCGGCTGTCCAACTTCAGCGCCACCGCGACCTATGTGGTGGAGAACCTCGAAGGCGCCGGGGAGCACATCAAGGTGGCCCCTGGGCGCCTCGGCGCGCCCGTCCCGTTCGAGCTCTCCCGCGTCCTGCTGCCCGCCCTCGGCGAGCCCGCCGCCTTCAAGGTCTTCGCCCCCCAGCACGCCTACCTGGACGGCCACCCGGGCGGCGCCGACGGCGAGCGCACCGTCAGCCCCTTCGCCCTGGACCCGACCGCCAAGTACTTCCTGGTGCTGCTCGCGCTCTGCGAGCCCCGGCTGCGCTCGCCCTCCACCGCCGCCGTCCCCGGCGCGACCGAGGTGCTCGCCCGGCTGCGCGCCCTGCCCTCCTGCCGGGGGCTGACCCGCTCGGCGGTGAACTACCACATCGACTACCTGGTCGGCACCAAGCTGCGGCTGCGCGAGCCGTACGAGGAGGGCCCGGCGGGCGGCAAGCGCGAGGAACTGGTCGCCCTGGCCCTGCGGTTCGACCTCGTCCGGGAGGAGCACCTGGCCCTCCTCCCGCCCCGGCGCCCGGTCGCGCGGCCGTGACGCCGCCCAGGGAGCACGGCGCCGCCCCCGGTGCCGAGCCCCCGCAGGAGCGGCCCGCCGCCGCGCCGCCGCCCTTCGAGGTGCCCGACGGCTACCCGCTGGCGGGCTACCGCACCGGCGCCTTCCTCGGCGCGGGCGCCTGGGGCAGCGTCTACGCCGCCGAGGGCCCGGACGGCACCCCGGTCGCCGTCAAGCTCCTCGGCCCGGCCCGCTCCAGCCCCGGTCAGCGCCGCACCCTGGCCCAGATGGCCGCCGGCGAGCTGCGGTTCAGCCGCCGCGCCGACCACCCCCACCTGATCCGCACCCTCGCCGTGGTCACCGTCGAGGACCCCGACCACCCCGAACTGGACGGCGCCGTCGCCCTGGTGATGGAGCGCGCCGCCCGCAGCCTGCAGGACGTCCTGGCCGCCGCCCGCCCCGGAACACCGGTGCCCGGAGCCGAGCGGATCCTCACCGAGGTCTGCGCCGGACTGACCCACATGCACCGCGCGGGCTGGGTCCACGGAGACCTCAAACCGGCCAACATCCTGCTGATGCCCGACGGCACCGCCAAGATCGCCGACTTCGGCCTCACCGCCGAACTGGAGGGCACCCACGCCTACGCCCCGCCGCTCGGCTCGCCGGACCACGTCCCGCCCGAGTGGTGGTCCCAGCGCACCGGGGCGCGCGGGGTCGCGCTGCGCCCCAGCGCCGACGTCTGGGCCTTCGGGGTGATCGCCCACCAGCTGTTCACCGGCGGGCTGCACCCCTTCCTCGGAGCCACCGCCCGGGCCAGGTCACTGGCCGCCCAGGCGTACGCGCGCGGCGCCGCCCCGCTGCGGCCGGACCCGGCGCTGCCCGCCCGCTGGCGGCCGATGGTGGCGGCCTGCCTGACCGCCGACCGGGATGAACGCGCCCGCACCGACCTCGCCGCGCTGGTCGCCCGTGCCACCGCCCGCCCGGCCGGGCGCCGGGAGGCCGTCCGGGCCGGCGCCGGCCTGCTGGCCTGCGCGGCCGTCCTGCTCGCCCTGACCGGCGGTCCCGAACCACGCGCCCCGGGCGCGCACCGCACCGTGCCGCCGCCGCCCGGGGCGATCCCGGCCGGCTCCGACGTCCCGGTGGCCTACCGGGGCATGATCGAGGACGCCGCCCGGCGCTGCCCCGAACCGGAGATCACCCCGGTCCTGCTGGCCGCGATGCTCAAGGCGGAGAGCGGCTTCGACCCGAACGCGGCCCGCCCGGAGACCGGTGAGTACGGCATCGCCTTGTGGACGCCCGCGGTCTTCGAAGCCTGGGCCAAGGCCGCCAACCACGACGGACCGAAGTCCTACCTGGACCCGGGCGACGCGATCGCCGCGATGGGCAACTACGTCTGCTGGCTCGACCAGCAGATAAAGCGCCGCGGCTTCACCCGGGACCTGCCCGCCCTGGTGGCCGCCGCCTACCGCACCAGCGACAAGTCGGTGGCGGCCGCCGGGGGAGTCCCGGAGCGGGTCCGCCCGCACGTCGACAAGGTCCTCCGCTACCTCGCCGACTACGGAGGGTGATTGGGCAAAGCGGGATGAGTTGTGCCATATCCGTACGGATCCCGGCGCGGGCGCCCGGGTGACCGGCCCGCGGTCTGGGATCCTCGGGCGCATGATCACGAAGCTCCGCGCGGCCTCCGCGCAATGGACCCTCGTCGTCCCGGTGGCGGCGTTCGTCGTCCTCGTCCTGACCTGGCACGAGAACCTGCCGGGCTGGGTGGTCGGCGTGGTCGCCCTGTTCCTGATCGGCGCGGTGCTGGCGGCCGTGCACCACGCCGAGGTCATCGCCCACTGGACCGGGGAGCCGTTCGGATCGCTGGTGCTCGCGGTGGCGGTCACCGTGATCGAGGTCGCGCTGATCGTGACGCTGATGGCCGACGGCGGGGACAAGTCCGCGACCCTCGCCCGGGACACCGTGTTCGCCGCCGTCATGATCACCTGCAACGGGATCATGGGCCTGTCCATCATCGTGGCCGCGCTCAAGTACCGCACCGCCGTGTTCAACGCCGAGGGAACCGGCACGGCGCTCGCCTGCATCGCCACCCTCGCCACGCTCAGCATGGTGCTGCCGACCTTCACCACCAGCACCCCCGGGCCGCAGTTCTCCACCACCCAGCTCGGCTACGCGGCCACCGCCTCGCTCGTGGTGTACGGGCTGTTCGTGACCACCCAGACCCTGCGGCACCGGGACTACTTCCTTCCCGTCACCCCCGAGGGCAGGATCCGCCGGGACGAGGACGACGACCACGCGAGCCCGCCCACCCTCCGGGCCGCCGGGGTCAGCCTGCTGCTGCTCGCCGTCGCGCTGGTGTCGGTGGTGGGCCTGGCCAAGGGCGTCTCGCCGACCATCGAGTCCGCGGTGGAGGGCGCCGGGCTGCCGCACGCGGTGGTCGGCGTGGTGATCGCCATGATGGTGCTGCTGCCGGAGACCATCGCGGCGCTGCGCTCGGCCGTGCGCAACCGGGTGCAGACCAGCCTCAACCTGGCCCTGGGCTCCGCGCTGGCCAGCATCGGCCTGACCATCCCGGCGGTCGCGATCGCCTCCACCTGGCTCGCCGGCCCGCTCGTCCTCGGCCTCGAACCGTCGCACATGGTGCTGCTGACCCTCACGGTCGTGCTCGGCACGCTGACCGTCATCCCGCGCCGGGCGACCCTGCTGCAGGGCGCGCTGCACCTCGGGGTGCTGGCGGAGTTCGTGGTGCTGGCGGTGAACCCGTGACAAGGGTGAACCACTGAGGCCCAGGTGGCCGTGGTGAAGAACGGAAGCCCCTGGCACGTCCCCCCCGTGCGGCCAGGGGCTTCCGTCGTCTACGGCCGGGCCCGCTGGGAGGGGCGGGCCACGGCCGGGAGCCCATGGCGCCGACGCTGCTGCGGGCGGGTCAGGGGCTCCGTGGTGCCGCGCCAGGGGCGCGGCCCTGCGGCCTCCGGAGGGCTCAGACCTCCGGAGGCGGCGTCATCGGTTCCCCGCGGCACCCAGGGCCTGTCCGGCCAGGCGGTGCCGCGGGCTCCTGGGGACCGTCAGGAGGAGGTGCGGCGACGGCGGGTGTAGACCACCGCGCCCGCGCCGGCGACCAGCAGGGCGGTGCCCGCGCCCGCGTACAGCAGGGTGCCGTCGCTACCGGTGGAGGCCAGCTTCTTGCCGTCCGTGGCGCCCGGGATCGGGGTCGGGACGCTGACCTTGGCCGGGACGACCAGCGGCTGGTCCGGGGTGACCTTGGTGCCCGCGCCGGGGTGCACCGGGACGGTGGCGGTCGGCGGGGTGGACGGGCCGGCGCTCGGGGCGTCGCTGGGCGCGCCGGTCGGGACCTCGGCGGCCGGGGTGGTGGGCGCGGGGGTCTTCGCGGGCTCCGTGGCCGGGGTGGTCGGCGCGGGGGTCTTGGCCGGCTCGGTCGCCGGGGTGGTCGGCGCCGGGGTGGTGGACGGCGTGGCCGAGTGCGACGGGGTGGGGGTCTGCGACGGCGTGGCCGAGTGCGACGGCGTGGGCGTCTGCGACGGGGTCGGGGTGTGGGAGGGGGTCGGGGTGTGCGAGGGGGTGGTGCTCGGCACGGCGGTCGGGCCGGCCGACGGGGTCTTGGTCGGCTTGCCGGTCGGGGTCGGGGTGGCGGTCTGGCCGCCGCAGTCGACCTTGAAGACCTTGTGCTTGGGGTTGCTGACGTCCGGGTGCTCCGGCAGCTCGCCGTCGACCAGCGGGACGGCCTTCCAGAACAGCTTGTAGTGGCCGTCCGGCAGGTTGATGTCCTCGGTGCGGATGTGGCCGCTTTCGTCGACCGGGAGGTCACCGAACACGACCGGCTCGGTCATGTCGCTGTCCATGTCGAAGATCGCCCAGAGCACGTCCTGGTTCGGGTCGAAGCCGAAGGAGTCCAGGTAGAAGGTGCAGACCTTGGGCTCGTTGCGCACGTCCTCCTGGCCGGTGGCGGCGTCGTGGATCTTCACGGTGCCGTTGTTGCCGGGGTGGCCCTTGCCGTTGCCGTTGCCGCCGGCGGCGGCGTGCGCGACGGGGGCGAGCAGCATCAGGGCGGCGGCGGTCGGGACGGCCACCAGGGAGCGTGCGGCGGTGGAGCGGATGTGCATGCGTGTTCCATCGGGTAACGGCAGGCCGGGACGAGCCTGTGGGGTGGGAGGGGCTCTCGGTCGGCCGCCGGTCCGGCGGGCCGGATGCGTACGACGTGAGGGGCACAAAAGTTCCCGTAGTAGGAAACATGACGCAAGGGAGGTTTGGCCGAAATGCGGCGCTGAGGGCGATTGGTCCGGCTAGTCCCTAGCAACAATCTGATCACCCGATTGTGTTGGACTCGTGCGTGCCGCAGGCATGTCATCCGTTGGCCGGTATTGGCCGGTCCGGGCGCCGGGCCCGCGTGTCGGGGCGGCGGGCGGAAGGCGGGGTTCTCTATCGTCCGTCTGGAACCGATCCGACCCAGGGGGAGTGCTCGATGCCCGGCCCAGAGCAGCAGGTGCGACCGGAGCGGCAGTCGGCCGCCCCGACCGAGGACAGTGCCGACGTGATCGTGGTCGGCGCCGGCCCGGCCGGCTCCACCGCCGCCTACCATCTCGCCCGCACCGGCCTGGACGTGCTGCTGCTGGAGAAGTCCGCCTTCCCACGGGAGAAGGTCTGCGGCGACGGCCTCACCCCGCGGACCGTCAAGCAGCTGGTCGACATGGGCATCGACGTCTCCGAGGAGGCAGGCTGGCTGCACAACCGCGGTCTGCGGCTGATCTCCGGGCACCGCACGATGGAGTTCGACTGGCCCGAACTCTCCGCCTTCCCCGGCCACGGACTGGTGCGCCGCCGCGCGGACTTCGACGAACTGCTCGCCCGCAAGGCCGCCGCGGCCGGCGCCCGGCTGATCGAACGGGCCAACGTGGCGGGCCCGTTGACGGACGAGCGGTCCGGCCGGATCACCGGTGTCAGTGCCAAGCTCGGCGAGGAGCGCAAGCCCGTCGAGTACCGGGCCCCGATCGTGGTCGCCGCCGACGGGAACTCCACCCGGCTGTCGGTCGCGATGAAGCGCTACCGGCGCACCGACCGCGCGATGGGCGTGGCCTACCGCACCTACTTCACCACCCCGCGCCACGACGACCGCTACCTGGAGGCCTGGCTCGACCTGCGCGACCCCAACGACCCCGCCCACCGCCTCCTGCCCGGCTACGCCTGGGTGTTCGGCATGGGCGACGGCACCGCCAACGTCGGCCTCGGCGTCCTCGACACCGCCGGCACCGACCTGGACTGGCGCGACCTGCTGCGGCGCTGGTGCGTCGACCTGCCGCCCGGCTACGCCTACACCCCCGAGGCCGTCACCGAGCCGATCCGCGGCTCCGCCCTCCCGATGGGCCTCAACCGCCAACCCCACTACGCCGACGGCCTGTTGCTGATCGGCGACGCGGGCGGCACGGTCAGCCCCGGCACCGGCGAGGGCATCGCCTACGCGATGGAATCCGGCCGCTACGCCGCCGAGACGATCGTCCAGGCGCACGCCCGCCGCACCGACCGCGGCCGCGAACTCGCCCTGCGCGCCTACCCGCAGAAGCTGCGCTCCGCCTACGCGGGCTACTTCGCCCTCGGCCGGCTGGCCGCCGACCTGCTCGGCCGCCCCCGGCTGCTCGGTGCCGCGGGCGCCGCCGGACTCGGCCACCCGGCGCTGCTGAAGGTGGCGTTCCGACTGATGGTCAACCTGACCGAGCCCAACTCCAAGGACGCCCTGGACCGGTTGCTCCACCTGATCGGCCGGGTCGCGCCGGGGCGCTGAGGCCGGTGCGCCGATGCCGGTGCGCTGGGGCCGGTGGGCCGGAACCTGGCGTTCGGATGACCGGACGATCCGACCGCCAGGCCCATATCCAGCCACGCAGGTGCGGCACAAGACCCCTGCGTGGCTTTCCGGGATCTGAACCGGCTCCGCACACGACGTCCGAGCTGTCTCCACAGCCGCGCGGCTTCGCGATCGGCGCCCGGGGGAATCCGTCCCGAGGCGGGACGTGGCACCACCGCTGACGGCCCGCCACCCCAGGCAAGGTTCCTCCAGGCTCCCTTCCACCCTGAGGAGATCAGCCCGTGCGCGCACGTCCCGGCAGGCTCAGATCCCTGCTCGTCGGCCTCTGTGCCGGAGCCACCGTCCTCGCCCTCACCGCCGGACCGGCCCAGGCCGCACCGGCCGGCGCCCCCGTCGCCGCGGGCCCGGCCGCCCGCGCGGCCACCGCCTCCTACACGATCAGCACCCCGACGAACGTGTCGGCCTCCTGCTCCGGACAGAACGCCGAGGCCATCCAGGCCGTCGACCCGGCGGTGAACGCCGTGTACGCCATCTGGATGGGCTGCAAGGGCATCGGCTTCGCCGGCTCACGCGACGGCGGCTCCACCTTCGGCCCGCCGCTCACACTGCCGGGCAGCACCGGACAGAACGGCAGCCGGTCCTGGGACCCGGCGATCACCGTCGCCCCCGACGGCGCGATCTACGCGGCGTTCATGGTCGCCCGCTCCGGCCTGACCTACCCCGTCGTCGACGTCAGCACCGACCACGGCGCCAGCTTCAAGACCGTCGGCCAGGCCCTCCCGCCGGACGCGAACAACTGGGGCGACCGGGAGTTCATCACCGCCGGCCCGGACGGGACGCTCTACCTGACCTGGGACTACGGTCCGAGCGCGGCCGCGGTGACCTTCCTCTGCGCGGCGTCCGGCAGTTGCTCCTTCGCCACCGGCGACGTCAACGCGGTGCTGCAGAAGTCCACCGACGGCGGCCGGACCTGGAGCGCGATGTCGCACATCAGCCCCGGGTACCCGAACAGCGGGGCCGACAGCGCGCCCGTCACGGTCGAGCCGGACGGCTCGATCGACGTGCTCTACCAGGGTTACGTCGTCACCGACGTCCCGACCGACAACCTGACCGTGGCCTACACCTACGCGACCCGCTCCACCGACGGCGGCGCCACCTGGTCCCCGCCGGTGCGGGTCGGCGGCGGCGCCGGGTCGATGAACAACAGTGAGTGGTGGATCGACGGCAGCGAGGCGCTCGGCCCGGACGGGACGCTGTACGCCACCTGGGACACCCAGGACTCGAACAGCGACACCGGCTGGCTGTCGTACTCGCGCGACCACGGGGCGACCTGGTCCACCCCGCTCCAAGTGCCCTCCGACCGGCTGAACGTCCCGCACGTCATGCAGGTGGTCGCCGGACCGCCCGGGATCGCCTACGTGGGCTGGCTGTCGAGCAGCGACCCGCGCGGCTACGCGCAGTACCTCCGGACCTTCTCGACCACCCGGGGCTGGCTGTCCGCCCCGGTCCAGGTCTCACGGGACTTCGGCACCGGCTCGGTGTGGCCCGGCGACACCTTCGGGTTCTCCGCACTGGCGCCCGACCGGCTGGTGCTGGCCTGGGGCAGCGCGGTGGCGCCCTCGGCCTCGAACGACAGCATCTGGACCGCGACGGTCGGCGTGGCGCTGTCCTAGCGCGTGCCCCGGCGGCTGTCCGCGGGCGGCGCGCCGGGTTGCTCGCCGGCACCGGGATATTCGCTGGCGGCGGTGGGGGAGGCGAGGGTAGGAAGGCAGGGTGACGACCAGTGACCCGGCGACCGACCAGCGCCTCCTCCGCCCCGAAGTCCTCGACCTGGGCGACGTGCTGCTCCGCCCCTGGGGCCGCCGCCTCGACCTGCCGGGCGGCACCGCCGCGGCGGTGATGGCGGCCGCGGTCGATCCGGAGATCGCCCGCTGGAACCCGCTGCGCGACGCCACCCACCGGGCCGGCGCCGAGGCCTACCTCGAACGCGCCGACTCCCGCTGGGCCGAGGGCGGCACGGCCGCCTTCGCCATCACCGACGCCGCCGACGGCAGGCTGTGCGGCAACGTCGTGCTGCGCTGGACCGACCGGGACGAGGGCGTCGCCATGGTCGGCTACTGGCTGCTCACCGCCGCCCGAGGCCGCGGCCTCGCCACCCGCGCCACCACCGCCGTCACCGCCTGGGGCGTCCGCACCGCCGGAGTCCGCCGCATCGAGCTCTACCACGCCGTCGGCAACGAGGCCTCCTGCCGGGTCGCCACCCGCGCCGGCTTCCCGTACGAGGGCACCCTGCGCGCCTCCTACCGCTACGGCGACGGCCCGTACACCGACGAGCACCTGCACGCCCGGCTGGCGTCCGACCCCGCGTAGCGCGCAGGACCGTCCGAGGAAGCGCGCAGCTCGGTCCTGCCGGGCGCCGGCCACCTCGTTCCCGAGGAGCGTCTGCCCGAACTCGATCGGCCCCCGGCGGTGTCCGGTGACCACGGCCCGTGAGCTGGTGCTCGGCTACCTCGCGGAACTGACCTGGATCCTCGGCGAGTTGGGCCGCAATGATCCGCCGGCCGGGTGTCTGACGGAGTGGCTGGTCCTCGCCCGCACCCGCCGGATCCCCCGGGTGGGCGTGGTCGGCGGCCGGTTGTACCTGGTACACGGCGCGGGCTGCCGGTTCACCGGCCCGGACGGTGTCGAGGTCGAGGTCGACACCACCGGACCGGGCACGGTGACCTTCGACGCCTGGCGGCTGCAGCGCTACGGCGCCGGCCTGCCCGAGGCCTTCGTCGCGGCGCAGCACGAGCTGCGGGCCGCCGCCGGGGCGCTGCCGCAGCTCACCGGCGGAGGGCGGGCCGGCTGGTTCGTCCTGCCGGGCTAGCGGTGGAACTGGGCGAGCTGGATGAGGTTGCCGCAGGTGTCGTCCAGCACCGCGACGGTGACCGGGCCGAGGGCCGTCGGCTCCTGCGTGAAGCGGACGCCGAGCCGGTGGAGGCGGTCGTACTCGGCGTGCACGTTGTCCACGGCGAACTGGGCGGCCGGGATGCCGTCCTCGACGAGCGCCGTCTTGTAGGGCTTGACGGCCCGGTGCTTGTCGGGTTCCAGCAGCAGTTCGGTGCCGTCGGGCTGTTCGGGGGAGACCACCGTGAGCCAGCGGTACTCGCCGAGCGGGACCTCCTCCTTCTTCACGAAACCCAGCACCTCGGTGTAGAACCGCAGCGCCTTGTCCTGGTCGTCGACGAACACGGTGGTCAGGTTGATCCTCATGGGGTGCCCTCCGAAGCGGCCCGGTGGTAGTGGCGGTCGCCGAGCCGATCGTAGATCGCGCGCAGCCAGGGCTGCCGGACGGCGGGCAGCCGGGCGAGGCGGTGGCGCAGCAGGCGCCGGTCGGGCTCGAACAGCCGGGTCGGGCGCAGCGGCAGCGGGTCGTCGCGTTCCTCCCCGGCGGGCAGCCGGGTGGTGGGACGGAGCGGTGGGAAGGCGAGGTACGTCCACACCGCGGAGTCCAGCGGGACGGGTACCGCGCCGCCGGAGGGCGGCTGCCAGGTGGCGCCGTTCCACGGGTGGCGGGGGACGAGGGCGATCTCCGGCACTGGGGCGGGGGTGACCCCGGGGCCGGCCACGCCCAGGGTGCGGACCGGGTCGCCGGTCGGGAGCAGCCGGTGCAGGGTGCGGCCGAAGGTCTCGGAGAGCAGGCCCGGGGGCACCGCCACCGGCGCGCCGCCGGAGGCCGCCAGGACCTCGGCCAGAGCCGCTCCGACCGCGGCGCTCCACCGGTCACTCCACCAGCCGTCGGGCTCGACGGGTGGCGCCGGGGGCGCCGTCCAGCCGTCTCCGTCCGGACGGGCCGGGCCCTCGACCGGGAGCCGCCGTACGGCCCGCGGGTCGAGCCGGACCGCCTGCCAGAGGTAGCAGTCGTCGATCCGGGCGCCCACCGTCCGACCGCACCGCTCGCAGGCCAGATTGGAGTCTCCGGCGCAGGCGCAGCACCCGTCGCACCGCTCCGCGATCAGCGCGGTGCCGCGGGTGTCGCCCGGGGCCAGCAGGACGGTGCCGCCGGGGCCGGACCACAGCCCGTCGACCGGCGCGTACACGCCCAGGGCGGCGGCCTCCGCCGGGGTGATCGCGGACCAGGGGCGCCAGGGTTGCTCGAAGGGTTCCGGGTCGACGGCGAAGGTCCCGGGCTCCAGCAGCGGCGGCAGGTAGCGGTCGGCGCCCTCGCGGTGCGCGTGCGGTGGCAGCGCCACCTCCGTCACCGGCGTGGTCAGCTCCGCACCGCACCCCGCGCACGCGAACACCGCCACGCGTTCTCCCCCCGCTCGCCAGTGAACGTCCGGAGTATGGCCGCCCGCGCGACGGACGCCAAGCGGTTTTCGCCGGTGCGGGCGCCCGTACCCCGGCAGGCAGCGCGCGGGGCCGGGGACCGTCCTAACCTGGAAGGGCGCGCACGGTGCGTGGCCTGCGACGGAGGCGCGGAAGCACGGCAACGGGAGCGGTGACGATGACGGTGATCTCGGCGGCCCTCTTCGGTACCGACTGGCGGCCGCGGCTGCCCGGCGGCGCCGAGTTGCTGCGCGAGTGCGCCGCGCGCGGCTGGACGGTCGTGCTGACCGGGCCCGGGCCGGCCGGGGCACCGGTCCTGACCGTGACCGCCCCCGGGGGTGACCCCGTGCGGGCCGCCCTGGAGCTGGTGGACGGCGAGCCCTCGCACGCCGTGGCCGTCGCCGGGAGCGTGCGCGAGGTGCTGGCGGCGCGGCGGGCCGGGGTGCCCTGCGTCGCCCTGGAGACCGGCGGGGACGCCGGTCCCGAGCTGCGGGTGGCCGGCGCGGTCGAGGTCCACCGCGACGCCGCCGCCCTGCTGCGTGTCCTGGACGACAGCCTGCTGGCCCGTCCCCGTGCCTTCGGGCGCGTGGACGCCGGAACAGGCGGTCCCCGGAACGGTTGACGCCAGCCCGTACCGGGCATCCGCCCGGGTGCGAGCACGTCACCGGAACGTCGGAGGTGACCGAGATGGACGGACCCGCGTTGAGCGGATGGGAGCGGCGGCTCCTTGAGGAGATCGAGTCCGACCTGCGCCAGGACACGCGCCTCGACCGGAAGTTGAGCACGATGGGGGCGAAGCCGCCGAACCGGGTCGTCGGGGCGCTGCGCGCCGCCGGGCGCCGGATCTCGGCCGGGGTGCTGCTGACCGTCCTGGTGATGACGTCCATCTGTCTCGGCATCGGGGTTCGCACTCCGACGACGGCGGTGCTGATCGCCCTCGGGGTGGTCTGGGCCGCATCGGTGGCGGGCGCGGTGGCCGCCACGGAGCTGCTGCGGCGGCGCCGCGGGTCCCGCGGGCCCGCGTCTGCCGGTCCGGCGCGGGAGGAGCGGCGCGAGCGCCGCGAGCGTCGCCCCTGGGACCGCCCCGAGGCGTGAGGCGATGAGAGGCGAGACCTGATGAGTACCGACCTGTGGGAGTACCGCCCGGGCTCCCACCCCGCCGCCGACCTCGCCCTGGTGGGATACGAGGTGGACGCGACCGACGGCCCGCTCGGCCGGATCGAGCAGGACGGCGGCGACCACCTGATGGTCGACGCCGCGCCGTGGGTGCCGGGTGCCCGGGTGCTCGTCCCGGTCGGCCTGGTCGCCCGGATCGACCACCTGGACCGCACCGTCCACCTCGACTGCCCCCGGGCCCGGGTCGGCACCACCCCGCCGCCCGCCGAGGACCTCACCACCCGGCGCCCGCGCTGAGCCATGGGCTGGCCGCTGATCACCCTGACCGGCCGGACGATCGCCTTCCTGGTCGCCCCGTACGGCGTCGAGCAGCAGGAGCTCACCTCGCCCTGGCAGGCGGTCGCCGAGGCCGGCGGCAGCCCGCGCCTGCTGTCCACGGCCCCCGGCCGGGTGCAGGCCGTCCGGCACCGTGAGGCCGGGGACACCTTCGCGGTGGACGTCCTGGTCGCGGAGGCGGACCCGGACGACTACGACGGGCTGGTTCTGCCGGGCGGCGTCGCCAACCCGGACCGGCTGCGGGTGGACCGGCCGGCCGTCGCCTTCGTGCACGGGTGCTGCGCCTCCGGCCGTCCGGTCGCCGCGATCTGCCACGCCGCCTGGACGCTGATCGAGGCCGATGCCGTCCGCGGCCGCACCCTCACCTCCTGGCCCAGCCTGCGGACCGACCTGGTCAACGCGGGCGCCCACTGGGTGGACGAGGAGGTGCACGTCTGCCGGGACGGTCCGGGCCCGCTGGTGACCAGCCGCAAGCCGGGGGACCTGCCGGTGTTCGAGGACGCGCTGGTCACCGAGTTCGTCCACGCGGCGCCGAAGCGGCGCAGGTGAGGCGCCCCTGCGCAGCGCAGCCCCGCTCCTTTCCGGTCCGGCCCGGGGTCAGTCCCCGCGCAGGCGGACGAAGGTGGCGGTGGGCGGGCGTCCGGTGAGGGTGAGTTCGGCGCGCAGCGGGCCGGTGAGCGGGTGCACCTGGCCGTGGTCGGGATCGGTGGCCGGAGGGCCGAGCAGCGGCCCGGCGACCTGGGCGACCTCGCGGGCCTGGACGGGGGTGAGCCGGGGGGTGCTCAGGAAGACCCGGCCGTCGTCGAGTTGGAGCACCAGCGCGTGCGGCCGGGCGGCCGAACCGGTGAGGGCGCGGACGGTGGCGTCCAGCGTGTCGCTGCGCCGGTACTTGACCCAGGCGCGGCCCGCGCCGCGCGGCCGGTAGGGGGAGGCCGCGGCCTTGCAGACCAGGCCCTCCACGCCGGTGTCGGCCAGCTGCTCCATCCACTCCAGCGCCTCCGCCCGGTCGGTGGTGGCCATCACCGGCTGGATCGGCGGCGGGACGTCGGCCAGCGCGGCCAGCAGCAGGCGGCGCCGGTCGGTGAGCGGCAGCCGCCGGACGTCGCGGCCGGGCAGGGCGAGCAGGTCGAAGGCGATCAGCCCGAGCACCACGTCCGGGGCCGCGGCCCGGGCCTGGCGGGTGTGCAGCAGTTCCTCGAAGGCGAACCGGCCGCCCCGCCAGGCGACGAGCTCGGCGTCCAGCACCAGCCCCTCCGGCAGCCGGGCGACGGCGGCGGCGATCGGCGGGAACTCGCGGGCGAGGTCGCGGCCGCTGCGGGACTGCAGGAACGCCGGGCGGTCGCCGCGGGCGAAGGCGACGCAGCGGAAGCCGTCCAGCTTCAGCTCGTACTGCACGCCGCCCCCGCCCAGCCCGTCGGCGGGCGGCACGGCGGTGACCGCGGCGGGGCGCATCACCTCGACGGGGGGCTGCAGCACCTGCCGGGGCTGCTTCGGCGCGGGCCCCGGAGCCGGGGCGGCCCCGGCGGGCGCCTTCCGGGTGGTGGGCGCGGCGGGCAGCGGCCGGGCCTGCTCCGGGTCCAGCAGCGGCGCGAACAGGTCGCCGTGCGCCGCCAGCCGTCCCGGCAGTTCGGCCAGGGTGAAGACCAGCTCCGCCTCCCCCCGCGCCCGTTCCAGCTCGCCCCAGGAGAGCGGGGTGGAGACCGTCGGCAGCGGCCGGGCGCGCAGCGTGTACGGGGCGGCGGTGGTCTTCTTGGCGTTGTTCTGCGACCAGTCGACCAGCACCCGGCCCCGGCGGCGGGCCTTGGCCATGGTGTGCACCACCAGGTCGGGGTGCTCGACCTCCAGGGCGGCGGCCAGCGCCTTCGCGTACCCGGAGACCTCGGCGCTGGGCGTGGGCTCGATCGGTACCAGCAGGTGCAGGCCCTTGGAGCCGGAGGTCTTCACCCAGGCCGCCAGCCCGTCCGCGGCCAGCCGCTCGCGCAGCAGCAGCGCGACCGCCCGGCAGGTGAGCACGTCCGAGCCCTCACCCGGGTCGAGGTCCAGGACCAGCCGGTCGGCCAGCGCCGGCGCGGCCGCGTGCCACTGCGGTACGTGCAGCTCCAGGCAGCCCAGGTTGGCGACCGCCAGCAGTGCCGCGCCGTCCTCCAGCACCACCTGGCGCAGGTCCCCGCCGCTGCTGGGCACGTCCACCGTGCGCACCCAGTCCGGGGTGCCCGGCGGCGGGTTCTTGGCGACGAACACCTCCGCCTCCACGCCGTCCGGGCAGCGCAGGAACGACACCGGGCGGTCGCGCAGGTGGGGCAGCAGGGCGGTGTGCACGGCGGCGTAGTAGCGCAGCACGTCGCCCTTCAGGGTGCCGATGCTCGGGTAGTACACCTTGTCGAGGTGGGACAGGGCGAGGGTGCGTCCGTCCACCGTCATCTGCGGCATGGGCCCTCTCCGTAGACTCCCGCGGGTGGCCCCCGCAGCCAGTCTGCCCCGGTACGGCCGTCGCCGCCCGGGGCGACCGGGGGCGTCGGTCAGGAACCCGGGGCGGGCCGGGGCGCGCCCGGGTACGTCCCGAAGTACCAGTGGTTGCCCTCGGGGTCGGCGGCGGCGAAGTCACGCGAGCCGTAGTCGGTCTCGTGCAGGTCGGTGGTGATCCGGGCCCCGGCGGCGACGGCCCGGGCGTGCACGCCGTCCGGGTCGGCGGTCACCACGTACGCGCTGAAGCTGCCCGGCAGGCCCGGCCACTCGTCCGGCGTCGTCTCGCGCACCGAGCCGAGCATCACGCCGCCGCCCTCCGGCCAGGCCAGTTCGGCGTGCCCGACGAACTCGCCCTCGCCGTAGCTGACCACCTCCCGGAAGCCGAAGGCGTCCGCCAGGAAGCGGATCAGGGCCCGGGCGTCGGTCGCGCGCAGGGTGGGCCAGACCTGCGGGGCGGGGGTTTCGGTCGCGGGGGTTCCGGTGTCCATGGCTGGTCACTCCTCGGGTGCGATGGCTACGCCTCCCACTCTGAGCCCGGCCCGGTGACCCCGCCTTGGACGTTTCGGAACTTCGCCGCCTCCGGCCCCTCCGCCGCGAGCCAGGCGCTGGGCGCGGCCCCGGCCAGCGCCCGGAACTCCCGGGCCAGGTGCGCCTGGTCGAAGTAGCCGCAGCGGACGGCCAGTTCGGCCAGCCGGGGCGGCGGGGAACCGGCCGCGAGCAGGTGCCGGGCCCGGTCGAAGCGGATCACCCGGGCGGCCGCCTTGGGGGTGAGCCCGGTCTCCCGCCGGAACCGCGACTGGAGGTGCCGGGCGCTCCAGCCGGTCTCCCGGGCCAGTTCCGCCACCGGCAGCCCGCCGCCGCTGCGGCGCAGCGCCCGCCAGGCCCAGCCCACCTCCGCCGGCACCGACCCGGACGGCCGGGCGGCCCGCAGCAGCGCCCCGTCCAGCAGGGCGAACCGCTGCGCCCAGTCGCCGGCCGCCTGCAGCCGCTCCCGCAGCTCGGCGGCGAGCCGCCCGAGGACCTCCTCCGCCGGGACGTCCAGTCCCGCCAACTCCCCTGCGGGCAGCCCGAACAGCGCCCGGGCGGCGAGCGGGTGCACGGCGATCTGCACGCCGGACTGCGCCCCCTCGTGGGTGATCAGCGCGGGGGAGGTGTGCAGCCCGCCGAGCACCGTCGAGTAGCTGCCGGGCGGCTGCGCCGGATCGGGGTGGCGGGAGACCACCAGCGGTTCGTCCAGGGTGAGGATGAAGGTCAGGTACGGGGAGGGCAGACCGCGGTGCACGGCCGGGGCCAGACCGCGCTGCCGGTACCCCGAATACCGGGCCACGTACGGGCGCAGCGCCGTCGCGGGCCGGGCGAGGACGGCCTCGTCGACCGCCCCGGTGGCTTGCGTCGTCACCCGTCCAGTATCGGTGCTCGCGGTCGCGGGCGGGCCCCGGGTCGCCTACGGTGAGGGCACGGTCACCCCGCGAGCGGCGCTGTGGGCCGCCGCGGGGGCGGACCGTCGGGGGGGGTAACACCGACGAAGGAGTCCCCGTGACCACTGCCCGAGACATCATGCACACCGGCGCCCAGTGCATCGGCGCCCACCAGACGCTGGCCGAGGCCGCGAAGATGATGCGCGACATGCACGTCGGCGCGCTGCCGATCTGCGGCGACGACCAGAAGCTCCACGGCATCATCACCGACCGCGACATCGTGCTGCGATGTGTGGCCGAGGGCAAGAACCCGGCCGAGATGACGGCCATGGACCTCGCCGGGCACCTGCACTGCGTGCGCGCCGAGGACAGCATGGACACCGTGCTGAAGAAGATGGAACAGCACCAGATCCGGCGCATCCCGGTGATCGACGGCGACCGGCTGGTCGGCATGATCAGCGAGGCCGACCTGGCGATGGGCCACCGCGAGGGCCACCGGCTGACGGACGAGCAGATCATCAAGTTCATGGACAGCGTCTACATGAAGCAGTGACATCCGCTCGGCCGCTCCTGGGCGGCCCGTGAGCGGCCTTGAGCGCAGCCCCGTCCGCCCTCGGTGACCGGCCGGTCCCCCCGCACCGGCCGGGCCTTCCGATCGTGGCGGACGGGGCCCTCACACGTCTTGTACAAATGCGCAACGCCCGCCTGGCGCCCCGGCCGTGCCTGCCTCGCGCCCGTGCCTGCCTCGCGCCCGGGCCGCCCGTCAGCGCGGGCGGAGGTCGAGGACCAGGTCGCGGGGGAGGCCGTGGGTGTCGTGGAGGTAGTGGAGGTCGTCCTCGGTGAGGGGGCCGCGGAAGCGGGGGCGGGAGAGGACCCGGCGGCCGCGGTCGAGGAGGCGGTCGAAGCGCCGCTCCTCGTCGAGCAGCACCCGGCGGACCGACCCGGGGTCGACGTCCTGGCGGAAGCGGTCCAGGGTGTGCCGGACCAACTCCTCCGGCAGGTCGCCGAGTCCGCGCTGCGGGTCGTCCCGGCGCAGTACGGTGAGCACCCGGCGCAGCAGGCGGCGCAGGACGTAGCCGCGGCCGGTGTTGGAGGGGCGGACGCCGTCGCCGATGACGACGACGGCCGAGCGCAGGTGGTCGCAGACCAGGCGCAGGGACGGTTCGTCCAGCTGCCACAGGGGCGGGACGAGGCGGCGCCAGGGGTCGAAGACGTCGCAGTCGAAGACGGAGGGGCGGCCCTGGAGTAGTGAGGAGAGGCGTTCCAGGCCGAGGCCGGTGTCGATGTTGCGCTGGGGGAGCGGCACGAGGGTGCCGTCGTCGAGGCGGCGGTGACGCATCATCACGTGGTTCCACACCTCGACCCAGCGGTCGTCCCGGGTGGGTGTGGACCGCGGCGGGGTGTCGCCGGTCCACAGGAAGATCTCCGAGTCGGGGCCGCAGGGGCCGGTCGGGCCGTTGGACCACCAGTTGTCCTCGACGGTGAGCTCGACCGGCACGCCGCGGTCCTGCCACAGCTCCAGGGAGTCGGTGTCCGGGCCGACCCGGTCGTCGCCGCCGAAGACGGTGACGTGGAGCCGGCCGGGATCGATGCCGAAGCCGTCGGTGAGCAGCCCGTAGCCCCAGTCGAGGCTCTGCCGGCTCTCGTAGTCGCCGAGGGACCAGGTGCCGAGCATCTCGAAGACGGTGAGGTGGGTGCGGTCGCCGACCTCGTCGAGGTCGGTGGTGCGCAGGCAGCGCTGGACGTTGACCAGCCGCCTGCCCAGCGGGTGCGGGCGTCCCTCCAGGTGGGGCGTGAGGGGGTGCATGCCGGAGGTGGTGAACAGCACCGGGTCGCCGGGCGGGGGCAGCAGGGTCGAGCCGGTGATCCGGCGGTGGCCGCGGTCCTCGTAGTACTCGGTGAAGGTGCGGACGAGTTGGTCGGTGTTCACGGGGGTGGCTCCTTCGCGTGTGCCGTGGTGGGAGGCACCGGACGACGAGTCCGCGCGATCGTCGGAACCGAGAGCAGAACGCCTCGGAGCCACCACCGGCGGACCGTTTCCGGTCGCCGGGGGAGGGGGTACGTCAGGCGGCGGCAACCGGCGAGCTGGTCGCTCGCGCGGTGGCGGTGAAGAGGCCGGTGACGTTCATGGGGCCGAGGGTAGCGCGGCCGGTGCCCCGGGGGCACGCGGTTTTCCGATCGCGGTCGGATGGAGGAGGACGGTGCCACCGAGGTCCTGCCAGGGGCCGTAGCCGGAGTGCGGGGCGGTCCGGCCGGTGGTGCTGACGATCGGGTCGGCTTCTCACGGCAACGGAGCCCGGCTCGGTTCAGCTCCGGTCGGCGTCGAGCACGGCGCTGGTGATCCGGCCGACGATCCGGTCGGGCGGTTCGAGGTCGGTGGCGGTGGCGGTGGCGGCCCGGCGGGAGGCCAGGAACTCGCGGGGCGAGCAGCCGACCATGCCGCGGAAGGTCCGGTCGAGGTGGGACTGGTCGTAGTAGCCGCACAGCGCCGCGAGGTCGGCGCGGGCGAACCGCCCGTCCGGGGCGGTCAGCAGCCGGAGGGTGCGCTGCAGTCGTAGGATTCCGGCGGCCTGCTTGGGCGCCAGCCCGAGCTGTTCCCCGAAGCGCTGCTCCAGTCGGCGGCGGCTCCAGCCGGTGCCCTCCACCAGGGCGCGCACCGGCACCAGTCCCCGGGAGCGCCGGAGTTGGTGCCAGGCCCAGAGGACGTCCGGCTCCCAGAGCGGCCCGTCGGCGAGCAGTGCGGTGAAGTAGCCGTCCAGCAGGGCGAATCGGGCCCGCCAGGTCGGGGCGTCGGCCAGCCGGGCGGCCAGCCGGCCCAGCCGGGGGCCCAGCACCTCCCCGGCCTCAGCCCACTGCCCGCCGAGCTCCGCGGCCACCGGACCGAAGGCCCGGAAGGCGCCCTGCGGGGTGAGCGAGACCGCCAGTCCGTGCAGCACACCGGCGTGTTCGGCGATCGTCGCGGTGCGGCGCAGCCCGGCGGCGATCGAGCCGAAGGAGATTCCGGGGGCGGGCGACACGGCGTCGGTGAGCCGCATCGTGCCCTCGAAGGCGAGCGCCACCGTCACCACGTCCGTCGGCACCTCCAGCCGCCGGCGCGGGCGGTCGAGGCTCATCCGGTAACCGCGGTAGTCGAGGACGTAGCGGCGCAGTGGAGCGGCGGGCAGGGCGACCGCCATCACCGGTCCGGCGGTCGGAAGGGTGTCCTGGACCAACTCAACTCCCTTGCTCGGCCCGGTGGGTGGCAGGTACGGAAATCATCCTAGGCGGATCGGTCAGTGCGCCGACCGTCTCATTGCGTGGATTTTCCGTTCTCGGGGAGCGAGATGCGGGCACACTTGCGCACATGGGAAAGCAGTACGAAAGCATCGACGGCCGGCTGCGGCAGTTCATCGAACGCCAGCCCGTCTACTTCGTCGCCACCGCGCCGCTGGCGGGCGACGGACACGTCAACCTCTCGCCCAAGGGCCGCTCCGGCACCCTCGCCATCATCGACGAACTGACCCTCGCCTACCTGGACTTCGGCGGCTCGCAGGCCGAGACCATCGCCCACCTCCGGGAGAACGGCCGGATCACCCTGATGTGGTGCGCCTTCGACGGCCCGCCCACCGTGGCCCGGGTGCACGGCCGCGGCGAGCCCGTCTTCCGCGACGACCCGCGCTTCGCCGACCTGCTCGGCCGCTTCGAACCCGGCGCGGACGGCGCTGGACTGCGCGCGATCGTGCTGGTCCACGCCGAGCGGGTCAGCGACTCCTGCGGCTACGCGGTGCCGTTCATGGACTACCGGGCCGACCGCGACCTGCACGCCCAGTACTTCGACCGCAAGGGCGAGGAGCAGTTCAGCGCCTACTGCGAGGGCAAGCCGCTCGTCCGGACCAGCATCGACGGCCTGCCCGCCCTCCCGCTGCCGGTCCCGGCCCGGCCGGCCTGACGGCACGCCGGTGCGGTCCGAGATGGGCGCCGGGGGCGATCTCGGTCACACGGTGGGAGTGCCGGCCGGTGTCGGCGTCCTCCTCCGGCTGCTCCATTGAGTACGGAGACCCGTGCACCGCGTTCGAGCCTGTTCTCGTAGGGTCTGTCCGGTGGGTTGATCACCTGAGGAAGGGGTCCTGTTGGAGGAGAGCGAGGCAAGGCTGCTCGCGGAGGAGTTCGGCCGTGGCTTGACCGAGCGATGGGATGAATGGGCCTTTGAGCTCAGCCTGTGGGCGCCCCCGGCTCGCACGGGCATGTTCGGCTTCACCTGGTGTCCCACTGCGAAGGGCAAGGACGGGCGTCCGATCCGAGTCGGCGGAAACTGGCCCATTCTCGTGGACCAGGACACCGGTGCCTGCCGACTCGTGCAGGGGCCGAACGAGTTCGCGGCCCTCAGGGGCGCGTCGGCGGCTCGCCATGCCCACCAGGCCGCTGCCCGTGGGAATCGACCGCCCAGGTAGCTGTGGCGACCCGTCAACCGGGGGTGGGGCTGCGTCTGTCCGTACGCCGACACCGTGACGCGACGAAGCCGCCGCACCCCGGGCGAGGGGTGCGGCGGCTTGCGTGCGGGGGTGGGCCTACTTGCCCAGGCCGGCCTTGCCGGAGCAGATCGGCCAGGCGCCGGGGCCCTGGGCGGCGAGGACCTTCTCGCCGATGGAGATCTGCTGCTCCTTGGTGGCCAGGTCGGCGCGCGGGGCGAAGGAGGTGCCGCCGAAGGCCGCCCAGGTGCTGGAGGTGAACTGCAGGCCGCCGTAGAAGCCGTTGCCGGAGTTGATGGCCCAGTTGCCGGTGGCCTCGCAGGAGGCGACCTTGTCCCAGACCGACGCCGGCGCGGCGGAGGCGCTGTTGGCCGTGACGAGGCCGGCCACCGGCAGGGCGGTGAGCGCCCCGGCCGCCAGAGCCATCCGGACGCGGTTGCGGCGCTTCGGGGTGGCGGTGGTGGTGGCAGCGGCGGTCTCGTTACGGAAGGTCATGCGGTTCCTTTCGGAGGGGGTTTGCGGGCGCGCGGAACCAGGCCCTCGGAAGGCCGTCGGTTTCGGGGACGCGTCGCTCGCGTGGTCCGGCACCGTTCCTGCTCGGGGGCGGTGAGGCCCGGCCGGAGCGGAATCGCTCGGTGCAACGGGTTCGAAGTTACGGGGCTGTTCGTGTCGGTTTCAAGGATTCGCAGGTTCGAGCACGTCAGGGGCTTGTTACCGCAGGTATCGATCACGAAAATGAGGTGATTTCGCATCATTTCGCCGCATTTTCAAGATCAAACCACCGCTCGAAGTGGCCGCCGTCACCCGGGAGGCCGTGTGAAGCCGCGCACATCGTCGACAGCGGGTGACGGCCCACCCGGCCCCGGGTACCGGATCGGCGCGCCCGCGCACCCGTCCGGGTGGCCCGCACCACAGCCCTCACCCGGAGTGCCCACTGCCGCCACTCCCCGTGGCGGGCATAGCCTTCGGCCCATGAGCAACGAGAGCGATGCGGCGGACGCAGGGGCCGTCGACGGCGGCGGGGAACGTCCGGTCCACGAGCCGGCCGTCGCACCCAGCGGCTTCGAGCTGGGGACCGACGGGCCCAAGGTGATCCTCGCGGGCCTGGACGGCTCAGACTCCTCCTGGCGCGCCACCGCCTACGCCGCCGGACTGGCCCGTCGGCAGGGCGCACTCCTCGCCGTCGCCTACATCCAGCCGATACTCGGCGCCGCGACCGCCCTGGCCGGCGCCGCCGTGGAGGAGACCACCCAGGAGATCGCCGACGAGCTGCTGGCCGCGCTGCGCGACGCCGAGCACCGGATGCGCGAGGTCTGGCGGGTGGAGTGGCGCTTCCTCACGGTGCGCGGCGACCCCTATACGGGCCTCGCCAGGCTCGCGGACGAACTGCGCGCCGACGCCGTGGTGGTCGGCGTCTCCGAACAGGCCGGGCACAAGGTGATCGGATCGGTCGCGGTCCGACTGGTCAAGGCGGGCCGCTGGCCGGTCACCGTCGTGCCGTAGGTGTCCACGGGCGTCCGTAGGACTCCGTAGGAATCCGTAGGAGTCCGTGGGCAGGCGCGGGGCCCCGCCATCGTTCCGTGGCCGAACCGGCGCCGGCCCACCGGGGCCCGGCAGCGGCTCGACCGGCCACCGCCCGCCCGCCGGTGGCCGGTGAGCGGCGGGTAGGGTGCGGGGCCATGACGGAAACGCCGGGCGCGCACACCACCGAGCCGGGCCACCCGACCGGCAACGACCTCCACCTCGACCTGCCCGCCACCGGCGGCCGCCGATCCGCGCTGATGGCCGCCCTGCGCGAGGCGATCCACACCGGCCGGCTCGCCCCCGGCACCCGGCTGCCGCCCTACCGGGCGCTCGCCGCCGACCTCGGCGTGGCCCGCAACACCGCCGCCGAGGCCTACGCCGAACTCGTCGCCGAGGGCTGGCTCACCGCCCGCCAGGGCTCCGGCACCACCGTCGCCGAACGCGCCGCACCCGTCCGGTCCGACCGCGCCCGCCGCCCCACCCGCCGGTCCGGGCCCGTGCACGACCTGCGCCAGGGCCAACCCGACGCCGCCTCCTTCCCCCGGACCGCCTGGCTGGCCGCCGCCCGCCGGGCCCTCACCGCCGCACCCAACGAGGCCTTCGGGCCCGGCGACCCGCAGGGCCGGCCCGAACTGCGCACCGTCCTCGCCGACTACCTCGCCCGCGCCCGCGGGGTGCGCACCGACCCCGACCGGATCGTGGTCTGCTCCGGCTTCGCCCACGCGCTGCGGCTGCTCTTCGACGGCGCCGCGCCCGTCCTGCCCTCCGCCGACCGGGGGCCGCTGGCCGTCGAGGCGTACGGGCTGGGCTTCCACCGCGGGCTGCTGGCCGCCGCCGGGGTGCCCGTGGTGCCGCTGCCGATCGACGAACAGGGCGCCCGGGTCGAGGAGTTGGCGCGGCACCCGGACGTCCGGACGGTCCTGCTCACCCCCGCCCACCAGTTCCCGACCGGAGGCCCGCTGCACGCCGGGCGCCGCGCCGCCGTGATCGACTGGGCGCGCGGCCGCGGCGGACTCGTCCTGGAGGACGACTACGACGGGGAGTTCCGCTACGACCGCCAACCGGTCGGCGCCGTCCAGGGGCTCGACCCCGACCGGGTCCTCTACCTCGGCAGCGTCAGCAAGAGCCTCAGCCCGGCGCTGCGCCTCGGCTGGATGGTCCTGCCGGACCACCTGGTCGACCGGGTGCTCGCGGCCAAGGGCGAACGCGAGGCCTGGGCCAGCGCCCCGGACCAGCTGACCCTCGCGGAGTTCATCGACTCCGGGGGCTACGACCGGCACGTGCGGCGGATGCGGCGCCGCTACCGGGACCGCCGGGACCAGCTGGTGGCCGCGCTGGCCGCCCATGCTCCGCACATCGAGGTGTCCGGCATCGCGGCCGGTCTGCACGCCGTCCTGCGGCTCGCCCCCGGCACCGAACGCTCGATCCTCAAGGCCGCCGTCTACCGGGGCCTGGCCGTCGAGGGGCTCGCCGACTACCGCCACCCGGCGGTCCCGGCGGAGGCGATGCCCGCCGTCGACGGCCTGGTGGTCGGCTACGCCACCCCGCCCGACCACGCCTACCCGGCGGCCCTCCAGGCGCTCTGCGACATCCTCCCGCCGCCGGCCTGAGCCGGCCTGAGCCGTCGCGGAGCGACCGCTGGCAGGCGAGTCGGGTGATCTCCCTGGAACCGGGAGGGCGTTCGACGGGATCGCGCCCTGCGGCATGGACCTGCGCGAGCGGGCGCAGGCGATGAAGAAGCTGAAGGCATGCGCGTTCCCCACAACGGCCCCGCTGCCGTTACCCCTGTCGTGTGATCAGAGCGGCTCAATACCCACCGGAGAGCGTGTCGGAGGGGGACAGGCCGCCCCGAGGCCATAACTAGATCATATGGCTGGCTGGAAACTGTCCTTCTTCTCGGCTGTCGCTGGCCTGGTACTGGCCGGCTCGGTCGCTGGTCCGCCGATGACCTCTTCAGTCGCCAGCCTTCCTCCCAGCGGGCCGGAGCCGGGAGCGCGGGGAGAAGCATTCGGAGTGCCCCCCACCTGCGGAACCGGGGTTCCCGTACCCAGCGCTTCCCCGCCTGGGACTCCCGGAGGAGGAACACCCAGGCCCAGTGCTTCCCCGCCCGGTCCTCCCGGGGGAGGAACACCCAGGCCCAGCGCTTCCCCGCCCGGGACTCCTAGGCCCAGTGCTTCGCCGCCCGGTGTTCCTGCACCTGGTGTTCCTGCACCTGGTGTTCCTGCGCCTGGTGTTCCTGCGCCTGGTGTTCCTGCGCCTGGTGTTCCCGTACCTGGTGTTCCCGCGCCTGGTGTTCCCGCGCCTGGTGTTCCTGCGCCTGGTGTTCCTGCGCCTGGTGTTCCCGCGCCCGGTGTTCCTGCGCCTGGTGTTCCCGCGCCCGGTGTTCCTGCGCCCGGTGTTCCCGCACCTGGTGCTCCTGCACCTGGTGCTCCTGCGCCCGGTGTTCCCGCGCCCGGTGTTCCCGCACCTGGTGCCCCTGGGCCCGGGGCCCCCGGGCCTGGTGCTCCCGCACCCGGGGCTCCCGCAGGCGGTGCGAGAGTGCCTGCACCCGCAGCTCCCGCGCCCGGTGCTCCTGGGGCTGGTGCTGCTGCGCCAGGTGCTCCCGCAGTCGGGGCTGCCGGTGCCGGCGCCGGTGCTGGTGTTGCTGGGGCTGGTGCTGCTGGGCCGGGGGCTGCCGGTGCCGGTGCTGTTGCGCCGGGTGCTCCTGCGGCTGGTGCTCCAGGTGCCGGTGGTGCTGGTGCTGGTGCTGGTGCTGCTGGGCCGGGGGCTGCCGGTGCTGGTGCTGCTGCGCCGGGTGCTCCCGCCGCTGGTGCTCCAGGTGCTGGTGCCGGTGGTGCTGGGGCTGGTGCTGCTGCGCCGGGGGCTGCCGGTGCTGGTGCTGTTGCGCCGGGTGCTCCTGCGGCTGGTGCTCCAGGTGCTGGTGCCGGTGGTGCTGGTGCTGGTGCCGGTGGTGCTGGTGCTGCTGGGCCGGGGGCTGCCGGTGCCGGTGCTGTTGCGCCGGGTGCTCCTGCCGCTGGTGCTCCAGGTGCTGGTGCTCCCGGTGCCGGTGCTGCCGGGCCTGGTGCTCCCGGGGGCGGAGCGAAAGCGCCCGGAGCCGGGGGACCTGGCGCACCTGGCGCACCTGGCGCGCCCGGGGCACCTGGCGCCGGTGCGCCCGGCAAGGGGCGCAAGCCCGAGAAGGCCAAGCCAGGCGGCGCGAGTCCTGCGGCCTCCACGAGTCCCTCCGCTTCCCCCGGGCCGCAGGCAGGGGCGAGCCGGGTGCCCTCACCCCGTCTCCACTCCGGCCGTTCCGGCGAGAGGGCGACCCGGCTGTTGCACAACGTCGTCCTGTACTTCCTGGTCCTGTTCGTTCCCGCGATCGTCGCCGCAGCCATCGCGTGGCGTCGCCGCAAGTCTCGCCGGCAGACCGACCAAAGCTCAGGGACACCATGGAACACGTGATCGCAGTGATCGGGATCATCGCCGGATTCGTCGCCATCGCCGGGGGTGCTGCCGTGTTCAACAGCCGCAGGGCCAAGCGAGCGGCGTCGGGGGAGGAGTCGCGTGACGACACCGCCGAGTACCTGACGATGATGGTCGGCGTGTTGTACGCCTTGGTGCTGGGCGTCGCGCTGGTTTCGGTGTGGGAGGCCAAGGACGACGCCGACACCAATATCAGCACCGAGGCAGGGGCGCTGCACCAGACGTATCTGCTGGCCGACGGGCTGCCGCCCGACGCCGCCCAGCGGGCCCGCTCTGCGGTGGACACCTACGCCGCCTACGTCCGGAACACCGAGTGGCCCCTGATGGGGCAGGACAAACCGCTGGGCGCTCGTGGCTGGACGCTCCTGCACGAGGTGCAGAACGCATGGGTGTCGTTCGAGCCCACCACCAACGCCCAACAGCAGGTGGACCAGCTGGCGTTCGGGCAGATCTCCGTCGCCTACGAGGCGCGCCACGGCCGTGAGGAGAGCAGAGGCCGGGGCATGTCGGGCGTCATGTGGTTCGGTTTGCTCGCCGGCGGCGTGCTCACGTTGGCCCTGATGTTCCTCTTCGGGATCGAGCGCACCGGCACCCACCTGGTGCTGGCCCTCGGCTTCACCAGCCTCATCGCCTTCATGGTGGTCCTCATCTATGCCCTGAACTCCCCCTTCGGAGGCCCGCTCGGCCTGAGTCCCGCGCCTTTCGCCGACGTCGGTCTCGGCGTCTGAGGGCGTGTCGGAGCCGGGGGACCGGATCACCGGTCGTTGTCGCGGGACCAGGAGATGAACGGACGTCCGCGCGGACAGATCGGCACGTCACCCCGCAGCGCTTTACGTCCGGCCCAGGAGGGCAGCGGTCCGGGGCCGGCCGCCCCCGTACCGGCAGCTGACGGGCGTTCCCCGCCTGTCGGCGCCGGGTGACAGGATCGGGCCATGTACGCATGGACGCCGAACGATCCCGCCCGCCCCGCCGAGTTCCCCGCCCTGCCGTTGCCGTACGGGCTCCACGCCGCCCTCCTGGAGCGGGTGGGCGCGGAGGCGGCCGCACGGGTCGGCGGGCTGGTGCGCCCCTCTCTGGAGATCGGCCCTGACGTCCCGGCGGGGGAGCCCGGCTGGACGCCGGTCGGACGGACCGGCGGGCCGGCCGCCCTGCCCGAGGAGTTCGACTGGCCCGAGGGCGACGGGCACCCCATGGAGCTGCTCGCCCAACTCGACTGCGCGGCGATGGCGGAGGCCTTCCGGGCGGGCGGCGGCGGGCACTGGCCGCTGCCGGCCGAGGGCCTGCTGCTGTTCTTCCACGACTCCATGCCCGCCGACCTCGACGGCGAGAGCTGCCGCGTGCTGCACGTCCCGGCGGGGACGCCGGAGCGCCCGGCCCCGCCGGACCCGGACGGGTTGGCGCCGCTCGCCGGGCGGCCGGTCCGGGCGCGCTGGGCGCTGTCGGCACCCTCCTACCTCGACGACGAGCTGGTGGCGCTCCTGCCCGGCGACTACCTGGCTGCCATGGGCGTCTCGGACGACTTCTGCGAGCACCTCGGCACGCCCGTGATCCGTCTCCTCGGCTGGTGCGACAGCCACAACACCACCCGCCCGGACGGCCACCGGCCGCTGCTGCAGGTCGAGGGGTCGGCGGCGGACGCGGCCTGGGGCGAGCTCGTCAACGTCTCGGTCTGGATCACCGATGAGGACCTGGCGGCGGGTCGGTTCGACCGGGTGCGGCACGGGCTGGAGGTCGCCTGACCGGTGTGCCGGGTTGACGCCCGACCGCCGCCGTGGAGTCGCCGGGCCGGTCGCGGGTGCGGATCGGAGAGGCCTTGCGGGGCGGGGATCGCGGGCGCGAACGGATGTTCCGGTGGTGGAAGGGGCGCTCGGGGGCAGATGGGGGCGGAAAGCGGGAGATTCACCCTATCGGGGGGTAGTCGGCCGCCGTGCGAGCTCGGTCGTGTTCTGGTGATCTAGGGTTCCGGATGGGCCGCCGGGCGATGGCGGCCGAACTCCCCACAGTCACCAACTTCCCCACCAGTCAGCGGATCTGATGATCCGTTGTGGCTCGCGCCCAGGGCGGAGCGGTTCGGCCCTGACCGCGTGATCCGACCACACGAATGGAGACCCCTGCCGATGCCCGTGGACACGAGCCCGGAGACACAGCAGGACCGGCAGCAGAGCCTCGCGACGGCAGCTGCCCGCAATCTTGCCACCACGACCAAGTCCGCACCGCAGATGCAGGAGATCACCTCCCGCTGGCTGCTCAGGGTGCTCCCGTGGGTCGAGGCCCACGGTGGCGCGTACCGGGTGAACCGACGGCTCACGTACACCGTGGGCAACGGCGTGGTGGAGTTCATCAAGACCGGCTCCCAGGTCCGCGTCATCCCGGCGGAGCTGGGCGAACTCGCCCTGCTGCGCGGCTACGAGGACGAGGAGGTGCTGACCGCCCTCGCCGACCGCTGCCATCAGCGCGACTTCGGCCCGGGCGAGGTGCTCACCACCCAGGGCGAGGCGGCCGACCGGATCTTCCTGATCGCGCACGGCAAGATCAACAAGATCGGCACCGGCAAGTACGGCGACGAGACCGTGGTGGGCGTGGCCGGTGACGGTGACCGCTTCGGCGACGACTCGCTGCTGAACCCGGACGCCGTCTGGGAGTACACCGCGAAGACCACCACCTCGGGTGTCGCGCTCACCCTGAGCCGGGACGACTTCGCCCGCATCCGGGACAACGCGCCGAGCCTCCAGGAGCACCTGCGGGGGTTCCTCGCCCTGCCGCTGCAGGCCCAGAACGAGCGTGGCGAGGCCGAGATCGCCATGTCGGCCGGCCACCACGGCGAGTACGAACTCCCCGGCGCCTTCGTGGACTACGAGCTCAAGCCGCGCGAGTACGAGCTGAGCGTCGCCCAGACCATCCTCAAGGTCCACACCCGCGTCGCGGACCTGTACAACGAGCCGATGAACCAGATCGAGCACCAGCTCCGGCTGACCATCGAGGCCCTGCGCGAGCGCCAGGAGCACGAGATGATCAACAACCCGGAGTTCGGCCTGCTCAACAACGCCGACTTCGACCAGCGGATCCAGACCCAGTCCGGCCCGCCCACCCCGGACGACCTGGACGAGCTGCTCAACCGCCGCCGCGACCCCGACTACCTGCTGGCCCACCCACGCACCATCGCCGCGATCGGCCGGGAGTTCAACGCCCGGGGCATCTACCCGCACCACGTCGACCTCGGCGGGCAGCAGGTGCCGGCGTGGCGCGGGGTGCCGATCCTGCCGTGCAGCAAGATCCCGATCACCAAGGAGAACACCAGCTCCATCCTGGTGATCCGTACCGGTGAGGACAACCAAGGCGTCATCGGCCTGCACCAGACCGGCCTGCCGGACGAGTACCAGCCCTCGCTCTCCGTCCGGTTCATGGGGATCGACGAGAAGGCGATCATCTCGTACCTGGTCAGCGCCTACTACTCGTGCGCGATCCTGGTGCCGGACGCGGTCGGTGTGCTGGAGAACGTCGAGATCGCGCACCGCCGCCACTGAGCCCCGGAGAACAGCGAGCGCGGGCCGTAACCGGTCGGCGCGAAGATCGTTTCACCTGATGACGGACGGCCCGCCCCGGAGGTGGGCCGTCCGCCTGATCGCGTTCGAACGCGCATGGTCGTACCGGATCGGCTCGGTCCCGGATCCGACCGGTGCCGCCCGTTTCCGCGGGCTGGTCAGCCCGAGTCCGTCCCGTTCCCGCAGGCGAACCGAGAGGTGTGTGGAGCCCATGCCGCAGCGTCGGCAGTCCCGACGGATACCGCAGCACGACGGCTCGACCGCTCCAGCGCGGCGGGTGCGGCTGATCGGCGCGGCGGTCGGCGTGATGGCGATGTGCGCACTGGTCGGCGGCGCCACCGCGTCGGGCGCAGAGCGCCCCGGCGACCACGCGCACGGCTCGGCCGTGGACACCTGCGTGTGCAGTGAGACCGACGTCTCGACCTCGGTGGGACCGGGCGGGAGCGTCGACGTCGGGGTGGACGTCGACGTCCAGGTCGACGTCACCGTCGCGCCGGACACCGGTCGCCACCACGGCCACCGGCCCCCGCACGAGCACCACCCGTGCCACCACCGGCCGTGGACGGCGTCGCCGCTCCCGGCGCTGCCCTCGCCCTCGGCGACGACGGGGCTCCGGCAGCAGCCGGGGCGCCCGGACGAGGAGCAGGGCGGGCACGGGGGGCATGGCGGGCACGGTGACCACGGGGGGCATGGCGGGCACGGTGACCACGACGGGCATCACCACCACCATCACCACCCGTACCCCTGCCCGAGCCCCACCCCGACTCCCACGCCCACCCCGACACCGACTCCGACCCCGACGCACACCCCCACGCCGACACCCATTCCCACCCCGTCCCCGAGCGCGACACCCCCCAGCCCGAGCCCGGTGCCCACCGCGCCGCCCTCGCCCCCGGCCTCCGTGCCGCCCCAGCCGGTTCCCCCTGCGCCCGCGCCCGCACCTGCGGCCCCCGCGCCCGCTGTTCCGGCACCCGCGGACCCCGCAGCCGCCGTCCCCGCACCGGCAGTGCCCGGCCCGCAGGTGGCTCCGCCCGCCGTAGTGGCCCCCAGCCCCGTGCTGCCGACCCCGGCCCGCCCGAGCCCGCTGTGGCCGACGCCCTCGGCGCATCCGTCGTTCAAGGTGTGGGCCGGAAAGCCGCTGGCGGACCCGCAGCACCACCACGGCGCCTCGGCGACCACCACGATGCTGCTGATCTTCGTCCCCGGAATCCTTGCGGCGGCGGCGCTGCGCCCGGGTCATGGCCGAGGCCGCGGCCGGTCCGGGTTCTGACGGGCCGCGGTCCCGCCCGCGCGGCGGTCGTGCGTCCCGGGCGGTACCCGGGCTCGTCGCGCCCGTCGGGCCCCTGCTTCCCCGTTCACGTCACAAGCCAAGCCAGAGAAGGGAGTTCCCATGTCCGAGTGGGTGGCGCTGATCGTCGCCATGGCGGCGGCCTGTGCCGTTGTGTTGGTGGTGGTGGTGCTGAGGCACCGCACCGCGAGCGTCGAGGAGAACGTCGACGAGACGCCCGACGTCATCGAGTACATCACGATGATGATCGGCGTGGTCTACGCGATCGTCCTCGGCCTCGCCATCGCGGGTGTCTGGGAGGCGCGCGGCGCCGCCCAGGACGACCTGTTCCGTGAGGCGCAGTCGCTGCGGGAGGTGAGCGACCGGGCGGTGGTCTACCCGGCCGAGTTCCGCGACCAGGTCCGGTCCGACATCGACGCCTACGTCACGTACGTGGTGAACGTCGAGTGGGACTACATGGCCGACAACGGCGCGATCACCGACAAGGGCACCCAGTTGCTGGACAAGGTCCAGAACGAGGTGGCCAGCCGGGCGCCGGCCTCGGACCTGGAGTCCCAGACCTACCAGCCCATCATGGACCGGATCAGCCAGGCCTCCGACGCCCGCAACCAGCGCGGGCAGAACGCCGGGCCGACCATGCCGGGCGTGGTCTGGTTCGGTCTGATCGGCGGTGCCGTGGTGACCATCGGGATGCTGTTCGCGCTGCAGATCAGGCGCACGCCGCGGGAGTTGGTCCTGGCGGGCTGCTTCAGCGTGCTGATCGCCTTCCTGCTGTTCATGATCTGGGACTTCGACGATCCGTTCGCCCGGAGCGTCTCGGTCACCACCCAGCCCTTCGTGGACCTCTTCCCCTCGCTCAACCTCAAGAGCTGAGCCCCGCGGGCCGGGACGGACACCGGTGGTCCCGTCGGGGCCACCGGTGTCCGGTCATGTCCCGAGGTCAGCGCAGTGCGGCGTCCATCGAGTTGAGCATCGTGCCGGAGGCGTCGTCGTTCTCCAGGGAGAAGGCGAACAGACCGCCCAGGCCCTTGCCCTTGGCGTAGGCCCCGCGTGCCCGGACGGCCTGGGGGGTGTCGCCGGTCCAGAAGTTGGTGCCGTCGTAGATCCAGCTGCTCTCCGTCACCGGGTCCCAATGGGTCTGCGCGGCCGACGGGTTGAGCTCCTTCCAGGCGGCTAGACCGGCCTCCTGGCTGAGCGGCTTGGCGGCCGTCGGGCCGGTCGCGCTCTGGTACAGGCCGTAGTTCGACCCGGCCGGGACGCCGGTCCAGCCGCGCCAGTAGAACGGGATGCCCAGCACGATCTTGTTCGCCGGGAAGCCGCCGGGGATGCCGTACTCGGGCAGGCCGGTGGTGTAGGCGGTGAGCGTGGTGTCCACGTTGTACTTGCGGCTGCCGGGGGTGATCGGCGTGGTCGGGTCGGCCGGGCTGTCGTGCAGCGGGTCCTGGTGGTTGGTCGGGCCCTTGGCGTCCCAGGAGCCGTGCATGTCGTAGGACATCACGTCGGCGTAGTCCAGGTAGGCGCCGATCCGGTCGGTCTCCAGCTGGGCGATCTTGTCCTGCCCGCTGGGCAGTGCGGCGCTCAGTAGGTAGCGCTTGCCCTGGGCGGCGCCGAGGGCGTCCAGCTGGGTGCGGAACTCCTTGAGCAGCAGGGTGTAGTTCTGCTTGTCGGCGGGGGAGTAGTGGTTGCCGGTGTGGCCGCCGGCCGAGCCCGGGTACTCCCAGTCGATGTCGACGCCGTCGAAGATGCCGGCCGCCGAGGCCTGGCCGCCGGAGGCGTCACCGGCGACGCCGGTCGGCAGGTTCCCCTTGAGGAACATGTCGATGCAGGAGGAGACGAAGGTCTTCCGGGAGGCGTCGGTGGCGGCCGCGTCGGAGAAGTACTTGGAGTACGTCCAGCCGCCGATCGAGATGGTGAAGCGCAGGTTCGGGTACTTGGCCTTGAGCTGGCGCAGCTGGTTGAAGTTGCCCTTGAGCGGTTGCTCCCAGGTGTCGCTGTTGCCGTCGACGCTGGTGCCGGAGTTGTAGTCGGACTGGTAGTCGGCGTACGCGTCGCCCGCGCCGTCACCGGCGTTGGGGTCGGACTCGTTGGCCGAGTCGGAGGCCTTCACCGCCTGGAAGCAGGTGAACTTGCTGGGGTCGATGTTCGCGAACGCGTAGTGGATGACGTCCAGCTTGTCCGCGGCGCCGCTGGTGTCGACGTTCTTCGGGTAGTACGCGTTCTCGTAGATGCCCCACTGGTCGAAGTAGGCCGAGCGGACCGGCTGTTGCGCGGGCGCGGCGGCGGTCGTGGTGCTCACCGGGGCGGACTGGGCGGAGGCGTGGCCGCCGGAGTAGGCCTGGACACTGAAGGTGTAGCCCCGGCCGGGCAGCAGGGAGCTGACGGCGACCGAGGTGCCCATCGAGGTCGCGACCAGCTGGCCGTTGGACCACACCTTGTAGGCGACCGGGCCGTCGCCGGTGGTGAGGGTGGAGGGCTGCCAGGTGAGCACGACGGCGCCGGAGGTGACCTTGGTGACCGCGACGCCGGTCGGGGTGGTGACCTTGCCGTCGCCGGCCGGGCCGCTCGCGGTGGCGGTCGGGGTGCCGGTGGGCGAGCCGGTCGCGGTCGGGCTCCCGGAGGGCGAGCCGGTGGCCGTCGGACTGCCGCTCGCCGTCGGGCTGGAGGACGCGGTGGGGCTGCCGGAGGCTGTCGGGCTGCCGGTGGCGGTGGGGCTGGTCGAGGAGGTCGGCCCGCCCGGCCCGGTCAGGCTGAGGTCGTCCGCGTAGTAGCCGCCGGTGCCGTACCAGCCGTGGGTGAAGACCGTGACGGAGGTGGTGGTGGCGCCGGTGGTGAAGGTGCTGCTCAGCTGGTTCCAGCCGGTGCCGCCGGGCGTCCAGCTGGAGGAGTTGACGCCGTTCCCGGTGGCGCCCAGGTAGACGTAGCTGCCCTGCACCCAGCCGGCCAGGGTGTACGTGGTGTTCGGCTGGACGGCGACGGTCTGCTGACACTGTGCGGTGTCGGAGGACGAGGCGGCGCCGCTGAGGGCGTGACTCCCGCCGTGCACCGGGGTGGTGACAACCGAGCCGTTGGAGCAGCTCCAGCCGGCCAGGGTCCCGGTCTCGAAGTCGCCGTTGGCCAGCAGGTTGACCGGGGTGGCGGCGGCGGAGCCGAAGGTGAGGGCGAGGGCGGCGCCGCTGGTGGTCAGCGTGGCGGCCAGGGCCAGGGCGGTGGCTCGTCTGCGCCGGCCGGCCCGGCGGGCGGCACACCCTCCGGCGGACGGGTCGGGCAGGTCGGGGCGTGCGGGCAGGACGCGGTCGTGCATGCGGGATGTCCTCCGGATGTGTGGGGGTTCCGGCGGTGCGTGGCCCGGCCGGGCCGTGGGGAGCCGGCCCGGGCGCGGTGGGGGCGCGCGGGCGGGTGACGCGTGCTGACGGGTGGTGACGGGTGCGGTGCTGCGGACCCGACGGACCGCGTGGTCCGTACGCGTCACGACTGAACAGATTGGACTGGACCAATATTCGCCGTCAAGGGTGTCCACCCCCTGGACCGCCCCGGGCGGCGGAGGGCGGCGGACCGGTAGGTTGACCGGGACGGAACGAGCCCGCCGAACGGAGGAGCCCATGGACAGTCAGGGCTGGGACGACCGCTACGCCGCGAGCGACCTGGTGTGGGGCGCCGCGCCCAACCAGTGGGTGGTCCGCGAACTGACCGGCAGCACCCCCGGGCGCGCCCTCGACCTGGCCACCGGAGAGGGCCGCAACGCCATCTGGCTGGCCACCCAGGGCTGGGAGGTCACCGGCCTGGACTTCTCCGCCGTCGCCCTGGAACGCGCCGAACGGCTCACCGCCGAACTGCCCGACGAGGTCGCCGACCGGCTCACCTGGCGGCACGGCGACGTCCGCACCCAGGAGGCCCCTGCCGTCGGCTACGACCTCGTCCTGATCGCCTACCTCCAGCTCCCCGCCGCGGACCGCCGGGCCGCACTGCACCGCGCCGCCGAGGCGCTCGCCCCCGGCGGCACCCTGCTGGTCGTCGGGCACGACCTGACCAACCTCACCGACGGCGTCGGCGGCCCGCAGGACCCCGCCGTGCTGTTCACCCCGGAGGACGTCCTCGCCGACCTCGCCGAGTACGGCCTGCACACCGTCCGGGCCGAGCGCGTCCACCGCACGGTCGGCGAGCCCGGCCACGGGGGCGGCCTGACCAGCGTCGCGATCGACGCGCTGGTGCGGCTGGAACGGGGTGCCGAGTGACGGCCCGGCCCTCCCGCCGCACGCTGCTCACCGGCCTGGCGGCCGCCGCCCCGCTGGTGCTGGCCGGCTGCTCCTCCGGGAAGAAGGGCAAGGCCGACAAGAACGGCCCGGTGGCCAGGGCCAGTGACCCGGGCACGGCGGCCTTCGTGATGATCATCCGGCACGGCGAGAAGCCCGACGGCAGCCATCCCGGCCTGGACGAGAACGGCAAGCACGACGACAAGTCCCTCACCCAGCGCGGCTGGGACCGGGCCAAGGCGCTGCCCACCCTGTTCGCCCCGCCCGCCGCCGGGCTGCGCACCCCGGCCCGGATCTACGCCGCCGCCGACCAGGGCCCGATGGCCGGGGCGCACCGGATGCGTCAGACCGTCACCCCACTGGGGGCCAAGCTCGGGCTCACCGTGGACACCACCTACGCCGAGTCCCAGGAGTCCGAGCTGGCCGGGGCCGCGCTCGCCGGGGCGCAGCCGGTGCTGATCTGCTGGGAGCACTCCCGGATCCCGCGGATCGTCGAGGCGCTCGGCGCCTCCGGCGGCGGGGCACCGACCAGTTGGCCGGACCGGTTCGACCTGGTCTGGGTGTTCTCCCGGCCGGCCGGCGGGGCCTGGACCTTCCAGGAGGTGCGCCAGCACCTGCTGGAAGGCGACGCCTGACCCACCGGTGGGCGCGATCGGCCCGGTGGTGGGCCGGTGGCTACCCCGCGGTGAGGATCCGTCGGTGTGCGGGGCACCGCCGGAAGTGAGGCCACCGGGACGGCGGGGTAAGGGTCCTGCGAAGCGCTGTCCGATGATCACAGGTATCCCTGCGTGCGATAGGTTCGCAGCACGGACGGCAGTGGGAACGAGGAGGGCGCGATGACCGTTTCGCTGGCCAAGGGGCAGAAGATCAGCCTGGAGAAGCCGGGCGGTGGGCAGTTGAGCCTGGTCCGGATGGGCCTGGGCTGGAAGGCCGTGCAGCGCAAGGGCTTTCTGGCCAAGCTGATGTCCGCCGGCCGGGAGATCGACCTGGACGCCTCGGCGGTGCTCTTCTCGGGCGGGAGGTCGGTGGACGTGGTCTACTTCCAGCACCTCACCAGCAACGACGGTTCGGTCCGGCACAGCGGCGACAACCTGGTCGGCGGTGCGGGCGACGCGACCGACGACGAGTCGATCACCGTCGACCTGACCAGGGTGGGCGCCGAGGTCGACCAGATCCTGTTCACGGTCAACTCCTTCACCGGACAGACCTTCCAGGAGGTCGAGGCCGCCTTCTGCCGGCTGGTGGACGAGACCACCGGCACCGAGCTGGCCCGCTACACCCTCACCGGCGGCGGCCCGTACACCGCCCAGGTCATGGCCAAGGTGCAGCGCACGCCGGCCGGCTGGCAGATGGTCGCGATCGGCCAGCCGGCGAGCGGGCGCACCTTCCAGGACCTGATGCCGGAGCTGCTCAAGCACCTCTGACGGCTGCCCTCCCCGTAGGCCGTGGGTTCCGGCGCCGCGACGCTACTCGACGTCCCGGCGCCGGAACCCGGCCAGGGCCAGCGCGATCAGCGCGGCCGCGACCAGGGTGAGCACCACCGGCGGGGTCCAGTCCATCCGGGCCGCGGGGAGCCTGGGCACCTGGCCGAACGGGGAGAACCGGTCCAGGCCCGCGGGGAACTTCAGCAGCGGGCCCAGATAACCGATCACGAAGGCGTACGCGGGGACGGCCCAGGCCAGCGGCATTGCCCGCGGCACCCAGCCGTAGACGGCCGCGGCGAAGCCCACCGTCACCCACAGGGCGGGCGTGAAGGCCAGCGCCGCGCCGGTCAGCCGCAGGAACACGCCCCAGTCGCCGGTGGACAGCGCCCCGGCCAGGCCGAAGCCCACGCCCGCCGCCAGCATCACGGCCGTGGAGCCCAGCAGCGCCGCCGCCAGGTGCGCGCCCAGCCAGCCGGACCGCGACACCCCGGTGGCCAGCACCGGCACGGCCCGCCCGGCGCTCTCCTCGGCGCGCGGGCGCAGTGTCGCCAGCACCGCGTAGACGCCGCCGACCACCGCGACCACCAGCAGGGTCAGCGCGGCGAAGGAGTCGGCGAGGGTGTGGCCGCCGAGCCGGGCCAGGGCCTGCCTGATCTGGTCGACGTCCTTGAGCATCGAGTCGGCCTGGCCGAGCAGCGACCCGTACATCGCGCCGAGCAGCAGCAGGGCGACCGCGAAGCCGCCGATCAGGCCGCGGTGCAGTCGCAGCGCCAGGCCGAGCGGGGTGCCCAGGAACGGGCCACCGGTGGCCGGGCCGGGGCGGGCGGCGCGCAGTCCGGCGCCGAAGTCGCGGCGGGTGCTCAGTGCGAACCCGGCCGCGGCGGTGGCGGCGGCCAGCGCCAGCGCGGGCAGCAGCGGCCACCAGCGGTCGTCGAGGAAGGGGTAGCTGCGCTGCAGCCAGCCGATCGGGGAGGCCCAGGCGAGGCCGCTCTCCCCGGCGTCACCGGCGGCGCGCAGCGCGTAGGCGGTGCCGAGGACGGCCAGGGCCAGCCCGGAGGCCGTCCGGGTGTGGGCGGTGATCTGCACGGTCACGGCGGCCACCGCGCCGAACAGCAGCCCTCCGGCGGCGGTCGCGGCCCCGTAGAGCAGCGCGCCGCCGGCGGTCAGGCCGGGCACGCCGAGGCCGGGCAGGCCGAGGGCGAGCAGCAGGCCGAGCGCGAGGTCGGCGACGGCGGCGGCGGCCAGGGCGGCGGCGAGCTGGGCGTGCCGGCCGACGGCGGCCGAGCGGACCAGCTCGGCGCGCCCGCTCTCCTCCTCGGCCCGGGTGTGCCGGGCGACGGTCAGCACGCTCATCAGACCGGCCATGACGACCAGCAGACCGAGCAGCCGGTGGCCGAGCATCGCGCCCCAGGTGTAGTCGGCCAGGTAGTGGGCCGGACCGGTCATGGCGAGCAGGGCCGGGGTGTCCGAGCCGTGCGCGATCGAGGCGCGGTCGGCGGCGGTCGGGTAGACGCTGCGGACGCTGTCGGCGGTGGACAGGGTGACCAGCGCCAGGCCGAGCACCCAGGCGGACAGCCGGACCCGGTCGCGGCGCAGCGCGAAGCGCAGCAGGGCGGCGGTGCCGGTCAGGGTGGTGCGTCCCCCGGCACGGCCGGGGGCGCGGTGCGGGGCGGTGCGGGTGGTGGCGGTGGCGGTCATCGGACTGCCCCGCCCTCGCTCCGGTGCCCGTTGGCGGCCAGCTCGTCGCCGTAGTGGCGCAGCATCAGCTCCTCCAGCGTGGGCGGGTGGCTGACCAGGCTGCGCAGCCCGGCCTCGCTCAGGGCGCGCACCGCGGCGTCGAGCCGGGCGCCGTCCACGGCGAAGCGCACGCGCGGGCCGTCGGTGCGCAGGTCGTGGACGCCCGCCAGCGCGTCCAGTCCGGTGACCGGGCGGCTGGTCTCCGCCTCGACGGTGGTGCGGGTGAGGTGGCGCAGCTCGCCGAGGGTGCCGGTCTGCACCACCCGGCCCTGCCGGATGATGCTGACCCGGTCGCCCAGCTTCTCCACCTCGTCCAGGATGTGGCTGGAGAGCAGGACGGTGCGGCCCTGCTCCTTGGCCTGGCGGACGACGTCCTGGAAGACCACCTCCATCAGCGGGTCCAGGCCGGAGGTCGGCTCGTCCAGCAGCAGGAGCTCGGCGTCGGAGGCGAGCGCGGCCACGATGGCGACCTTCTGCCGGTTGCCCTTGGAGTAGCTGCGGCCTTTCTTGGTGGGGTCGAGGTCGAAGCGCTCCAGCAGCTCGTCCCGGCGGCGCCGGTCGAGCCGGCCGCGCAGCCGGGAGAGCAGGTCGATGGCCTCGCCGCCGGTGAGGTTGGGCCAGAGTTCGACGTCGCCGGGGACGTAGGCGAGGCGGCGGTGCAGCTCGACGGCGTCGCTCCACGGGTCCTTGCCGAGCAGCCGGGCGCTGCCGCCGTCCCCGCGCAGCAGTCCGAGCAGGACGCGGATGGTGGTGGACTTCCCGGCGCCGTTGGGGCCCAGGAAGCCGTGGACCTCGCCGGTCTCGACGGTCAGGTCGAGGCCGTCCAGTGCGGTGGTCCGGCCGAAGGTCTTGCGCAGGCCGGACAGGATGATGGCCTTGGTCATGCTTCTGAAGCTACCGTAGTTTCAGAAAAACGTGAATATTGGGAACCGTTAAGGTTCGAGCGGAGGGCGGATGATCTCCGGAAAGGGGAGAGCGGTGGAACGGGAGCCGGAGCAGGGGCAGGACCCCGGGGCCGTGGCGGACTTCGTGGAGCGGTTCGCGGCCGAGCTGGTGGTCGCGGGCATGGGCCGGATGCCGTCCCGGATCTTCTCCTGCCTGATGGCCGAGGAGAGCGGCGTGCTGACCTCCGCCGAACTGTCCGAGCGGCTGCAGATCAGTCCGGCGGCCGTCTCCGGCGGGATGCGCTACCTCATCCAGGTCGGGCTGGTCGCCAAGGAGCGGGAGCCCGGATCCCGGCGCGACCGCTACCGGGTGCTCAACGACGTCTGGTTCGAGTCGCTGACCCGGCGCGACGAACTCCTGCTGCGCTGGATCCGGGTGCTGAAGGACGGGGAGGCGACCGTCGGTGCGGGCACGGCGGCGGGGCGGCGGCTGGAGGAGAGCGCGGCCTTCTTCGAGTTCATGATCGACGAGCTGCACGGGATGCTCGGCCGCTGGCGCGAGCACCGGGCGGCGCGGGGGCAGGCGGAGTAGCGCCCGGCTTTCGCCGGGAAGCGCGACGGCGGCAGGACGGTCCGCGGACCGTCCTGCCGCCGTCGGCGGTTGTGCGGGGGTTACTTCTTCACGGTCGCCGCGGGCGAGGGGGACAGCGAGGAACCCGGCGTGGCGCTCGGACCGGCGGACGGGGTGGCGCTGGGGGAGCCGCTCGGCGTGGGGGTCGGGCAGCCGGGGGTGGCCGGCGTCGCGGACGGGGTGCCGGTCGGGGTGGCCGTCGGGGTGGCCGTCGGGGACGGCGTGCCGCTCGGGGTGGCGGTGCCGGTGGGCGTCGCGGTGGCCGTCGGGCTCGGGCAGGACGTCGGCGTACCGGTCGGGGTGCCGGACGGCGTGCCGGTGGGGGTGGCGGTCGGCGACGGCGTGCCGGTCGGCGACGGGGTGCCGCTCGGGGTGGCCGTGGTGCTCGCGGAGGGCGAGGGCGAACCGCTGGGCGTCGGGGTGGTGGTCGGCTGTGCGGACGGCGTCGGCGTCGGCGTCGCGGACTGGGACTGGGACTGGGTCGGCGTCACCGGCGGCACGGTCGGCTGCGGGGTCGGCTGCGGGGTCGGCGTCGGGCCGGTGCCGGTGCCCTCGTTGCCCGTCGGGGTGCCGCCCGAGGCGCCGCCCGAGGTGCCCGCCGTCGTGCCGGAGGGCTGGACGAACGGCGAAGGCGGGGTGACCGGCACGCTCGGGACGCCGGGCAGGTCCGGGACGGTGGTGACCTGGCCGCTGCCGAAGTGCGCCATCCAGTTGCGGACGGTGCGCAGGTACTCGGTGGAGTCGTTGTAGCTGAGGACCGCCCGGTCCAGCTGGGACGGGTCGGAGAGGTCCCGCCCGCCCGCGCACAGGTAGCGGCCGGCGGTCTCGGCCGCGTCGAAGATGTTGTTCGGGTCGGCCGTGCCCTTGCCGGTGGCGTCCACGCCCCAGGAGGCCCAGGTCGACGGGATGAACTGCATCGGGCCGACCGCGCGGTCCCAGCGCGAGTCGCCGTCGTAGCGGCCGCCGTCGGTGTCGGGTATCGCGGCGAAGCCGTTGCCGTCCAGCACCGGGCCCAGGATCGGGGTGAGGGTCCGTCCGGCGGCGTCCACCTGGCCGCCGTTGGCCTGGCCGGACTCGACCTGGCCGATCGCCGCCAGCAGTTGCCAGGGCAGGTGGCAGCCCGGCGAGCGCTGGGCCAGCGAGGCCTCGGCCTGGCGGTAGGCCGCGAAGACCGTGGCGGGCAGCGCCGCGCCGGTGGCGGTGAACGGGCCGGCCGCGGGCTGACCGGGCTGGGCGCCGGGCGGCTGCGGCAGCTGGACGGTGCTGCCGCCGTCGGCCGCGGTGCCGGGGACGCCGGGTATGCCGGTCGCGGGACCGCCGAAGGGAGTGGAGGAGGCCGAACCCTGGGCGGGAGTGCCGTCCGGCGCCGGGCCGGCGTCGGCGGCCGCGACCTGGGCGAGGCCGAGTCCCGACACCTGAGAACCGGTCAACGCGGCCAGCGCGGCGAACGCCGCCGCCGTCCCCGTGACCCGCTTGCCGAGCCGAACCTTTCGCCCGCCCTTGGCGCTGCCGAACCTCGCCGCCATCTGCTACCCCTCCCCGTCGCCGTCCGGACCTCCCCGGAACGGTTGAGCCGTCGTCATCGTGCCGCCCACCACTCGGCGGGCCCGCCGCCCGGACGATTAGTATCACGACGATCTGACAGGGACAGGATGGACGGGAGGCGGCCGGCCGCCCCCCGAGAGGTTGACGCAGCACCTCGGCCCTGGTCCTGCGGGCACGGACCCGGGCCGGAGAATTCAGGACCTTCTCATCTCGGCCGACCCGGAGGGGAGTTGGCCTGGTCGGGATCCCGGCCCCTGGGGTCCGGGCGCCCCGGCGGTCGGACCGGCGGTTCGAGGCACGGGGGTGGTACGTGAGCGTCGTTCCGGGCTCCCGGCGCCGCCCGTGGGCGACCCCTCCGACCTGCCCGGATGCCCCGCGGCACGGCGGTCCTTCCTAGCAGCACGGACGGGCCGGCGCCAGGGGGCGTCCCCAACTCGGCCCTGGACGGATGACGTTCGAGTGAAAGTGGGCATGCCATGAAGGCCCGTCCGTCATGCTGTGCCGCGTGACCATGCGGATGGAGGCCCGAACCGTGAGCGTGAACCTGCCGGAGACCGTCGCCGAGGGGGCGGTGGTCCTGCCGGCACCCCCTCGGGTGGTGGAGGACCTGGCCCGTGACCTGACCCAGGCCGCCGCCGCCGTCAGGGCGGTGTCGCGCGGCGGCCGCAGCACCGGCGGGGACGTCGCGGTCGCCGCCTACACCGCCGTGGTGTGCACCGGCCGTTCGGCGGCCCGCGCACTGGAGGAGGCGGCCGCCTGGTGCCGGCAGGCCCCCGAGGCCGAGGTGCACTCGCTCGCCTGGGCGCGGGTGCCGGGGCACCGTTACGACCTCTTCGAGTACCGCGTCACCATGGCCGTCAGCTTCCCCGACGACGAGACGGGCGAGCACCTCGGGGACACCCACCACTCCTATCGCTGAAGCCGTATCATCGCTCCCATGGGTGATCGGGGTACGAACGAGGTGACCGGCGGCGCGACGGACGGCGCGCCCAACGGGACGGCGGAGAACACCACTTCGGCCGTCGGTGGAACGGGCGGCGACACCGGCGGCGGCACCGGCGGCATCGGCGGCACCGGCGGCGACGGCGGACCGCGCGAGCTGTCCCGGGCCGCCGCCGTCGGAGCCACCGTGCTGGCCGTCCTGTGCGGCTGCCTGGTGCTGCTGGCCATGTTCCACTGGCTGGGCTGGGCCGTTCCCGGAGTCGGCTGGATCGTCGCCAAGGCCGGGATCAAGCTGGCCGTGGGCGGCTTCGCCGGGCTGGCCGTCGCGGCTGCCTGGCTGCGCAGCAAGCTCCGTTCACAGCAGCGCGGTTGACGTCCTTGCTGCTCAACCGGCCGTCGTGGCCGGGCAGGTCAGGTCGTGCTCGGGTATCCGGCCGTCCAGCAGGTAGCGCTCGACGGTGTCCGTGACGCACGGGTCGGACCCCGGGTACTGGCCGTGGTTGCCGTTGCTGGTGACGGTGACCAGCCTCGAACCCCGCAGCGCGCGGTGCGCGCCGAGCGCCGCCTCGTAGTACGTCGCCGGGTCGTGCAGCGAGTTGAGCATCAGCACGGGCGGCAGGTGGGCACCGGTGACCTTGACCTTGGGTGCCGGATCCGTCGGCCAGAGCGCGCAGACCGAGCTGAAGGCGAGGGTGCGGGCACCGACCAGCGGGTAGCGGGCGGTGTTCTCCGCGCCGCGCTCGATCCAGGTGTCCAGGTCCTTGGTCCACTTGGTGTCCCCGCACGTCACCGAGAAGTACTCGGCGAGGAACCCCGGGCTGAGGTACTGGCCGAACAGCCGGCGGGCGGTCTGCTTCGCGGCCGGATCGGCGCCCTGCCAGTCGTCCAGCGCGGTCAGTGCCTGGGCGAGGAGGGGGAAGGCCTTGTCGCTGTAGATCGCGTTGATGGTGCCGTTGTCCATCTGGTTGGGGCCGAGCGTCAACGAGCCCTCGGTGATGGGCCGGTCGTGCAGTGCGGCGCGCCGCTGCTCCCAGTGCGCCTCGACCTCCGCCGGGGTCGTGCCCCAGTGGTACGTGGCGTCGCGGGCGGCCATCCAGGGCAGGAAGTCCTGCTCGAAGCGGCGCTGGAAGCTCATCGGCTGGCCCAGCTCGTACTGCTCCCAGGTGCCCTCGAAGCCGATGTTGCTGTCCAGCACCATCCGCTCGACCCGGTGCGGGAAGAGCGTCCCGTAGTAGGCGCCGATCATGGTGGCGTAGGAGGCGCCGTAGTAGCTGATGCTCTTCTCGCCGAGCAGCGCGCGCAACAGGTCCATGTCGCGGACCGTCTGCTCGGTGGTCAGGTACGGGATCAGGTCACCGCTGTGCTCCACGCAACCGGCCACCAGCTCGCGGGCGTTGGCGACGACCCGGTCGATCGCCCCCGGGGACCGGTCACGCCAGTCCCCGGCCAGGAACTCCTGGAACTGCTCCGGGGTCTGGCACTCGGCGTGGGTGCTGCGGCCGACGCCGCGCTGGTCGAAGCTGACGATGTCGTACGCGGCGGCCACCGCGGGTGCGCCCTGGACGAGGTCCATCGGTCGCAGCAGCCCCTGCCCGCCCGGACCGCCGGCGGTCTCCATCAGCGTCCCCCGCCGGTGCGCCCGGTCGGCGGTGCGGTGCCGGGAGACGGCGATGGAGAGGTCCGGCCCGGCGTCGGGGTGGTGCCAGTCGCGCGGGACCGCCATCGTGGCGCAGTCGAGCGCGGGCTGCCCGCCACAGGGCTGCCAGTGGAGCTGCTGGTCGGTGTAGCGGGCGGGCACGCGTACGCCGTCACCGGGGTCGCGGCCGGAGTCGGCGTTCGCGGTGGCGGGCAGGGCGACGCCGGCGAGGATCGCGGTGGCGATGACGGCGGCCGCGCGGCGGGTGCGGGATGCGGTGGTGTTCACGGGAACGATCCTTTCCGACACCGCACCTGACGCACGATGATGCAGGACACCGTCTTCGAGGTGGTGCTGGATACACCCCAGGGCGGGGGTATCCAGCACCCCGGGCGTCAGCGGCCGTGCTGTGGCCGTCGGCGGCCGTCAGTAGCCGGCGGTGAAGCGGGTGCGCCGGTGGGCGGGCCGCTCGGCCTCGTCGAGCAGCACGACGGCGAGGTCCTCCATCGAGATCGCCGAGTTGCCCTCGGCGTCGACCAGCAGCTCGTCCAGGCCGAGCCGGAAGCGGCCGGTGCGCTCGCCGGGTTCGAGCATCGCGGCCGGGCTCAGGTACGTCCAGTCGACCTTCTCGTCGGCGCGGTAGAGGTCCAGCTGCTCGCCGCAGGCCAGCGCGATCGGCCGGATCTCGTCCGGGAAGCCGGGGGAGTCCACCAGGATCGTTCCGTCGGTGCCCGGCACGACCAGGTTGCCCGCGCCGCCGACGGCGAGCAGGCGGACGCCGGAACCGGCCAGGCCGGCCAGCAGGCCCCGGGTGGCGGCGGCCAGTTCGTGCTCGCTGCCGGGCGCCGGGCGCGTGGCGGTGATCACCAGGTCCTGCCCGGCGGAGATCCGGGCGACGTCCTCGGCGTTGCTCGCGTCGCCGACGGCGACGGTGACGGTGGACGGCAGGTCGTGCGGCTTGGCCGGGTTGCGGACGACGGCGGTGACCTCGTGGCCACGGCCCAGTGCCTCGGTCACGACCCGACGGCCGACGTTGCCGGTGGCGCCGAACACGGTGATACGCATGAAGGTTTCTCCTTGGATCTTCGGAACTGAACTGCGGTGGTGCGGTGGTGCGGTGGAGCGGTCGGGTGTGAGACGGGCCGAGCGGTCGGCGCGGGGATGCTCCTATAGACGTCAAGCCGCAGGAGCAAGATCGGTTTGAGTGATTTGTGCGGTTGGCTTACTGGTCAGGGCGCGGTAGACCTCGCGGGCGACGAATCGTTTGAGGCATCGCATGATGTCTTTCTTCGACAGCCCGTCGGTGGTACGGCGCTCGACGTAGGCGCGGGTGCGGTCGTCGTAGCGCATGCGGACCAGCACGATGGTGTGCAGGGCGTTGTTCGCTGCCCGGTCCCCGCCGCGGTTGAGGCGGTGGCGGTGAGTGCGGCCTGAGGAGGCCGGGATCGGCGCGACCCCGGCCAGGTGGGCGAACGCTGCCTCGGAGCGCATGCGTTCGGGGTTGTCTCCGGCGGAGGTCAGGAGCTGGCCGGCGGTCTCGGGACCGACGCCGAACAGCTCCAGCAGTGCCGGGGCGGCCCGCTTCACCAGCGGACCGATCTCGGCGTCGAGTTCGGTGATCTCCTCGTCCATTGCCCGGTGGCGCCGGGCCAGGCGCCGCAGTGACGCCCGGGTCGCGGCCAGTGGCGTGGAGAGGTCGTCACCGGGCCGCAGGCGGGCGAGCGTACGTATCAGCGTCGCTCGGCTGAGGCCGGCGACCTGCTCCCGCAGCGTCGCCGGCGCCGCGACGAGCATGCCTCTGATCTGGTTCATCGCCTGAGTGCGGGCCTTGACCGCGCTTCGGCGGGCGATCCGCAGGACACGAACGGCCTCGACCGCGCCGTCGCGGCTCTTGGGCATCCCGGTCGCTCTGCCCGAAAGGACGGCTGTCGCGGCGGCGTAGGCGTCGATTGGGTCGGACTTGCCCTTCATCCGCCGGGTCTTGCGGTCCGGTCGGTCGACGTCGACGACCGTGACCCCGGCGGCGGTCAGCACCCGGGCCAGCTCGGCGCCGTATGCGCCGGTGCCCTCCACGCCCACCGCGCTCAGGGCGCCGTGTGAGTGCATCCAGCCCAGGAGGTCCCGGTAGCCGTGGATGGTGGCGGGGAACTCGCGGTCGGCCAGGTGCCGGCCGATGGGGTCGATCACGGCGGCGTGGTGGGTCAGGCCGTGGGTGTCCACACCGCCGGTGATCTCCGAGGCGGTGTGCGTCATGATGGTCATGTCCGTCCTTGGCAGGTTCGAGCCGAGCAAGGGGCGGCACGCGCCGGTGGGGCGGGTGGACAAGACAGTGACGGGGCTTCTCGACCAAGCTCCTATGAAGTCACAAGCACCCGTCCGGCCGCGTGCGTGGCGGGGCCGCTGATGGGCCGACAAATCCCAAACAGGACAGTCGGAACGTCAGTCAGGCGGTGGGTCAGACCCACCAGCAACCCCGCCACCACCATCATCACTGTCAGGCGTTCTCGCGCAGCGGGCTCGACCGGACGTCCGGCGCCGGATCCTCCCGGTCCGCGGCGGGAGAGGTGGCGGGAGAGGGCGCGGGGGCGGTGGCGCGGGGCCGCTGGGTCTGGGCGACGATCAGCGAACCGAGCACCACCACCGCGCCGAGCGCCTGCAGCGGGCTGAGGTCCTGCCCGAGCGCCAGCCAGCCGACCAGGGTGGCGACCACCGGGCTGAGCAGGGAGAGGAAGGACAGCGAGGTCGGCGGCAGCGCGCGCAGGCCGCGGAACCAGATGGCGTAGGTGAGGGCCGCGCCGATCAGGCAGAGGTAGGCGTAGCCGAGCACGTTGTCGAGGGTGTAGTGGGTGGGCGGGGCGCCCTCGCTCAGCAGGGTGACCGGCACCAGCAGCAGGCCGCCGGCGGTGAGCTGCCACCCGGTGGTGGCGAGCAGCGGCGCGGGGGAGATCCAGCGCTTGGAGAGCACGACGCCGAAGGCCATCACCACCGCGCCGGCGAGCGCGGCGGCCACCCCGATCGCGTCGAGCCGGGCGTTGGCGCGCAGCACCAGCAGGCTGACGCCCGCCACGCCCGCGATGCCGGACAGCACCGTACGCAGGGTGAGCCGGTCGCCCAGCAGGGCGGCCGAGAGACCGGCGGTGACCAGCGGCTGGACGGCGCCGACGGTGGCCGCGATCCCGCCGGGCAGGCGGTAGGCGGCGATGAACAGCAGGGCCTGGAAGCCGCCGATGTTGAGCGCGCCGAGGACGAGCGCGCGCCACCACCAGCTGCCCTTCGGCAGGGTGCGGGTGAGGGCGATCAGCAGCAGTCCGGCGGGCAGGCAGCGGATGACGGCGGCGAGGAGCGGACGGTCGGGCGGGAGCATCTCGGTGGTGACGAGGTACGTCGTCCCCCAGACGGCGGGGGCGAGGGCCGTCAGCAGCACGACGGCGAGGCGATTGCTTAGCACTAAGGCAATGTATCTCAGCGCTAAGTCATCCTCGGAGGGGTTCGATCGGTGACGTGGCTCACAGTTACCTCATCGCTAAGGAAAAACGGGCATCGCCTACCCTGAACCCGTGGCAGATCATCTCGACCGCGTCGTCGCGCAGTGGGGCGCCGAGCGCCCTGACCTGGACGTCTCCCCGATGGAGGTGTTCGGTCGGCTCAAGCGCCTCTTCCGCCTGGTGGACGCCGAACTCAACCGCACCTTCGCCGAGCACGGCCTGGACGCCCCGTCCTTCGACGTCCTCGCCACCCTCAAGCGCAGCGGACCGCCGTACCGCCTCACCCCCACCGGACTCATGGAGTCCGCCATGGTCACCTCCGGCGCGATCACCCAGCGCCTGGACCGCCTGGAGGCCCGCGGTCTGGTCACCCGCACCCGCAGCGACCAGGACCGCCGCAGCCGCGACGTCGAACTCACCCCCGAGGGCCACGCCCTGATCGACCGCGCCCTGCCCGCCCACGTCGCCAACGAGCACCGCCTGCTGGCCGGCCTCGACGAGGCACAGAAGGCAGCGCTCATCGAGGCGATGCGCGCGCTGCTGGCGGACCTCGGTGAGGGCTCCGGCTGACGCCCGCTCACCCACCCGCCGGGCCGGCCGTTTAACCGTTTGCCGGGCCGGTCACCGTCCCCTTGGATGGCGGCCATGGACGACCCGATCTGGTACGCACTCCCCGCCGGGGTCCGCCGCACGGTGGACGGGCACCTCGCCGCCGGGCGCCATGTCCACGCGATCAAGGCCATCCGCGACGCGTCACCGGAATCGCCGCCCGGCATCCCCGACTGCATGGACGTGATCGCGGACCGGATGGCGGAACTCGGCCTGCTGCCGAACGGCCCGACCCCCGCCGGCTGATTCCGCGCATCACCGGCATCGAGGTCCGGGACGGCCGGGCGGAGGCCCTGCCCGTCCCGGACGCCTGTGCGGACGCGGCCTGGCTCGGCTCGGTCGTCCACCACCTCACCGACCTGGCCGCGGCCGCCGCCGAACTGCGCCGGGCGCTGCGCCCCGGCGCGCCGGTCCTGGTGCGCTCACCGAAGCCCAGTACGAGGCGGGGCTGGCCCGGCTGCGGGCCGCCGTCGCCGAGGACCCGGAGCAGCCGGCCACCAGGTGGACGGACCTGCTGGTGCTGGCGTGAACAGCCCACCGGTCGGCGGGGGTCGGCGGCGGAATGGCCGATACCGGTGTCACGCCGGGCCGGTCCGTTCCGGGAGCATCGGAACCGAAGGCGAAGCATGTCCGAAAGGAGAACGTTCCGGTGCGTATGCGCGACGCGGTGCTCGTGCTCGCTTCCGCCGCCCTGCTGGCCGTGGTCGGTACCGGCACCGCCGGTGCCGCCGCGAACACCAGGGCGGACGGCGAGCTGTGGTCCCCCAAGGGCCTGAACGTGGGCGTCTGGAAGACCTGGACGGCCGACGGGCACGGCGGCTACAACGGCCAGTTCCAGTGGGGGAAGGCGGACGACGGCGTCTGGGTGCAGATGCGGATCACCTGGGAGTCCGGGCGCCTGGAGCAGAAGAACATGACGTTCGGGAAGCTGTACCACTACAACGGCGCCTACGACGTCTACCTGCGGGCCTGCGACTCCAGCGGCTGCGGCGGCTGGTGGTAGCCGGGAGCTCCCGGCGGCCTGCGCCCTGCCTCAGGGGTTGACCGCCACCGCCTTGAAGAAGGTGTAGTGGAACGTCCCGCCCGGCTCGGCCGCCCGGCGCAGCTCGGCGATGCCGTGGTCGAAGGCCTCCGCGGTGGTCAGCCCGGCGGCCAGGGCCTCCGCCCGGACGGCCTCGACCATCGCGACGAAGGTCCGCAGGGTGAAGCCGTCCACCAGCGCCGGGCGGCCGCCGTCCGCGTAGACCGTACGGGGGCGGACCGTCACGTCCGCGAAGCCGGCGGCCGTCAGCAGCGGGTAGAGCCGACGGCCCAGCAGGGCGTCGCCGCCCGCCCGGGCCTGGAGCCGCACCAGGTGGTCGACGGTGCGGCGGGCCGCCGGGGTCTCCGGGTGGAAGAAGGCCGAGCCGTGGTCGCCCTCGATCACCGTGATCGTGCCGCCCGGCCGCAGCACCCGCCGCAGCGCGGCCAGAGCGGCCGCCGGGTCGGGCAGGTGCTCCAGCACGAAGCACAGGAAGACGTGGTCGAACGCGCCGTCGGGGAAGGGCAGTCGGTGCAGGTCGCCGTGGTGCCAGGTGACCCGGGCGGTCGGTGCCACGTCCGCGATCCGGGCCCGGGCCTGGGCCAGCGACTCCGCCGAGACGTCCGCCGCCGTCAGCAGCACGCCGGGGCTGGCGGCCAGCAGGTGCACGGTCTGCGCGCCCACCCCGCAGCCCGCCTCCAGCACCCGGCTGCCCGCCGGGTAGGCCGTGCCGGCGTGCAGCAGTTCGGCGAGGGTGTCGGCCTGGTCGCCGAGGCGTCGCGCCTCGGCGTCCGAGTAGCCGTGGACGTACGGGGCGGGGTGGGGGCCGGCTTCGGTGGTCGGGAGGTCGGCGGTGACTGTTCCGGTGGTCGTCGTTTCGGTGGTCGTCGTTTCGGTGGTCATGGCTCAACCCTCGCGCCACTATGGACCGGTGAACAGGTCCAAAGAGCGCGGTGCCGACAGGTCCAAAAACGTCGGCGGGCCCGGGGAGACCGGCGCCGACTTCCTCCAGCTCGACCCCGCCGACGCCCCGCCCGGCGGCCTCACCGACTGGCTGGCCCGCCGGTTGCGCGAGGCCGTCGTCGACGGGCGCCTCCCGGCGGGCAGCCGACTGCCCGCCAGCCGGACGCTGGCGGCCGAACTCGGCGTCTCCCGAGGGGTGGTGACCGACGCGTACCGGCGCCTGGCCGAGTCGGGCCAGCTCGCCGGGCGGGGCAGGGGCGGCACCGTCGTGGTCGCCCGGCCGCCCGCGGTGCCGCAGGAGATCCCGCAGGACGTCCCGAAGGATTCCCCGGGGGCCGTCCCGCCGCCCCGTCCGGCGCCCGTCCTCTTCCGGGACGACCCCGGCCCCGAGGTGTTCGACCACCTGCGCGGCACCCCCGCCCGGATCGACCTCACCCCCGGCGTGCCCGACCTCGCCGCCTTCCCCCGCGCTGCCTGGCTGCGCGCCGAACGGGCCGTCCTGGACGGCCTCGCCGCCCACGACCTCGGCTACGGCGACGTCCGCGGCACCCCGGCGCTGCGACAGGCCGTCGCCCACTGGCTCGCCCGCAACCGGGGCATCCGCGCCGACCCCGAGGAGGTCCTCGTCGTCGCCGGGACGGCCCAGGCGCTCGCCCTGCTGGGCCGTGCCCTCGAACGGGCGGGCATCACCGAGGTCGCCGTCGAGGACCCGGGCTCGCTCGGGGCCCGCCAGCACCTCGCCCACTGGCTCGCCGCCACCCCGCCGGTCCCGGTCGACGCCGAGGGCATCCGGGTCGACGCCCTGCGCGCCACCGGCGCCCCCGCCGTCCTGCTCACCCCCGCCCACCAGTACCCGACCGGTGTCGTCCTCGGTGGTGAACGGCGGCGTGAACTGCTGCGCTGGGCAGCGGAGGGAGGGCTGGTCATCGAGGACGACTACGACGCCGAACACCGCTACGACCGCCCGCCGCTGCCCGCCCTGCGCGCCGAACTGCCCGACCGGGTCTGCTACGCGGGCAGCATCTCCAAGCTGCTCGCCCCCGCACTGCGCACCGGCTGGCTGCTGGTGCCCCCGCGACTGCGCGACGTGGTGCTGGACGCCAAGCGCTTCGCCGACCTCGGCAACCCGGCCCTTCCCCAGCTGGTGCTGGCCCGACTGATGGAATCCGGCGAACTGGAGCGCCACCTACGGCTGTTGCGCCGCCGTCACCGCCGCCGCCGGGACGCCATGATCGCCGCCATCCGCACCCACCTGCCCGCCGCCACGGTGCACGGCGCGGCCGCCGGACTGCACCTGATGCTCACCCTCCCCGAGGAAATCGGCTGCAGCGACACCGAGTTGGCCACCGCCGCGCTCGCCCGTGGGGTCAAGACCCAGCCGCTGTCCTGGCACGCCCGCCTGCCGTACCCGCCGGGCCTGGTGCTCGGCTACGCGGCGCGCTCACCGGGCGAGATCGCCGAAGCGGTCGCCGTCCTGGGGGAGTTGGTGCGGCGCGCGGGGCGTCTTTCGTCCCCGCGGTAGCCGCCCCCGGCGGCGACCGTCCGGCGTGACCCTTGAGGCCAGGCCCCGACCCTGCCGGAGGTGGGGTCGGTGAACGGCATCGGGCCGAGATCGATCTCCGGGACGGGCATGGGCATCGGGGGCCGGCCTCCCGCATCGTGGACGAACCGTTCGGAGGCTGTCGGGCGACGGCGACACCCCGCTGCTCAGGCCTCCGGCCGCCACCTGGGGTCGGCCTCGACCCGGGACGGCGCGGCCTCGTATCGGTCAGCCCGAAGGTGCACTCAAGTGGTCGGGCGGCGTCGACCGGCATCACCCGGTCGGACCAGCGGGCGTCGTGACGACAGGTGCTCGAACAACCGGTCACCCCGGCGACGTGGGGCGTCGTGGGGCGTCGTGGGGCGGAAAAACGTTACGGCTCCTCGCCGGGCTGCCGGACGGCCGGTTCCTGGGTACGCTGACCGACCGTATGCCGTTGCTGACACTGGAGGCGTGATGGCCCCGTTCCGGCATGTTGCCCAGCTGGCCTCGGTGCTGCTGGTGGTGGGGGCCGCACTGGGGCCGGTCCCGGCCGGGTCGGCGACGCACCGCAGCGGCGCCCTCGCCGACGCCGATGCCGAGAGGACCGCGCCGATGACCGTCCGGCCCGAGGACTCCGGTGAGCTCGCCGGGCGTCGGATCGTGCTCTCCTACCCGGGCCCGACCCCGCCGCCGGAGACGCTGGACGCGATCCGGGAGGGCCGGGCCGCCGGGGTGATCCTGTTCGGCGAGAACGTCACCGGACCGGCGCAACTCGCCGAGGCAATAGCCCAGTTGAAGCAGGCCGCCGCCGAGGCCCGGCATCCGCGACCGCTGCTGCTGATGACCGACCAGGAGGGCGGCAGGATCCGTCGGCTGCCCGGCGCGCCCGAACTCTCCGCCCGCCGCACCGGCACCGCACCGGACCCGCTCACCGCCGCCGTGCAATCCGGCACCGGCGCCGCCGGGACCCTCAGCGGTGCGGGGCTGAACGTCAACCTCGCCCCGGTGCTCGACGTCTACGACACCCCCGACAACTTCATCGACCACTTCGAACGCTCCTACGGCCAGGACCCCACCAGGGTGGGTGAACTGGGCAGCGCCTTCCTCGCCGCCCAGCAGAGCCGGGGCGTGGCGGCGACCGCCAAGCACTTCCCCGGCCTCGGCGCCGCCGCCCGCGACGAGAACACCGACGCCCGCCCCGTCACCCTCCCCGTCCCGCTCGACGAGCTGCGCACCCGCGGCGAAGCCCCGTACCGCGCCGCCATCGCCGCGGGCGTGCGCCTGGTGATGGCCTCCTGGGCCGTCTACCCGGCCTTGGACCCCGACCGCCCGGCCGGGTTCTCGCCCACCGTGATCCAGGGCGAACTCCGCGGCCGCCTCGGCTTCCGCGGCGTCACCATCACCGACGCCCTGGAAGCCGACGCCCTCACCCCGTACGGCCCCACCGGCGCCCGCGCCGTCGCCGCCGCGGCAGCCGGCATGGACCTCATCCTCTGCTCCGCCCGAGACCCCCGACAGGGCGAGGACGCCACGACCGCCCTGGCCGCCGCCCTGGACTCCGGCGCCCTCGACCGCAAGGCCTTCACCCAGGCCGTGGCCCGGGTGGACGCCCTACGGGACGGTCTGGGCTGAGCGCGGAGGGGGCTCCGGGTGTCGCCGGTCGTCCCGGCTGCCGCGCTCGACCGCGCGGCCTTGCGGCGGCTGGACTCCCGGGCCTACCGGCTGGTGGCCCGTGACGCCCACCGGGCTCCGGCCGGTCCGGGCCGGGGCACAGGGTGTCCGGCGCGGGCACGGTGTCAGTCCTGACCGGCAGAGTGCCGCCCATGGACACCAATGAGTTCTGTGCCGTCGTCGCGGCCGCACGGGACGACACCACGCCGGAGCGCCCGTTCCACCAGGCGCTGGTCGACCGGTTGAGCAAGCTCGGCGGGCCGGGCGTCCTCGCGTACGAGGAGTGCTTCGACCGTCTGCACGGTCGGCTGCTGCGCTGGGACGTGTGGGCGGCCGCGGCGCTGTTCCTGGGGCCCGTCGACGGCCTCACCGGTTCAGCAGGGTGCGCAGGTCGATGATGCGGTAGCCGCGGGCACGGGCGCCGTCGATGATGCGGGGGAGTGCCTCGGCGTCGAGGCAGGTGTCGGGGCCGCTCTCCTCGCTGGCGCCGACGTGGAGCTGGAGGACGGCGCCCGGGGTGAGGGCGTCGAGGGCGCGTTGGACGGCGCGGTCGGCGGTCATGCCGTTGGCGGGGCCGAGGTAGCCCTTGGTGTCGGCGGTGAATTCGAGGTCGGCGTAGCCGAGGCCGTTGACGGTGGCGACGGCCTGCGGGCTGGTCGCGCTGTAGGGGAAGCGGAAGAACGGCAGCGGTTCGGCGCCGGAGGCGCGGCGGATCGCGGTGTCGGCGCGGCGCACCTCGGTCCTGGCCTGCTCGGGGGTGAGGGCGGTGAAGTCGGGGTGGCTGTAGGAGTGGTTGCCGAGTCCGTGGCCCGCGGCGGCGACGGCCCGCAGGGCGCGGGGGTGGCGGTCGGCGAAGTCGCCGGTGGGGAAGAACACGGCCGGTGCGGCCCGGTCGCGCAGGACGGCGAGGACGGTGTCGAGCCCGGTCTCGTTCCAGGCGGCGTTGAAGGTGAGCGCGAGGACGCGCTCCTCGGTGGGGAGCCGGCGGATCTCGGAGCCGAGCAGCGGCTCGGGCGCCGGCGCGACGCCGAGGAGGGCCGTGAGGGCGAGCAGTGCCGCCGCGACGGTGCGCAGGCGGCCTGCTGCGGGGGCGAAGCGAAGGGGCATGGGTGGAACGCCTGTCTGGGAGGGGTCGGCCGGGGGCGGTCGGGTCGGACCGGGCGGGGAGGTGCCTGCCCGGTCCGACCCCGGTCACGGTTCCCGGCGAACTGTCTTCGGTTTGCTGACTGTTGATCATTCCGACTGCTCGGTGCGGGAGCTGGCTGAACCGCGGGCTTGTCCTCCCCGCGTTCCGGCGCGGCCGACGGTGTGGGGGTGGTCACCTTCCGCTGTGACGACTTGAAGAAATCTTCATCTGTCGCGATGATGCCTGTCGGCCGCGGCACGCACCCCGCCCGGCCGGACGATCACCGAGCCGGATCCGAGGGAGGGAACGGGCGATGCCGGTCCCGCTGTACCAGGCCAAGGCGGAGTTCTTCCGCACGCTCGGCCACCCGGTCCGGATCCGGGTCCTGGAGCTGCTCCAGGACGGCCCCCGGCCGGTGCGCGAGCTGCTGGCGGAGATCGAGGTCGAGCCGTCCAACCTCTCCCAGCAGCTCGCGGTGCTGCGCCGCACCCAGCTGGTGACGGCCACCCGTGAGGGCAACACGGTGGTGTACGCGCTCAGCACCCCGGACGTCGCCGAGCTGCTGCGCGCGGCGCGCCGGATCCTGACCGAGCTGATCACCGACCAGGGCGCGCTGCTCACCGAACTGCGTGCTGCCGGCGGCCGGTCATCCCGCTGAGCCCCCGCCGCCCGCCGCCCACCACCACCCGCAGCCCTGCACCCGCAGCCAGAAGCTCCGCAGCCCGCAGCCGACCCCGAGAAGAGCCGCATCATGAGCGACAGCGCCGACAGCCCGGTGGAGGCCGACGGTACGAGCGAGGAGAAGCGCCGCCGCAAGGCGATGCTGCTCCGCGCGGGGATCTACATCTTCGCCACGCACCTGTTCGCGGGCTTCGTCCTGCTGCTCTTCGCGCTGGGTGGCCGCAAGTAGCACGACCGCACGTGCCGGACCGGGGCCTCAGCGCCCCCGGCCGCCCGGCACCAGGTAGCGGTCACTGGTGCTGGTCCAGGCCTGGACGCCGGCGACCAGTTCCCTGGTGCCGTCCAGGTACCAGCGCCCGGCCGGGTGCCGGCGGCCGAGGTCGCGGCGCAGCTCCTCGTTCTCCTGGCGCAGTCTGAGGACCCGGGCGCGGACGGCGCGGACGGCCCGGCTGCGGGTGCAGCCGCGGATCCGTTGCAGGGTGAGGACGGTGTTGAACGCGGCCGCGGTCTGCCGTTCCTCCCGCTCCAGCGAGTAGAGGTCGTTGATCAGCGTCGCGGCGTCGGCGGTGTTGGCGCGCAGGCGGTGCAGTGCGGGCTCCGCGTGCAGGGCGGCGGGGGCGTCGGCGCCGTGGACCCGTTCCAGTATGTTCATGAACGGATAGAGGCAGCTGCCGTGGCGGCGCAGCCGCATGGTGTCCGCCAGGCCGAGACCGAGGGCGGGGACGGTGCCGCGGGCACGGTGCTCGGCCTCCGCGGGGAAGGTGGCCAGGCAGGCGCGCCACTCGTCGGCCGCCCTCGCCCGCCAGGCGGGGGAGGCCGATTCGCTCTGGCGCCGCCACAGTTCCCGCCAGGCGGTGAGCAGCCGGTCGTCCGGGGTGGGCGGGCCGGCGTCGCCGTCGAGGGCGGAGATCAGCGGGTCGACCAGTGCGTGGGCCTGGGCGGGGCGGCGTCCGGGCGGGCCGTCGAAGCGGTCGTCCAGGACGGTGAACCAGCCCAGCATGTCGACCAGCAGGTCCAGTTCGGTGCCGCGGGCGCGCGGAAAGGCGTGGCCGATCAGCTCGTGCAGCGCGTAGGCCCGGTAGCCGGGCAGCTCGGCCGGGGCGAGCAGGCCGTGGCGGACCGTCCAGTCGGCGTGCCGGTCGGCGGCGGCGCGCAGTTCGGCGGGTGGCCGCGGGGCCGGGACGGCGGTGGCGGCCGAGGTGCCCGTGAACGGACAGCCGGCGGTGATCGGCCGATGCGCCGGAGGCTGCGGCGCACCGGCCCCGGCCGGCTCGACGGCGGCCTCCGTGCGGGGCGCCAGCCGGACCCGCAGTCCCTGGGCCTGGACGGTCGTCCACACCACCTCCCGGGCGTGCGCCCCCGGTACCGCCACCGGCCGCCAGCGGCGCAGGATCGCGGCCGCCGCGACGGTCAGTTCGGCCCAGGCGAAGGCCTCCCCGATGCACTTGTGTTTTCCCGCTCCGAAGGGCAGGAAGGAGGGCCGGCCGAGCCCGCCGCCGTCCTGCCAGCGCTCGGGCCGGAAGCTCAGCGGCTCGTCGTAGCGCACCGGGTCGCGGTGCAGCGCGGTGAGGCTGTACAGCAGCTCGGTGCCGGCCGGGATCCGGTACGGGCCGAGGTCCACGGGTACCTGGGCGGTGCGCATCAGGAAGGCGTTGGGCGCGTGCAGCCGCACCACTTCCTGGGTGACGCTGCGGGTGTAGGTGAGCCGGCCGAGCGCCTCCGGGGTGGGGGTGGTTCCGGCGGGCAGGTGCTCGTCCAGTTCGGCGAGGACGCGGGCCTCCACCTCGGGGTGGCGCAGGAGTTCGTCCAGCAGCCAGGTGAGGGTGGTGGAGACGGTCTCGGTGCCGGCGCCGAACATGGTGATCGCCTCGGAGCGGACGTCGGCCTCGGTGAGCGGTCGGCCGGTGGCCGGGTCGGTGGCGGCCCGCAGCAGGGCGGGCAGGGTTCCCCCGTTCCGGTCCGAACGGGCCTTTCCGGCGCGGCCGTTGACGGCCTGGTCGACCACCCGGTTGAGCACCCGCACGGCGGCGTCGAAGCGCCGGTTGACGGGCAGCGGCAGGCGGGCGAGTGCCGGGTGGGGGTAGAGGGACTGGACGATCTGCCCCTTCACCAGGTCGGGCAGGGCCCGGTGGAAGGCCAGGGTGGCGTCCTCGCTGAGCCGGGCGCCGAACAGCGAGCGGGTGACGATCTCCAGCGCCAGGTGGTTCATCTCCTTGGCCACGTCGAGGACTTGGCCGGGGCGCCAGCGCCCGGCCCGCTCCTCGGCGACCTGGTGCATCACGGCGAGGTACCCGGCCATCCGGTCCGGGCCGAAGGCGGGTTGGATGATCCGGCGGCGGTCGCGGTGCGCCTGGCCCTCGGACATCAGCAGGCCGTCCCCGAAGGCCGTCTTCAGGGTGTCCTGGACGGCGCCGCGCGGACAGTCGTGGGCGAGCGCGACGAGCAGGGTGTGAACGAGCCGGGCGTCGGTCACCACGCAGACGGTGCGCGGCCCGAGCCGGATGCGGACCACGCCGCCGAGGCGGGCCAGCGAGCCGAGGAAGCCGAGCGGGTCGCGCAGCAGGGCGGCGGCGTGGCCGAGGCCGGGCAGCGCGCCGGGGGCGAGCGGGGGGACGGCGGCGCGGACGGTGGGAACGGGGGGCGGCGCGGTTCTCGGCGGGACGATCCGCTTCCGCGTCTCTGCCAGCAGGGCGTTGGTCAGCAGGGCCATGACACTTCCTCTCACCAGGAGGACCGGCGCGGGCGGTACCGGGGGAGGGCACCGGCCGGCCGGCCGGGAGGCGGGGGACCGGCGTGCGCGGTCCCCGCGTGCGCCCGGGGGCAGAGGGCGCACGCCATGGGAAACGCGCCGGTCCGGTGGGCGTTGCGCCGAACGCGTGCGGATCACTCCAACGGCCGATCCGTTGGGTCCACTCCGCACGGATCATCGTCCCGTCCGACGGTACGCCTCGCCGGACCGGCCTGACCTGCGGGGATGCTCCCCTCCTGGCGGTTCGCGCACCGCCGGGACGGCAGGGTCTTTCGGCCCTCGCCCGTACGGCGGTGCGAGGGCCAGCATGGCCGGTGGAGAAGGAGGAGCCTGATGAACCGTATGCGCCACGGCGGCCAAGCCGGCCAGGTCGGCCAAGTCGGCCACGGCGGCCACGGCGGCCCCTACGGCCCCTACGGCTTGACGGCGGCGGTAGTGCACGGCGGTCCCGGGGCAGGAGTCCGGTTCCGGACGCCACCACCTCCGGCGCCACCAACTCCACGACAGGGGACCGGGACCATGGACCGCGACGACGAGGTCATGCTGACCGTCCGGATCACCGCCGCCGAACGAGCGCTGTTGCGGGATCTCGCGCGCGGCCACGGCGGCGACGTCTCCGGCGTGGCGGTCGACGGCCTGCTGGAGGTCATCCCGGCGCTGCACGACGACGGTTCGGCGCTGCCGCTGCTGCGGGTCCTCGCCCGGCCCGCGCCCTGCGCGATGACGCTCTGGCTGCCCGCTCCGGTCGCCGACCTGCTGCCGCTGCTGGGCGAGCGGCTGGTGCGCACCGGCGGATCGGCGGTCGGCCCGGCCAGTGCCGCGCTCTCCGCGGCACTGCGGTTGTGGCTGGCCGGGGACCGCGCGGTGCTCGCCGCCGGGCTGGCCCGGCTGCACGGTGGGTGCGGGGCGGCTCGGGCCGAGGTCGCCGCCTGAGCGTTCGAGCCGGGCTGACCTCACGTCACATGCTCTCCCGCGATGGCATGTCCGGGGCGGAAACTTCCCTGGTCAGGGCGCTGGTCACGACTTGTCGAGAGGTCTGGCATTCGTCACGGCCGACGGAGCCGCAGGCTCCGGGGCTCCGGCCGGGTGGCCGCCACCACCCCATGCCGGGGAGCGCGCACCCCCCGAGTGCGCTCCCCGGCACCTTCACGCCCGCCGTCGCGCGCGCCCCCTCCCCCTCGGCTCACCACCGGCCCGCCTCGCCCGGCCGCACCGGCTGGGTGTCCCGGAGGCCGTCTCGAACATGTCCGGAAGTTTCGCAAGAGGTTTCTGTTATTCCCGGTCGTCCCCCTCGCTCTCCCTTGTGTCGGAAGGTCCGAGCCCCGCATCACCGGGCGCGGACCGTCGCACGAGGAAAGGAACGCGATGGGACACCGGAGCAGCGAGCTCCGTCGGCGCAAGCGCCGCAGGCTCACCCGCAGGAGTGCCCTGGTCGCCGTGGCGGTGGCGGCCGGACTGGTCGCGGGCACGCTGGGCCTGCGCACGGCGCTGGAGCCGGCGGCCGTGCACAACGCCGTCGCGGTGGCGGACGCGCCGGTCGACGCGGTCGCGGACGACGGCGGGCCGGGGGAGACCGGCACCGCCGAGGGCGCCACCAGGGCGCCCGCGCCGAAGCGGGACGAGAAGGTCGCCCCGCCCAAGGCGATACCCAAGGACCAGCCCGATCGCGGCCTGGTCTACGCGGGGCTGAACCTGCCGACCAGCGACCGCTGCGGCAACATGCTGGAGGTCACCGGCAGCACCCAGTGCAGCCACGGCCCGGACGCGCCGCCGAAGGACGTGGACGTCCACAAGGACGTCCCGCCGGTCGCCGCCCCGGCCGCCCAGGCACCCGCGCTCACCCCGCCGGCCGGCGCCCAACCGCCCGCCGCCGCCGATCTGTTGAAGGGCGGCGCGCCCGTCCTCGACGCCACCCAGAAGGCGCTGCTCGGCGACTCCGGCACCGCCGCCGCGCCGCAGGAGGCCGCTGCCCCGGCCGCCGGCTCCGGCCTGGTCTGCGAGGGCGACGGCAGCAGCGGCAACCGCGTCCAGGTGGTGTACGTGCACTCCCCGGGCAACGACCGGTTCGCCCAGTACCTGGCCTCGTTCAAGAAGTGGGCCGCGGACGTCGACGTCATCTACAACGCCAGCGCCGCCGAGACCGGCGGGGTGCGGCACGTCCGCTTCGTCACCGAACCGGATTGCACCGCCTCGGTGTTGAACGTACAGATCTCGGACGCCGAGATCCAGGACTTCAACGCGAGCAACCGCGCCCTGGCCGCGCAGGGGTTCAACCGCAAGGACCGCAAGTACATGATGTTCACCGACGCCAAGGTGTACTGCGGGATCGGCACCTTCGCCGGTGACGAGCGCTCCGGCCAGGACAACCTGAGCAACTTCGGCCCCTCGTACGGGCGGACGGACTCCGGCTGCTGGAGCGGTTCCACCGCGGCCCACGAACTCGGCCACAACCTGGGCGCGGTGAACAACAGCGCGCCCAACTCCAGCAAGGCGGGCCACTGCACGGACGAGTGGGACATCATGTGCTACTCGGACGCCCCCTACTACCCGCAGATGCGGACCGTCTGCCCGGACCGATCCCATGACGACCGGCTCGACTGCAACCACGACGACTACTACAACACGAACCCCGCGCCCGGCAGTTACCTGGCCACGCACTGGAACGTCGCGAACAACCGCTTCCTCATCGCGGGCAACGGCACCGGGCCGAACCCCACCCCCACCCCGACCCCGACCCCGACCCCGACCCCGACCCCGACCGGCAGCCCGACGGCCACGGGCACGCCCACCCGCACGCCCTCGCCGTCCCCGACGCCCACCGGCGGCCCCACCGCCACGCCGACCGGGTCCCCGTCGCCGACCGCGACCCCGACCACGGGCGGCGCCGGACCCGATGTGACGGCCAGTCAGGTCACCCAGAACTCGGTCATGCTGAGCTGGAACGCCGTCCCGTCCGCCGCCGGCTACGACGTGCAGCTGAACGGCCAGACCATCGGCACCGTCCGCTCGACCGTGGTGGGCGTGGTCCGACTGGCCCCCGGCACCGGCTACACCGTGGCCGTCGCCGTCCGCGACGCGGCCGGAAAGGTCGGCAAGCCCGGCCGCCAGGCGAGCTTCCACACCCTCGCCGACGCCGGCCGCCCGCAGCCCGGCACCCACTACACGATGGTCAACGGCCTCACCGGCCAGGCCGCCGACCTGTGGGGCAGCTCGATGAACGACGGCACCGTGGCGATCGGCTACCAGCGCACCGGCTACGCCAACCAGAAGTGGCTGTTCGAGGACGCCGGGAACGGCGCCGTGCGGATCAAGTCGGCCCGCTCCGGCAAGTGCCTGCAGCTCGGCGGCACTCCGGTCGCCGGGCAGTACGTGGCGCAGCAGCCGTGCGCCGACGCCGCCGCCCAGAAGTGGCAACTCACCGCCGGCGACGGCGGGTTCACCCTCGCGGCGGAGGGTTCCACCCTGGTGCTCGGGCTCAGCGACCGTTGGTACTACGGTGGTTGGCTGCTGGAGCTGCAGCAGCCGAACGGCCGGCCGTACCAGAGCTGGTCGCTGCTGAAGACCTCGTAGGCCCGGAGCCCGCTCCACCCCGCGCACCACGGGTGCGGCCGCCCACCACCCCAGGGCGGCCGCACCCGCTGCCGCTGCCGACGCCCAGCTCCCAGCTCTCGGCGCCCAGTTCCCTGTATCCCGTTCCCCGCTCCCCGCACCCCCACCGCCCGAGGACCGCCCGTCATGCGAATCCGCACCCGCCCGCTGCTCGCCCCGCTCGTTCCCCTGGCGCTCGCCGCGGCGGCCGTCCTGCCCGCCGCCGCACCCGCCGCCGCCCACGGGGACACCGTCCACCTGGACGTGACCGGGCAGCACAACGGCCACGTCAGCACCGTCGCCACCTGGGAGAACGACCACGACCCGGTCACCGAGGAGTTCGCCGGCACGCTCTCCGCAACCGCCGCCGACGGCCGGACCGCCGGCCCCTGGCGGCTGGTCCCGGTGCCGGGGCAGCCAGGGACGTACACCACCCGGGAGCTGCTGCCCGCCGGGCACTGGAAGGTCGCCGTCGACTGCGCCTTCCCCTCGCTGGGCCACGGCGAGCGCGAACTCGACGTCGAGGCGGCCGCGATCAGCGACCCGGCACCGCTGGACGTGACCGTCAGCTCCGGGCCGGCCGCCGCCACTCCCACCACTCCCACCACTCCCACCACTCCCGACGCGGCCTCCGCCGGTCGCACCCCCACGGCCACCGCCGCCGCGCCCGTCCACGAGACCACCGACGACGCCACCACCTGGGCCGCCATCGGCACCGCCATCGCGGCCGTCGTCCTGGTCGCCACCGGCTTCCGGCTGCGCGCCCGTGCCCGTGCCCGCGCCCGCGCCCGACGCTGACAAACCGGGCCGACGGACCGGGCCCGAGTACGGCGCTGACGGATCGGAACCGGGCGTGCACCAACCGCGTCCCAGAGATCACCGGGCGTCACCGGGCACCCGGCCGACCGCAAGGGAGCAACCGCGCATGAGGAAGGTCCTGATCACCGGCGGTGCCGGATTCATCGGCAGCACCGTGGCCTCCGCCCTGCTCGACCGGGGCATCACCCCGGTCGTCCTGGACGACCTGTCCAAGGGCCGCGCCGAGTTCGTGGAGGACCGCGTCTTCTACGGCGGCGACATCGCCGACGCCGCCCTGCTGGAGCGGATCTTCACCGAGCACCCGGACATCGACGCCACCGTGCACTGCGCGGCCAGGATCGTCGTCCCGGAGTCGGTGGCCAAACCGCTGTTCTACTACCGGGAGAACGTCGCCAAGACGGTCGAACTCCTGGACGCCCTGCAACGCCACGGCTGCACCCGGGTGGTCTTCAGCAGCTCCGCCTCGATCTACGCGCCCACCCCGGACGGCCGGGTCGACGAGAGCTCCGCGGTCGAGGCGAACAGTCCCTACGCGCGCACCAAGCTGATGATGGAGCAGGTGCTCCAGGACTGGACCCGGGGCGAGGGGGCCGAGCGGCAACGGGTCATCGCCCTGCGGTACTTCAATCCGATCGGCGCCGACCCCCGGCTGCGCACCGGCCTGCAGAACCTCAACCCCAGCCACGCCCTCGGCAAGCTGATCGAGGCGCACACCCACGGCACCCCGTTCACCGTCACCGGCGTGGACTGGCCGACCAGGGACGGCTCGGGCATCCGCGACTACATCCACGTCCAGGACCTCGCGGAGGCGCACGTCGCGGCGCTGCTCCGGTTCGACGAGGTGATCGCCCCCGACGCCGCCGACCGCTACCGGGCGATCAACGTCGGGACGGGCGAGGGCACCACCGTCCGGGAACTGGTCGCCGCCTTCGAACAGGCCGTCGGCACCGAGCTGGAGGTCCGCGAGGCCGGGCCGCGCCCGGGCGACGTGATCGGCTGCTACGCCTCCGTGGACGCCGCCCGTGAGCTGCTCGGCTGGACGCCGGAGCACACCCTCGCGGAGGGCGTCGCCGACGCGCTGGCCTGGCGCGCCCGGTGGGCCGACCGGCTCGGCGTCAGCTGACGCCTCCCGGCGGCTACTTCACGGCCTCGCCGGAGCGCGCCCAGTTGTCGTGCAGGCGGTCCAGGTAGGACTGCGCCTGCGCACCGATCTTGACGCCCCGCGCGAACGCGAGCATGTTGCCCGCCCCGGCGTTGTAGCCGAGGGCGAGCAGCTCGTCCTTGTCCAGCGGGGCGCTCGCCCGGACGGGGAGCCGGCCGGCGAGGTCGTGGAGGTGCCAGGCAGCCGCCTGGATCGCCAGGTCGCGGTCGTCCGGCAGCTCCTCCCAGCGGCGGTCGGCGAACGGGCGTCCCGGCTTGGTGTCGTCGAAGGCGGCCCGGTGCATGTTGGCGATGCCGAAGGCGGCATCGGGCTTGTTGCGCTGCCAGGCCCGTTCGAAGTCCGGGTCGTGCGGCTTGTACGCCTCGTTGTAGAGGATCGCCATCAGCAGCTGGGGGTTGACCCCGGCTTCGGCGGCGTACTTGCGCACGGGCGCCGCGTAGTCGGCCGGATCGTAGGCCCCGGCGTTCTTCGACGGCGGCGCGGACGACGCGCCGGGGCCGGCCGAGGGCGCCGAGGCGGCGGCGGACGGGGGCGAGGAGGGTGCCGCGGAGGGGGCGGCGGGCTCGTGGCCGCCCCCGCGGACGAGGCCCCACCCGGCCGCGGCCAGGACGCCGATCACGATCCAGCGCCCCCAGCGCGGCCCCTTCTGCTCCTCGCTCACCGCTGCCGGCCCCTCCCCGTTCGCCCGTCATCCAGTTCGATCGCCGTACGGTCGACCGTGCCTCGCGGGAGGCTCCTCCGGCCCTATTCGGCGGGCTTCCGCTCCCCGTCGAGGTTGCGCAGGAAGTCCTTCGCCTTCTCGACGCCGGTGTCGATCTGCCCGCTGTACTTGCCGTCCGTGCGGTCGTCGATCACGTCGCCGACCTTCTCCAGACCCTGCCCGAGCACGTCGCTGTGCTCGCGGGCGAGGTCGGTGGCCTTGTCGGCGAGGTTCTTCAGACTCTCAAACATGGTGACGCTCTGCTCCTCTGACGCGTTCCTGTTGGTGTGCCGACGTGGCGGGGATCATGGTCATCCTAACGAGGGCCGGGAAGGCGGTCCGCCGTCGCGGGACGGCGGCGGGTGGCTCTGCTGAAATGGGTTTGTGTGCTCCACAACAGCTCCTACAGGCCTAGACGGTGGGATCCGCCACGGGACCGGTGGCGTCCCGGCACGAGCGGTGGCGTGGTCGCGCCGCCGCTGCCGAAACGATCGAGGGAAGTGCGCATGGCCGGCCAGCGGGCGAGAACGTCGTACCAGGACGCGGGAACCCGTACCGAGGACCCCGCCGTGCCCGCCCAGCGCTCCCGGGGCGCCGACGGCGCCGCCGACCCGTCGCGGCAGGGCCGCGTCCAGCGGGGTGCGGCCTCGCGCCGCAGGCAGCAGGCGCGCCGGCGGGGAAGCCTGGTCGTCGTGCTCGCGGCGATCGGGCTGCCGCTGGTCGGCGGGGTCGCGGACGAGCTGAGCGGTCCCGGGGTCGGCATCCTGTTCGCGGTCGGCGCGGTGCTCGGCACCGGCGTCGCGGCCCTGCTGTGCAGCCGGGGCGGCCGCTGGTGGGTGGTCACCGCCGCCCCGGTGGTGGTGCTGCTCACGGCCTCGGGGGTCGAATACCTGTCCGATCCCGGCCGGTACCAGGGCAAGGCCCTCGGGACCGGTGCGGTGCGCTGGGTGGTCGGGGCGTTCCCGGTGATGGCTGAGGCGGTGGCCGTCGCGCTGCTGGTGCTCGGGGTCCGGGTGGTGCTCGACCGCCGCAGGCCCGTCAGGGCCGGTGTCCCGAGCGGAAGGGGGCGCCGTGGCTGAGCGCAGCAACCGCCCGCGCGGCCGGGCCCCCCGCCGCGGCTCCGCCCCGCTGACCGTGGCCGGCCGCACCCTGGCCTGCACCGTCTCCATCGCGGTGCTCGGCGCCAGCGGCTTCACCTGGTACGAGTACCGCAGCCTGGACGACGGCATGATCAAGTCCACCGCGCTGGCGGACGCCAAGCGGAACGCCCCACCGCACCTGGACAAGTCCGTCAACCTGCTGCTGATCGGCCTGGACAGCCGCAAGGACATGGACGGCAACGACCTGCCCAAGCAGTTCGTCGAGGACGAACTGCACGCCGGCTCCAGCGAGATCGGCGGCTACAACACCAACGCCCTGATCGTGCTGCACATCCCGGCCAACGGGGGCAAGGTCACCGCGCTGTCCGTCCCGCGCGACGACTACGTGCAGACCGTCGGCGCCGACGGCAAGATGCACAAGATCAAGGAGGCCTACGGCATCGCCAAGGAGGCCGCCGAGGCGAAGCTGACCGGCAAGGGCCTGTCCAAGGCCGAACTGGAACGGCAGAGCCGGGAGGCGGGCCGCTCGGCCACCATCCAGACCGTGCAGAGCTTCCTGGACGTCCCGATCGACCACTTCGCCGAGGTCAACCTGATCGGCTTCTACGACATCGCCAAGGCGGTCGAGCCCATCCAGGTCTGCCTCAACCACCCGGTCGACGATCCGATCATCGCCCGGACCGCCACCCACGAGGGCGGCGGCACCGGCCTCAAGCTGCCCGCCGGGATCAGCTCGCTCAACGCCGCCCAGGCGCTCTCCTTCGTCCGCCAGCGCCACCACCTCACCAACGGCGACCTCGACCGCACCCACCGGCAGCAGGCGTTCATCTCCTCGGTCGAGTACCGGCTCAAGCAGCAGGGCATCCTCAACGACTTCGGGCAGATGCAGAAGCTGTTCGGGGTGGTGAAGAAGGACGTCGTGATCGACAACGAGTGGAACATCCTCGACTTCGCCCAGCAGGCCCCCAACCTCACCGGTGGCAACGTCGAGTTCAACACCCTGCCGATCACCGGGTTCAAGACCGTCGGCGGGCAGGAGGTCAACACCGTCAACCCGGACCTGATCAAGAAGATCGTCCGGCAGCTGTTCAACCGGGACGGGGCACTCACCACTCCGGTCACGGCGCCGGGTTCGGGGTCGGGCTCGGGTTCGGGGTCGGGTTCGGCGGAGCCGGCTTCGCCCGCGTCCTCGCCCTCGTCCTCGTCCTCGTCCTCGCCGAGCGCCGCGTCCAAGTCCGTGGTCGACGTCCACGCGGTGGCGGGCGCCGGCGCGGCCGCCACCGAGTCCAAGGCCCTGGTCGCCCTCGGCTACCAGGCGGGCAGGATCGCCGACGCCCCCGCGCGGACCCGCGCCACCACCGTGGCCTACGGCAGCGGCGCCAAGGCCGACGCCCAGGCGGTCGCCGCGCGTTACGGCGTGACCGCCGCCCCGTCCTCGGTGGTCGCGGCGGGCCACGTCCTGGTCACCCTCGCCGCCACCCATACCCCGACCCCCACCCCGGCCGCGCCCCCGGCGGGCTCCTCGGCCCCGGCCGACGGTTCCGCCGATCCGGCCGCCGGGCTGCCGATGCAGGGGCCCGCGGTGAAGGCGGGCGGGATCCCCTGCGTGGACTGAGCCGCGCGACGGGCGGTCACCGGCCGGGGCGGTCGGGCCGGTGACCGACCCGGTCGGGGAGCGCGGGCTGGTGGCCGCCGTGGTCGGGGGGCTCGCGCAGGTCCCGCAGGGGCTCCCGGCCGAGGACCTCGACGTACACGATCCGGCCGTCGACGACGTCCAGGATCAGGGTGCCCTCGGCGGGCAGCAGCGGCACGCAGCGATGGCCCGGTCCGTACGGCCGTCCGGCCCGGTGGGGCGCCGTGCGGAAGCTCTGGCAGAAGTCGTCGCCGCAGCCGCAGTCCGCCACCAGGCGCAGTTCCCGGGCGTCGGCGGCGAGTTCGGGCTCGCCCTCCGTTTCCAGGAGCGCCGTCAGCTCGCGGACGAGATCGGGGAAGACTTCCCGGACGAGGGGGTCGCCGGTCATGGGCGCGGTGCCTTCTCGCCGTGCACGGCGGTGTACTCGGCGGCCAGCCAGGGGCCCAGGTCGTCGACGAGGACGGTCAGGACGGCGCGGTCGGTGGTGGGCGTACGGGCGACGGTCGCGGCGAGGCGCATCTGCTCGGCGCGGTCGGGGTAGTGGGCGGCGAAGGCCTCGGCGGAGGCGGTGAGGTCGCTGGTCCAACCGTTCCAGCGGGGCATCACCAAGGTGAAGCCGGTACGGACGAGCCGGCGGGAGACCGCGCGGCTGAGCGCCGCGAGATCGCCGTCCGGGGCGGCGCCGCCCCCGGTCGAGGCCGCCAGTCGTTCGCGCCAGCGGGGGAGGACGAGCGCGAGGTCGCCGTTGGTCTCGCGGGCGAGCAGGGAGGTCGGGCGGTAGCGGGGGAGCTGGTCGGCGAGGTCCTCGCCGAGCAGCGGGGTGCACAGGCAGGCGACGAACCAGCCCAGGTCGTGCCGCTCCCGCTCACTGAGCAGGGTCTCCGTGTCGAACAGCAGCACGCCGACGCCGTTGACCTGGGGGAAGGCCGAATCGAGGGCGGCCTCCAGGACATCGGCCCGGGCGCGGTCCTCCGGAGTGGGCCGGTGGCGCAGGGCGAGCAGCAGATCGAGGTCGGAGACGCCGGGGACCGCGGTGCCCCGGGGGACGCTGCCGTACAGGTAGGCGCTGTGCAGCCGCGCGGGGCCGAAGGCGGCGGCGATCCGCTCCCGGGCGGCCTCGACCACCGGGGCGAACTCCGCCGTGACGCGCTCCGTCGAGCCCTCCCGCGCGATGTACCCGTCCTCGCCCAGTCCGTTGCCGATCATGGCGGCACTCTGCCGGTTCGCGGCGTCGTCGGCCACCGATTAATGCACGGTGGTGCGAGGAGTTGACGCCCGGTCGAATTGTCAGTGGCGCGTGCCAGCATTCATCGCACACGAACACGGAGGGAAACGGGCATGGGTACCTGGGACATCGGCCACTTCGACAACGACACCGCGGCGGACTTCGCCGGTGACCTCGACGGTGCCGCACCCGACGAGCGTCCGGTCCTCCTCCGGGCGGCGCTGGAGCGCGCCGCCCGGAGGCCGGAGCACCTGGACGACGACGAGGGCGTCGAGGCCGTCGCGGCGGCGGCGCTGGTCGCCGCGCAGTGCCCGGGTGGCACGGCCGTGACGACGGCCTACGGCCCCGACGAGCCGATACCCACGCTGCCCGTCGAGCTGCGCCCGCTCGCGGTGGAGGCGTTGGACCGGGTGGTGGCGGAGGAGTCGGAGCTGGCCGAACTGTGGGACGAGACGGAGGCCGGCCCGGCGTGGCGGCGGGGGATACGTGCCCTGCGCGACGTCCTGGAGCCGGTGCCGCCGGTGACGGATGGCCCGCTGGCGCTGCTGCCCTGAGACGTGCCGCCGCCACCGGCCGACGGGGCGGACGGTGGCGGCGGGGAGTCGGGCCGGGCCCGGGTCAGGGTGTGCCCTCGCTCGTGGTCGGTCCCGTGGTCGGTCCGGTGGTGCCCGTCGTCATCGTCGCGGTGGAGCCGGTGCTCGTCGTGGTCCTGCTGCTCGGCGGCTGAGTGAGCGTCGAGCCGCTGGTGGACGTGGACGTGGACGTCGAACCGGACGAGGTGCTCGTCGTCGCGGTGCTCTCCGACGGCCGGCCCGCACTGGTCGAGGTGGTGGCCGAGGTCGAGCCCGCCCCGGAGGAGGTCGCGCCGGACGAGGTTGCACCCGAGGAGGTGGCCCCGGAGGAGGTCGCGCCCGAGGAGGTCGCCCCGGAGGACGTCGCCCCGGACGAGGTCGCACCCGAGGACGTGGCCTTGGAGGACGTCGCGCCCGACGAGGTCGCGCCCGACGAGGTGGCGCCCGACGAGGTGGCGCCGGAGGACGTCGCGCCCGAGGACGTGGCACCCGAAGTGCTCGGCGAGCCGGACTTGGAGGAGCTCGTGCCGGAGGTCGAGGCCGTCGCCGCCGGGCCGGTCGGCTTCCACGGGCTGGGCGGCGGGATGCCCGGAACCAGCGGGCCCGTCGGCTGGTCGACGTGCTTGTCCACCACGTCGATCCGCCCGGTCAGCCGGGCGAACCAGCCGCCCGTCTCGACGTTCACCAGGACGATCTCGGCGATCGGCTTCGGCGCCGGAACCACCACGATCAGCGAGCTCGGTTGGAAGCCCGTCCAGATCTTCCCGGTGTACTTGGCATTGCTCACCAGCACCGGCGGCTTCAGCGGGTTGCCGCAGGAGCACCGCACCCGGGGTACGCCCTGGGCGTCCACCAGGACGGCGGTGCCCGCCTGCAGCACCGCCTGGTACTCGACCACGGCGCCGCTCTTGTAGCTGTGGTTGGTCACCCGGGTGTCCACCCGCAGGTACACCGAGGTCAGCGAGCGCAGGTAGGACGGGATGGCGGACTGCTGGATCCCCGCCGCCGAGGCCCAGGCCCGAGCGGCGTCACCGCTGCCGATCATGTTGATCAGCCGCTCGGTGTCACAGCTGGGCCTGCTCATCGTGCCGCCGTACAGCCCCGCCGAGCCGCCCTCCACACTGTGCAGGACGGCAGGGGAACTGCTCTTCGCCGAACCGCCCGGCTGGGCCGGGGCGCTGCTGGGCGAGGGGGTGGGCGCGGGAGCGCTCATGCCCTGGGTTTCCACCGAAGGGGTGAACGGGGCGGGTCCCGGATCGGAGGGGGACTGCAGGGCGACCTCGTTGGCGGTCGGAATCGCCTCGTTCTTGCCGCCCTGGTTGTTGACGATCAGCACGGTGGCCACCACGGCCGCCACCACCACGGCCGCGGCCACCGACAGGCTCCTCGCGGAGCGCCACCACGGCCGGCGCGGGCCGCGGCCGCCCGCACCGGCGGAGGAGGACCCGGACGGGCCCGAGGGCGGCGGCGGTCCGGCCGCGCCCCCACCGGACGGCGGACCGGCCAGTGGGCCGGACGGGGGACCGGAGGGCGGACCGTAGGGCGGCTCGGTCGGCGGCCCGGAGGGAGGCGGTTGGGAACTCATCGAGGCTCCGTTTCGCAGGCGGCCGGCGCGAACGGCCGACACGGGAAGCTCCTGCCACTGGGTTCCATTTCTCCCCCGGTGCCCCGTTCGCCGCAACAGCAGGTGCCACCGCCGTCGCCGAGCGTGCCCGGCCGGGGTCGGTCACCCTGGGAACGGACCAGGCCCGCTCGAACAGAGGGAGGCGGCATGCACCAGCCCACCACCGGGGCCGCCGGCCCGCCCGGAGCCGTCCGCGGCTGGCTGGACGCCCTCGCGGTCGTGCTGGCCGGGCTCGTCGCGATGGCGGCGGTGGCCGCGCTCGGACTCTGGCTGGCCGGCGCCAACGACCTCCCGGAGGGCGGCTTCCCGCCCGTGCTCGCCGCGACGCTGGCGCTGGCCGTCGGCGGATCCGTCCAACTCGACGGCGGTGCGGGCAACTTCGCCGCGGTGGACGCCGGGATCGAGGTCATGCCGTTGAGCGTGTCGCTGGTCGGCGCGGTCGTGATGGCCGAGGTGTTCCTGCGTCAACTGCGCTTCCGCGCGGTCGCCGGGGGAGGTGAACTGCTCGGCCGGATCGCCCGGACGGTGGTGCTCTGGCTGATCGCCCTGGTGGTGATCACCGTCACCGCCAAGCACACCTTCGTGATCCAGCTCGGCGGCAGCCTGGCGCAGACCATCGGCGGCGTGCTCGGGCTCACCCCCGAGGTCGGCTTCCACGCGGACGGCCCCACCACGATCGGCATCGGGCTGGCCTGGCTGCTGCTGGTGCTCGCGGCGTCCTTCGCGGTGTCCCGCCGGGCGCCGCTGCCGCGCGGCCTGCTGCGCTACCAACTAGCGGTCCGCCCGGCCGCGTTCGCCCTGTGGATGGTGCTGCTGGCGTACGTGGTGATCGGCGCGGTCACCGGGATCGTCACCGCGATCACCCACGACCACCCCCGGCAGATCCTGGCCGTGGTACTGCTCGCCCTGCCCGACCTGGTGTGGCTGGCCTTCGGCATCGGCCTCGGCGCCGCCTGGTACGGGCGGCTGGTCGGCGGGCTCGGCCTGCCCGTGCCCGAACCGCTCAGCGCGGTGCTGCGCGGTTCGGGCGGGAAGGCGGCGACCATCGACATCGGCACCCTGGCCGAGTACGACGCGCGCGTCTGGTGGCTGTTGCCGGTGGCCGCCGTGCTGCTGCTCGCCGCCGCTTTCCTCGCCGCCCGTCGCTCCCCGCGCACCGTCCGGCTCTGGCAGCACGCCGTCCGCTTCGCCCTGGCCACCACCGTCACCGTGCTGCTGGTGGGCCTGTGGACCCGGATGGACGCCGACTACGGGCTGTCCGTGCTGGGCGTGGGCCTCGGCCAGGACGGACTGGGGGACCTGCTCGGGGCGGTCCTCGGCGGCAGCAATCCGGCGGCGGCGCTGGGCAGCGGCAGTCTGACGCTGCGCCCCCAGCTGTGGCCGACGGTGCCGCTGGCGGCTGGCTGGGGGCTGGTGACCGGGCTGATCGGGGCGCTGCTCGCCGCGCGGGTGCGGCGGCGCGGCGAGGTCACCCAGGACGCGGTCGGCTGAGCGCCTGCCCGGGCCGGCACCCGCGGCGCGGGTCTCAGACCGCCTCGGCGATCAGGATGACCGCCGCCGGGACGGCCTGGGTCAGGGCGCCGCGCCACACCTTCGGCTCCGAGACGAACAGGGTGATCCCGCCCGCCACCATGAAGGCCGCGACGTACAGGATGACCGGCCGCCCGGACGGGGCGTGCCCGGTGTGCAGCAGGGCCAGCCCCGCCACCAGGCCGAGGGCCAGGAACAGGTTGTAGAAGCCGACGTTGAAGCGCCACAGCCGGACCTCCGGGGCGTCCGCCGTACTGCCGGTGAGCAGGTAGCGCACCCGTGGGTGCCCGTACAGGTAGCTCTCCAGCGGCCACACCACGAGGTGGATCGCGGCGGCGAGCATGGCGAAGACCTGGCTCACACCGTTCATGCGACGGTTCTCCCTAACGGTCCCGGGACGGAGGGTGGACGGCCGGGCCGGCCCAGGCGGGTGGGTCCGGTACGGGGGTCGGGGCGGCGGGGGCCCGGGCGACGGCGGGGACGGCCCGGGTGGCCGGTCCGCCGCCGCTCCACGGAGCGGGCACGGAGGCCGCACGCAGCTCCGCGACGAACCCCAGACAGCTCGGGTACCGCTCCCCGGGCGCCTTGGCGAGGGCGCGGGCGACCACCGCGGCGACCGCCTCCGGCAGGTCGGGCCGCTGCTCGCGCAGTTCGGGCGGCGGGTCGTTGAGGTGCGCCCAGAGCAGGGAGAGGTCACTCTCCCGGCGGAACGGCGGGGTGCCCGCGAGCAGCTCGAAGACCACGCAGCCGAGGCTGTACTGGTCGCAGCGCCCGTCCAGCGGCCTGCCGGAGATCTGCTCGGGTGCGGCGTAGTCCAGCGTTCCGACGATCTGGCCGACGCTGGTCAGCCCGCTGAGCGACAGGGACTTCTTGGTCAGTCCGAAGTCCGCCAGGTACAGGTGCTCGGGGTGCTCGCTGTCCGTGCCGGCGGCCACCAGGACGTTGCCCGGCTTGACGTCCCGGTGCACCAGCTCGTGGTCGTGCGCGGCGTCCAGCGCGGAGGCGATCTGCAGCGCCAGCCGGGTGGCGCGCTCGATCGGCAGCGGGCCGTCCCGGTTGATCAGGGCCCGCAGGTCGCCGCCCTCGACGAAGCGCATCGCCAGGTAGAGGATGCCCTCGTGCTCCCCGGCCTCGAACACCGGGACGATGTGGGGGTGGTCGATTCCCGCGGCGGCCTCGGACTCGTGCATGAAGCGCCGCCGGAACACCTCGTTGCGGGCCAGCTCGGGGGCCAGCAGCTTGACCGCGACGGTCCGGTTGAGCCGCAGGTCCTTGGCCCGGTAGACCACGGCCATCCCGCCGCGTCCGATCTCCTTCTCCAGCCGGTAGCCGGCCACTTTCCGGCCGACCAGGCCGGCCGGCAGGCTCGGCGCCGAGGGCGGCCCGGCGGGGATCACGGCTCGCCGGTCCGGGTGGGCGCGTACGGGCTGCGCACGGGCGCCGCCGTGGGGGTGGCCCGGTCGGAGGTCTTCGTGGCAGTCTCCGTGGACGCGGGCGGAGCCGCCGTCGCGGTCTCCTGGGGCGCCGCCGGCACCGGGGAGACCGGGGAGACCGGCGTGGACACCGGTGCGGGCGTCGGTGCGGGCGTCGGCCGGTCGGCGGCCGCGTAGGTCTGCAGCTGCAGCCCGTCGCAGTAGCACCAGCGGTCGTGCACCGGGTCGAACACCCAGAGCGCCTCGCCGTCCGCGACGAGGCCGATCCGCTGGCCGCGGGTCCGGTCCCGGAAGGTCTCCAGGTCCAGGGTGCCCGCCGCGAGGTCCTCCAGCAGGGCGCGGTGGCGGGCGAGCGCGGCCTCGGCCTCGGCGAGCGCGGGGCGCGGGTCGGCGGTGCGGGCGGGCGGGCCGCCCGCGGTGGGCGGCGGATGGGGCAGCGCGACCAGCAGCCGCCCGTCCACCCAGGCGGTCCAGCCGTTGGAGCAGAGGACCTGCGCCCAGTCACCCTGCCGGGCGATCAGCCGGACCGGGAGCAGCGGGTCGAGCCGGGCGGACGGCCGTGCGGGGTCCGGGGCCGTCCAGGTCGCCAGGCCGTCCGGCGGGGCGACGTGGGTGGGTTGGAACGCGAACTCGTCCATGGGCGGGTGATTCCCTCCGCCGCGCGAGCCGGAGCCGGTGGCCGGGGCCGGTGGCCGGGGCTGTGTGCGGCACTGTCACCGCAGGTCGGTTTCCACTCTACCGGCGGTGGCCGGGGCGGCTACTTGCGCATGATCGACGGTTCGCGCCGCCGCAGCAGGGCGAGCACCGCCAGCCCGTACGCCACCGCGAGGCCGACCAGGGCGCCCAGGTCGATCAGCCAGCCGGTGCGCTCGGGGCGGAACATCGGGTCCTCGGTGATCGGGCTGGGCACGATGAGCCGGTTCAGGTCGACGGTGCGGGCCATGGCGGCCAGGCCCCACCGGGACGGGATCAGCCAGGCGAACTGCTCCAGTCCGGGTACGCCGTGCAGTTTGAGCATCAGACCGCTGAAGACCACCTGGACGATCGCGAGGAGCACCAGCAGCGGCATGGTGGTCTCCTCCTTGCCGACGAAGGCGGAGACGACCAGGCCGAGCACCATCGACGTGAAGGCGAGCAGCGCGATCGCGACGATCAGTTCGGGCAGCTGGGGCATCAGTACGCCGCTGGTGACCGGCGGTGGGGCGTTCGGCCGCGGCCGTGCGGTGAGCGTGACCCCGGCCAGGCCGACCACGGTCAGCAGCGCGGACTGGGCCACCGTGACGAGGCCGAGCACCACCACCTTCGAGACCAGGTACGCCGATCTGGACAGCCCGACCACGCGTTCCCGCCGGTAGATCGCGCGTTCCTTGACCACCTCGCGCACCGCGTTGGCCGAGCCGATCAGCACACCGCCGAGGCAGAGCGTCAGCAGGCAGTTGATGGCGTTCTCGTCGGTGAGCCGGGAGCCGGCCATCACCCGGCACATCGCGCCGATGAGGAACGGCAGGACGACCATCACGGTGAGGAACAGCCGGTCGGCGGCGAGCACCGCGGCGTACCGGCGCACCAGGGTGCCCAGCTGGGTGAACCAGCTCTGCGGCTTCTCCCGGCCGATCACGGGGGCGGAGGGCTCAGGCGGGTGCGCCGGGTGCGCGGCCTCGGCCGCCACGTACCGCCGGTACTGCGGCGAGGCGCGGAACCGCTGCTGGCAGACCCCCTCGGAGTCGCTCTCGAAGGCCTCGAAGGCCTCCGGCCACTCCTCCTCGCCGAAGTACTCCAGCGCCTCGGTCGGCGGACCGTAGTAGGCCGTCCGGCCGCCCGGGGCGAGCACCAGCAGGCGGTCGCAGACGTTGAGGCTCAGCACGCTGTGCGTCACCACGACGACCGTGCGGCCGGTGTCGGCCAGCCCGCGCAGCATCCGCATCACCGAGCGCTCCATGCCGGGGTCCAGACCGGAGGTCGGCTCGTCGAGGAAGAGCAGCGAGGGCTTGGTGAGCAGTTCCAGCGCGATGCTGACCCGCTTGCGCTGGCCGCCGGAGAGGCTGGCGATCACCTGCTGGTCCCGCCCCTCCAGTCCCAGTTCACGGATCACCTCGCGGACCCGGGCCTCACGCTCGTCCCGCGCGGTGTCGCCGGGGAAGCGCAGTTCGGCGGCGTAGGACAGGGCGCGGTGGACGGTCAGCTGGGTGTGCAGGATGTCGTCCTGGGGGACGAGGCCGATCCGGCGGCGCAACTCGGCGTAGTCGTGGTAGAGGTCGCGGCCGTCGTACAGCACGGTTCCCTCGTCGGCGGGGCGCAGCCCGGTGAGCGCGTTGAGCAGGGTGGACTTGCCGGCACCGCTGGGGCCGGCCACCGCGAGCAGCGTCCGCTCGGTGAGCGGGAAGCCCACGTCGTCCAGCAGCACCCGCTGGTCCGGGCCGACCCGCACGATCAGGTGCTGGACGTCCAGGGAGACCTCGCCGGTGTCGTCGTACTCGACCAGCCGGCCGTCGACCAGGCAGAACTCGCTGTGGCCGATGCCGACGATGTCGGCCGGGCCGATCGGGGAGCGTCGCACCGGGCGGCCGTTGAGGTAGGTGCCGTTGTGGCTGGCCAGGTCGACGATCTCGTGGCCGCCGTCCGGCAGTTGGCGCAGTTCGGCGTGGTGGCGGGAGACCAGCAGGTCGTCCAGGACCAGGTCGTTGTCGGGTGCCCGGCCGATCCGTACGGTCGGGCCGGGCAGCTCCAGGACGGCGCTCGGACTGCGGAAGACGCTGGAACTCTGCGGGACGAGCAGGGTCGGGTGCTCGGTGGCCGCCGGGTCGGCGACGGGGGCGGGCAGGCCGGCGAAGGTCGCGGACGGGCCGGTGGCCGGATCGCCGAAGCGCAGCCTGGTGCCCGGGCCGATGTCCTCGCGGTCGACCCGGCGGCCCTCGTCGTAGGTGCCGTTGGTGCTGCCGACGTCCTCCAGCAGCCAGTGGCCCTCGGTGGTGCGCAGCACCGCGTGGTGCCAGGACACCCGGGGGTCGTCCAGCACGATCTCACTGGTCGGGTCGCGGCCCAGATGGTAGGCCCGGGTCGGGTCGATCAGCCGGGAGTCGCGGTCGGTGACCAGGACGAGGGGCGGCGCGGTGGGCGCGCCGGGGCGCTCTCCCATGCAGGGAATTCTATCGTCGGGTGCCGCGGTCGTGCTTCACGAACGGCTTTCCCGGATGGTGGCATTGGACTGGACCACTGCCTCGGCGCGGCACTGTCGTTCGGCGTGCCCGCCCTGAGCGCAGGGATGCCATGACCGGCTCGCCCCCGGACCGGCCCTCGCCCTGGACCGGGTGCCGGCGTTCGTCGGACGGCTGAGCGCCGACGGGGACGCGCTGCGGGCGGAGGCACCGTCACAGTGCTCCCCGCCAGACCGTCGGGCAGTAGGCCGGGTCGGCGTAGTCCGGCCGGTCGTCGGCGGTGCGGCGCACCAGCACGTCGTGGTTGTAGACCACCGGGCCGCCGTCCGGGCCTTCGTGGCGGCGGTACTCGTTGGCGCCGTCCTGGAGGTGCAGCGAGACGGCACGGCGGGGGTAGGAGGCCAGGTTGGGTCCGCTGCCGTGGTAGGTGCGGCAGTGGTGGAAGGACATGTGTCCGCGTGGGATCAGCATCGGGACCTTGTGCACCCGCTGCCCGTTGTACGCGGCGTTGGCCTCCAGGATGGCGTCCAGCTCGGTGTCGTCGCGGTCGGCGAAGTGCCGGGTGGAGTCCTCGCCGGAGGGCAGCTCCCGCCAGCGGTGGCTGCCGTCCACCATCGTGATGGTGCCGTTCTCCTCGCGGCAGTCGTGGAACGGGATGAAGGCGGTGAGCATCTTCTCGGAGGTCGAGGTCCGCCAGTAGTGCTTGTCGAAGTGCCACGGCACCTGGTTGCTGGGCTCCCCGGGCACCGGCGGTTTGTGGATCAGGGTGGCCTGGAAGATCCGGATCTCCTCGGCCCCGGCCAGCAGCGCGGCCACCGCCCCGATCAGCGGCTTGCGCAGGATCGCGCCGATCGCGTCGCTCTCGTGGTGGACGTAGTCGTTGTGCCGCTGGACCGGCCCGTGTGACGGCTCCCAGGCGGCCAACCGGGGCGGGCGGACGGGCAGTTCGCGGTCGCGGTGTCCCGCGTAGTACAGCTCGGTGGCGGCCTGGAGGGTGTCCAGCTCCTCGTCGCCGAGGAGCCGGCGGGACAGGTACCAGCCGTGCTCGCGGTAGTGGGCCACCTCCTCGGGGGTGGGTAGCAGTGCGCGTTCGGCGTCGGTGAGGCGGAACTCGGCGGCGGTGGTCATCTGCGGTGCTTTCCCTTCTGGGGCGGTCAGCGGGCGGCGGCGGAGGTCTGTCGCTCGACCGCCTCGTAGAGCGCCTTGGTGTTCGCGGTGCCGAACGCGCCGGCTCCCTGTCGCTCGATCGGCTCGATCGAGGAAGCGGGTGCGCCGGGGGTGCGTCCAGCGGGCGAAGATCTGGAACAGCCGGCCGCCGCGGTCCTGGTCGACCAGGACGCGGAGGACGCGTAGGTCGCGCAGGGTCTCCACCGGAATGGCCGTCCCGCCGAGGCACTCGGTGAGCGCGTCGAAGGAGGCGCCCGGGGCGGTCAGGAACTCCACGCCGCGGGAGCGGGCCGTGCGGACGGCGGTGGCGATGTCCCGGGTACCGAAGGCAAGGTGCAGGGAGTCCATGGCCTGCTCGCCGACCTCCAGGTACTCCGTGAAGATCGCGGGGAATCCGAGCGCCGCCTCGCAGAACCCTACCGCGTCCGCGAGTTCGCCGCCCGGCAGGCCTCCCCGGTCAACCAGATCGTCCGCCGCTTCGGCCGCCAGTGGATCTACGACCTGGACGAGCTGCGCCACGTCCTCATCCTGGCGGGCTTCACCCCCGGGCGGATCCGTCACCGCGCGTACCACCAGGGCCTCCGTTCGGACGCCGCCGACCTGGACACGGCCTTCCGCACCGACGAGACGGTCTACGTTGAGGCCGACGACCGCTGAACGGCCGGACCGCCGAAGAGCTGAACGTCCTTACGGTCGAAGCCTCGAACCGCTGAACGGCACCTGCACGAGAACGGGACCACCCATGCCCCTGAACCCCCAGGCCGAGGCCCTGCGCGCCAGCCGCGCGCGCAGCGGCGCAGCACCGCTCTACACCCTCACCCTCGCCGAGGCCCGCGCCGCCGACCTCGCCGACATCCGCGCCGCGGCCGGCACTCCCGAGCCGGTCGCCGCCGTCGAGGAGCACCGCATCCCCGGGCCCGCCGGGGAGCTCACCCTGCGGCTCTACCGGCCCGAGCCGCCCGGCCGCCCGCTGCCCGCCCTGCTCTACCTGTTCGGCGGCGGCTGGACCCTCGGCTCGGTGGACACCAGCGACGCGATCTGCCGACGCCTCACCACGGCCGTCGGCTGCCTCACCGCCTCCGTCGGCTACCGGCTGGCCCCCGAGAACCCCTTCCCCGCCGCGCTGCACGACTGTCGCGCCGCCCTCGGCCAACTCGTCAGCCGGGCAGACGAGTTCGGCATCGACCCGGAGCGCCTCGCGGTCGGCGGCGACAGCGCCGGCGGCAACCTCGCCGCCGCCCTCACCCTGCTGCTGCGCGCCGAGGGCGGCCCCGCCCTGCGCCACCAGCTGCTGGTCTACCCCAACACCGACCACGCCGCCGACACCCCCTCGCTGCGCGAACACGACGACCCGCTGCTGTTCAACCGCCGCTCGGTCGCCTGGTACTGGGGCCACTACCTGGCCGACCCGGCCGACGGCGCCAACCCGTACGCCTCCCCGCTGCGCGCGGCCGACCTCGCCGGGCTGCCGCCCGCGACCGTCCTCACCGCCGAGTACGATCCGCTGCGCGACGAGGGCGAGCGGTACGCCGAGGCACTGCGCGCGGCCGGGGTGCCGGTGGAACTGCGCCGCTACCCGGGAGTGCCGCACGGCTTCTTCGCCATGACCGGCACCCTGGACGCGGCCGCCGAGGCCCACGCCCACGCGGCGCGACGCCTTCGGGAGGCCCTGCACTGTCCGCCGCGGTGACCACTGCCTGATCACCGCCACCGACGGCGGGGGCCGTCTTCTCCGCGACGGTGATGCGGTACTGACGGTCCGTCGGTTCGAGTGGACCTCGAACCCCGGGGCGCGCTCCCCACGTAGTGAAACTCGGGGCGCACTTCTCGAGCCCCCCGCACGCCTCTCGGAATCCGGAGCAACACTTCCACGCACGACGGGACGGGATACCCATGTCAAACACCTGGTCCGGACCACTGATCCCGAGCCGCGCGCCCGAGCCGCTCGGGGCGGGCGGGCTGCGGGTGGGCTGGTCGGCCGCGGACTCCCTGGCGGTGCCGGCCCTCGCCGAGGGGCGGGAGGTCGGTGTCGACGTGGAGCGGCTGCGCGAGGCCCGGCCGGCGGAGCGGATGGCCGCCCACCGGCTCCCCTGCGAGGAGACGCGCTTCGTCGCGGAGGCCGCCGGCCCCGCCGGGCGGTCGGCCCGCTCCGCCGAAGCAATCCCCCCTACTGACAAGTAAGTTGATTCACAGTCAGGAAATGGACGATCACCGTCGGCCGCTGGTAGCGTCCGGCCGTACCTCAGCACCTCAGCACCTCAGCACCTCCGCTCCTCCGCTGAGCCCTTCCCGGCGAGCCGAAAGGCGCGTACGACGTGACTGCGCACCACGCTGCCCCGCACGACGCGGCACCGAACGACCCGACCCGGACCGATCGGCAGGTCACCGTCCGCTTCGCCGCGACGACCGGCGGGTCCGGCCCGCTCACCCGCGGCCAGGACGCCATGATCCGGTGCATCCGGCGCGACGCCCCCGAGCAGATCAACAAGGCGTCCGTCTGGCCCGTTCCGCCAGGTGCCACGCTCGCCGCCGGCCTGGAGGCGCTGCGCGCGCTGGTCGAGCGGCACGAGTCGCTGCGGACGTCCTTCCCGCCCGGCTTCGGCCCGGACGGCTTCCCGGACAGCCAGGTGGTGCACGGGAGCGGCCGGTTCGCCGTCACCGTGGTCGAGGCGGGTGGCCTGGACGACCGGGAACTCGACGCTCTGGCCGCCGAGTCGGGGCGGGCGGACGTCGCCGTCCCGGTGGACCTCGCGGCCGTCCCGCGGATCCGCTTCACCCTGCTCGCCGACGGGCCGGAGCTGCTCCGGCTGGTCGCCGTGGTGTGCCACGCGGGTGCGGACGGCGCCGCCACCGCCCTGTTGATCCAGGACTGGTACGCCCTCGCCGCCGGGAAGGAACTGCCGCCCGTCACCGCTCCGACCCCGATCCAGATCGCCGCCGCCGAGCGCAGCCCGCAGGGCCACTGCAAGGTGACCGGCGCGCTGCGGCACTGAGCCCGGATCCCGGCCGCCTGCCAGCCAGCCAGCCGGACGGCCGGCGGATCGTGCGGTTTCGAGCGGCCGCGACCCCGGGGTCGTCGCCCGGCTCACCGCCCTCACCTGAACGTGGGACGGTGGGGCCGCCGGGGCGCCCTCACCCCAACGGGTCCTCCTCCGTCGGCCGGTCCGCCTCGCCGGACGGCCGGGGAAGGTCCCAGGCGCACGCCGAGGTCGCCCCGGAGGTGAGCCCCCACGGGCTCGGCACCTCCTGGGCCTCCGCCTCGTCGCCGCCCTGCAGCGGCAGCCGGTCGATCACCGCGACCAGCGCGGGCGGCAGTTGCGGCGCCAGCCCCCGGTGCACCCGGGAGAGGATGTCGCGCCGGGCCTCCTCCGGCAGCAGCGGCCGGCTCACCCGCAACGGCCCGGGGCCCGGCGGACGTTCGGCCGCCGACAGCTGCTCGGACCAGGCCCGCCAGTAGTCCGCGTCGTCGGTCTCGCCGAGCTTCAGATGGTGCAGGTGGAGGCAGTACGCGGCCGTCCCGCTGCCCGAACCGGCGGCGAAGCGCCACCAGAACTCGGCGCCCCCCTCCTTGCCGGTGGCGTACAGCAGCGCGCCGAACACCTCGGCCCCCTCGGGCTGGATCCGGCGCGCGTTGACCAGCAGGTCCAGGCCCCGGGAGGCGCACGGCGCGCCCAGCACCAGGGCGACCACCAGGCCCAGTTCGAAGGCGGCCTGCTCGTGCTCCGAGGGCAGGTGGGACGGGGCGGCGGTCAGCCTGGCCTGCCGCAGGGCCGCGATCCGCTCGGCGTGGGCCCGTTCGCGCCGGGGTACCCGGAACACCGTGCGCTCCCCGCCGTCGGTGCGCGCCCCGCTGCGCGGCTCGCCCTCCCGGCCGGTCGTCACGACCCGCCCCCGCAGTCCGGCAGTTCGCCGACCCCGAGCCGGCGCGCCAGCCGCTCACGGGCGTGGCGGAGGTTGGAGTGCACGGTGGCCACCGGCCGTCCCAGGTAGGCCGCGATCACCTTGGCGTGCAGGCCCAGCAGGTAGCGCAGGATGACCACGTCCCGCTGCCGGTCCGGCAGTTCGAGGATCTCCGCGTACAGCCGTACCTCGTCCGCCTCGCTGTGCAGCAGCCCGTTGGCGACCTGCTTGAACGCGCCGATCACGGCCGCGAAGGTGACCGCCTCCACCTCGACCGGCTCGTCCGCGGCCACCCAGTCCCCGACGTGCCGGTTCGCCAACCGCCAGGCGTACGCGGCCGGTTCCTCGAACCGCAGCACCTGCGGCCAGCAGCGGGCCAGGTCGGCCTTGACCGCCTCGACCACCAGCAGCGCATCGGCCTGGCTGCCTATCCGGGTCAACGCCAGGGCGTGCCAAGCGGGTTCATGGGTCTCGCAGAACGCGGCGTAGGTGAGGGCCAGGCGGGGGCCCGCCTCCGCCGGCACCGTCGTCCGCTCCGACCCGGGCGCGCCGGTGCCCTCCACGGCCGTCGTCCCTCCACGGAACGCGCGGACGGGGGCGCCCCTGTCGATCGTCATCTAGCCTGCTTTCCGTGGCCGTCGGCCGCTCGCCGGGCCACCCGAGGGTCGGGCTGTCGGTGTCCATCCTCTTTCCATCAGGCCCGTCACTCCAGGGTGCACACCAAATACAGATTGTCATCCCATGTGATTGGCCGAGGGGTTGAGCTGCCGGGAGGGACGGTTGGCCCCCGGATACCCTGGGCACCCATCGGACGGTGGTCCATGGTGTCCACGGTGTCCACGGTGTCCACGGTGACGAGGGGGAAGAGGGGGAAGCCGGATGGGCCTCTACGACGGGGTCGACCTGCAGTTGAACGTGCCGCACTCGGCCCGCATGTACGACTACTTCCTCGGCGGCTTCACCAACTTCGCCGCCGATCGCGAGGCCGCCGGCCGCGTCCTCGCCTCCGCCTCCTGGGTGCGCGACGCCGCCCACGCCAACCGCGCCTTCATGCGCCGCTCGACCCGCGTCCTCGCCCGGGCCGGCATCGACCAGTTCCTTGACATCGGTACCGGCATCCCCACCTCGCCCAACCTCCACGAGGTCGCGCAGGACATCCGGCCCACCGCCCGGGTCGTGTACGTCGACAACGACCCGATCGTGCTCACCCACGCGCAGGCGCTGCTCACCAGCACCCCCGAGGGCCGCACCGCCTACGTCGAAGCCGACGTCACCGACCCCGTCGGCCTGCTCGCCCAACCCGGCCTGCGCGAGACGATCGACCTCACCCGCCCGGTCGCACTCTCCTTCAACGCGCTGCTCCACTTCGTCCCCGACGAGGCCGGCGCGTACGAGCTGGTCGAACGCCTCAAGTCCGCGCTCGCCCCCGGCAGCGCCCTGGTGATGACCCACAGCACCCCGGACTTCGCGCCCGAGGAGGTCGGCCGCATCGTCGGCGTCTACCAGGCCGTCGGCACCCCGGTGCGGGCCCGCACCCGCGTCGAGGTCGCCCGCTTCTTCGAGGGCTGGACCCTCCTCGACCCCGGTGTCGTCCCTCTGCCGCACTGGCGGCCCGACCCGGACGAGCCCCCCGTCCCCACCGCCGCCGCCGCGGGCTACGCGGGGGTGGCCCTCCGGCCCTGACCGGCCCTTGTCGAGTGAACCGACCGGTGCCGATCGACGCCCTGCCGCGCGCGTCGCCCTGACGGCTGCCGCGGTCCCGGGTGTGGGATCTCGCCCTCCCCGCTTCCTCCCGTCACCCGTGCGCCCCCGCGGTCCCGGGACCAGACTGGGTGGTGGACCGCCGCCGCCCCGCGAGGGAGACGCATGCTGCTGGGACTCACCACCGCGCTGGTCGCTACCGTCTGCTTCGGGTTCGGGGCGGTGTCCCAGGCGCGCGGAGCGCGGTCGGCACCGCGCGCGGACCGGGTCCGGGCGGGCCTGCTGGCCGCGCTGCTGCGGTCCTGGCAGTTCATCCTCGGCACCGCCCTCGACATCCTCGGCTTCGTGCTGAGCATCGTCGCCCTGCGCAGCCTCCCGCTGTTCCTGGTGCAGGCCGTCACCAGCGCCAGCCTCGCCGTCACCGCCCTGGCTGCCGTCTGGCTGCTGGGCGCGCGGCTGCTCCGGAGCGACGTCACGGGCATCCTCGCGGTCGTGGTCGGTCTCAGCCTGCTGGCGCTGGGCTCCGGCGCGGAGGGCCGGAACGAAGCCCCGGCGGCCTTCCACTGGGCGCTGCTCGCCACCACCGCCGTGATGCTGCCGGCCACGCTGGTGCTGGTCCGCCGGGACGGCACCCCTGCCGCAGCCGGTCTGGGCCTGCTGGCGGGTATCGGCTTCGGCATCACCAGCCTCGCGGTGCGGGTGCTGGACGCGTCCGGGGTCGTCGCCGTGCTCACCGATCCGGCCGCCTACGCCCTGGCGCTCGGCGGGCTGGGCGGCTACCTGGCGTACGCCCTCGCCCTGCAGCGTGGCACCGTGACGGCCGCGACCGCCGCCGGGACGGTGGCCGAGACCTTCGGTCCGGCCCTGGTCGGGGTGGTGTCGCTGGGGGACTCCGCGCGCCCCGGTTTCGCCTGGTGCGCCCTGACGGGCTTCGCGGTCGCGGTCGGCGGAACGTTCCTGCTGTCCCGGTTCGGTGAACTGGAGGGCGAGTCCGCCGAACTGGCGGCCCCGCACCCGGACGCCGGGGCCGAGCGCGGGCACCGGGCCGGCCCCGCCCCCGGTAGCCCGGACGGCTCTGCCGTGCGAAGGTGACTTGCCGGACAAATCGGACGGCAGAACGTCCACGGAGCGGCAGGTGAGCGATGGCGGAGGACGCCGCGATGGCTGAGGGAGCCCGGTCCCGGCGGTCAGGTTCGACCGACCGTCCCGTCGTGCTGGTCACCGGCGCCTCCTCGGGCATCGGCCTCGCCACCGCCACCCGGCTGGCCGACGCCGGCTGGTGGACCCTGCTCTCCGGTACCGACCGCGCCCGCCTGGACGCCCTCGCCGAGCGCACCGGCGGCACCGCCCTGCCCGAGGACCTGAGCAAACCGGACGGCCCCGCCCGCCTCGCCGAGGCCGCGCTGGCCGCCGCCGGCCGGGTGGACGCCCTGGTCGCCAGCGCCGGCCTCGGCTGGCGGGGACCCTTCGCCGAGACCCCCTCCGACCTCCTCGACCGGATGATCGAGGTCAACCTCGCCGCCCCGCTGCGCCTGGTCCGCCTCCTGCTGCCCGGCATGCTGGAGCGCCGCCACGGCCGGATCGTGCTGCTCGGCTCGATGGCCGGCCAGGTCGGCGTGCGCGACGAGTCCGGCTACTCGGCCACCAAGGGCGGGCTGGCGATGTTCGCCGAGAGCCTCTGGTACGAACTGCGCGGCACCGGGGTCGGCGTGCGGCTCGTCCTGCCCGGCGCGGTGGACACCCCGTTCTTCGACCGGCGCGGCACCCCCTACCAGCGCGAACGCCCGCGCCCGGTCTCGGCCGAACGGGTCGCGGCCACCGTCGTCGCCACCATGGCCACCGAGCGGGACCGCCTCTACGTCCCGCACTGGCTCGGCTTCCCGGCCCGGATCCACGGGGCCGCGCCCGGCGTGTTCCGCCGGATGGCCTCCCGCTTCGGGTGAGCGCCCGGTCCGCGCCCCGGGTCGCCGCCGCGCTCGCCCTCGCGGCGGGTGCGGAGTTCCTGCACCTCGCCCCGGCGGCCGTCCGACTCCCGGCGCTGCGCCGCACCCTGGCCCGCCGCACCGCCGGCTACGGCAGCACCCCCGGCCACCTCGCCCTCACCTTCGACGACGGCCCCGACCCGCGCAGCACCCCGTACGTCCTGGACGCCCTCGACGAACTCGGCGCCCGCGCCACCTTCTTCCTGCTCGGCGCGATGCTGGAGCGCGCCCCCGCCCTCGGCCGCGAACTGGTGCTGCGCGGCCACGAGGTCGCCGTGCACGGCTGGTACCACCGGCAGCAGTGGTACCCGGCTCCGGCCCGCGACCTGCGCGAACTGCGCCGCGCCACCGCTGCGGTGACCGACCTGTGCGGTGCCCGCCCGCGCTGGTACCGCCCGCCGTACGGCGTGCTCACCGCCGGTCCGGCGCTGGCCGCCCGCCGCCTGGGCCTGCGCAGCGTGCTGTGGACCGCCTGGGGCCGCGACTGGACGGCCGAGGCCACCGGCGACTCCGTCTACGCGACCGCCCGCCCCGGCCTCGCCTCCGGGGCCACCCTCCTCCTGCACGACTCCGACTGCACCTCCGCCCCCGAGGCCTGGCGCGCCACCCTCGCCGCCCTCCCGCTGATCGCCGCCCACTGCCGCGCCCAGGCCCTCACCCTCGGCCCGCTGCGCGACCACGCCGTACCGCCCGTCTACCGCGGCGCACGCTCGTCGAGGCCTCGGCTTGACCTCAAGTCGACTTGAGCTGTGAACGTGAGCGGCATGACCGAGAAGACCTTCAACGAGATCACCAACAGGATCACCGACGGGACCACCGGCGGGATCACCCACGAGACCGCGGACGAACCGACCGAGGCCCGGGACGTCCGGGCGATCAGGGAGGTCGTCGCCGTCGTCGAGCGCACGCAACGGGCCAAGGACCCCGACGGCTTCCTCGCCCTCTTCCGCCCCGACTCGCTGTGGACGACCGCCCACGGCAGGGTCCTGGTGGGTTTCGACGCGATCGCCGCCTTCACCCGGGAGGTGCTGCCCCGGGCGGACTGGGACGGCGAGGTGCGGTACGAGGTCGCGCACGTGCAGTTCCTGCGGCCGGACGTGGCGGCCGTCAAGGTCCGGCAGGTCTACCACGGGCCCGAGGGCGACTCCGAGGGCAGTCCGCTGTACGTGATGTCGCGCGACGAGGACGGGCGCTGGCTGCTGCACATCGGCCAGAACACCGCGGTGCAGGCGGCGTAGGGCCGCCCGGCTACCCCAGTCCCACCCGCTCCAGCGCCGACCCGAAACCCTTCTGCCACGCCTTCGGGTCGGCGCCGGTGGACGGTTCGGGGGCCGGGCGGCCGAGGGCGGCGAGTGCGTTGCGGACCACCTCGGCGGGGCGCGCGGTGGCGACGTCGGCGTGGCCGAGTTCCAGCTCGTGCTGGAGGTTGTCCCGGCCGTGGCCCTGGACGACGTCGAGCAGAAGCAGCCGGCGCCCCAGCGCCCGGGCCTCGCTGCAGGTGTCGCCGGAGCTGGTGACGACCAGGTCGGCGGCGGCCATCAGGGCCGGGATCCGGTCGGTGTGGCCGAAGGCGTGCAGCCGCGGCTCCCGGCGGGCGACCGTGCGCAGCCGCTGCTCCAGCTCCCGGTTGCGGCCGGCCACCGCGAGCACGTGCGGCCCGGCGGCGGCCAGTGAGGCAGCGGTGCGGGCGATCGGTCCGAGCCCCCAGGCGCCGGACATCAGCAGCACGCACGGGGCATCCGGCGGCACGCCGAGCTCGGCCCGGGCCGCGGCCCGGGCCGGCGGGCGGTAGAACGGCCGCCGCAGCGGCGCGGGCACCACGGCGACGTCGGCGTCCGGCCGGTAGCGGCGCACGGCGCAGGCGGCGACCTCGGAGGTGACCAGGAACAGGTCGGTGCCCTCCTGCACCCAGAGCCGGTGCGGCGTCACGTCGGTGCAGAACACGAAGTGCCGGAAGTCCCGCCGCGGCAGCCGGTTGACCGCGGAGGTGGCGGTGGCGAACACCGAGACCACCAGCTGCGGCCGCTGCTCCGCGACGAGTTCGCGCAGCGCCGGGACGAGCCGGCTGCGGGCGGCCGCGTCGGCGAGCAGCGCGATCCTGGCGCCCGGGCGCAACGCCGAGAAGTGGAAGGCGTCGTAGACCCCGGGCAGGCCGAGCAGCCGCCGGAAGACGGCCTCGCCGGCGGCCCCCGAGCGCTGCCCGAGCAGGGCCATGGCATCCACGGTGCTGGTGGTCCAGCCGCGTTCGTGCAGGCTGTCGGCGCAGGCCTGGGCCATCACGTCGTGGCCCTGGCCGAGCGATCCGGAGACCAGCAGGGCGTGCGGCATCGGGCGGCCCCCGGTCAGCCGGTGCCGGTCGTGGCGGCGGCGGCCCGGTACCAGTCGGCGTAGCGGCGCACACCCTCGGTGAAGTTGGTCCGCGGCGACCAGCCGAGCAGCCGCTTGGCCTGGGCGGAGGAGATCCGCCGCCCGGTGTAGTCGGCCTTGCGCCCGTCGATGTGCTCGATGGTGACCGGGCCGAACAGCTCGTCGACGGTGTCGGCGATGTCCCGCACCGAGACGGCGGTGGAGCCCTCCAGGGCGAAGGTCTGGTCCTCGGCCGCGGGGGACAGGACCCGGACGTGGGCGTCGGCGAGGTCCTCGACGTAGACGAAGTTGCGGCTCTGCCGGCCGTCCCCGGCGATGGTGATCGGCCGTCCGGCGAGCGCCGCCTGGACGAACCGGGCGACGACCAGCTCGTCGCGCATCCGCGGGCCGTACGGGATGCCGAAGCGCAGGATGGTGAAGTGCTGCCCGTACAGCTCGCGGTAGCTGTGCACCAGCATCTCGGCGGCCAGCTTGGTGGCCACGTACAGGTGCCCGCTGTGTTCCAGCTCGATCGGGACGTGTTCGTCCAACTCCTCTTCGTCGCCGTCGAGTTGCCCACCGCTCAGGGCGGCGCCGTAGACCCACACGGTGCTCGCCAGCACGGTGCGGCTCAGCCCGCTGCGCCGGGCGGCCTCCAGGACGGCCTCGGTGCCGTCGATGTTGGTCCGCACGGCCCGGACCGGGTCGGCGGAGACCTGCTCGACGTCGGCCATCGCGGCGAGGTGGTAGACCACCTCGCTGCCGGCCAGCGTGGAGGTCAGCGCCGGCAGGTCGAGGATGTCGATCCGGGCGTGCTCGGCGTCGGGGTTGAGGTACTTGTCGGTGGTGTCCACGGCGAGGACCTCGTGGCCGGCCGCGATCAGGTGGTCCACGACGTGTGAGCCGATGAACCCGCAGCCCCCGGTGACGGCTATCCGCACGGTCTTGCTCCCTTCGCTCGGCTACCCGGCCAGCCGCCGGTGCACGGCCGTGACGGCCTCGATCACCTGCTCGGTCTCGTCCTCGGTCATGTCGGAGTGCACCGGCAGGCAGACCTGCCGGGCGCAGACGTCCTCGGCCACCGGCAGCGGCCCGCGCCGGTACGGGGCGAGGACCGGCTGCAGGTGCAGCGGCAGGTCGTAGACCTCGCCGGACAGCCGCACGCCGTACTCCTCGGCCACCGCCCGTTTGAAGGCGGCGCGTTCTACGCCGGGCGCCAGCAGCGCCACGTACTTGTAGTAGTTGCCGCGGCTGCCGGGCGGTTCGAGCACCGGCTCCATCCCGTCCAGTGCGGTCAGCGCCGAGTCGTAGCGGCGGGCGACGGCCCGGCGGGTCTCGATGAACTCCTTGAGCCGGCGCAGGTGCACCGCGCCGACGGCCGCGTGCAGCTCGCTCATCCGCCAGGAGTAGCCGAGCCGGACGTGGTGGTTGGTGCTGAAGGAGCCCTTGCCCTGGTCGCGGTAGATCCGGGCCTCGTCGCGCAGCTCCGGCGACTCGGTGAGGACCATGCCGCCCTCGCCGCTGGTGGTGACCTTGGTGGGGTAGAAGGAGAAGGCCCCGGCCAGGCCGAAGGTCCCGGCGGCGCGGCCGTCGTGGCTGCTGCCGTGGGCGTGCGCGGCGTCCTCGACCAGCGGGACGCCGTGCCGGTCGCAGAGCGCGCGCAGGGCGTCCACCTGCGGGGTGACCAGCCCGCCGATGTGGACGAGCACGACGGCCGCGGTGTCCGGGGTGATGGCCGCCGCGAGGGTCTCGGGGGAGAGCGCCAGAGTGGCCGGGTCGACGTCGGCGAACACCGGACGGCCCCCGGCGTGGACCACCGCTCCGGCCGTCGCGTAGAAGGTGACGGCGGGGACGACCACGTCGCGGCCGCGGACGTCGACGGTGCGCAGGATCATCTCCAGGGCCGCCGTGCCGCTGCTCACCGCGACGGCGTGCGAGGCGCCGTGCTCGGCGGCGAAGGCCTGCTCGAAGCGCTCGGTCCACGGGCCGAGCGTCAGGGCGCCGGTGGTGAGCATCTCGGCCACCGCGTCGGCGACGGCCGCGCGGTCGTTCTCGTCGAACACGATGCGGGCGGCTGGCACGCCCATGGGGCACCTCCGGCGGCGGGCTGGGTTCAGCACCGATCGGGACGGGTCGGCCCGAACCGGGTGGAAACGGACGGGCCAGAGGCCCATCACGCTACTTCGCCCGGGCGCTCGCGGCCCGTTCGTCACCTCCGCACGGGTGACCCGCCACTGCTCCCGCCGCAGGCCACAGGGGTGCTCCCGGCTGCTCCCGGTGCGGGGCGTGCGCTCCTCCGTACGGGGGAGGGCCGTACTGCGTCCGCAGTACGCAAACGGCCTGCGCAGGGACGACGACGGAGCAGGGGTCGGCGATCAAGGATTGGTCATGCTGCGAGCGGACCGCCTTCGCGCACCCGCACCCGCACCCGTCCCCGTCCGCACCTTGCTTCCGAATCCGAAGGAGTCCGCTCTCCCGTGGCAACGTTCCTCTACCGCCTGGGCCGATGGGTCTTCGCGCGGCGCCGGCTGGTGGCCCTCCTGTGGGTCGCCGTGCTGGCAGTCGGCGGAGTCCTGGCGGCCAAGGCGCCCGCCGCACCCGACGACGGCTTCTCGATGCCCGGGACGGAGGCCCAGAAGGCCTTCGACCTGATGAACGAGCGCTTCCCCGGCGGCCACGCCGACGGTGCCTCGGCCCGCCTGGTGTTCGTCGCGCCCTCCGGGCAGAAGATCACCGCCGGGCCGAACCAGCAGATCGTGGAGAAGACGGTCGGCGAGCTCGTCCACGGAGAGCAGGTCACCAGCGCGGTGGACCCGTTCAAGATGAAGGGCGCGGTCTCCAAGGACGAGACGACGGCCTACGCCACCGTCAGCTACTCCGCCAAGGCGGGCGAGGTGTCCAAGGGCGCCACCGACGCGCTGCAGCACGCCGCCCAGCACGGGCGGGACGCCGGGCTCAAGGTCGAGGTCGGCGGCAACGCGCTGATGGCCAAGCCCGAGGCGGGCGGCAGCAGCGAGGCGATCGGCATGGCCCTGTCCGCGGTCGTCCTGGTGATCACCTTCGGCTCGCTGGTCGCGGCCGGCCTGCCGCTGCTCACCGCCGTGATCGGCGTCGGCCTCGGCATGTCGCTGATCACCGCGCTCGGCAGCACGCTGGGCCTCTCCTCGACCACCGGCACGCTGGCCATGATGCTCGGCCTCGCCGTCGGCATCGACTACGCCGTGTTCATCGTCTCCCGCTACCGGGCCGAGCTCGCCGAGGGCCGCACCCCGCAGGAGGCGGCCGGCCGGGCCGTCGGCACCGCCGGCTCCGCGGTGGTCTTCGCCGGGCTCACCGTGGTGATCGCCCTCGCCGGGCTCTCCGTGGTCGGCATCCCGATGCTCGCCAAGATGGGCATGGCCGCCGCCGGGACGGTCGTCATAGCCGTGCTGGTCGCGCTCACCCTGGTGCCCGCCCTGCTCGGCTTCATCGGCCGCAAGGTGCTGCCCCGCAAGGTCCGCAGGGCCGAGAAGGCCGGTGGCCCGGTCCAGCCGGCCGGGGCGAAGGAGAACGGCGGCGCCCGCTGGGCCCGGTTCGTGACCCGCCGCCCGCTCGCGGTGCTGCTGCTCGGCGTGGTCGGCCTCGGCGTGCTCGCCTCGCCCGCGCTCGACCTGCGGCTCGGTCTGCCCGGCGACGAGGCCAAGCCCACCTCCACCACCCAGCGCCGCGCCTACGACCTGCTCTCCGACGGCTTCGGCCCCGGGTTCAACGGCCCGCTGACCGTCCTGGTGGACGTCAAGGGCACGCCGGACCCGAAGGCCGCCGCGGGCGAGGTCGCCAAGGCCGTCTCCGGCGTTCCCGGCGTGGTCACCGTGGCGCCGCCGATGTTCAACAAGGCGGGCGACACCGCCCTGCTCAACGCCGTCCCGGCCACCGGCCCGGCCGACGAGGCGACCAAGGACCTGGTCCACACCATCCGCGGCCAGGCCTCCGGACTCAAGGCCTCGACCGGGGCGACGGTCCTGGTCAGCGGTACGACGGCGATGAACATCGACGTCTCGCAGAAGCTCACCGACGCGCTGGTGCCCTACCTCGCGGTGGTCGTCGGCCTGGCGGTCCTGCTGCTGCTGGTGGTCTTCCGCTCCGTCCTCGTCCCGCTCAAGGCGGCGCTCGGCTTCCTGCTCTCGGTGGCCGCCGCGCTCGGCGCGGTCGTCGCGGTCTTCCAGTGGGGCTGGCTGGCCGACCTGATCGGCGTGCAGCAAACCGGCCCGGTGATGAGCATGATGCCGATCTTCATGATCGGCGTGGTCTTCGGCCTGGCCATGGACTACGAGGTGTTCCTGGTCACCCGGATCCGCGAGGACTTCGTCCACGGTGAGCAGCCCCGTGAGGCCATCGTGACCGGCTTCCGGCACAACGCCCGGGTGGTCACCGCGGCCGCCTTCATCATGATCGCCGTCTTCGCGGGCTTCATCGGGATGAGCGAGCCGATGATCAAGATGATGGGTCTGGGCCTCGCCGCGGCCGTCGCCTTCGACGCCTTCGTGGTCCGGATGACGATCGTCCCGGCCGTGCTGGCCCTGCTCGACCGCCGTGCCTGGTGGCTGCCGCGCTGGCTCGACCGCCTGATACCGGACGTCGACGTCGAGGGCAGCAAGCTGCACACCGTCGCCCCCGAACCGGCCCCGGTCCGGGAGCCGGTGACCGTCTAGACCCGGCGCCGGCCGGACCCGGAACCGGCGCCGGCCGGAAGCGGACCCGGCACCACCGGACCCGGCCCGAGCAACCCCTCGGGCCGGGGCCGGTGCCTGGGCCGGTGCCGGTCCGCTCGGACACCGGTTCGAGCGTCAACCGTTACCGTTGCTGTCGGGGCCGCCGCCCGTACGGACGCCCCCGACCCGGCCGCGCCGCCCCCACACCCGGACGCGGCGCGACACCGACTGGCAGAACCCGGCGAGGGTGCGGCCAGGGCACCCCGACCCGGAGAACACGACCATGAGCGACACCTGGCAGCGCCTGCGCCGCGAGCACCCCCGGCTGCTCGACGCCGCCGGAGGTCTGGCCCTGCTCGCGGTCACCGGCCTCGGCGCCACCGTCGACCAGACGGGACACTTCGCCCCGGTCGACCCGGCCACCGGCCTTCTCGCCCTGATCGCCGCCGTGGCCGTGTTCTTCCACCGCCGCCATCCGCGCGCGGTCGCCGCGGTCACCCTGCTCTGCACCATGATGCTGACCTGGACCAGTCCCCGGCTCACCCCGATGCTGGCCACCCCGCTCCTGCTCGCGCTCTACTTCCTCGCCGTGCGCACCGACCGCTCCACCGCGCTGCGCGCCTCGATCACCACGGCCGTCCTGCTCACCGGGATGTCCCTGTTCTTCGGGCCCGGCGGCCCGATCGGCGAGCGGATCGGCGTCCTCGCCTGGGCCCTGCTGCCCGGCGCCCTCGGCGACTCCATCCGCAACCGCCGCGCCCACCTCGCCGCGATCGAGGAACGCGCCGAACGCGCCGAACGCACCCGCGAGGAGGAGGCCCGCCGCCGGGTCGCCGACGAGCGGATCCGGATCGCCCGCGACCTGCACGACGTCGTCGCCCACCACATCGCCCTCGCCAACGCCCAGGCCGGCATCGCCGTCCACCTCATGGACAGCCACCCGGTGCAGGCCCGCGAGGTGCTCAGCCACATCACCGACGCCACCGGCTCCGCCCTTCAGGAGCTGCGCGCCACCGTCGGCCTGCTGCGCCGCGCAGAAGAACCGGCGCCGCTCGAACCCGCCCCCGGACTGGACCGGCTCCCCGACCTGATCAACACCTTCGAGCGGGCGGGCCTGCCGGTCCGGCTCACCGTCGAGGGGGAGTCCCGGCCGCTGTCGCCTGGCGTCGACCTCACCGCCTTCCGGATCGTCCAGGAGTCGCTGACCAACGTCGCCAAGCACGCCCACGGCGCCGACGCCGAGGTCACCCTGTCGTACAGCGGCAGCCGGTTCGCGGTCAGCGTCGCCAACGGCCGCCCGACCACCACCGGCCACCCGCGCACCGCCCTGCTGCCGCCGGCCGTCCCCGGCGAGAGCGGCTTCGGCCTGATCGGCATGCGCGAGCGGGCCGGTGCGGTCGGGGGCCGCCTCACCGCCGACCGCCGGCCCGACGGCGGCTTCCTGGTCACCGCTGAACTCCCGCTGCGCACCGGCGCCCGGGACGACGTCCCTCCCCGGACCGACGGCCCGTCCCGCCCGGACGGCAGCACCGAGAGGGGCGGCCCGGCCGCGCCCGTCGCCAAGGACCGGCCCGCCCACGGCTTCCTGCGCGACTGCGTCGTCCGCCCCACCCGCCCCGACCGCTCCGGCGGCTCCGCCGACCCCGTACGACAAGATCGCGCCATCCGGAAGGACCAGGACCCCGCATGACCATCCGCGTGCTGCTCGCCGACGACCAGGCCCTGCTGCGCGGCGCCTTCCGGGTGCTGATCGACGCCGAGGAGGACATGGAGGTGGTCGGCGAGGCCGCCGACGGCCGCGAGGCGGTGGAACTCGCCCGCGCCACCAAACCCGACCTCGTGCTGATGGACATCCGGATGCCCGGCGCCGACGGCCTCGGCGCCACCGCCGAGATCTGTGCGGACGAGGAGTTGTCCGGCACCCGGGTGCTCATCCTCACCACCTTCGAGATCGACGAGTACGTGGCCCAGGCGCTGCGCGCGGGTGCCGGGGGCTTCCTCGGCAAGGGCGCCGACCCGAAGGAACTGCTGGCCGCCGTCCGCACCGTCGCGGCCGGTGACGCCCTGCTCTCGCCCGCCGCCACCCGGGCCGTGATCGAGCAGTTCCTCGCCCAGCCCGACCCGGCCGCCGCCGCGTCCGCCGAGCGGCTCTCCGCCCTCACCGCCCGCGAGCGCGAGGTGATGTCGATGGCCGCCACCGGGCTCACCAACGAGGAGATCGCCGAGCGGATGTTCGTCAGCCCGTTCACCGTCCGCACCCATGTGCACCGGGCGATGGCCAAGCTGGACGCCCGGGACCGGGCGCAACTCGTCGCGATCGCCTACCAGTCCGGACTGGTCCCGCCCGGCAGACCGTCCTGACGGCCTGTCACCCGTGAGCCCCGCGACTCCCGCCCGCTGCTGCGGTCGCGGACTGAGTCGACGTCAGAACTCCCGCCGGGGAATCCTCCAAGATCCGGTCCTGGCCGAAAACCGACGCCGAACTGGTGTATCAGCGAGTAGTCTGCCGATGACTCAGAATGAGGAGGATGTTCGTGGAAACCAAGGACACGGCCGGCGAGGTGCGGATTCTCCAGCCGTTGCCCGGGCGCAGGGAGGACGGATCACAGGCGTTCGAGTTGCGGCTCGCGCGTCTGCTCCGCGTGCTCGGGGCCGAGGTCGCACCGGGGGCGGACTACCCGAGTGCGGCCCGATGGGAGGTCCACAAGGCGCTCGCCGGGCGGTCCGAGCTGCCCGAGGAGTACTTCGAGCCGCTGCTGGAGGCGGCGGTCCACGACCCCAACCCGAGCTTCAACCGCCGCTTCGTCGAGCCGGCCCTCATCGCCTTCGGCCAGCGCCGGGTCCGGCTGGCCCTGCTCGGCTACCTGCAGACCGGCAGCGACCCGGAGCGCGCCGGCGCCGCCCGGGCCTGGTACTGGACGGCGCTGACGGTCGGCGGCGGCCGGAACGCGACCGCCGACGAGGGTGCGACCGTCCGCGACAGCTGGAACGAGGCCGCGCTGCGGGAGTTCGTCTCCAACGAGGACCTGGACGTCCGCCGTTGCATCCTGCCCGGCCTGCCGCTGGTGCCGCGCGCCTACCCGGCCGAGCTGCACGCCCTGGTCGAGGCGGCGGTCACGATCGCCCGCTCCCACCCCGACGAGTACATCCGCCACCGCGCCGAGGTCCAGACCGGCCTCTGACCTCCGGGTACGCCCGCTCCGGTGCGCCCGCCGAGATGCGTACCCGGAGCGGGGATTCCGGCGGTCCACCGGCAGCGGGGTCAGGTCAGCCGGTGTTGACGGTGATGTCGCCGATGTCCGTGCCGAGGTCGAGCTTGAACTTGCCGTTGGGGTCGTTCTGGACGCCGATGTGCTTCGACCCGATGTCCGTTCCCGCGTTGACGCGGTAGGAGCCGGGCGGGACGGTCAGGCGGATCGCGCCGTTGTCGGTGCTGGCCTTGACGTCCTGGGCCTTGGCGGCGGTGAGCTTGATCGCTCCGCTGTCCGTCTTGGCCTGGATCCGGTCGCCCTTGAGCGAGGTGCCGTCGATGTCACCGCTGTCGGTGCGCAGGTCGACCGCTCCGCTCGCCTGGTCGACCGAGATGCTGCCGGAGTCGGTGTGCACCGACACCGAGCCGACCTCGGTGAGGTGGATCCCGCCGGAGGAGGTGCCGCCGGTGATCGGCAGCCCGGCGGGCAGCTCGACGGTGTAGCTCACCGAGCAGTTGTGCCCGCAGCCGCCGAGCACCAGGACCCCGTCCTCGATCCGGGTGGTCGTCCCGGGCTTGCTGTCCTGATAGGTGATCTTCCGGTGGACGGAGGCACTCCCGGCCCCGGACCTGCCGTGGATGGTGACCGTCCCGGAGGGGTCGTCCAGCTTGACGGCGGTGATCCTGCCCGAGACGGTCGCGTCGTCGCTGACCTCGGTCCCGACCGGGTCGCAGGCGACGAGCGCCCCGACGGCGAGCCCGGCGACCGCGACGGCCCCGGCAAGACGCTGATAGCTGCGGTACTGGACCATGGTGGTTCCCCCCACGTCATGGACGATCGTCGCGTGCGGACCGACTCCGTGTGACCGTCCCGCTCCGGAGCCGTCGCGACGACCGTAGCGGGGGACGGGGCCCCGGGTCCCTGGTGCCAGCCCCCCTATCCGGGGTCCGGAAGTCCCCACCCCCACCGTCGGCTCACCCCCGCAGGTCCCTTTCGTCGCGCCCCGGCGGCCGTTCCGGCGCAGGATGGAAACCCCGGGCGGTGGGCCCGGCGGAGCCGGCGGAGCGGACGGAGCCGTCGGCAGGGCTCGACACGGGAGGTCGAGGTCGTCGTGGTAATCGCTATGGCAGACATCCGCGAGTGGCGCGGCCAGTCGGTGGTCGACGAGAAGGGCCACCGCATCGGCACGCTGGAGTCGGTGTACGTCGAGACGGCCACCGACGAGCCGTTCTTCGCCACCGTCCTGACCGGTATGACCAAGCGCCGCCTGGTCTTCGTCCCGCTGGAGGGTTCGGTGGCCGGCCCGGCCTACCTGCGGGTGCCGTACGCGAAGGCCAAGGTCAAGCAGGCGCCGACGATCGGTACCGACGACATCCTGCCGGCCACCGACGAACCCGAAGTGTTCGCCTACTACGAGCTGCCGTACGCGACCGGCGCCGGAGGCGAGCGCCGACTGGCCCGCCGCTGATCGCGGACGCCTCCGGAAGCCCTCCGCCGGCCGGGCGCGGATACCCCGCCGGGTACACTTGTCGGTCGGAAGTCGATGCGAAAGGCGGCCCGGACATGCAGGTGGACGAGGAGGCGGTCGGCGCGGTCCTGAACCGACTGCGTCGGGCCCAGGGCCAGTTGGCCGGGGTGATCGCGATGATCGAGGCGGGTCGGGACTGCAAGGACGTGGTCACCCAGCTCGCCGCCGTCTCGCGCGCCCTGGACCGGGCCGGGTTCAAGATCGTCGCCAGCGGAATGCGCCAGTGCATGGCCGCCGCCGACGAGGACGGCGCGCCGATGAGCGAGGCGGAGCTGGAGAAGCTGTTCCTCGCCCTGGCCTGAGTCCGGGCCCGGGCTCAGGCCAGGGCGCGGAGGCACCGGCCCCGCCGCCTCCCGGAGGGCCGCGACGGATCACCCGTCGCGGCCCTTCCCGCATTTCCGGCCCCGCCGACGCCCACGGAAACGGCTGACGCCCACGGAAACGCCTCCGCCCCGGAATTCCCGAACCGCCCGATGCTCCGTCACATGCCGTTCATGCCCCGGTCGCTGGCCTTCGGATGAATGGGCCCGCCACAGTTGTACAGCCAACTGTGGGCGTTCCTCCTCCCAGCCTCCGTGACCAGCCGCGCGCGACCCCGGGCACCGTCCCCCGGCGGACCGGCCCGCGCCGGCGGACAGGACAACCGTGGCCGCAGGCAGCGCCCTGACCCCGACCTCCTCCAGCAGCCCCGCCGAAGGCGACCGGCTGACCTTCCACTGGAGCACCGACGCCCCCGACGCCAAGAACTGGGTCGGCATCTACGACGGCGGCCGCCGACCCGGCACCGGCGCCTCGCTGCTCTGGAAGTACACCCCCGGCGCCTCCGGCGACGTCCAGCTCGACACCTCCGCGCTGACCGGCGGCCCGTACACCGCCTACCTGCTGGCCAAGGACGGCTACGGCGTCCTGGCGCAGACCGCTCCGTTCACCTTCCGCGTCAGGCCCCCGGTGGTCCGCCCGCACGCCGCCGTCGACTCCTTCACCGCCACCCCGGTCACCCCCGGCGCCGCCGTGAAGATCAAGCTCGGCGGCCTCTGGTCCCGCCCCAGCGGCAACGCGCCCGGTTCGGCGGCCCACCGCAAGCTCGGCGGCGCGGCCTGGGCCTCGGTCGCCGCGGACGGCACCGTCACCGGCACGGCGCCCGCCGCTCCCGGCCGCAACCCCGAGCTGGTCGTGGTCGGTGTCAAGGACAGCACGGGCGCCACCGACACCGTCACCGTGCTCGTCCCCGTCGTGGACCCGGCCGCCCCGCCCCGGCTCAAGGCCGCCTGCTGGAACCTGCACGAGGCCGGCTCCGGCTGCACCGACGCGCTGGAGAAGCAGCTGAGGATCGTCCTCGCCCAGGGCCTGGACGTGCTCGCGCTGCAGGAGACGGCGGGCGAGCGGGCCCGGACCCTGGCCGACGCGCTCGGCTGGTACGCCCACCAGAGCCCGGGAAGCGTCGGCATCCTCAGCCGCTACCCGCTCACCGAACCGGCCACGGCCACCGCCGAGTTGCCCGCCGTCGCGGCCACCGTCCAGCTGCCGGGCGGTCGCAGCGTCCGGTTCTGGGCCGTCCACCTCGACGAGGCGGGCTACGGCCCGTACGCGGTGCAGGACGGCGGCAGTGCCGCCCAGGTGCTGGCCGCCGAGAACGCCTCCGTCCGGCTCGGGCAGGCCAGGGCGCTGGCCGCCGCCGTGCGCGCGGACCTCGCCCGGGGCGTCCCGGTGGTGCTGGCCGGCTCGCTCTCCTCGCCCTCCCACCTGGACTGGACGGCCGGCACCGCCGCCGCCCACCACGGGGTCGGCGCGCTCAGGTGGCCGGTCACCGCGGCCCTCCAGGAGGCCGGGCTGACCGACGCCTTCCGCGAGGAGAACCCCGACCCGGTCAAGGTCCCCGGCACCACCTGGTCGCCCACCCGTAAGCGGCGCGGCGACCGGCCCGAGCCGCAGGACCGCATCGACTTCGTCCAGTACGCCGGAGCGCTGAAGCTGGTCGAGGCGCACACCCTGGTCGTGGGCTGGCCCCGGCCGGAGCCGAACGCCGCCGCCAACGAGTGGCCCTCCGACACCGCCGCCGCCGTCGCCACCTTCCAGCTCTGAGAGGCCGGTTCACGATGTCCGAGCTCTCCCGCCGCACCTTCGTCGGCGCCTCCGCGGCCGTCGGCGCCACCGCGCTGACCGGCCTGTCCGCCACCGCGGCCGGGGCCGCCCCGGCCGCGTCGGCCGACCCCGCCCTCACCGGCACCATCAAGGACGTCCGGCACGTGGTCGTCCTGATGCAGGAGAACCGCAGCTTCGACCACTACTTCGGCACCCTGAACGGCGTTCGCGGCTTCGGCGACAAGCAGGCGCTCCAGTTCCCCGACGGCACCGACGTGTTCCGCCAGCCCGACGCCCGCCGCAGCGACGGCGGCGTGATGCTGCCGTACCGGATGGACACCTCGAAGTACAACGCGCAGAACGCCGGCGGCCTGGCCCACGACTGGGCGACCGGTCACCAGGCCATCAACAACGGCGCGATGAACAAGTGGATCGCCGCCAAGGGCGAGCGCACCATGGGCTACTTCACCCGGGACGACATCCCCTACCAGTACGCCCTGGCCGACGCGTTCACCCTCTGCGACGCCTACTTCACCTCGCTGGCCGGCCCCACCGACCCCAACCGGCTCTACCTGTGGACCGGCACCGCGGGCCCCGGCCGCGACGGCACCACCGGCCCCTGGATCGACAACACCCCGGTCACCGACAACCCCGTCGCCGACTGGACCACCTACGCCGAACGCCTGGAGGCGGCCGGCGTCAGCTGGCGGGTCTACCACAACCCCAGCAAGGACGACCGCACCGGCGACTACGACGACAACGCCCTCTCCTACTTCAAGCAGTTCCACGCCTTCCCGCACGACGACCCGCGGTACGTCAACGCGATGACCAGGTTCGACCCCACCGACTTCGACCGCCACTGCAAGGACGGCACCCTGCCGACCGTCTCCTGGCTGGTCGCCCCCTACCTGTTCTCCGAGCACCCGGAGGCCGGCCCCGCCTACGGCGCCCACTGGGTCAACCAGGCCCTGCAGTCGCTGATGTCCAACCCCGAGGTCTGGCGGCACACCGTCTTCCTGGTGATGTACGACGAGAACGACGGCTACTTCGACCACATGGTCCCGCCCATCCCCGAGGCCGGCACCCCCGAGGAGTTCACCCAGGGGCGCGCCATCGGCCTCGGCAACCGGGTTCCGCTCTGGGTGGCGTCCCCCTGGTCGCGCGGCGGCTGGGTCAACTCCCAGGTGTTCGACCACACTTCGGTGCTGCGCTTCATGGAGCTGGTCACCGGCGTGGCCGAGCCCAACATCTCCGCCTGGCGCCGGGCCGTCTGCGGCGACCTCACCAGCTGCTTCGACTTCGCCGCCCCGGACCACTCGCTCCCGAAGCTGCCCGACACCAACGCCCTGATGGCCAGGGCGGACGCGGGCACCAAGCTGCCCGGCGTGGCCCTCCCGGCGGTCGGCGCCCAGTCGATGCCGGTCCAGGAGCGCGGCGATCGCCCGCACCGCCCGCTGCCGTACCAGCCGTGGGCCGATGTCGCGGTGGACCGCCGGACCGGCAAGGTCACCTGCACCATGAGCAACGACGGCTCGGTGGCCTTCCCGTACACCGTCTACCCGAACATCCTGCTCCCCTTCGCGGGCACCCCCTACACCGTCGCCCCCGGCGCCGGCGCGACGTACGTCTGGGACGCGGCCGCCACCGACGGCCGCTACGACTTCACCGTGCACGGCCCGGACGGCTTCGTGCGCCGCTTCGCCGGCACGGTGGTCCGGGACGGGCAGGACGGCCAGAACGACATCGGTGTGCCGATCGTCACCGCCGACCTGCGCGGCAGCCTGAAGCTCACCCTCCAGGTGGCCAACGACGGGCTGACGGACGTGGCCTTCACCGTCGCGCCCAACGACTTCGCGGGCAGCGCGCAGACCGTGTGGGTCAAGCCCGGCAAGCAGGTCGACCTCGACTGGCCGCTGGACCGGCAGGGCCGCTACGACGTCGTGGTGACGGCCCACACCGGCCAGCGCTTCGTGCAGCGCTACGCGGGCTGGGTGCACTGAGTCGAGGGGGCCGTGGGCCCGTCCGGCCGGGGGCGCCGATCCGGTGACCCCCGGCCGTGGCTCGGCCGCCGTGACCGGCCCCGCCGCTACGGTCGGGCCCATGCAGAAAATCACCACCTTCCTCTGGTTCGACGACCAGGCCGAAGCGGCCGCCGCCCTCTACACCTCGCTGTTCCCCAACTCCCGCGTCACCGGGGTCACCCACTACGGCGAGACCGGGCCGGGGGAGCCCGGCTCGGTGATGACCGTCGAGTTCGAACTCGACGGCCGGCCCTACGCGGCGCTCAACGGCGGCCCCCAGTTCACCTTCACCGAGGCGATCTCGCTCCAGGTCGAGTGCGACGACCAGCGGGAGGTCGACGAACTCTGGGCGAAGCTCACCGCCGACGGCGGCGAGGCGGGCCCGTGCGGCTGGCTCAAGGACCGCTTCGGCCTGTCCTGGCAGATCACCCCGCGCATCCTGCTCGACCTGATCGGCGACCAGGACCGGGCCAAGGCCGACCGGGTGATGGCGGCCATGCTGCGGATGCAGAAGATCGAGATCCAGCCGCTGCTCGACGCGGCCCGGGGCTGAGCCCGTGACCGCCTTCAGCCACCGGAGCATCGTCTACCTGCGCGCCACCCCGGAACGGGTCTGGCACGCGCTCACCAACGCCGACGAATCCGGTCTCTACTGGGGCCACCGCAACGTCTCCACCTGGCTGCCCGGCGCGCCCTGGGAGCACCAGCGCACCGACGGCTCCGGGATCGCCGACGTGATCGGCGCGGTGGAGGTGTCCGACCGCCCGCACCGGCTGGTCACCACCTGGGCCGGGCCGGAGGGGCAGCGCGCGGAGGGGCCCTCCCGGGTCACGTTCGACCTCCGGCACTGGCAGGACCTGACCAGGCTGACGGTCACCCACGAGAACCTCGCCGACGAGGACGAGCGGGCGGACGCCGAACGGGGCTGGTCGGCGGTGCTGTCCAACCTCAAGACCTACCTGGAGACCGGCCACCCGCTGCCCCAGCAGCCCTGGCTGATGCCCTGACCCCGCGGGACCCACGCGCCGGCCCCGGTTCAGCCCGCCCCGGTTCCGCCCGCCCCGGTTCGGCGGGCTCCGGACCAGGGTCCGGCCCCCGGTTCAGCGCCCGGCCCCCACCGCCGGGCGCTCACGTTCGCCCCGTCGCCGCCCGCCCCGTACCGCGTGGCGCAGCCGGGCGAGGCGGGAGAAGCGCTCCCGGCTCGCCAGCGAGGCCCGGTCCAGCTCCTCCATCAGCCGCCGGCTGCGGTGCTCCAGGTCCAGTTCGTCCAGGATCCGGTCGACCTCGGCCAGCATCGAGCCGTGCAGCTGCCAGGCCTCCGGGTGCTCCTGGATCTTGCGCAGCAGCTCCTGGGCGACGTTCTCCCGGGCGGCCCAGGCCGCCGCCAGCTCGGCGGTCAGCCGCTCCTCGGCCTCCTCGGCGTTGCGGCTGACCTGGGTGGTGACCAGCACCGCGAAGCTGACCATCGCCCCGCCGACGTGCGCCAGCAGCTCCTCCATCCCCACCGCGACCTCGGGCGGGAACAGCCGCTCCTGCGGCCCGCGCCGCTTGGCCAGGTCGGTCAGCGAGCGGGCCAGCACCCGGACCACCACCACGCAGATCTCCAGGGTGTCCAGCCCGGTGCGCAGCACCAGCCGGGAGAGCAGCCCCTCGCTGATCCGGGGGTTGAACCGCAGACTGTCCTCGGCCTGGCGCAGCGCCGCGTCCACCTCCGCGATCGCCTGGTCGAGCCGGCGGGCCTCGTGCAGCCGCTCGGCGGCCCGGGCCACCGGGGTGGGGTGGCCCAGCTGCTCGGAGATGTCGATCAGCAGCTGGCGGGCCCGCCGGGCGAGGTCCTCGATCGACTCCCCGGCGGTGTCCACCCAGACCGGCGGGGCGAAGAGCAGGTTGAACAGCAGGCCGACGGCGGCGCCGATCAGGGTCTCCAGTACCCGGTCCCAGGCCTGGGAAGCCAGCTTGGTGACGCCCAGGATCAGCATCGCGCTGATCGCGACCTCCTGGACGAACTCCTCGACCCGGACGAACCGCCCGATCACCAGGGAGGCCAGGATGATCAGCCCGAGGCTCCACCAGGAGAGCCCGACCACGGAGCTGAAGCCGATGGCGATCAGCACCCCGACCACCACCGAGACGACCCGGCGGACGCTGGTCTTGAGCGTTGAGTAGACGGTGACCTGGACCACCAGCAACGCGGTGAGCGGCGCCGTCAGCGGGGCGGGTTCACTGCTGAGCTGGGTCGCCACCCCGTAGGACAGGGTGGCGGCCACCGTGGCCCGCACGGTCTGGACGGCGAAGGGGTCTCTGGCGCCGCGGCGGAGCGAGGCCGCGAGGGACTCCGGGAGAAGAACCATGTCGGCCTTCTTTCCCCGCAGCCGCCGCTCACACTGCCGGTCGCCGGAGGGACTACACGTCTAGCCCTCGCGGTTGAAGCGCAGCTTCCAGGGCGCGAGGGCGGACTCGACCTGCACGCCGACGCTCATCTTCGAGGCGCCCTCGATCCGCTCCTCGAAGCGGATCGGCACCTCGCGGATGGTCAGCCCGCGCTGGATCACCCGGTAGTTCATCTCGACCTGGAAGGAGTAGCCGTTGCTCTGCACGGTCGGCAGGTCGATGGCTCGCAGGGTGCTCGCCCGCCAGGCCTTGAAGCCCGCGGTGGCGTCCCGGACGCCCAGGCCGAGGATCGCGTTGACGTAGAAGTTCGCCCAGGCCGAGAGCGCCTTGCGGTGCCAGGGCCACTCCTCGGCGGTCGAGCCGCCGGGCACGTAGCGGGAGCCGAGCACCACGGCGGTGTCGTCGGCGAGCAGGACGCGCACCATCTCGGGTATCACCGAGGCCGGGTGCGAGAGGTCGGCGTCCATCTGGACCACGACGTCGGCGCCCTCGTCCAGGGCGCGGGCCATGCCGGCCAGGTAGGCGCGGCCGAGGCCGTCCTTCTCGGTGCGGTGCAGCACGCCGACGGTGCCCCCGGAGTCGGCGGCCAGCTTGTCGGCGAGGTCGCCCGTGCCGTCGGGGGAGTTGTCGTCGACCACCAGCAGGTGCAGGTTCGGTACGGCGAGGTCCGCGAGGAGCCCGGCGAGGACCGGAAGGTTCTCCCGCTCGTTGTACGTGGGGACGACGACAACGACCTTGGGGGAGGCCTCGACCATGTTCTGTTTTCCTCCTGCCGTCGCCGGCCGGCACCCGGTGCCGCACCGGTCCGCTGTCCTGGACGACCTGCGCTGCTGTCAGACGTGCGAGTGTAGCCCGGCCACGGGCCCGCTCCCGCCCGGGGCCGGGCGCACCGGACTCCGGGGCCAGCTACGCCGCGCCGTAGACCGCGGCCAGGTTGTCCCGGGCCGGGTGGGTGCGGCCGGCCGGGCCGGCGGCGAAGGCGCGCAGGACGTTCTCGGTGACCTTGCGGACCACGTCCCCGGCGTGGGAGTCGATGCCGTGGTCGGCCTGGCCGCCGCCGGGGCCGTTCGCGTCCAGGGTCTCGACCCAGCGCATGGTGCCGCTGGCGAAGACCCCGGCGCCGCTGGGCACGGTGTAGTACGCGGTGTCGGAGTGGGAGCGCCGGCCCTCGCAGACCACCGGGGAATGGGCGATCACCTCGATCGGGCGCGGGGTGGGGAAGGCGGTGTCGACCCGGTCGTACTCGACGCCGACCAGGTGCGGGAAGGACGCCCCGGCCGTGACACCGGTGCCCTCGAAGGCCCAGTGGTCCGGTGCGGTGACCACGTACGGTGCGTCGACCGGGTAGCCGTCGTAGATCACGCCGAGCATCGAGCTCTCCGGGTCGGCGCCCGGGCCGACCCTGAAGTCGGTGGTCGCCGGGGCGCCCGCCTGGTGGCCCGGGTCCTGCGCCCAGGCGTCCTTGTAGCAGACCACCGTGCGGTCCGGCCCGAGTTCGGTGGGCTCGAAGCGGACCCGGCGGAAGCAGCAGTTGGCGCCGAAGATCGCCAGGTTCGTCCCGGCGTCGCGGGCCGCGACCACGTTGGCGCGCTGCTCGGGGGACCAGTACTCGTCGTGGCCGAGCGACAGCACGGCGTTCGCCCCGTGCAGCAGCCCCGGGTCGCGGGCCACGTCGATCCCGGTGGTGTAGGCGAGCGGCAGCCCGAGCTTCTCGGCCAGGGCGACCAGCGGCGCCTCGTACACCAGGAACAGGCCGGCGCCGTGGTCGTAGTCGTACGGCCGGTCGAAGACGACCCGCAGCGAGCGGGTGGCGAGGGTGCCGGCCGGGCCGTTGTAGAGGCTGTAGCCGCCCCACTGGTTGTAGGCCTGCCAGGTCGCGGGGGCGCTCATGACCACGGTCCGGCCGGCGGTGCTCGCCGAGCGGACGGTGAGCGGGACGTAGCTGCGGCCGGAGCCGTCCTCGGCGTCCAGCCGCAGCAGGTAGGCGCCCTCGGGCCAGCCCGCGGTGTCGACCGCGAGGGTGCGCTGCCAGCCGGTCAGCACGGTACGGGTGGTCTGGTCCACGTGGGGGGCGGCCTGCTTGGTGCCGGGGACGTGCTCGCGGCGCCAGACCAGCCGGGCGCGGGCGCCGCCGTACCAGCCCATCCGGTAGGCGGAGACGGTGCAGGCGGCGGCCGTGGTGGAGACGTGCAGGCCGAAGGACTCGCCCGGCAGCACGCTGACCCGGTCGGCGAAGCCCTCCACGGCGCCGGCCCGGCCGGGGTCGGTGATCTGCCAGTCGGGGTTGCCGGGCAGGGACTGCTCGTCCGGGGTGTCGCCCTTGAGGCCGGCGTGCTGGGTGGCGGGGGGTGCGACGGTGCCCGGGGTGCCCTGGGCGTCGGGCGTGGGGAGCGGGGCCGAGTCCGGGTGCCGGGCGCCGCACGAGGTGACGGCGGCCGCCATCAGGCCCAGGCCGAGGATCCTCCGCCGAGTCGGTTCCGCCACCGGTGTCTCCCTGCCGCTCCGTTGCCGCACCCCTGGGGCACGTCAAGCCGATGAGTCAACGCGCGCGGACATGTTTACCCCTTTCGAGGAGGTGCCGGACACCGCCGCGCCGGAAGCCCTGATCACGGCCGGTCGGCGGCCGCCACCCGGGAGGGCCGTCCGGGCGCACCCCGGCGTGTTGGCCCGTGCGGCTGCCGGGCGGCCGCGAGCCGGTCACCTAGCCTGACCAGGCCCGCCGTCCGGCGGTCTGGGGGTCCGGCACCGTGCGGCGGCCGGCCGAAGTCGTGGACAGGGGTGCGCGTGGTGTCGTCGGATTCGGCCCAACCGGGAGCCGCTCCCTCGACGCGGGCCGGGAGGTTCCGGGCGTGGATGCTCGAAGGCCTGTCGGACATGGCCAAGCAGCATCCCGGCCCGCACGCGGAGGCGCCCAGGGAACAGGGGGCGCCCTGGTGGCGGGTCATGTGCCTGACGGGCCTCGACTACTTCTCCACCCTCGGCTACCAGCCGGGCATCGCGGCGCTCGCGGCCGGCCTGCTGTCGCCGATCGCGACGATCGTGCTGGTGGTCGTCACCCTGTTCGGCGCGCTGCCCGTCTACCGGCGGGTGGCCGTGGAGAGCCCGCACGGCCAGGGTTCGATCGCGATGCTGGAGCGCCTGCTGTCGTTCTGGCAGGGCAAGCTCTTCGTGCTGACGCTGCTCGGCTTCGCCGCCACCGACTTCATGATCACCATTACCCTGTCGGCCGCCGACGCGACCGCGCACCTGATCGAGAACCCCCATCTGCACACCGCCCTGTCCGGCAAGCAGGTGATGCTCACCCTCATCCTGGTCGCGCTGCTCGGCGCCGTCTTCCTCAAGGGCTTCAGCGAGGCCATCGGCCTGGCCGTGGTGCTGGTCGGGGTCTACCTCGCGCTCAACGTCGTCGTGGTGGTCAACGGCTTCTGGCACGTCTTCAAGGAGCCGCAGGTGTTCGGCGACTGGACGGACGGGCTCACCGCCGAGCACGGAAACGTCTTCGCGATGATCGGGGTGGCCCTGATCGTCTTCCCGAAGCTCGCGCTCGGCCTGTCCGGCTTCGAGACCGGTGTCGCCGTGATGCCGCACATCGAGGGCGACCCGGACGACACCGAGGAGAAGCCCGTCGGCCGCATCCGCGGGGCCCGGCACCTGCTCACCACCGCCGCCGTGATCATGAGCGTCTTCCTGATCGCCACCAGCCTCATCACGACCCTGCTCATCCCGAAGGACGCGTTCGAGGTCGGCGGACAGGCCAACGGGCGGGCGCTCGCCTACCTCGCCCACCAGAACCTGGGCAGTGCCTTCGGCAGCGTCTACGACCTGTCGACCATCGCCATCCTCTGGTTCGCCGGCGCCTCCGCCATGGCGGGCCTGCTCAACCTGATGCCGCGCTACCTGCCGCGCTACGGCATGGCGCCGCACTGGGCGCGGGCCGTGCGCCCGACGGTGATCGTGCTGACCCTGATCGCCTTCCTGGTCACCTGGCTGTTCGACGCCAGCGTCGACGCCCAGGGCGGCGCCTACGCGACCGGCGTGCTGGTGCTGATCAGCTCCGCCGCGGTCGCCGTCACCATCGCCGCGCACAAGGCCGGGGAACGGCGCTGGAGCGTCACCTTCGCGGTGATCGCCGCCGTCTTCCTCTACACCACGGCGGTGAACATCGCCGAGCGCCCGGACGGCGTCAAGATCGGTGCCTGCTTCATCGCCGGCATCGTGCTGGTCTCCTTCCTCTCCCGGCTCAAGCGCGCCTTCGAACTGCGCGTCACCGACGTGGTGCTGGACGAGGTCGCGGAGCGCTTCGTCCGCGACTACATGCACCGCCCGCTGCGGCTGATCGCCAACGAGCCGAACAGCCGGGACGTCGCCGAGTACCGCGACAAGATCCGGCAGATCCGCGCGGACAACGACATCCCGACCGAGGACGACCTGGTCTTCGTCGAGGTCACCGTGCTCGACCCGTCCGACTTCGAGGCCGAACTGACCGTGCACGGCGAGGTGCTGCACCAGCGCTACCGGGTGCTGTCGCTGCAGAGTTCCAGCGTGCCCAACGCGCTGGCCGCCCTGCTGCTGCAGGTGCGCGACCTCACCGGGCAGCAGCCGCACATCTACTTCGAGTGGACCGAGGGCAACCCCTTCGCCCAGTTCCTGCGGTTCTTCCTGTTCGGACAGGGCGAGATCGCCCCGGTGACCAGGGAGGTGCTCCGCGAGGCGGAGCCCGACCGCAGCCGGCGGCCCGCGGTGCACGTGGGCTGAGCCCGTCCGCCGCGGGGGCGGCGTCGGCGCCGGCGTCGCTGAACGGGTGGCGTAGCGGGGAGGGGCGTCGGATCAGCGGGGTGGGTGGTTCCTGCTCCAGGCCGGTGCCACGATGGCCACCAGGGCGACGGCGAAGGCGAGTTGGAGGATGTGGCGGATCCAGTCGATGCCCGAGGTGTGGCGGACGCCGAGCCAGCCGGAAACGGCGTTGCCCAGCCAGGCCCCGCCGGCGCCGAGCAGCATGGTCAGCCACCAGGGGATCGACTGCGGCCCGCGCAGGATCAACTTGGCGAGCACGCCGAGCACGAAGCCGATGAGCAGAATCCACAGGAGCTGGAACATCGCGGTCCCTTCCCGGCGCCGTCGGACGGTACCGGCGCGCCGAATCGTCGAAGACGCGGTTCGTCCCATGATCACCCGGTTCGGCCGAACGGGCACCTCGGCGGGGGTCCTCGCAGGTGACGGGCCCGGCGGTGACCGGTCCGGGGCGGGGGAGGGGCGAGAACGCGCCGCCGGTGGGGCCGGAAAGGCACTGTCCGGCGGGTCCTTCGTGCCGATAGGAATGGCTCCTGGCGCGGACAGGCCGCGTCACCCGAGAAGGAGCCGCCCCGTGACCCGACTTCGAGCCGCCGCCCTCGCCCTCGGCTGTTCCGCCGCAGCCCTCACCCTCACCATGGGCACCGCCCAGGCGGCTCCCGGCAGCACCAGCACCATGTGCTCCTCCTCGCTGACACCGGGCGGGTTCGTGGACGTCCAGTGGTGGAACAGCGCGGGCTGCGGCTCCGGCTTCAACCCGAACACCAAGAAGATCATGGATCTCACCGGCTACCCGGTCGGCACCGTGGTCAACGCCTGCGCCTCGACCTGGCCGCCGGCCGGCTGGACGATCGTCAGCAGCTACTACAGCTCGGGCTGCCAGTACTCCTCCGTGCCGAGCTTCGACAAGAACTCCTGGCAGCTCAAGCGCGTCTCCTGAGTCGGAACCGCCGGCGGATCCAGAGCCCTCAGCGGATCCAAGGCCCCCGGCGGATTCGGAGCCCCCTGCGGATTCAGAGCGCCCGGACGTCCGCGACGGCTACGCGGACGTCCGGGTGCGGATCGGTGGCGAGGCCGTCCAGCAACTCGGCGACACCCGGCGTGGACCAGCCCTGGACCGCCCAGACCAGCTCCCGGCGGACGGACGGGTCGGGGTGGGCGGCCAGTGGGGCCAGGCGTTCCAGCGGACCGCGGCGGCGCAGGCCGAACCAGTGCAGCGCGGCCCGCAGGGCGTCCGGATCGCCGGGCTCGCCCGCCGCCTCGATCCGGGCGAGCAGGACGGCCACGGGCGGCGGCGGCCCGTCCAGCGGGTGCGGACGGCGCTCGCGCAGCCGCCGGCTGCCGTACTCGCCGCTGATCCGGCAGCCGGCGCAGGTGCAGGGGCGGGTGCCGTGGGCGCCCGGGAGGTAGCGCCAGCCCGCGACCTGCGGCACCGCGCGGACCCGGTGCACCTCGCGGGCGGCCACCGCGCGCGGCACGACCACCTCCCAGCCGCGCGGGTCCGGCAGGGCGGCGATCCGCGCCACCGCCTCGGCGGCGGTCAGCCACCGCTGGGCGTCCTTGGCACGGTCCCGGTAGTGCCCGACCAGCACCTGCTGGGCGTCGTCCAGGCGGAGGTGCACCGCGGCCAGTGAGCCCTTCGGGCCGAACCGGGCCAGTTCGCGCAGCCACTGGTGGGTGAGGGTGTAGGAGGGCAGCACGGGGAAGCAGTACACCCCGCGCACACCGCCCTGGCCCCGGCTGTCGGCCCGGATTCCGGCGCGCCGGATGCGCGGCGTGTTCGCCGCGGCCGTCAGGTGCACGAACATCGCCATGGGAGCGGATGGTAGTCGGCCGCGCGGCGCCGGTTCGACGGGTTTTCCGACGGGTTGTCGGGCTACACCCCTTCGACAGGTCCTCCGGGCCGGGCCGTGCCTTCCCAGCCGGTGCGGCGGCTGATCGGCGCGGCCAGGCCGTCCAGGAGGACTACGGCGCACTGTTGGGAGCCGGGGGGTCAGTGCGGTGGGCTGATCCGGCTGCCGTTGTCGAGCAGTGCCTCGACCTGGACGGCGGTCCGGGCGGGCCGCTCGACCGCGAGGGTACGGTCCGGGGCCGGACGGTCGGCCGTCCAGTCCGGGCCCTTGACGGTGAGCCGGCTGACCCGTCGGCTGCCCGCCGCGAGCAGGTACTCGGCGCCCTGCGGGGAGCGCCACCATGTCCAGGCCACGGTGTCCTGTTCGAACCGGCTGCACGAGCGGCCCGGGCCGCCGCCGGTGCGCTGCGGGCCCCGGGCGGAGGGCAGCAGCACGGCGGTGGCCGCGCTGCCCTCGCCCGTCCAGCGGTCGGCGCGCAGGCAGAACCAGGCCGCCGAGCCCGCGTTCTGCGGCAGCGGCTGCACCGCGAAGGCCCACAGGTTGAGCTGCCTGACGCCCGGGGTGCCGTCCGGCGCCGCGCAGCCGGCCCGGGCCCAGGCCTGCAGGGCGTCCTGGGCGGTGGCCTCGCGCGGCTCGCGGTCCGACGGGGCGCGGTCGGGCTGGGCGGTGCCGGGCTGGGTGCGGTCCGGCGGTGGCACGTAGGTCAGGTGGGCAGGGAGGAGGCCGCCGAGATCGGCCAGCAGGAAGGTGTGTTTCTCGGCGATCACCGGGGAGGAGCGCAGCTGGAGCACGGTGGCGCCCCGGCAGTCCGTGAGCCCGCCGCCCGGTGTGGCCGCGGTGACCCCGTCCGGATGGTCCAGCGGGCGGGTGGCGGCGTCGGGCTGGTCGATCCGGCGGGTCTCGGCCGCGTCGACCCAGGGCGCCAGCAGGTACCGCAGCGCGGTGCCGCGGCGGCTCAGCACCACCGCGCCCGCCGTGGTCGGGTCTGCGCCGTCGGCCCGGGCGAGGTCCAGGCCGCCGTCGGGTCCGTCGGTGTAGCGGGCGATCCGGCGGCCGTCGTACAGCACCGCCACCCCGGTGCCGTCCACCGTCCCGGCGTACAGCAGCTGGGGCGCGGTGGCGGGCGCGGCGGTGTCGGTGCCCGGCTCGGCGCGGGTCCGCGGGCCCGGGCGGGACCAGGCGGCCAGGGCACGGCCCAGCAGCGCGCCGTCCTCGCGCCGGTCACCGCGGGCCGGCCAGGCGCCGAAGTCGACCCGGGCCGTGTGCTGCCAGGCGTCCGGTGCCACCCGGACCAGCCGGGCCGGGTCGGTCACGGCTCCCGCGAACCGGCCGTCCGTCCGGGCGGCGCTGCCCGCCGGTCCGGAACCGCCGCCCAGGACGGCCGCCGTCGTGGTCAGTCCGAGCGCCCCGACCGCCAGCACGGCGGTCAGCGTACGGCGGCGGCGCAGCAGGTCGGTGGGCTGCACCCGGACGGCGCACGGGTCGAAGGCGGCCGGCTCCGCCTCGGGCCCGGCCGGGACCTCGGCGGCCGCGGCGACGGCCGCCTCCGGCCGGTCCACCCCGGCCTGCCGCAGTACCTCCGCCGCCTGCCCGTCCGCCAGCCCCTCCACCACCCGCAGGGCGAAGGCCGCCCGGGCGGGGGCGTCGAGGGCGGCGAGCGCGTGGTCGAGCGCCGCGTCCTGCTCGCCGCCGTGCGGGGTGAACAGCCGCAGGCCCCAGGCCCGGGGCGCCGACAGGCGCGCGCCCGCACGCGGCCGCAGTGCGGAGCGCAGCACCCGCAGGCGCAGCGCCGCGTACACCGGGTCCGCTCCGTCGGACCCGGGCTCGGCGCGGCGGGTCCAGCGGAACGGCAGGGCGCGCTGGACGGCACCGTGGGCGGCGAGCACCCGGCTGTGCCGGTCCCGGTCGGCGGGCAGGGCCAGGTAGGCGAGCCGGACCAGCCTGCGGTAGTGCCGCACCAGCGCGGCCTCCGCCTCCGCCACCGGGCGTGCGGCGCCGATCCGGGCCGCTGCCGGTGCCGCGCCCACCGTCCGTCCTGCCAATGGGCCCTCCCGGTGCCGTCAGTGCTGTCCTGGTGGACGGTCCAACGAGTCGATCATGTGATGGTTGCGCCGTCCGGGTGGGGGATGTTCCGCCGCGGGTCGAGAAGCGACGGCGCGGGCGGACCGTTCGTCGGGGAAGTGTTCGAGGGCCGGGGTCCTTGGTCCCACCCGTTCGGCCCCTTGGCCTCTGGCGGTCCGGGCGGCCGGAGGCCATGCTGCCGGTACCGGCCCGGGCGATCCGCGCCCGGTCGGACCAGCACCGTTGGACGAGGTGAACCGGCGTGCCGCATGCCACCGTCGAATCCGTGATGACCAGTCCTGTGGTCCGGGTCGCCCCCGAGACCGGCTTCCGGGAGATCGTCACGCTGCTGACCGAGTACGACATCACCGGGGTGCCGGTGGTGGACCCGGACGGGCGGCCGCTCGGGCTGGTGTCGGAGGCGGACCTGCTGCGCACGCTGGCCGCGCAGGAGGACCCGGGCAGCCTGCTGCCCGCGCCCGAGTCGGCGAAGGCGGCTCACGGCGGCGAGGTCACCGCGGCGGACCTGATGACGGCGCAGCCGGTCTGCACCACGCCCGACACCAGTGTGGTCGCGGCGGCCCGGCTGATGAGCCGGCACGGGTTGAAGCGGCTGCCGGTGCTGGACGAGGAGGGGCGGGTCATCGGGATGGTGAGCCGCGGTGACCTGCTGCGGGTGTTCCTGCGCGAGGACCGGATGATCCGGCGGGACATCGTCGAGGAGGTGCTCGGCCGGATCGAAGGGATCAGCCCGGCGGAGATCGGGGTGGAGGTCGACCAGGGGCGGGTGGTGCTCAGCGGCACCGTGCCCGAGGCGCACCTGGTGCCGATCGTGCTGAACCTGTGCCGCTCGGTGGACGGGGTGGTCTCGGTGACCGACCGGCTCCAGGCCGGGGGAGCCACGGCGTCGATCGGCTGATCGTCCCGCTGCGCCGGTCACCTTGCCTGGCCGCCCTGGCCGCCCTGGCCGCCCTGGCCGTCGTGCCTGCCCTGGCCGCTGCGGTCGCCCCTGCGCGTCCCGCTCGCGTCGGACCGCGGAGGTCCGGTTCGCATACTGCGGAGTGTACCGGGTAACTCACTCTGTGTGCCCGGCGGTTCGGACTGCCGGGGCGCCGGAGCATTGGGGAGGCGGCCGTGGCAGTCGTTTTCGACGCGGACTTCACTTCGACCAGGCAGTGGATCGCCGGGCGCAGCAGTGCGTACCCCCGGATGGGGCCGACCAACCGGAGCGATCACAAGCTCGACTACCTGAGCCACGAGTACTGCCCCGGCGGGGTGTTCACAGCGGTGCGGCGCCGCACCGGCGGGCTCTGGACCTGCAACCTGCTGACCACCGAGGGCAGTCCGGAGGGCTTCCAGGTCCGTACCGGGGACGTGCTCTCGGCGCGGGTCACGCTGCCCGTCGAGATCGGCGCCTGGCCCGCGATCTGGACCTGGCGGGACGGCGGCAACGAGGTGGACGTCTTCGAGTACCACCCGGACAATCCGGACCTGCTGGAGATCTCCAACCACGTTCGGGGCGGCTTCCGTTACTGGCACGGCGGCGGCGTCGGGATCGGCCCGGGGGCGAACTTCGGCCTGCGGGTGGTGCTCGGTGCGAACTCGGTGGACTGGTACGTCGAGGACCGACTGGTCTACGCGGATCTGCACGGGGTCGGGGCCGACTGGCACGCCTATCTGATCGTCAACCTCTCGGTGGCCGACGGCACTTACCACGAGCGGCCGCCGTTCGGCGGGCCGGAGCGGTTGAGCTGGGTCTGCGAGAGCCTGACGGTCGAGCGCTGACCGAGGGGGCTCGGTCCGCGGGCCACGCCTCAGGGGGCGAAGGCGGCGGTGATCGGGCCGCCCGGGCCGGAGCGCTGGAACCATACCGTCCGGCGGTGCCGGCCGATGTGCGCGGGGTCGGTGACGTACAGGTCGTCGTGCGGGGCGCGTTCGTTGCCGGGCGCCAGTGCGGCGTCCACGGCGCGGTCGGCGAGTTCGCGCAGCAGGGCGGTGGCGGTCGCCTCGGCGGCGCTGGGGGCGATGGCCAGGGCGGCGAGTTCGTTCCAGAGCGCGGTGGAGACGTAGGCGATCGGGGAGTGGCCGAGCGCCGGGTGGGGACGGCCGTCGGCGTGGCGGCGGAGCACTGCGGCCGCGACGAGCTGCTCGGGGGAGCGGTGATCGTCGGGTGGGTGGTGGCTCATGGGTGGCAACGCTACCCCGGTGGGCGGGGCGGGATCGCTGGAACGTTTTCTCAGGCTTTCTTCACGGCGCTTTGACGGGGCGCGGGCGCACGATGGTGATGAGGCGCTGATCACCCCGGGCGGCACGGCAGCTCAGGCCGTACGGCGGTCAGTCGTCACGGCATCCCGGGTGGTTCCGGCGCCGAACACCTCGGCGGGCCCGGTGGGCCGGAGGAGGAGGTCCTGATGAGGCATGGGCATTGGCACGGCTACGGGCCCGGATACGCGGGGCCGGGCGGCTGGGGCATCGTCGTCATGGCGATCATCGCCTTGATCATCCTGGCGGTGCTGGTTCTGCTGGCCGTCTCGCTGTTCCGGTACGTCTCCCGCTCGCGGCAGCCGATCGCGCACGGCTTCGGCGCCGCGGGCGTCGGGCCCGGCGGGCCGCAGGGCTGGGCGCACGGTCCGGCTCCGGAACAGTTGCTCGCGGAGCGGTTCGCGCGGGGCGAGATCGACGCCGAGGAGTACCGGCACCGGTTGCAGACGTTGCGCTCGCCGGACGGGCCCGTCGGGCCGGGTGGACCGGCCGGGCCTGCCGGGCCGGGTGGGCCTGCCGGGCCCCGCGGCGGCTGACCGGGTCGACCGGGGGAGGCGGGGGCATCGGAGGGCGGGTGAGGCCCGCCGCACGCGGGGTGCGGCGGGCCTCACGGCGCGAACGGGCCCGACTTACTCGACGACCAGCTCGACCGGGATGTTGCCCCGGGTGGCGCGGGAGTACGGGCAGACCTCGTGGGCCTGCTTGACCAGCTGCAGGCCGCTCTCGCCCGAGAGCGCGTCGGGCAGCTCGACGCGCAGCACGACGGACAGGCCGAAGCCGGCGTCGTCCTTGCCGATGGACACCTCGGCGGTCACCGAGACCTCGCTGGTGTCCACCCGGGCCTGCCGGCCGACCAGGCCGAGGGCGCTGGCGAAGCAGGCGGCGTAGCCGGCCGCGAACAGCTGCTCGGGGTTGGTGCCCTGGCCGCTGCCGCCGAGCGCGGGCGGCATCGCGAGGGTGAGGTCCAGCTGGCCGTCCGAGCTGACGGCGCGGCCCTCACGGCCGTTGGCGGTGGCGACTGCGGTGTAGAGCGCGTCCATGGTGGGTCCCTTCGTGATGCGCTTCCGTGGTGCGTGGAGGTGCGCGGGGGCGTGCGAAGTCGTGGTGCTTCGGCGGCGGGCCGGTCCCTGTTCGAGGCCCGGCTGCCGGCCGCTCCACAAGTAGAGCACGCAACTCAATTGCGCACAACTCAATCGCGCGACTCCGATCGGTACCATGGGGTCATGACCACGCTCCCCGGCATGGCGGACGAGGAACTGCTCCGCCTCGACCAGCAGATCTGCTTCTCGCTCAACGCCGCCTCACGCGCCTTCGGCGGCGTCTACCGGGTCCTGCTCCGGGATCTCGGGCTGACGTATCCGCAGTACCTGGTCATGCTCGTGCTCTGGGAGGACGGCGAGCTGCCGGTCAAGCGGATCGGCGAACGCCTGCGGCTCGACTCCGGCACCCTCTCCCCGCTGCTCAAGCGGCTGGAGGCGGCCGGACTGGTGCGCCGGGAGCGCAGTCAGGAGGACGAGCGGTCGGTCACCGTCACCCTCACCGCCGAGGGGTCGGCGCTGCGCGCCCGGGCCGGCCAGGTGCCGCGCCGACTGCTCGCGGCGACCGGGCTGCCCGTCGAGGACCTGGCCGCGCTGCAGGAGCTGCTGGACCGGGTGACCGTCGCGCTGGACTCGGCGGAGGTGGAGCCGGCGCCGTAGGGCCGTCGGCCGATCGCGACGGGGTCGCCGCGGGGCTTGTCAAGCCAGCCTGCGGCGGAATGTGATCTGGGTCACGCAGGGTCCGTCGGGTGGTGGTCCGGGGGTGCGAACGGGCAGGTCAGCGGCACTGTTCGAAAGTGAACGGAAACCTTCGCCAATTGTCCGCCCGATCCGGTCAACAACCCGCGCCTCCCGGACGGTTACACCACGAGCCCCCAAGAGGGCCGTCGGCGTGCCACCCGGTGGGCCGGCCAGCTGACCCAGGAAAGGGGGGCGTGTGAACACTCCCGGGCCGGGCGAGGAGCGGAGCCTGCGGGCCGACCCGCTCGACGACCTGCCGAACGACTTCGAGGCGTTCTACACCCGCGAGAACACCGGCTACCTCCGCTACGCCCAGCAGCGACTGCGCCATCGCGAGGACGCCCAGGACGCCGTGCAGAACGCCGGCACCACGCTCTACAAGAACTGGCGACGCGCCCTGGCCAGCGAGGACCCGCAGGCCTTCGCCTTCAAGATCGTCAAGGACGCCGTGGTCGACGTCCTGCGCGAACGCCGCCGCGCCGAGCGCAAGCGGCTGCGGGTGATCGCCCAGCGCCGCCCCGACACCAGCCAGGACGAACTGGAGGAACTCGCCGAGCTGGACGCCCTGGACTGGGCGATGGACGAGCTCGCGCGGGCCGCGCCGGTCCAGGCCGACGTGGTCCGGCTGCGCCAGGCCGGCCTGTCCTACCCCGACATCGGCCGGTCGCTCGGCATCGCGCACACCACCGCCCGCACCTACTACAGCCTCGGGCGGCGCCACCTGGAGTACCTGTTGGAGCACCCGGACGACGAGCAGGCGACATGAGGGTCACCGCGCTGCTGCACGCGCACGCCGCCGAGCTGGACCGGGACTTCCACGACCACGACCCGGCGGCCTTCACCCGCCGGCTGGCCGAGCGGCTGGCCGCCGCCCGGCGGGCCGTTCCGGCCGGGCGTGGCCGCCCGGTCCGGCCGCCCGCGGCCGCCCGGCCGCCGCACGCCCCCGCGGCCGGGGACCGTCCCCGGACCGCCGGGCGCTCGGAACTGCGGCGCGACCTGCGGCACCTGTGCGCGGGAGTGGCCGGAGCGGCGGAGCCGGGAGAGCTGGCGCTGGACCTCGAACTCGCCGAGAAGGCCGCCTTCCGGACCCTCGGCTGCCTGCTCTACGGCATGGGCCGTACGGCGGACGGGGTCTTCTGGTGGCGGATCGCCGCCCAGTACGGCGACCACCTGGCCGTCCACTGCCTGGCCGTGCACTACGCCGCCGAGGGCGAGCTGCGCGACGCGGCCCGCTGGGCCGCCGAGGCCGAGGACCTCAGCGACCCGGGCCGGCTGCCGGAACTGGCCCCCCGGGCCCGTCCGGGCTGCGCCGCCGAGCTGGCCCGGCTGCTGGCGGAACGCTACGACGGGGAGATCCTGCTGACCCTGCGGGAGGCGGTGGCGGCACGGCCGGGGGCCGGCGCCGCCGGGCGGCTGGGCGTACGGGCGGTACGGGGGCGGGGGGCGGCCCGGATCCGCTGAGGGGCGGGGGACGGCCCGGATCCCGTGACGGGGTGCGGGGGCGGCCCGGACCCCTGGGAGGGCGCTGGTCAGGTGAGGCCGGAGAGGGCGCTGCCGAGGTAGTCGGCGCCGAGCACGAGCGGGACGGCGGTCATGATCGCCGCATTGTGCGCCGCCGTCCAGGCGCGCCACTCGCCCATGGCGTGGGCGGCGCGGTCGGCGCCCCGGAGCTGGACGGCGAGCGGCACGAGGGTGCCCAGCGAGCCGATGAGCACCAGGACGGCGGCGGCCGCGGCTGCTGCCCCGGTGCCGGGCCGGGCGACGGTGATCGAGGCGGCGCCGCCGACGGCCGGGAGCAGCGTCCTGGGACGGGTCACGACCAGGGCCACGGCGAGTCCGGCGGACCTGGTGGGGGTCAGGCGGTCGATCCCCAGCAGCCAGGCCGGGGGCGCGGTGACGTGCCCCGGGCGGGGACGGTCGCGCCACTGCTCGGCCGCCAGAAGGAGCAGCGCGGCGCCGAGGGCGAGCTTCAGCCATGACGGCCAGGTCGGTGCGCCGTCGGCCGGGTCCAGCGCGCTGCCCGCCGCCACCACCGCGGCCACGACCGCTGCCAGGCCGAGCACCCAGCCCGCCGTGAACGCGAGCCCGTTGGTCCGGCCGCGGGGCGAGGCGAGGATCAGCAGCACAGCGATCAACGGCAACGGACTGAGCGCGACCGCCACCGCCGAGGCCAGCACCGGACCGATCGCCTCACCCATCCCGGACCTGCCTTCCCGTCGGCGGGCGCCGTCCGCCATTCAGCTACCTGCGGGGGCGTCGTGCACGGCGGGTCGGCCGTTCGAGCGAGGGCGGCTGCCTTCCGCTCGCGGAACCGCCGGGGGCCGTCGCACCGGTGCGGTGCGACGGCCCCATGGACCGGCCGGACGGGCTGCGCCCGATCAGTCGGTGCCGGACTCGATCGCCGCGTGGTCGAGCGCGGTGGACTCCGCCTCGTGGCCGGTGCCCGCGGCGATCGGCGCCGCGCCGCCGGGGGCGAGCTCGCCGATCAGGCCGCTCCACTGCGACAGCTGGCCGTGGCCCGCGTACAGCTCCAGCTTGCTGCGCGAGTCGGCGATGTCCAGGTTGCGCATGGTCAGCTGGCCGATCCGGTCGTCCGGGACGAACGCGGCGTCGACGCTGCGCTCCATCGACAGCTTCTCCGGGTGGTAGCTGAAGTGCGGGCCCTGGGTGTCGATCACCGAGTAGTCCTGGCCGCGCCGCAGCCGCAGCGTGACGCTGCCGGTGACGGCCTGGCCGACCCACTTCTGCAGGCTGTCGCGCAGCATCAGCGCCTGCGGGTCGAACCAGCGGCCCTCGTACATCAGGCGGCCGAGGCGCCGGCCCTGGGTGTGGTAGGTGGCGAGGGTGTCCTCGTTGTGGATCGCGTTCAGCAGGCGCTCGTAGGCGATGTGCAGCAGCGCCATGCCGGGGGCCTCGTAGATGCCGCGGCTCTTGGCCTCGATGATCCGGTTCTCGATCTGGTCCGACATGCCGAGGCCGTGCCGCCCACCGATCCGGTTGGCCTCGTGCACCAGCTCGACGGCGCTGTCGAACTCACGGCCGTTGATCCGGACCGGGCGGCCGAACTCGAACTCGACCGTGACGTCCTCGGTCTGGATCTCGACGGCCGGGTCCCAGAAGGCGACGCCCATGATCGGGGCGACGATCTCCAGCGAGGCGTCCAGGAACTCCAGCCGCTTGGCCTCGTGGGTGGCGCCCCAGATGTTGGCGTCGGTGGAGTAGGCCTTCTCGGCGGAGTCGCGGTACGGCAGGTCGCGCTCGGCGAGCCACTCGGACATCTCCTTGCGGCCGCCGAGCTGGTCGACGAAGGCCTGGTCCAGCCACGGCTTGTAGATCCGCAGGTTGGGGTTGGCCAGCAGGCCGTAGCGGTAGAACCGCTCGATGTCGTTGCCCTTGTAGGTGGAACCGTCGCCCCAGATGGAGACGCCGTCCTCCTGCATGGCCCGCACCAGCAGGGTGCCGGTCACGGCGCGGCCGAGCGGGGTGGTGTTGAAGTAGGTCTGCCCGGCGGAGCGGATGTGGAAGGCGCCGCAGGCGAGGGCGGCCAGGCCCTCCTCGACCAGCGGGGCCCGGCAGTCGATCAGGCGGGCCTGCTCGGCGCCGTAGGCGCGGCCACGGGCCGGGACGTCGGCGAGGTTCGGCTCGTCGTACTGGCCGATGTCGGCCGTGTAGGCGTAGGGGACGGCGCCGTGCTCGCGCATCCACGCGACCGCGACGGAGGTGTCCAACCCACCGGAGAATGCGATGCCGATCCGTTCACCGACCGGCAGCTTGCTCAAGACCTTCGACATGCATGCACCCTTGACCCACCCGCGCGGCGCGGGCTCCTGATTTAGCGACGTGTGAGGCGATTCGGCCTGATTGATCCGATGCCCGCACTCTGGCATAGATTTGCAGAGTACCGCAAGAGCATACGAACGCGTCGGTCGGGGCGGCCGCTTGCGAAGACTGCTCCGGGCGGGCATCGGACGGGTTCCGGGCGGGTTGCGGACGGGCCAAGTCGGTGGAGCGGAAGGCCGGTTGGGGGCGGATGCGGGACGGGCCGGACTCCCGGGGGTTGGGGTCCGGCCCGTCTGTGGTGCGGCGGTGCGGCGGTGGAGCGGTCAGGGGGTGAGGCTCGGTTCCCGGTCCTGCGGGCCCCGGCGGTGCCGTTCCCGCGGGCGCCGGCCCCGGGGGAGCGGGCGACCGGCGCGGGCCGCCAGCCAGGGGGTGCGGGAGGCGAGAACACCCAGCCCGAGGGCCACCAGGTGTCCGGCGTCGGCCAGTTGCTGGTCCGTCGCCCAGGCGCCGGCCAGCGCCAGGGCGAGGGCCGGCAGGCCGTACCGGCGCAGCACGGGCGGACCCAGGGCCAGCAGGCAGCCGGCGGTGGCGACCAGCCCGTAGCTGATCCCCACATCGCGGGCCCGGGAGAGCGCCCCCGGGATCCGGGCGACCAGCATCACCCACATGGCGCCCTCGGTGAGCAGGGTCGCGCCCACGTGCCCGAAGGCGAAGACCGCGCCCGCGCGGGCCGGGCCCCAGCGCCACTCGGCCAGGCCCAGGACCACGGCGACGGCGGCGATGCCCGCCCAGGCCGGGACCCCGTCGACCACCAGGCCGCTGGTGAACAGCGTCCACCACTTGCCCACTTGCATGTGATGGACGTTGCTGCTGTTGTGCCGGACGAACCGGGCCCGCTCCGCGTGCCCCTGGGTGGCGAGCCAGGAGGCGGTGACGGTCAGCAGGAGCACGTAGACCGTCGTGAGCCGCAGGCGGACGGCCGTCGCGGCGGCGTTCGCCCTGAGCGCGGCCGTTCCGGAGCGCGCCGCGGCGGCGGCCGAGTCGCTGTCGGTCCGTTCCGTTGGCTCGGTCGGTTCGGTCGGTTCGGTCAGTTCGGTCGTTCCGACGCGGTCCCTCATGGTGCCTGGCGCCCTTGCTGTGCGGTGTCCGGTGCCCGGCGGCTCCACGGGCGGCCGGAGAACCAGCCTATGCCAGTTCGGGAGGGCCGCCGTGGCGCCGGTTCGCGGCCGGACACCCTCGGCGGCGCCTCGGTGCCTCGGCGCCTGGGCGGCGGGCGGAGCAGGGAACGGAGGCGGGAGCGGGCGGCCGGTGCTGATCACCCGTACGGCTCGTCGCAGCGGCGGGTGGAGCCCGAGGCGGGCGAGGGTGAGGAGGACTGTCGAGGAGGCGCCGATGAGCGGCAGCGCCACCAGGGTGCCGCAGACGCGCCGGGAGGCCTGGTGGGCGCGGGCGGCCCGTGCGGTGTGGCGCTACGTCCGGCGGGCCCCCGGCACCTACATCTGGCTGGCGATCCTGCTCGTCACCACGCAGGTGATCCGGCACGTCGACCCGGCGACGGCCGACCGCATCCTGCAGCGCCGCTCGACCAACCTGCACCACCTGCAGGTCTCGCCGGCCCGGGTGCTGGCGACCAGCGCGCTGTGGATCGCGGGCGGCGGCTGGCTGGGCTACTTCGCGCTCTACAACCTCTTCCATGTGCCCGCCGAACGCTGGCTGGGCACGCTGCGCTGGCTCTCGGTGGCGGTGCTGGCGCACGTGGGCGCCACCTACCTCAGCGAAGGCGTCCTCGGCTGGGCGATCCACCGGGGGCTGGCCGCGCCGAAGGCGGTCTACACGCTCGACTACGGCGTCAGCTACGCGCTCGCCGGGGTGGTCGGGGTGCTCACCTACCTGATCGTGCGGCTCTGGCGGTACCTGTACCTGGCGGGGGTGCTGGCCGTGTACCTGTTCGGCCTCTTCCGGACTCGCGCGGGCATCGGCCATCTCAGCGCGGTGCTGATCGGGCTCGCCTGCTACCCGTTGACCCGGGAGCGGCCGGGGGAGTTCGACCCGGTCGCCTCGGGGCGTGCGCTCCTGCGGTGGCTGCGTTCGCGCCTTCGGCCGCGTCGGGGCTGAGAACGCCGACAACGCCGACAACGCCGCCAGGGCCGCCAGGGCTGAACAGTTGACCGGCTGACCGGGCGTCGGATTGTGGCGGTTGTCGGGCATTCCGTGAATACCAACTGTTCGGAACGGTACGGCTCTTAACCGTTTCTTACCGTACGGATCTTCCCCGGGTGACGCGCACCGACCAGGCTTGGCCCCCTGTTTCGCCGGGGTCGCGCGACCGCGCGGCCGGCCACAGGGGAGGACCGCACCCGTGCCCATCAGGCAACACCGACGGCTGCTGCTGAGCGCCGTCACGCTCACCGCTCTCGGACTGACCACCAGCCAGGCGCTCGCCGCACCGTCGGCGCCGTCCGCACCGCAACCCTGGCAGGTGCAGCACCAGGCGGACATCGGCAAGCAGCACGCCAAGAAGACCGCGGCCACCAGCACTCGGTCGACCTTCAGCCCCAAGGCCGACTCGGCGGCCGGCGACGGTGGCGACGAGGCGGAGAACTCCGCCGAGGGCGTCGCCCAGTACACCGAGGCGCGCACCGCGCCGGGCGTCGTCGCGCCGGGTGCGTACGGTGCGGCCTGGTCGCAGCTGCAGTCGATGCCGCACACCGACGGCGACTGGAGGCACGTCACCGACAAGCCGTACAACTCGGACGACCCGCGCTACCGGGACGTCAACTCCAACTCCAGCGGCGGCGCGGGGCTGGTGACCGGCCGGATCACCGGCATCGCTGCCGACAGCAACGGCTACGTCTACGCGGGCGGCGCCAACGGCGGCGTGTTCCGCTCCCGCACGGGCGGCGGGCACTGGGAGCCCATCGCCGACAAGCTGCCGACGCTGTCGACGGGCACGCTGAACCTGGACGAGGGCGGGCGGCTCTGGTACGCCACCGGCGAGTCCAACACCGGCGCCACCTCGTACGTCGGCACCGGCGTGTACGTGCTCTCCGACCCCCAGCACGGGAAGTTCCAGCCCGGCAACCGGGTCGGTGGCGCCGAGCTGGAGTCGACTATCATCCACGCGCTGCGCTTCGGCGGCGGCAAGGTGTGGGCGGCCACCAGCCGGGGCGTCTGGAGCCACTCGACGGCCGACCTGTCCGGCCCGTGGACGCTGGAGTTCGCGCCGAACCCGGACTACCTGCCGGGCGGTCCGAAGGCCAAGGACCCGAGCGCGCCGTACAAGAACATCGCCAACGACATCGCGATCGACCCCAAGGACCCGTCCAAGGTGATCCTGGCGGTCGGCTGGCGCGGCGGCGACAGCTACAACGGCTTCTACGGCAGGGCCGCGGACGGCAGCTGGCAGCGGGTGTCCGGGCTCGGCGACCTTCCGACCGACGCCGCGAACGTCGGCAACGTGACCTTCGCCCGCTCGGCGGACGGCTCGCGCTACTACGCCATCGACCAGTCCCCGGACGTGATGGCGCACAACCCGGACACCGGGCTCAAGGGCATCTACGTCTCCAAGTCCGGTTCGCCCTACGGTCCGTGGACGCTCATCGCGGACAAGGACAAGCTGAAGGGGTCCGGCTCCGCCCTTCAGGACCCGGGCTACCAGCCCGGCATCCAGTCCTGGTACAACCAGTCCCTCCAGGTCGACCCGGCCAACCCGGACCATGTCTACGCCGGGCTGGAGGAGGTCTTCGAGACCACCGACGGCGGTGCCAAGTGGGCGACCGTCGGGCCGTACTGGAACAACGGCTTCCCGTGCTGGAGCATCGACCCGAGCAAGCAGACCGGTGACTGCTCGCCGACCGTCCACTCCGACCAGCACGCCGTCGCCTTCGGCAGCAGCCAGGGCAGGGTGAACGTCTACGTCGGCAACGACGGCGGCATCTACCGCCGCCCGGGCAACGGACAGTTGGACGCCTGGGGCCACGGCAGGGACTGGACGTCGCTCAACGACGGCACCATGGACACCCTGCAGTACTACTCGGTCGGCGTCGGCAAGGACCCGGCGGACAAGTCCGGCAGGGGCGTCATCGTCAGCGGCGGCCTGCAGGACAACGGCGAGTCCGTCCTGCGCGCCCACGACAAGGTGATGGGCTCCAACTTCGGCGGCGACGGCGGCGACACCATGGTCGACCCGGCCAACGGCTGCAACATCGCCGAGGAGTACGTCTACCTCGACATGTGGGTCACCCAGAACTGCGCCGTCAACGACGGGAGCTGGACGAAGGACCCGAGCAAGGCCACCTCCTACGAGGTCGCCCCGCCGGACAAGGACACCAGCGCCGCCCGGTTCATCGCCCCGATGACCAGCGACCCCAAGGACCCCAACACCTGGGTGGCCGGCGGCCGGCACATCTGGGTCCAGCACAAGGGCTACGCGATCCGCAGCGGCAGCGAGTGGACCTCCGCCTACGACCTGGGCGCCGGACACGTCGCCACCGCCGTGGCCACCGTCAACGGCACGGTGTACGCGGGCTGGTGCGGCCCCTGCAACAACCAGGGCTTCAGCCGCGGCATCGCGGTCGGCAACACCGACGGCACCGGCTGGCACCAGCTCAACCTGCCCGTCGACGGCACCGTGCCCAACCGCTACATCTCCTCCTTCGCGGTGGACGAGAAGAACGCCCAGCACGTGTTCGTCGCGATCAACGGCTTCTCGCGGACCTGGACCGAGGGTCCCGGGGCGGGCAACGGCCACCTCTTCGAGACCCACGACGGCGGCGCCACCTGGACCGACGTCTCGGCCAACCTGCCCGACGTCCCGGCGACTTCGGTCAAGCTCCTGCCGAACGGCGGCCTCGCCCTCGGCACCGACCTCGCCGTCTTCTACCGCGCCCCGGGCGAGCGCGACTTCTCGGTGCTCGGCCGCAACCTGCCCACCACCGCGGTGCCGCAGCTCAAGACCGGCCCCGACGGCCGCCTCTACGCCGCCACCTTCGGGCGCGGCATCTGGTCGATCAACCCGGACGAGCTGTGCCAGGACGGCAACAGCCAGGGTGACGACAACCAGGGCTGACGGGTTCTGTTCGTTCCGGTGCCCGGCCCGCTCCCGAGGAGCGGGCCGGGCACCGGCGCTCTCCCGTCCGTGGACGGGTGAGCCGGGGCCGGGCTACCGGCCGACGCGCTGGGCCAGGCAGAGGATGTTGCCCTCGCTGTCCTTGAACCAGGCGGCGCGCATTCCGTCGCCCTCGGCGACGCCGTTGACCGTCTTGAGGCCGGGGAAGTCGTACTCCTCGAAAGTGATGCCGCGCTCACCCAGGGCGGACATCTCGCCGTCGAGGTCGGCGACCTTGAAACTGGCGAGGGTGTGGGCGGCCTGCCCGCCGCTGGGCGTGCGGTAGATGGTGAACTGGGTCGCGCCGCATTCGCAGGTCAGTTCCTCCTCACCCTCCTCGACGACCTTGAGGCCGAGGACGTCGGTGTAGAAGGCCTTGGCGCGGGCGAGATCGGTGGCGGGGATGACCCACCTGATTCGGGCGCAAGCCCGGTTCTTCAGGGCCGGGATAGCCCGTGCGGCCCGAGGCGCGGAGCGTTCCGGCCTCGGGCCGCAGCGTTTCAAGCTGGCCGTTGCTGCTGCTCGATGTA
>NZ_JBVJLM010000008.1:0-343212 GCF_055584725.1 Kitasatospora sp. NPDC101108
CGGCGCGGACGGCCCTCGCTCTGCCACGGCATCGCCTCGGTCAGCAGCCGGACCGCCCCCGACTCCCACTCCACGTGCGGGGTCGGCTCGTCCACGTGCAGCGTCTTCGGCAGCACACCGTGGCGCATCGACTGGACCATCTTGATGATCCCGCCAACACCGGCAGCCGCCTGGCTGTGACCGATGTTCGACTTCAGCGAGCCCAGCCACAACGGCCGGTCCTGCTCACGATTCCGACCGTAGGTGGCCAGCAGCGCCTGCGCCTCGATCGGGTCACCGAGCTTCGTCCCCGTACCGTGGGCCTCGACCACGTCCACCTCGCCGACCGTCAGACCCGCATCGGCCAGCGCACTCCTGATCACCCGCTCCTGCGCCGGACCGTTCGGCGCCGTCAGACCGTTCGACGCACCGTCCTGGTTCACCGCCGTACCACGCACCACCGCCAGAACACGGTGACCGAGACGCCTCGCCTCCGACAACCGCTCCACCAGCAGCAGACCGACACCCTCGGCCCAGCCCGTCCCGTCCGCCGACGCCGCGAACGCCTTGCAACGCCCGTCCGCGGACAGACCCCGCTGACGCGAGAACTCCACGAACATGCCGGGTGTGGCCATCACGGTGACACCGCCGGCCAGCGCCATCTCGCACTCACCACGCCGCAGCGACTGCACCGCCAGGTGCAACGCCACCAACGACGACGAACACGCCGTGTCCACCGTCAGCGCCGGCCCCTCCAGACCGAACGAATACGCCAGCCGACCCGACGCGACACTCGTGGTGCCGCCGGTGAGTAGGTAGCCCTCGGAGCCGTCCGCGGTCTCGTGCAGGCGCGGGCCGTAGTCCATCGCGGTGGCGCCGATGAAGGTGCCGACCCGCTTGCCGCGCACGGACGCGGGGTCGATGCCCGCGCTCTCGAACACCTCCCAGGCCGTCTCCAGCAGCAGCCGCTGCTGCGGGTCCATCGCCGCGGCCTCGCGGGGGTTGATACCGAAGAAGTCCGCATCGAACTCGGTCGCCGTGTCGAGGAATCCGCCGTGCCGGGTGCTCGACAGGCCTGGCTGCGACCGGTCGGTGCCGAGGAGGGCTTCGAGGTCCCAGCCCCGGTCGGTGGGGAAGTCACCGATGGTGTCGATGCCCTCGGCGACGACCTGCCAGAGCTCCTCGGGAGAGGTGATCCGGTCCGGGTAGCGGCAGGACATGGCGACGACGGCGATCGGCTCGTCGGCACGGACGACGGTGGCCGTGGGGGCGCCGCTGTCCGTCGAGGTGCCGGAGAGCTCGCCGACGAGGTGGTCGATCAGAACCGCGGGCGTCGGGTAGTTGAAGAGCAGGCCGGCGGGCAGTCGGAGGTCGAGTTCCTCGTTGAGGATGTTGCGCAGTTCGACGGCGAGCAGCGAGTCGAAGCCCAGTTCCTTGAAGGTCTGGGTGAGTACGACGTCGTCATCGGCGGTGTGGCCGAGGACCGTGCCGACCGTGTTCCGTACGAGGTCGGTGAGTTCGCGGGTGAGTTCCCGCGTGCCGAGGGAGGCGCGGCGGCCCGGCTCGACGGCGGCGTGCGCCGTCTCCTCGTCCTTGGCACTGTGCGTGGCGGGGACGGCCGGTCCGGCGGTGGCCGCCGCGGTGGGGCGCGGGGTGTGCTCGGACCAGTAGCGGCGGCGTTGGAACGCGTAGGTGGGCAGGTCGACGACGGTCGCATCGGCGTCGATCACCGCGCGCCAGTCGACATCGGTCCCGTTGACGTACAGCCCCGCGAGCGCGGCCGTAATCGCGTGTCCCTCGGCGCCCTCCCGCATACCGGACAGGAAGACGGTGCCGGGCTCGTCCAGGCACTCCTGGCCCATAGCGGTGAGCACTCCGCCCGGCCCGACCTCGAGGAAGGTCCGCGCGCCGGCGGCACGCAGGGCGTTCAGGGCGCCGGCGAAGCGGACCGGCTGGGCGACATGCCGGACCCAGTAGGCCGCGGACCGCAGTTCGTCCGCGTCGGCCGGTTCTCCGGTGACGGTGGAAACCAGCGGAACGGTCGGCTCGTGGTAGGTCAGGGTCTCGGCGACGGCCTGGAACTCGGCGAGCATCGGGGCCATCAGCGGCGAGTGGAAGGCGTGGCTGACGTTCAGCTGCCGGGTCTTCCGGCCCATCCGGCGGAAGTGCTCAGCGATCGGCAGCAGGTCCTGCTCGGCTCCGGAGATCACCACGGAGTTCGGCGAGTTGATCGCCGCGAGGCCGACAGTCTGCTCCGAGCCGCGCAGCAGCGGGACCACCTCGGCCTCGGAGGCCTGGAGCGCGATCATCGCACCGCCGGCCGGCAGAGCCTGCATCAGCCGGCCGCGCGCGGCGATCAGCGTCGCGGCATCGGCGAGCGAGAGGACACCAGACACGTGGGCGGCGGCGATCTCACCGATGGAGTGTCCGGCGAGGTAGTCGGGACGCACCCCCCATGAGGTGATCAGCCGGTAGAGGGCCACCTCGACCGCGAACAGCGCGGGCTGGGTGTACCGGGTCTCGTCGAGCGAGGCGCGGTCGGCGGCGGACCCCGCCTCACCGGTACCGCCCGTGTCGTCCTCCGCCCAGATGATGGCGCGCAGCGAGCGGCCGATGCGGTCGTCGAGTTCGGCACACACCTCGTCGAAGGCTTCGGCGAAGACCGGATGGGTCTCGTACAGCTGCCGGCCCATCCCCAGCCGTTGGCTGCCCTGGCCGGTGAAGAGGAAGGCGAGGGCGCCCTCCTCGGCGCCGCGACCGGTGATCACGCCCGCAGAGCGCTTGCCCAGCGCCAGCGCCTCCAGCCCCGCAGTGAGTACGTCGAGGTCGCCGGCCACCACGGCGGCGCGGTGGGGGAAGTGGGTGCGCGTGGTGGCGAGTGAGAGCGCGACGTCGGCGGGGCACCGCGGGGCGTCGGCGCTAAGCGACGCGAGCAGCCGCTCGGCCTGGGCGCGCATCGCGGCCTCGGTCTTCCCGGACAGCAGCCAGGGCACGGGGGATCCGTCCCTGGACGGCTCCCCGGCGGGCGCCAGCGGCCGGTGCCCGTCACGGTCGGCCACGGGGTGCTCCGTCTCCTCCGCGTGGCCCTGCTGCGAGGCGAGCACGAGGTGCCCGTTCGTACCGCCCATCCCGAAGGAGCTGACGCCGGCCACCAGTTGACGGCCCGGGTGCGGCCACGGGCCCGATTCACTCTGCACGCGCAGACGCAGGTCGTCCAGCGGGATCGCGGGATTGGGCCGCTCGTAGTTGAGGCTCGCCGGAATCCTCCGGTGGGCGATGCTCAGTCCGGCTTTCAGCAGACCGACGATGCCGGCGGCACCTTCGAGGTGGCCGACGTTGGTCTTCGCCGAGCCGACGAGCAGGGGCGCGTCGACGGCCCGGCCGGCGCCGAGCGCGGCACCCAGCGCGGCGGCCTCGGTGGGGTCGCCGACCCGGGTGCCGGTGCCGTGCAGTTCGACGTACTGGACCAGGGCCGGGTCGATGCCGGCGTCGTCGTAGGCCCGCCTGATGACGTCTTCCTGAGCCGCTCCGCTGGGCACGGTGAGGCCGTCGCTGGCGCCGTCGCTGTTGACTGCGCCGCCCATGATGAGCCAGTGGATGCGGTCGCCGTCGGCGAGGGCCTGCTCGTACGGCTTGAGCAGCAGCGCGGCGCCGCCCTCGCCGCGCACGTAGCCGTTGGCGCGCTCGTCGAAGGTGTAGCAGCGGCCGTCGGGCGAGAGACCGCCGAACTTCTCGGTGCTGAGGGTGGTCTCGGCGAGGATGTTGAGGCTGACCCCGCCGGCCAGGGCGAGTGTGGAGTCTCCACGGGCCAAGCTCTCGCACGCCATCTGGACCGCGACGAGCGCGGAGGACTGCGCCGTGTCGACGGTCATGCTCGGCCCGTGCAGGTCGAGAACGTACGAGACGCGGTTGGCGATGATGCCGCGGTGGGTGCCGGTGACGGTGTGCGCGGTGATGCCGTCCGGGCCGGCCGCGTGCATCAGACGGGCGTAGTCGTCGGCGATCGCGCCGACGAAGACGCCGGTCCTGCTGCCGCGCAGGTCGGCGGGAACGATCCGGGCGTCCTCCAGTGCCTCCCAGCTGAGTTCGAGCATCAGGCGCTGTTGCGGGTCCATGACGGTCGCCTCGCGGGGCGAGACTCCGAAGAAGCCCGCGTCGAAGCGGTCCACCTGGTCGAGGAAGCCGCCGAAGCGTGCCGCGATGGGCGTGTCAGGGTTCCAGCGGTCGGCGGGCGCCTCGGTGATCGCGTCCTGGCCACTGTCGAGAAGCTTCCAGAACGCCTGCGGGTCCGGCGCTCCCGGCAGCCGACAGGCGATGCCGATGACCGCGATGGTCGGGGTGCCCTGCGAGCGGGGGGTCTGTGCGAACTCAGCCATGGGTCTTCTCCGGAGCCTGGAAGGCGGCGCAGGACCAGGTGTAGCCGGCACCACCACCGATCACGAGGGCGATCTCGCCGGGCTGGAGGATGTCCGAGGCGATGATGTCGCTGAGGTTGGCGATGAAGTCACCGGCGCCGAGGTGGCCGGTCTTCCGGCCCAGGAACAGCGGCTCGGCCTTGATCACGTCCTCGATGACGGGCAAGTACATGAGGTTGTAGACGGAGTCGCCGGCGCGGGGCAGCGCGATGCAGCGGATTCGTGGGTCGCTCGGCTCGACGCCGGCGAATTCCAGACACTCCAGCAGGATGTGACGCACCTTGGCCAGGCCGAGCGACTTGAGCTGCTCCATGCCGCCCATCTCCAGGTACGCCTTCTTCGGGCGGCGTACGTCGATGGGCCGGCTGTGGTCGAGGGCGGCGTCGCTGAAGGGGTCGCGGCCTCGGAAGAAGAGCTCGGTCTCGGCGGCCGCGGCGGTCGAGAAGGAGAGCATGTGCAGCAGGTCGCCGTGGCCGTCGGTGCGGCCGAGCAGGAGGGCGGTACCGGCGTCGCCGTAGACGACGTCGTAGTCGCCGGCCCAACGGTCGAAGCCGGGCAGGGAGAAGCGGTCGCCGGTGGTGACCAGGACCGAATCCATCGCCGGGTCCGCGACCAGACGGGTCGCGGCGAGCTGGACGCCGAGCGCACCGCCGTTGGACATGTGCTGGAGGCCGAAGGGCAGCGCCTTGCTGACACCCGCCTGGTCGGCGACGTAGTGGGCGGGAGCCCAGAAGTCGTGACCCTGGTGGTAGATCCAGGCGTGGGCCAGCAGGCCGACGCGGTCGGTGTCCCAGTCGGCGGCACGCAGCGCCCGCTGGGCGGCACGCGCCGCGAGCTGCGGGCCGGCGAGTTCGGTGGAGACCGGGAGCTCGGTGACGCCGACGCGGTGCCGGTGCTCGGGTTCCAGCCGCCCGTCCGCGATCACCTCGTCCACGGTTTCCCGGTCCTCCGGTAGCCATGTCGAGGCCGCCTTGATGCTCAGAGCGCCGCCCAGCCTCATCCTGGAATCCCCCTACTGCCACGTGCTTCGAATGTGAAAGTCCGGCGTGAAGGGCAGGCCTCCCCGCCTCGCTGACCTGCCACGCGAAGGCCACGTTAGTTAGCCAGGAGCGTTCGGAAGTAGGTCACTTAAGGCGCAGCCGACCGTGTGCTCCTTTAGTGATACCGATGTGTCTCATGACCCTCATCGGTACCCGTGCGGGCGTCGCCGGAGGGCTGTCGGCCCAGGTCATCACCCTGATCACGAACGGGGTGCACCGGGCACCCCGGACGCCGGCCCAAAGGCGCGTACGGCGGTGCCGAGGATCATGCTTACCAACTGTGACCGCGGCGAAACGCTAAGAGTTCCAACTGTGCAGATCGGTATCAATAGGCCATCGAGAAATGGAAGTTGCAACAGGCCCGAAACGTAGGGCGGGGATTTCCGTGGTAGCCACAGTCGCCGCCACCCCACCCCCCGGGTCGGCACGTGACTCGGATCACTCCGTTGGTGCCCACATCAAGCTGCCCCATGAATCGGCGCCCCAAATGAACTGACTTGTCGTCATAGCTGAAGCCACAGGCCGCCGCGAACCAGAATCGAGCCTCGCGGTTCGCATTGGCCGATGTATCATCACCTTTCCAGGTCTACGGAGTTGAGCAGTGCGCCCGGGCGTTACAGCAGGTGCACCGTTCCGAGTCGAGGACCCGGTAGATCCTTGGGAGCCCACCGAATCGGGGGATTACTCGTGGCCTTCAAGAAAAATCTAAGCAAAGAAAACGGGCCGGGGCATGCCCTCCTGGGCCGCTCTTCCGACATAGCCGAGCAATTCTGTGCGCAACTGGTGCAGCAGCGAAGCACGCTGATAGTGAGTCATGCGAGTCGCGACCGCATCGCCGTCCAGGCCGGCGAGGTCATCGCTGCCTGTGCGCTGACCCTGGAGCTGGGGCGGGCCGTTACCCCGGAGGAGGCGACCCGTCTGGCGCGAGCCGCCGCCGATACGCATCCCACGGTCCATGCCGACCAGGTCGCTCTGGCGCAGGCGTCCACGCTGCTCTTCGAGACGGTGGCAGCCGCACTGCGGGAGGTGGTGGGTGACGGGCCTCAGCGGACCGCTCTGCTCACCGAAGCGCTCCTGACGCTCCATCGCAGCATCAACGCACGATGGCAGGTCATCGCAGGTGACCGCGAGGCAGCCCTGCTGACCGCGATGCACAACGCGACCGATGCCCACCGCCGGGCGCTCGCGCGTGACGTGCACGACCGGTTGGGCAGCAGCGTGAGTCTGGCGATGCGCCAGCTGGAGCTCTACGCGCTGTCGATAGCCGACCGGCCCGAGGCCGAGCAGCAGCCTGTGCTGGCCGTGCGCGACACGCTCGTCAGCACCCTGCTGGAACTGCGCGAACTCATCACCTGGCTCCGCGAGGACTCCTCGGACCTGGACCTGCGCAGCGCTCTCGCGGCGTTCGTGGAGTCGATGCAGGTATCCGGGACGAGCACAGTGACGATCGATGTCATCGGGGACGGCGCACCCGCCGGCCACCGGACGCTCGCCGAACTCTTCCTCGTGCTGCGCGAGTGCCTGCTCAACGCTCTGGCGCATTCCATGGCCAGCCAGATCGAGGTGCGGGTGGAGTTCACCGCGAGCGAGGTGAACGTCCTGGTCGAGGACAACGGCATCGGAATCGACCTGCACCGGACCGCATCCGGCCGCAGGGGCCACGGCCTGATCTCCATGTCCGAGCGCGTCGAGCAACTCAACGGCCGACTCACCATCAAGGACGCCGCGCCGACCGGCACCCGGATCGACCTGTGGATACCCATCGGAGTCGCAGAACATGTCTGACCAGATCCGCATACTCGTCGCCGATGACCACACGATACTGCGCCAAACCCTGTGCGACTCCCTGCGCAGCGAACCCGACTTCGAGATCGTGGCGGAGGCCGGAGACGGCCAGTCCGCGGTGGAGCTGGCGGTGCAGCATCAGCCCGACATCGCCCTGCTGGACGTCGAGATGCCGGGGCAGAAGACCCTGACCACCGTGATACAGCTGCGCGACCGCTGCCCGGACACGAGCACGGTCATCCTGACCATGCACGACTCTCCCGGCCTGGTCCAGGAGTTCCTCGAACTGGGCATCAGCGGCTTCCTCCACAAGAGCGCGACCCGCGCGACGCTGATCTCCGCGATCCGCGCCGCCCGCAGCGCCGATCAGCAGGTGACCATGTCGGTCTCCCGGAAGAGCCTCAAGGTCTCCCGGCAGAAGCCGACCGGGCCGGGTGCGCTGTCCAACCGCGAGATCGAGGTTCTCAACCATGTCGCCGCCGCCCGCAGCAACAGACAGACGGCGGCCTCGCTGGGAATCGCCGAAGGCACGGTGAAGCGTCACATGCGAAATATATTCGAGAAACTCGACGCGGTTTCCCGGATCGACGCGGTGAACAAGGCGATGGCCGCTTCGGCCATCCGAACCGACACCTCGCACACATCATGGCACGCAAATAACGCAGCCAGCTGAGCGCAAGAACTCAGTGCCGCCACCCCGGATGGCGGCTCCTTTTGTGAATATCGCGCGCCAAATGAAATACCGTAGGCTACCAAGGAATTCTGTGAACATCGACCCCGCCCTCTCGCCCGTGCTCGCCACCCTTCCGACACTCGACTGGTTCAGCGATGTCGACGCCACCCGCGCCGCCACCCGGAGGCTGCTGGCCGCCACTCCCGCGCCCGCCGACCCGAGGATCGAGATCAGCGGGGCCTCGTTCACCGGCCCCGACGGCAATCAGATAGAGCTGCGCATTTACACCCCGACCGGAGAGGCTCCAGAGCCGCTGCCCGGGGTGCTCTACTGCCACGGCGGCGCCTTCATCACCGGGGACCTCGACACCGCCGACAGCAACTGCCGCGAGATATGCCTCGGAGGCAACGCGGTGGTGGTCTCGGTCGGCTACCGGCTGGCGCCCGAACACCCGTACCCCGCCGGGCTCACCGACTGCCACGCCGCGCTCGGCTGGCTCCACGCCCATGCGGCCGACCTCGGCGTGGACCCCGACCGGCTAGCGGTCAGCGGGCGTTCCGCAGGCAGCTGCCTCGCCGCCGCAGTGGCTCTGATGGCCCGCGACCAGGACGGGCCACGGCTGATCCACCAACTCCTGCTCATCCCCGCGCTGGACGACCGCTGCGACACCCCCTCCGCTCACAGCGTCACCGACCACCGCATCCTCAATCGGCACACCGCGCTGACCATGTGGCAGACCTACCTCGGCGGCGCGGACCCGACCGCTCCTTACGCGGTGCCCTCCCGCGCCGACGACTTGTCGGGGCTCCCCTCCGCCTACATCATGGCGGCCGAAAACGACCCCCTGCGGGACGAGGGCATCGACTACGCGCGCCGACTCGTGGAGGCCGGTGTCAGCACCGAACTCCACCTCGTACCGGGCGCCTTCCACCTCTTCGAGGGGTACGCGCCGGACAGCGCACTGGCCCGACGCACCACGGAGCACTGGATGGCCGCGCTGCACGGCGCGCTGCGCCGCTGAACCCGAAGTGGCATGGACACTCCCCAAAAGGAGTAGCCGCCCGTGCCCCTAATCGGCCTTACCGTCCAGCGCGGGTGCGGATAACTTCCAAGAGGCCACGACGGAGACGGCTCCCGCTGACGCGGCCCACTTCCCCTTTGACTCATGACGGAAGGCAGGGCCATGTCGGACGGCGGACGCGAGGAAAACACCTGGATTCGGCGGTACCAGCCCACCCCCGGGGCGGACCGCCGACTGGTGTGCTTTCCGCACGCGGGCGGATCGGCCACCTTCTTCCGCCCGCTCGCACTCGCCCTGTCGGGCGTCGTCGACGTCGTGGCCATCCAGTATCCGGGCCGCCAGGACCGGCGTGCCGACCCTCTCATCGACAGCATTCCCCGGTATGCCGACGCGGTCGCCGAGGCCCTCGCCGACTGGACCGACCTTCCGCTGCAGTTCTTCGGGCACAGCATGGGCGCGATTCTCGCCTTTGAGGTGGCTTTGCGATTCCAGCGCGAGGGCATTGTGCTCAGCCACCTCTTCGCCTCCGGCCGTAGCGCCCCCTCCTTCCCCAACACCGCCGCGGTCCACCGGCTTGATGACAACGCACTGCTGAAGGAGATGGCCGCGCTCGGTGGCACCGACCAGCGGCTGCTCGTCGACGACGAACTGCTCCGGGGCGCCCTGCCGGCCATCCGCAGCGACTACAAGGCGATCGAGACGTACAGCTGCGCCCCCGACGCCGTCCTCGATTGCCCCGTCACCGTGCTCACCGGCAACGGCGACTCCCGCGTCAGCCAGGCCGGCGCCGCCGCCTGGAGCAACCACACCACGGCGGGAACACGCTTCACGACCTTCCCCGGCGGACACTTCTTCCTCAGCGAGCAACTCCCCGCCATCACAACCCTGATCACGACCGAGCCCGGGCCCGCGCCCCATCAGGCAGCGCAGAGCGCCTAGATGAATGAGTCCCATTGCCGGCCTGGCCGCGACCATGACAATGGATGCCCGTTCGCCGGGGGGCACTGGCCCGGCAGGTCCCGACCTGGCACGACGACCTGCAGCTGATCGACTCGGCACCGCTGCCGTGCCCCGCGTCGAGGGAGACCGTGAAACGCTCGGCCCTGGCTGGCACGGCCGGATACGGCTACTGCGCGAGCCGCTCCCGGTTCTGCGGCAACTTGTCGAACCGCTACAAAGAGGCGGAGCCGGCCGCGGCCGAACGGCGTTCTGGCACGAATCTGGCATGACAGGGGTGAACCGGTCTAGATAACAAGAAAGCCGCAGGTCATATGACCTGCGGCTTTCGGTGCGGAGCGGGCGACGAGAATCGAACTCGCGCTCTAAGCTTGGGAAGCTCATGTTCTACCATTAAACTACGCCCGCCTGACGAGCCGTCAGAGACCGCTCGATCCAGTGCCACTGTACCCCATCCGCCGCTGTGGTTGCACGGCCGGTCCGGGGCCGTGGCGGAGCCGGACGGGGGAATGCGGGGGGCGTACTGTTTGGGCCGCGTGTGAGTGCTCCGGTGGGCGTGGGTCGGGGCGGCGAGCCACGGTGTGGAATGTCCGGAACATCCCCTAATGTGACGCTGTCCCGGAGCCTGGTCGCCGGGGCGCGATGAGTACGGGTGAGTACTGGGTTAGGGATGGGAAGGGGATCGATGGAGCAGCGCGCCGTCGTTCGTTGTGCCGAGGGGCACCTGTTCAGCACCACCACGTTCCCGATGCAGAACCTCGGTCCGGGCCGGCTCGGCCCCGGGCGGTTGATCCGCTGTCCGCAGTGCGGACGGCTCCGGAGCTCGGTGCTGGCCGACGTGCGGGAGCTGTCCACGGCCCAACTGGCGCAGGCGATGCGGTTGGAGGCCGCTGAGTTCCTGGCCTGACGGCCGGCGGGAGGACACCCGGGGCCCCGGACGGATTCGTCCGGGGCCCCGTCGTGCACGTAACCTCGAAGCGTGCTGCTCTCTGACAAGGACATCCGGACCGAAATCGACCTGGGCCGGGTCGTCATCGACCCGTTCGACCCGGCGATGATCCAGCCGTCGAGCATCGACGTGCGCCTCGACCGCTTCTTCCGCGTGTTCGAGAACCACAAGTACCCGCACATCGACCCCTCCGAGGAGCAGCCGGACCTGACCCGGCTGGTCGAGCCGGACGGCGACGAGGCGTTCATCCTGCACCCCGGTGAGTTCGTGCTGGCCTCGACGTACGAGGTCATCACGCTGCCCGAGGACGTGGCCTCCCGGCTGGAGGGCAAGTCGAGCCTGGGCCGGCTGGGCCTGCTCACCCACTCCACGGCGGGCTTCATCGACCCCGGCTTCAGCGGCCACGTGACGCTGGAGCTGTCGAACGTCGCGACCCTGCCGATCAAGCTCTACCCGGGGATGAAGATCGGGCAGCTGTGCCTGTTCCGGCTCTCCTCGCCGTCGGAGCACCCGTACGGCTCCGAGCGCTACGGCTCGCGCTACCAGGGCCAGCGCGGCCCGACGCCGTCCCGCTCGTACCTGAACTTCCACCGCAGCGAGGTCTGACCGCAGCAGGAACGGCTCTGACCGCAGCACGACGGAGTGCATGCACGGCGGGCGGCCACCCCCTCGGAGGAGGGGTGGCCGCCCGCGGCGTTTCTCGGGCCCGCGGTGCCGGTCGGCCCGGCAGCGCCGCTCGGCCCCGCGGTGCCGGTCAGGCCCGCTTCGGGCTGGTGACCGCGACCAGCTCGGCGCCGTCCTCGGACAGCCGCAGCTCGGTGCGCAGCTCGGCGAGCTCGCCGAGGTGGTGCAGGTGGGTACCGCCGCAGAAGATCCGCGCGCCGCCCTCGGGCAGCTCGCAGTGCCACTGGCGGCGGGCGGTGAGCTCGGGGCCGGGGACGTCGATCCGGACCGGGGCGTCGGCCGCGACCCAGGCGGCGAGCTGCGCGTTGACGGCCTCGGTGAGGGCGGGCAGGGCGTCGGCGAGGGCGGGGAGGTCCTCGGTGGCGTCGACGGTGAAGCCCTTCTTCTTCAGCGACTTTCCGAGCCGGTAGGTGTCGGTGCTGGCCTGGGTGTCCATCACCGAGCCGGCCATCGCGAGGCTGTCGAAGTCGGGGTTGCCGAAGGCGTCCGAGCGGCCCGGGTCCTTGCGCCAGCGCGGGGCGAGCGCGGCGTTGAGGGCGAGGGCGAGCAGGTGGCAGCCGCTGTGCGAGGCGCTCAGGGCGGCCCGGCGCTCGGCGTCGACGGCGAGGACGGCGGTGCGGCCGGTGAGGTCGCCGGGGTCGGTGTCCAGGACGTGCAGGACCAGCCAGGACCACTCCTCGTCGCCGCGCTTGACCGGGATCTCGGCGCCGACCAGCGGGGCGCCGCCGTCCGGGCCGACCGCGCCGGTGAGGCAGTCCACCACGGCCAGTTCGGTGCCGTCGACGGTCAGGGTGCCGTGGTCGGCCGGCTGGTCGGGCCAGGTGTGGTCGAGCGGGTGGAACGGGGTGGCCTCGGTCACCACCGCGTACCGGCCGTCGGCCAGCGGGTGCACCGCCAGCACGGGGGACTCGCCGGTCACCGCCCCGGCCGGAAAGCTGACGTGGGTGGTGGGGAGGGTCATGGCGCACTCCGTGGCTGGGACTGGACGAGGGCGGGCGGGCCCGCGCCTACCGGCCGGACCCGCCCACCATTGTGCCCTTCACCCCTCAGCCCAGTGTCGGCAGCTTGATCAACACCAGCAGTGCGACCAGCTGCACGGCCGCGGCACCCGCCGCCTTGCCCCACGGCAGGTCGTGCACCCGCCGGACCATGCCGGTCAGCAGGTACGCGCAGAGCATCCAGGTGGCCCAGCCGACGGCCTGGACCACCGCGCTGCCGGAGGGCAGCACCAGGTCGAGCAGCAGCCGGGGGGCGTCGGTCAGCCAGCCGATCAGCGCGGCCAGGCCGATCGTCGACTTCCACGGGCCGTCGCCGCCGAGCTGGCGGGCCAGCGCGTAGGTGACCGCGCCGAAGACCGCCCCGGCCACGGTGAAGCCGACGGCCGCGGCGAACAGGCCGGTCAGCGCGACCGAGAAGGTCGAGTTGACGATGTCGTCGTGGGTCAGCCCGATGCCGAGCACCGCGAGCACGCCGTACAGCAGCGAGACGGTGAGGGCGGGCAGCCAGACCTGGTGGTCCCGGGTGCGGTCGAAGATCGCGGTCGGGGTGCGGAAGATGCCGACGAGCAGCTCGCGCCAGTGCGGCCGGGGCCCGCTGACGTGCGGGGCGGACCGGCCGCCGGCGCGGTAGACGGTGACGTTGTCCTGGCCGTACGGCGGGTGCTGGTCCCGGCTGCCGCCGTAGGGCGGCGGGGGCTGCTGCCCGTACGGCGGCTGCTGCCCGTAGCCGCCGTCGTCGTAGTGGCCCGGCGCCGGCGGCGGGGCGTGGTAGGGCTGCTGCTGTTGGTAGTCGCGCTGCTGCTCGTACGGGTCGCCGAGCGGGAAGGCCCGGGTGTTGCCGGGCCGGTCGGCCCCGTACGGGTCGTACCCGTCGCCGACCGTACCGCCCGGCCCGCCGGCCCCGCCGTGACCACCGGGCCCGCCGGACGCCGTCGGGTGCGCGGCGGTGAAGTACTCCGGCCCGTCCACGGGCCCGTCCGCCCGCCCGTACCCCCCGGGCACCCCCGCCGGTGGCGGAGGAGGAGCCGGCCATCCGCCGTGCGGACGGTCGGCACCCTGACCGCTGTCGTATCGATTACCAGCCACGCTCCGAAGGTACCCGTCCGGCCCAACGCGCGTCGGCCCCGGACGGAGCCGGGGCCGGTTTGCAGCGAGCCTGAGACGAACGGGTCCGAAAGCCGCCCCCGGCTGCCGCGGAGCAGCAGCCCTGCGGAGCACCTTGCGGAGGAGCTCCCCGCTGGGCAGCCCCGCTGGGGAGCCCTCGGGGGGATCCGTCAGCGCTGGGCGGTGACCGACGGCCCGTGCACCGCCGCGGCCGCCGTGGTGCCGGCCGGGCAGCCGCCCGGGCCGGCCGTGGTGCGCACGGCGCCGACCGGCAGCAGGGTGCCGCAGGCGATCCGGATGCCGCTCGGCAGCTCGTTGTCCGACTCCACGATCGCGCCGTCGCCGATCACCGCGCCGACCAGCGCGGAGCGGTCGCCGACGGTGGCGAAGGCGCCCACGATCGAGTCCTTGACCAGGGTGTCCGGGCCGATCACCGCGCCGGGCAGGATGACGCTGCCCTCGACGATCGCGCCGGCCTCGATCACCGCGTCCTCGGACACCACGGTGCCGCCGCTGAGCACCGCGCCCGGGTGGACGGTGGCGCCGGGCAGCAGCAGGGCGTCGCCGGTCGGGCCGGGGACGGCCGGGGAGTCGACCTTGCCCAGCACCAGGTCGGCGGAGCCGCGGACGAACGCCGCCGGGGTGCCGAGGTCCAGCCAGTACGAGGTGTCGACGACGCCGCGCAGCAGGGCCCCGCCGGCCAGCAGCTCGGGGAAGGTCTCGCGCTCGACGGACACCTCCCGGCCGGCCGGGATGCGGTCGATGACGGACCGGGTGAAGACGTAGCAGCCGGCGTTGATCTGGTCGGTGACGATCTGCTCCGGCGTCTCCGGCTTCTCCAGGAACTCCAGCACCCGCCCGTTCGCGTCGGTCGGGACGAGGCCGAAGGCCCGCGGGTCCTCGACCCGGGTGAGGTGCAGGGTGACGTCGGCCCCGGCGGCCACGTGGCCGTCGCGCAGGGCGGCGATGTCGAGGCCGGAGAGGATGTCTCCGTTGAAGACCAGGACCGGCTCGTCCGGGCCGCAGGTCAGTCCGGAGGCGGCGTTGCGGATGGCCCCGCCGGTGCCCAGCGGTTCGCGCTCGGTCAGGTACACCAGCTCGATGCCGTACGGGGTGCCGTCCTGGAAGTGGTCCTCGAACACCTCGGCCAGGTAGGAGGTGGCCAGCACCACCCGGGTGACCCCGGCAGCGGCCGCGCGGGCCAGCTGGTGCGCGATGAACGGGACGCCTGCCACCGGCAGCATCGGCTTGGGGGTGTGGGTGGTCAGCGGACGCAGTCGCGTGCCCTTACCACCGACGAGCATGATCGCCTCGGTCATGGTCTGCGCTGTTCCCCTTGTGCTCTCTGCGGCCCGGCCCGGCGGGCCGGTGCCTCCGTCGGTGGTCCGTTCCCGTCCGGAACGGGTCGACCGGCTCGTCGCCGGTCCGGCGCCTACTGTATTTCCTTCCGACCGAATGCCCGTCCGGCGGTCGTGCGATTGACGTCACTCGCCGTCCGTCCGCCGTACCGCCGGCGGTCGCCCGGGGCACCGAAAGGCCCGGCCCGGCGGGCGCGTTGGCGGCGTCCACCGGGCCGGGCAGTTGTAGCAGAACTGTCGAACAGCTGGCGCTGTTACGCGTCCACCGTGGCCGGTTCCTCGGCCTCGGTCGGCGGGGTCGCCTTCACCGAGTCGAGCAGCAGCTGGGCCACGTCGACCACCTTCAGGTGCTCCTTGGCCGCGCCCTCGTTCTTCTTGCCGTTGACCGAGTCGGAGAGCATCACCAGGCAGAACGGGCAGGCGGTGGAGACGATGTCCGGGTTGAGCGACAGCGCCTCGTCCACGCGCTCGGTGTTGATCCGCTTGCCGATGCGCTCCTCCATCCACATCCGCGCGCCGCCGGCGCCGCAGCAGAAGCCGCGCTCCTTGTGGCGGTGCATCTCCTGCTGGCGCAGACCGGGGACCTTGTCCATGATCTCGCGCGGCGGGCTGTAGACCTTGTTGTGGCGGCCCAGGTAGCAGGGGTCGTGGTAGGTGATCAGCCCCTCGACCGGGTTGACCGGGACGAGCTTGCCCTCGTCGATCAGGTGCTGCAGCAGCTGGGTGTGGTGGATCACCTCGAAGTGCCCGCCGAGCTGCGGGTATTCGTTGGCGATGGTGTTGAAGCAGTGCGGGCAGGTGGCCACGATCCGCTTGGTCGGGGCGTCCTCCAGCGCGGCGTTCAGGGTCTCGACGTTCTGCGCGCCGAGCATCTGGAAGAGGAACTCGTTGCCCAGGCGGCGCGGGGAGTCACCGGTGCAGGTCTCCTCCTTGCCGAGGATCGCGAACTTGACGCCCGCGGTGTGCAGCAGCTCGGCGAAGGCCTTGGTGGTCTTCTTGGCGCGGTCCTCCAGGGCGCCGGCGCAGCCGACCCAGTAGAGGTACTCGACCTCCGCGGGGTCGATGTCCTCGCCGATCACCGGCACCTCGATGCCGGTCTCCTTCTTCAGCTCCTTGACCCAGTCCAGGCGGGCCTTGGTGGCCATGCCCCACGGGTTGCCCTTGTTCTCCAGGTTCTTGAGCATCGTCCCGGCCTCGGTCGGGAAGTTGCTCTCGATCATCACCTGGTAGCGGCGCATGTCGACGATGTGGTCGACGTGCTCGATGTCCACCGGGCACTGCTCGACGCAGGCGCCGCAGGTGGTGCAGGACCACAGCACGTCCGGGTCGATGACGCCGTTCTCCTCGGCGGTGCCGATCAGCGGGCGCTCGGCCTCGGCCAGCGCGGCCGCCGGGACGTCCTTGAGCTGCTCGGCGGTGGCCTTCTCGGTGCCCTCCATGTCCTTGCCGCCGCCGGCCAGCAGGTACGGCGCCTTGCCGTAGGCGTGCTCGCGCAGGCTCATGATCAGCAGCTTGGGCGAGAGCGGCTTGCCGGTGTTCCAGGCGGGGCACTGCGACTGGCAGCGGCCGCACTCGGTGCAGGTGGAGAAGTCGAGGATGCCCTTCCAGGAGAAGTGCTCGACCTGGGAGACGCCGAAGACGGCGTCGTCGGCCGGGTCCTCGAAGTCGATCGGCTGACCGTTGCTGGTCATCGGGCGGAGGGCGCCGAGGGCGGTGCCGCCGTCCTCCTCGCGCTTGAAGTAGATGTTGAAGAAGCCGAGGAAGCGGTGCCAGGCCACACCCATCGAGGGGTTGAGGCCGATGGTGATCGCCCACGCGAACGAGATGCAGATCTTCAGCATCGCGAACAGGTAGACCAGGTTCTCCAGCGTCCCGTGCGACAGGCCGCTCAGCGCGGAGGTGATCGGGTACGAGACCAGGTGCTCCGGGCCGTACGAGTCGACGCCGGCCAGGGCGCCCTCCAGGGCGCGCAGCATCAGGATGCAGAGGCCGATGCCGAGGATCGTGTACTCGACGTAGAAGGCCTGCCAGGCGATCGAGCCGGCGAACCGGGACTTGCGGCCCGACCGGGACGGCAGGCTCATCAGGCGGATCACCATCAGGGTGACGATGCCCAGGGTGGTCAGGGTGCCGACCAGCTCGACGAAGAGCTGCCAGACCATCCAGTTGCCGATGACCGGCAGTTCCCACTCGGCGTCGAAGAGCTGGCCCATCGCGTTGACGATGGTCAGCACCAGGCTGAAGAAGCCGACCGCGACGAACCAGTGGGCGATGCCCACGATCCCCCAGCGGTTCATCCGGGTGTGCCCGAAGAACTCGGTCGCGAGGGTCCCCGCGCGCTGCGCGGGCTTCCCGAAACGGGTGGAGTCCGGCGCGCCGGTCAGCACCACCCTGAAGATGTGCCACGCCGCACGGAGGGCGAGCGCGGTGCCGATCACGAAGGTGACCAGCGAGATGACGATCGCTGCTAGTTGCATCGCTCTCCGTCTCCTGCGGCTTGCGGTTGAGCAGTCTCTGCGGTTTTCCGAAGAGATTGTACTGGTCGGTAACTTGCCGGGCCGACGGCCCGGACATTACCGGTGGGCAACAGTTCTCCAGAAGGCTCCCAAGCTATGGCGGCAGTCACGTGACCGCACGCGCGCCGCCCCGGTCGGTGACCGCCGACCGAGCGGCCGTCCACCTCCGTTCGACGGGGAACGGCCTCAGCAAAGTTGAGCGGGGCGCACTCATACCTGTTGACGCCCCCCGTCGGGTCGTGCATCCTTGAGCCTGTAAAGCTCAACTCTTCCGTGGAGGTATCTACGATGGCACGCGCGGTCGGCATCGACCTCGGCACGACGAACTCGGTCGTCAGCGTTCTGGAGGGTGGCGAGCCCACCGTCATCACGAACGCCGAGGGCGCCCGGACCACGCCGTCCGTCGTCGCTTTCGCCAAGAACGGCGAAGTCCTCGTCGGCGAGGTGGCCAAGCGCCAGGCGGTCACCAACGTCGACCGCACCATCCGCTCGGTCAAGCGCCACATGGGCACCGGGTGGAAGATCAACATCGACGGCAAGGACTTCACGCCGCAGCAGATCTCGGCCTTCGTGCTGCAGAAGCTGAAGCGCGACGCCGAGGCGTACCTGGGCGAGACCGTCACCGACGCCGTCATCACCGTCCCGGCGTACTTCAACGACTCGGAGCGCCAGGCCACCAAGGAGGCCGGCGAGATCGCGGGCCTGAACGTCCTGCGCATCGTCAACGAGCCGACCGCGGCCGCCCTCGCGTACGGCCTGGACAAGGACGACCAGACCATCCTGGTCTTCGACCTCGGCGGCGGCACCTTCGACGTCTCCCTGCTGGAGATCGGCGACGGGGTCGTCGAGGTGAAGGCCACCAACGGTGACAACCACCTCGGTGGTGACGACTGGGACCAGCGCGTCGTCGACCACCTGGTCAAGGTCTTCCAGGCCGGCCACGGCGTCGACCTGTCCAAGGACAAGATGGCCCTGCAGCGTCTGCGCGAGGCCGCCGAGAAGGCCAAGATCGAGCTGTCCTCGTCCTCCGAGACCTCGATCAACCTGCCGTACATCACGGCCTCCGCCGAGGGCCCGCTGCACCTGGACGAGAAGCTCACCCGCGCCCAGTTCCAGCAGCTGACCGCGGACCTGCTGGAGCGCTGCAAGGTCCCGTTCAACAACGTGATCAAGGACGCCGGCATCTCGCTCGCCGAGATCGACCACGTCGTCCTGGTCGGCGGCTCGACCCGCATGCCGGCCGTCGCCGAGCTGGTCCGTGAGCTCACCGGTGGCAAGGACGCCAACAAGGGCGTCAACCCGGACGAGGTCGTCGCCATCGGCGCCTCGCTCCAGGCCGGTGTCCTCAAGGGCGAGGTCAAGGACGTCCTGCTGCTCGACGTCACCCCGCTGTCCCTCGGCATCGAGACCAAGGGCGGCATCATGACCAAGCTCATCGAGCGCAACACCACGATCCCGACCAAGCGCTCCGAGATCTTCACGACGGCCGAGGACAACCAGCCGTCCGTACAGATCCAGGTCTACCAGGGCGAGCGCGAGATCGCCGCGTACAACAAGAAGCTCGGGATGTTCGAGCTGACCGGCCTCCCGCCGGCGCCGCGCGGCCTGCCGCAGATCGAGGTCACCTTCGACATCGACGCCAACGGCATCATGCACGTCGCCGCCAAGGACCTCGGCACCGGCAAGGAGCAGAAGATGACCGTCACCGGCGGCTCCTCGCTGCCGAAGGACGAGGTCGACCGCATGCGCCGCGAGGCCGAGCAGTACGCCGAGGACGACCACAAGCGCCGCGAGGCCGTGGAGACCCGCAACTCCGCCGAGCAGCTCGTCTACTCGACCGAGAAGTTCATCGCGGACAACGCCGACAAGCTCCCGGCCGACGTCAAGACCGAGGTCGAGACCGCCATCGGCGAGCTCAAGGAGGCCCTGAAGGGCGAGGACATCGCGAAGATCCGCGAGGCCTCGGAGAAGGTCTCCACCACCGCCCAGAAGCTCGGCCAGGCGCTCTACGCCAACGCCGACGCCGCCGGTGCCGGTGCCGCCGCGGCCGGCGAGTCCGCCCAGGCCAAGGAGGACGACGTCGTCGACGCCGAGATCGTGGACGACGAGAAGCCCAAGGGCGGTGCGTCGGCATGACGGACAAGCCGCAGGGCGGCAAGCCCGGCGACGACTCCGCCGCCGAGGAGGCCGTGATCAAGGCCGCCGAGGAGGCCGCCGCCGGTGCTGCCGGCGAGGGCTCCGAGGAGCTCGCCACGGCCAAGCGCGAGCTGGCCGAGCGCACCGCGGACCTGCAGCGTCTGCAGGCCGAGTACCAGAACTACCGCAAGCGGGTCGAGCGCGACCGGCTGACCGTCCGCGAGATCGCGGTCTCCAACATCCTGGAGTCCCTGATCCCCGTCCTGGACGACATCGGCCGCGCCCGCGAGCACGGCGAGGTGACGGGCGGCTTCAAGTCCGTCGCCGAGTCCCTGGAGACGGTCGTCGCCAAGCTGGGCCTGCAGCAGTTCGGCAAGGAGGGCGAGCCCTTCGACCCGACGCAGCACGAGGCGCTGATGCACAGCTACTCGTCGGACGTCACCGAGGACACCTGCGTGCAGATCCTCCAGCCCGGCTACCGCATCGGCGAGCGGATCATCCGCCCGGCGATGGTCGCCGTGGCCGAGCCCCAGCCGGGCACCCAGACGACGCCCGGCCCGGACGCCGAGGCCAAGTCCGGCGAGGACGAGTCCGACGGTGGCTCGGACAGCTGACAACCTGTGACAGCTGACAATCAGTGCGCTGCGGAGTCGCGTGCCGGCCAGTACGGCGGCCGGCTCCGCAGCGCGCTGTCAACGGCTCCTCCTTCGGCGGCTGTTGACAGCGCAGTGACGATGGACATCGGGAGGTGGCGGAAGCCGTGAGCGAGCGCAGCGAGCGAACCATGAAGACGTGCGTGTCCCGCTCAGCGGCTGCCGAGCGCAGCGAGGTGGGCGCATGAGTGGCAAGGACTACGTGGAGAAGGACTACTACAAGGTCCTCGGCGTGCCCAAGGACGCCACCGCCACCGAGATCAAGAAGACCTACCGGAAGCTGGCGCGCGAGTTCCACCCCGACGCCAACAAGGGTGACGCCAAGGCCGAGGAGCGCTTCAAGGACATCTCCGAGGCGTACGACGTCCTCTCCGACGACAAGCGCCGCAAGGAGTACGACGAGGCCCGCAGCCTCTTCGCCAACGGCGGCTTCCGCACCGGCGGCCCCGGCACCGGCAGCTACAGCTTCGACTTCGGCGACCTCTTCAGCGGCAGCCAGGGCGGCAGCGGCGGTGGCGGGCTCGGCGACGTCTTCGGCGGCCTCTTCAGCCGCGGCGGCGCCCGGCAGGCCCAGCCCCGGCGCGGCGCGGACGTCGAGACCGAGGTGACGCTCTCCTTCGAGGAGGCGGTGGACGGCGCCACCGTTCCCCTGCGGATGACCAGCCAGGCCCCCTGCCGCCACTGCAACGGCACCGGCGCCAAGTCCGGCACCACCCCGCGGGTCTGCCCGACCTGTGTCGGCTCCGGCACCGTCAGCCGCGGCCAGGGCGCCTTCGCGCTCTCCGAGCCCTGCAAGGACTGCCGCGGCCGGGGCATGATCGTCGACGACCCGTGCCCCGACTGCCACGGCAGCGGCCGGGCCAGCTCGGCCCGCACCATGCAGGTCCGCATCCCCGCCGGCGTCCAGGCCGACCAGCGGATCCGGCTCAAGGGCAAGGGCGCCCAGGGCGAACGCGGCGGCCAGCCCGGCGACCTCTACGTCACCGTGCACGTCGACCCCCACCCGGTCTTCGGGCGCAAGGGCGACAACCTCACCGTGACCGTCCCGGTCACCTTCCCCGAGGCGACCCTCGGCGCCACCATCGAGGTGCCCACGCTCAACGGCCCCGCCGTCAAGCTCAAGCTGCCCCCGGGCAGCGCCAACGGTCTCACCATGCGCGCCCGCGGCAAGGGCGCCACCCGCAAGGACGGCACCCGCGGCGACCTCCTCGTCACCGTCGAGGTCGTGGTGCCCCAGCACGTCACCGGCGACGCGCTGAACGCCCTGGAGCAGTACCGCGAGGCCACCGCCTCCGACGACCCGCGAGCCGCCCTCTTCCGGGCGGCGAAGGGAGCGTGACGACCAGATGTCCCCGAACCCGATGAACCCGACCAACCCGATGGACGCCGGCGGCCCGATCGGCCCCGGGCTCGGCGAGGGCCTGCCCGGCAACGGCCCCCGCCGCACCCGGCGCTCGGCCGCCCCGCCGCAGTACGTGCTCACCGAGGAAACCCCGGTGTACGTCATCTCGGTCGCCGCCGAGCTCTCCGGCCTCCACCCGCAGACCCTGCGCCAGTACGACCGCCTCGGCCTGGTCAGCCCCGACCGCACCGCCGGCCGCGGCCGCCGCTACTCCGCCCGCGACATCCAGCAACTGCGCGAGGTCCAGCGGCTCTCCCAGGACGAGGGCATCAACCTGGCCGGCATCAAGCGGATCATCGAGCTGGAGAACCAGGTCGCCGCCCTCCAGGCCCGCATCACCGAACTGGTCGACTCGCTCGAAAGCGCCGCCGCCGCCCTCCAGCAGCGCGAGGCCGCCGTCCACGCCTCCTACCGCCGCGACCTCGTCCCCTACCAGCCCCCCACGCCCCAGTCCAGCGCCCTCGTCGTCTGGCGCCCCAAGCGCTGACCCGAGGCACTGCCCACCCCCGCCAGCCGCCGGCTCCCTCCTGTTCGGGGGGTGCCGGCGGCTGGCGTGTGGTGAGAGAGTGCGGTCACATTCCCTCTCCGGAGGGCTGAGCGGATCTGGCATGCTGAAACGTCATCCAGCAGCAGCGCTGACGGGACACAGGTATCACGGTAACGGCGAGGAGTCGCGGATGAGTGAACGAGAACAGCCCCTTGCCGCTGGCTCGACCGTCCTCTCAGCAGCGGCCAGAGAGCTATATCTCACCGTCATCCGAGGAGACGGCAGTCTGCCGACCGGGCCGAATGCCGCGCAGGATGATTCCGCGCGGGAAGAGCTGGTGAGGATTGGCCTCCTCGTGCCCGACAGTGATGATCCGACCACTTTCATAGCCGCCGATCCGTCCCAGCTTTCGACAATTCTCAGTAATTCATGGCAGCGTCAAGCACTGGATCTGCTGTCCCGAGCCGTATCCCTGCCTTCGGAACTGCAGGAGCTCGCCCGGGAATTTCACGCCCCGAAGCAGCCCGGGGGCTCCATCGAGCACGTCCAGGGAAAGGCCCTCATTCGCCAGCGGGTGCAGCACTTCAGAGATTCCGGCATGGAGGAAGCCCTGGCGCTCCAGCCCGGGGGCCCTCGTCTCCCGGAGATTCTCTCGGGAATGATCGAGCAGGACCTGCAAACCCTGCGGAGCGGTACGAAGATGCGGACGATCTACCACGCCAGCACCCGCTACCACCAGCCGACCAGGGACTATGTGGCCACACTCGCCCGGGCCGGCGGCCAGTACCGAACCCTGGACGAGCCCTACACGCGGCTCCTGGTGATGGATCGACGCGTTGCCGTGATCCCCATCGTCGATGACATGAGCCTCGCGGCCTTCATATACGACCCGGCAGTCATCGACTACCTCGTCGAGGAAGTGTTCGAGCGGTGCTGGAGTCGGGCACTGGAGTTCGATGGCGCCCGTACGGTTCCACAGCAGGTGGTGTCCCGTCTGCGCCAGACGATCATTGACCAGATGCTCGAAGGGACCAATCACCGCGTCATCGCACGCCGCCTGGGCATAAGCGAGCGAACACTGGCACGGCACATAGCCGAAATGCGAGACGACTACAAAGTCGACTCGCTATTTCAGCTCGGATACGTGCTGGGCCGAAAGACGCAGGAGCCTGCCGACTGACGTCCCCGTCGGTTTCGGCCGGTCAGCGAATACTCCGCCGCCCTGGCGTGCCGTCAGGCCCTCGCCCGACCGGACTCACTGCCAGGAGAGGTCGTCCGCGACAGTCACGGCCGCCTTAACGGTGGTCACATCGTGAGAGCAAGCAGCGTTCGCGAGAGAGCAGACGCCGAGCACAGCCGTGGCAACCGCCAAGGAAATCACAACTTTACGGACAAATCGGCGCATGTCAGTCACGCCTCCACTCTCTCTCGATCGAGAATCTCCACCAGAACTGGCAAGCAGGATAACGGCTCACATAGTGCCGCACGAGAGGGAGGCTGTCACCCGCCCCCCGTCTCCGGAGTGTGCGTCATCTCCCTGCCAGGCATACAGATGACACAGGCCAACCCTGGACGTGACACTGCCCCGCGATGGACGATCAGTTCGCTCCCGATGGTCCGGCAGGACACCACACCTTGCCAATGTACCGTCAAATGCCGAGTCGTTCACCAGCAGCACCACTCCAAAGAGCAGCCCATATCCAACGCCCCGCCGACGCTCACTCCCCTGGTCGGCCTTCCCCCGGAGTCGACATGACCGAGCCCTACCTGCGTCAGCACGACAGCCAGGCCCCTGAGGGTCGGCGTGCACGTGTGTTCCTGGCCGCGCCGCTGATGCGGCTGACCGGCCCCGCGGACAGTGTGGTGACGCTCGCCAGCCGGACGCGGCTGACGACCCTCCGCACGACCCTCCTCCGCAGCGGTGCCGCCGTGTACAGCGCGCACCACAGCGACGCCTGGACCGTTGCCGGCCGGGCCCCCGAGCCCCGGGTGCCGTCCGACTTCCGGGCGCTGCAGTCCGCGGACCTGGTGTTCGCCTACGTCGGGGCCCCGCTCTCGGCCGGGGTGAGCCTCGAACTCGGTTGGGCGTCGGCACTGCGGAAGCCGATCGTCCTGCTCGTCGACGAGGCCATCACCCACAACCCGCTGATCGCCACCATCGAGCAGGTCGCCCCCGTCCTGCCGCTGGTCTTCGACGACACCTGGTCGCAGGAAGCCCTCCACCACACCGTGGAGACCGCCCTGGACTGGGCCGGTATGGCGCTCTCCCTCCGCGAGGGCTTCTGGACCGCCCCCGGCGACCGCTTCAACGTCCCCCGACAGCAGGCCGCCGTCCCCGGCTACTGGCCGACCGGTGCCGCCACCGGCTGAGCAGAGCTCACCCACCGGGCTCCCCCGCCCGGGCTCCCCTCATCCGCCAGGCCGACCGGAACAGGGTCTGGCGTCGTACACCCCACGCAGGCGGGCGATGTGACCGGCCACGGTCCGTTCGCTCAGCCCCGTCCGGCCGGCACTCGCCCGCTGCGTGAGACCCCGCGCGAGTGCGCGACCACTGCCGGGCCCTCCACCCGGATGCGGCCGCTTTCGGCCAGGATCGTCCGGTAGAGCTCGCGGGCGGCGGCATCGGGCAGGTCGGGCTCAGGCATCGCGGGCTCCCCTCATCCGTCGGCCCAGCTGGAACAGGGTCTCGGGAACCAGCTGCCAGTGCTTCCCAAAGGCGGCGGGGCGAGGTCCGCCGGGTTGGGCGGCCATGCTCGCTCCCGGGAATTCCTGGCTCAACTGCTCGACCGTGTGCCGGATCTCCTCCTTGCCGGTGATGTACCGCAGCCCCCTCGATCCGCTCGATCACCCCACGCGGATCGACCGCGCTGTACGCGGCGTCCAGCAACTGCGGTGCTACCGATCCCAGTTCCACCAGCCGCCCGAGTGCCGCCCGGTCCGCCTGCCCGAGGTCGGCGGCGCGGATGCGGCCACCCTCGCGGAGGATGGCCAGGTAGCGGGCGTGGGCGGCGGGGTCCGGAAGGGCCACCGCGAGGAGGGCCGAGGGTCAGCCATGGTGTTCTCCCCGGAGCTGCCAGCCGAGGTGGAAGAGGGTCTGGGCGCCGTAGCGGTCGCGGAGGCGGGAGATGTGGCCGGCGACGGTGCGTTCGCTGAGGCCGAGGCGGGTGGCGACGGCGCGTTGGGTGAGGCCGCGGGCGAGCAGGCGGCCGATGCGCACCGTGGTGGGATGGGGGGCGCCGAGGTGGCGGTCGGCGGGAGTGGCGCGGGCCCAGTCGCGTTCGAAGTGGGCGACCAGGTAGGCGACGGTACTGGGGTCGGTGACGATGGCGGCGCGGCTGCGGTCGGCCGCGGCGGGGATGACGGCGACGGTGCGGTCGAAGACCAGGACGCGCTCGTACGGTTCGGCGAGGACCCGGACCTGGGCGCCCTGCCGGGTGCGGCGGGCGGTCTGGCGGAGCGCGGCGGGATCGTCGAGGGTGGCCGGCTGGTGGAGGGTGCGCAGCGAGCAGCCGCGGGCGAGCAGGGCGAGGTCCTGGGCGAGGGTCCGCTGGAGTCGGTCGGCGGGCTGGTGGCCGGGGCGGGCGGCGAGGAGCTCGGTCCTGCATTCGGCGTGGAGTTCGGAGATGCGGCCGCGGATGTCGGTGGCGTCGTGGCCATCGACGACCCGGACGGCACGCCTCGGGCCGTCGGGCTCGGACACCCCGCGGAGCGCCTCGTACGCCTGGGCGAGCGGCCGGAGGGTGCCGGGGAGCCGTTCGGCGTGCAGCAGCAGGCGGACGGCGCGGACGCGGAGCTCGGCGCCGATGCGGTCGCCGAGGGCGCGCGGGTTGGCGGCGGTGTAGCCGGTGGCAGTGGGGGTGAGGAGGCCGCGGGCGACGAGGGCGGCGACGGTGGGGCGGTCGGCGGGGCCGAGGTCCTCGGGGCGCAGTCGTCCGCCCCCGCGGACGGCGGCCAGGTAGAGGGCGCGCTCGGCGGGGCCCGGCTCATCCGTCATCCCGGGCACCTCTCATCAGCCAGCCGAGCTGGAAGAGGGTCTGGGCGCCGTAGCGGTCGCGGAGGCGGGAGATGTGGCCGGCGACGGTGCGTTCGCTGAGGCCGAGGCGGGTGGCGACGGCGCGTTGGGTGAGGCCGCGGGCGAGCAGGCGGCCGACCCGGTCGGGGATGGTACGGGCGGGGCCCTGGCCGAGGGCGGTGGCGGCCTCGGTGGTCTCGGCGCGGGCCCAGTCGCGTTCGAAGCCGCTGATCAGGTAGGTGAGGGCGGCCGGGTCGCTGATGAAGGCGGCGGCGCTGTTGTCGTCGTTGGCGGAGATCACGGCGACGCTGCGGTCGAAGACGATCAGCCGCTGGAAGGGCTCGTCGAGGATCCGGATCTGCGAGCCGTGCCGGGTGACCGCCTCGGCGTAGGCGATCGCGGGCGGTTCGGCGAGCGCGACGGGTTGGTAGATGGTGCGCAGCGAGCAGCCGCGCTGCAGGAGTTGGACGTCCTGGGCGAGGGCGACCTGCAGGGCGTCGGCGGGGCGCTGGCCGGGCTGGGCGGTGAGGACCTCGGAGCGGCAGTCGGAGACCAGTTGGGAGATCCGCTGGCGGATGTGGACGTGGCCCTCGACGTGGACGGCGCCGCCGGAGCCGCCGGACGGGCGGGGCATCGCGTCGTAGGCGCGGGTGAGGCCGTCCAGGGCGCCGGGGAGGTTCTCGGCGCGGACCAGCAGCCGGGTGGCCTCGCTGCGGAGTTCGGCGCCGAGGCGGTCGCTGACGGAGCGCGGGCTGACGGCGGTGTAGCAGCGGTCCATCCGGTTGACCATGACCAGGCCGATGTCGAGGAGTTGCCGGAGTGCGGCGCGTTCCTCGTCGGTGATGTCGGCGAACGGGATGCGGCCGCCCCGGTCGATGACCGCCAGGTACAACTGCCGTGCGGCCTCGTCGGGTTCGCCGCCCTCGGGCATCTGGTGCGGCGTGACCGCCGGTTCCGCCGTCACGTCGCACTCTCCCTGCCGGACGCCTCTCCCCTGTTCCCCCACCCGTACGCGCGGTCCGCGGGTACCGGCGGCCGGGGGCGTCCCACGGTACCGGTCGGACGGTGGACCCCCGGGGCCGGGTGCCGTCGCACACCGGGATCCCGGGGGTCCCCATCACTACGCCAATGCCTGGGCGCTTCCGTCGAGGCGGAGCAGCAACGCCTCGCCGGCTCCGGTTCCGGGGGCCATCACCACACATGGACCCCGGCCGGGGCTCTTCCCCCCCGTTCCACGGCGGCGGGAAGTGCCTCCGTGGTCAGTCTGAAGAGCAAGTCGCCACCATCGGACTGCGGTGCCCGGACGACCTGGCGTGCCTCCACCCTCACAGCGTGACGGCCGGTGGACAAGTGCCGCCCGAGTGCAGGTTCGCGCAATTGCAGTTATCTGCATCCCGGCGGGGGTGCGGAGTCGTGGACGGCGGGTCGGATTCCGGTAAAGGCCGAGGCCAGCGGGGGGTGGGAACGGCGGCTGGCGGCTGGCTGTACACCGTCATCCTGCAGCTGCGCGTTCCTGCAACGGTGACGCGCCCCTGACGGCGGGTGGCCGCTCCACGCGGGGTGGCCACCCGCAGCACCAGCCACCCGCAGCACCAGCCACCCGCAGCCCCGGCCGCCCGCAGCTCAGCGCGCCAGCAGCCGCCCGCGCAGCAGCCCGGCGGCCGTACCGCCCGCCGCCACCAGCCAGGCGGTGCCCAGCAGCAGGTAGAGGCCGACGGCCAGCCCGGTGAACCCCCCGAATCCGGTGTGCCGGGCGAGCGCGGAGGCGCCGGTGACGCAGGTGCCGACCGGAAAGGTGAACGCCCACCAGGTCATCGCGAACGGCATCCCGGCCCGCCGGGCGCGCAGGTTGGCGGTGAGCGCGACGGCCAGCCAGAGCATCGCGACGCCGGTCACCGCGACGCCGTACAGCTCGGCCAGCGGCAGCATGACGGGCGCCAGCGCGGGCAGCACCGGGCGGGCCGCGTCGGCGAGCTGGTGGATCGCGGTGACGGACTGGCCGAGCGGGCCGAGCACCAGGAACAGCGTGGGGGTGAGCGCGAGGGCTGGCACCTTGCTGTGGAGCAGCCCGGTGAACACCACCGGCAGCATCACCAGAGTGGCCAGCAGGCCGACGCCGAACAGCGCCCAGCAGCCGTACAGCAGGGCCTGCTGCGGCAGGCCGGCGGGCAGGTGCGGGACCAGCGCCGGGCCGCACGCGGAGGCGACCAGCGGGGCGACCACGGGCAGCAGCCAGGTCGGGTTGGCCTCCAGGGAGGAGACCGGGTGCCGGGTGATCATCAGGTACGGGATGCCGCCCGCGACGGCCAGCGCGTACAGGGTTCCCACGCCCCACAGGACGGCGTCCAGGGCGACGGCCGGACCGGTGCCGATGACCCGCGAGCCGAGCAGCAGGGTGCCGAGCCCGACCGCCAGCAGCGCCATCGGCGGGCAGCCGTAGAAGACGGCGGCGGCCGGGTTGTCCAGCAGCTGGGCCCTGGCCGCCTCGCGGTGGCGGGTGAGGTGCACCAGCCGGGCCGGGGCCAGCACCAGCAGGGCGGCCGCGCCGAGCGCCCACATCACCTCGCCGAAGCCGATCAGCCCGGGCAGCCGGACGGGAAGGGCGGCGGCGCCGTTGGCCACGATCGCGGTGCCCATCACGGCGGCGTACCAGTTGGGGCCGAGCTGGGCGAGGTCGGGGCGGGTGAGCGGGGAGAGGCCGGTGCGCCGGGAGCGGCCGGGGAGCCGGGAGCGGTCGGCGGGGCGGGTGAGCGGGCGGACATCGGCCGAGGTGGACATGGTCCCACCGTTGCCGAGCGCGCCGGTGGCCGGTAGCGCCACCGGTTCTATGAGGGCATAGGCTGAACCTATGGCCCTCTCCCCGCACGTCCCCGAACTGGGCGCCCTGGAACTGCTGCTCGCGGTGGCCCGGCTGGGCAGCGTCGGCCGGGCGGCGGCCGAGCTGGGTGTGAGCCAGCCGACGGCGAGCGCCCGGATCAAGGGCATGGAGCGGCAGATCGGCGTCCCGCTGCTGGAGCGCTCGCCCCGGGGCAGCCGGCCGACCGAGGCGGGCCGGCTGGTGGTCGAGTGGGCCCGGCAGGTGGTGGAGGCGGCACAGGCGCTGGACGCCGGGATCGACGCGCTGCGCGAGCGGCGGGACGCCAAGTTGCGGGTGGTGGCCAGCCTGACGGTCGCCGAGTACCTGATGCCGGGCTGGCTGCTGGCCTTGGCCGAGGCCAGTCCGGGGACGGCGGTGACGCTGCGGACGGCGAACTCCGCGGAGGTCGCCGGGCACGTCCTGGCCGGGGACGCCGACCTCGGCTTCGTCGAGGGCCCGTCCACCCCGCCCGGGCTGGCCGGCGCCGTGGTGGCGGCGGACCGGCTGGTGGTCGTGGTGGCACCCGGCCACCGGTGGGCGCGCCGCCGCACCCCGCTGACCGGGACGGAGCTGGCGGCCACCCCGCTGGTGCTGCGAGAGCCCGGCTCGGGCACCCGGGAGGTGCTGGAGATGGCGCTGACGCCGTACGGGGGCGCGGTGCCGCCCCGGCTGGAACTGGCCTCGTCCACCGCGCTGAAGGCGGCGGCGATGACCGGGGCGGGGCCGGTCTGCCTGAGCGAGCTGGCGGTGGTGGAGGAACTGGCCACCCGGCGACTGGTCGAGGTCCCGCTGACGGAGGAGCTGGACCTGCGGCGGCCGCTGCGCGCGGTGTGGCCGGCCGGGCAGCGGCCGGGCGGGCCGGCCCGGGAGCTGCTGGGGCTGACCCGCAGGAGCTCCGACAAGCCTCCGAAGCGGCGGGGATGAGGCCCACCCGGCTCCGGAGTAGCCCTGCGGGTCCGGCAGGAGCCCCAGGGCCGGGAGGAGGAGCCCGGAAGGGTGCCGGAAAAAAGTTGAGCGGGCTACACTCAACTTAGTGCATGCTGTACGTGGCAGCAGTGAAGGACGACGAGGGAGGATCCCCCAGCAGTGGACGCGAGCAAGTTCACCACCAAGACGCAGGACGCCCTGTCCGCCGCGATCCGGCAGGCGGGCGCGGTCGGCAACCCGGACGTCAAGCCGGTGCACATCCTGATCGCCCTGCTGGAGCAGTCCGAGGGCATCGCCCGGCCCCTGCTGGAGGCGGTCGGGGCGAACGTCTCCCGGATCGACGCCGAGGCGCGCCGCCTGCTGACGGCGCTGCCCAGCGCGATGGGCTCGACGGTCGCCGCGCCGCAGCTGGCCCGGGACACCCTCGCCGTGCTCACCGAGGCCGGCAAGCGCGCGGACGACCTGGACGACCAGTACGTCTCCACCGAGCACCTGATGGTCGGCCTGGCCGCCGAGGGAGGGGCGGTCGCCGAGCTGCTGGTGCAGCAGGGCGCGACGCCCAAGGCGCTGCTGGCCGCCTTCAAGGACGTCCGGGGCAGCGGCCGGGTCACCTCGCCGGATCCGGAGGGCACCTACAAGGCCCTGGAGAAGTTCGGCACCGACCTCACCCAGGCCGCCCGGGACGGCAAGCTCGATCCGGTGATCGGCCGTGACCACGAGATCCGCCGGGTGGTCCAGGTGCTCTCCCGCCGGACGAAGAACAACCCGGTGCTGATCGGCGAGCCCGGCGTCGGCAAGACGGCCGTGGTCGAGGGCCTCGCCCAGCGCATCGTGGCCGGTGACGTGCCGGAGTCGCTGCGCGGCAAGCGGCTGGTCGCGCTGGACCTCGGCGCGATGGTCGCGGGCGCCAAGTTCCGCGGCGAGTTCGAGGAGCGGCTGAAGGCCGTCCTGAACGACATCAAGGCCTCCGACGGCCAGGTGGTCACCTTCATCGACGAGCTGCACACCGTGGTCGGCGCGGGCGCCGGCGGCGACTCCGCGATGGACGCGGGCAACATGCTCAAGCCGATGCTGGCCCGCGGCGAGCTGCGGATGGTCGGCGCCACCACGCTGGACGAGTACCGCGAGCGGATCGAGAAGGACCCGGCCCTGGAGCGCCGCTTCCAGCAGGTGCTGGTCGGCGAGCCCAGCGTGGAGGACTCGATCGCCATCCTGCGCGGCCTCAAGGGCCGGTACGAGGCGCACCACAAGGTGCAGATCTCGGACGCCGCCCTGGTCGCCGCCGCCACCCTGTCCAACCGCTACATCACCTCCCGCTTCCTGCCCGACAAGGCGATCGACCTGGTCGACGAAGCCGCCTCCCGGCTGCGGATGGAGATCGACTCCTCCCCGGTCGAGATCGACGAACTCCAGCGCGCCGTCGACCGGTTGCGGATGGAGGAGCTGGCCCTGGAGAAGGAGTCGGACGCGGCCTCGGTCGACCGGCTGGCCCGGCTGCGGCGCGATCTGGCCGACAAGAACGAGCAGTTGAGCGTGCTGACGGCGCGCTGGGACCAGGAGAAGAAGAGCCTCAACCGGGTCGGTGAGCTCAAGGAGCGGCTGGACGACCTGCACGGCGCGCTCGAACGGGCGCAGCGCGACGGGGACTTCGAGCGTGCCTCCAAGCTGATGTACGCCGAGATCCCGGCCGCCGAGAAGGAGCTCAGCGACGCCCAGGACCGCGCCGCCGACCAGGACCCCTCCGCCTCGATGGTCAAGGAGGAGGTCGGCCCGGACGACGTGGCCGATGTGGTCGCCTCCTGGACGGGCATTCCGGCCGGCCGGCTGCTGGAGGGCGAGAGCGCCAAACTCCTGCGCATGGAGGAGGAGTTGGGCAAGCGCCTGATCGGCCAGGCGGAGGCCGTGCAGGCGGTCTCGGACGCGGTGCGCCGCACCCGCTCGGGCATCGCCGACCCGGACCGCCCGACCGGTTCCTTCCTCTTCCTCGGCCCCACGGGCGTCGGCAAGACCGAACTCGCCAAGGCCCTGGCCGACTTCCTGTTCGACGACGAGCGGGCGATGGTCCGGATCGACATGAGCGAGTACGGCGAGAAGCACTCGGTCTCCCGCCTGGTCGGCGCCCCGCCCGGGTACGTCGGCTACGAGGAGGGCGGCCAGCTCACCGAGGCGGTCCGCCGCCGCCCGTACAGCGTGGTGCTGCTGGACGAGGTCGAGAAGGCCCACCCCGAGGTCTTCGACGTGCTGCTCCAGGTGCTCGACGACGGCCGGCTCACCGACGGCCAGGGCCGCACGGTGGACTTCCGCAACGCGATCCTGATCCTCACCTCCAACCTGGGCAGCCAGTACCTGGTGGACCCGGCCATCCCGGAGGAGCGGAAGAAGGCCCTGGTGCTGGACTCCGTCCGGACCGCGTTCAAGCCGGAGTTCCTCAACCGGCTGGACGACATCGTGGTCTTCGACCCGCTGGGCACCGACGAGCTCAGCCGCATCGTCGACCTGCAGGTGGCCCGCCTCGGCGAGCGGCTGCGCGAGCGGCGGCTCACCCTGGACGTCTCCGCTGCCGCCCGCGACTGGCTGGCGCTCACCGGGTACGACCCGGCGTACGGCGCCCGTCCGCTGCGCCGACTGGTGCAGTCCGCGATCGGCGACCAGCTGGCCCGGGCGATCCTGTCCGGCGAGGTGCACGACGGGGACACCGTCCTGGTCGATCGGGACGACGAGGGCGACCACCTCACCGTCCGCAGCCGGGTCCCGCTGGAGAAGTAGCGGCCGTGCCCCGTACGGGCCGTTCCCCTCGCACGCGCGAGGGGGACGGCCCGTACCGCGTTCGCGACCGCACCGCTTTCCTGGAAACCGACCGCCCCGGGCGGAGCGGCCGCTACTCCGCCACGGCCCGCTGCCGCTGCTGCCGCGAGCGGTCCCGCCACGCGCGCGCCAGTCGGTGCAGCTCGGCCCCCTGGGACTCCGGCAGATGCCAGGTCTGGGTGAGCAGCCGCAGCGTGGACACCCGCGGGCAGGACACCCCCCGCTCCAGGTCCCGGATCGACCGCACGCTCAGCCCCGATGCTTCGCCCAACTGCTCCTGCGTCATCCCCCGGTCCAGTCGGATGTTCCGCAGCAGCGTCCCGAGCGAGGCGCCCTCCCTGGTCACCGTACGCTCCATCACCGCTCCCCCATTCAGCTCAAACCACCTCAACTCGCCCGTTTGAGTGGGGTTTTGCCCCCGGTGAGTTCCGTCGCACGCTAACCGCATCCGGCCCGCACGGCAGGCGAACCCGCGCGCCGGGCGCGTGACTTGGCTCACTCGCGCGCCGGGCGCCCGGCCGGCGCCGACAGGTTCCACGGCACCGCGACGGCACCGCGACGGCACGACGACGGCACGACGGCTGGACGCCTCCGCCACCCCCGCCACCGTGGGTGACGAAGGCCTGAGCGCACCCCGGAACGAAGATCGACGCGCCCTTCGGTGCCCCTGTGAGCGGAGCCCCGAATGAGGCAGGATGAGAGGTGGAAAGGGCGGCCTCTCATTGCCGGCCACCACGTGCACTGAGGAAGAGGACCCCCCATGAGCATCGACCCGTCGTCCATCCCGTCGTTCGGCGCGCCCCAGGGCGGCCAGCCCGGCGGCCAGGGCGGTCGGCCGGCCGGCCCTCCGCCGATCATCGTCCCGGACCAGGCCCTGGTCACCCAGCTGCTCGACCAGATGCAGCTCAAGCACGTCGTGGACGAGGAGGGCGACCTCACCGCCCCCTGGGAGGGCTTCCGCGTCTACTACATGTTCCGCGGCGAGCAGAAGGAGCTCTTCGCGGTGCGCGCCTTCTACGACCGCGCGTACCCGCTGGAGAAGAAGGGCGAGATCCTCGACCTGATCGACGAGTGGAACCGCGAGACCCTCTGGCCCAAGGTCTACACCCACACCCACGAGGACGGCGTGGTCCGCCTGATCGGCGAGGCCCAGATGATCGTCGGCACCGGCGTCAACCTGGACTACTTCGTCACCACCACGGCGAACTGGACCCAGGCCGCGGTCGGCTTCGAGCAGTGGATCATCGAGCGCCTGGGCCTGCAGAACGAGATCGAGGGCGAGGACGGCGACGGCGAGGACGGCGAGGAGGCCTGATCCCGGCCCCCGGCACGCACCCCACGGCCCGGCCCCCGGCACATCCGGGCGGCCGGGCCGTCCTTGTCCCCGGCCCCCGGCTGCCCCAGGATGGCCCTGACGACGAGCCGTGAGGAGCCACCGATGGGAACCAGGCCACTGCTGAACCGCCGACTGGCCGGGATGGGCACGACGATCTTCGCGGAGATGTCCGCCCTGGCCACGGCCACCGGCTCGATCAACCTCGGCCAGGGTTTCCCGGACACCGACGGGCCCGAGGAGGTCCGCGAGGCCGCCGTGCGGGCCCTGCGCGAGAGCCGCGGCAACCAGTACCCGCCGGGTCCCGGCGTCCCCGAGCTGCGCACCGCCATCGCCGAGCACCAGCAGCGCTTCCACGGCCTGACCTACGACCCCGACACCGAGGTGCTGGTCACCGCCGGCGCCACCGAGGCCATCGCGGCGGCCCTGCTCGCCCTGCTGGAGCCGGGTGACGAGGTGATCGCCTTCGAGCCCTTCTACGACTCCTACGCCGCCTGCATCGCCATGGCCGGCGCCACCCGTCGCCCGCTCACCCTCCGGGCCCCGTACTTCCGCCCCGACCTCGACGAGCTGCGCGCCCTGATCACCCCGCAAACCCGGCTACTGCTGATCAACACCCCGCACAACCCCACCGGCACCGTCCTCACCGCCGAGGAACTGGCCGCGATCGCCGCCCTCGCCGTCGAGCACGATCTGCTGGTGATCACCGACGAGGTCTACGAACACCTCGTCTTCGGCGCCACCCACCACCCCATCGCCGCCCTCCCCGGCATGCGCGAGCGCACCGTCACCATCTCCTCCGCCGGCAAGACCTTCTCCTTCACCGGCTGGAAGGTCGGCTGGGTCACGGCGAGCCCCGCGCTGGTCTCCGCCGTCCGCACCGCCAAGCAGTACCTCACCTACGTCAGCGCAGGCCCCTTCCAGTACGCCGTCGCCGAAGCCCTCCGCCTGCCCGACGAGTACTTCCGCACCCTGCGCTCCGACCTGCTCCGCAAGCGCGACCTGCTGCTCGACGGCCTCACCGCGGCGGGCTTCCGCGCCTTCACCCCGGAGGGCACGTACTTCATCACCACCGACATCACCCCGCTCGGTGAGAAGGACGGCATCGAGTTCTGTCGCTCCCTGCCCGAACGCTGCGGCGTGGTCGCCATCCCCAACGCCGTCTTCTACGACAACACCGACGCGGGCCGCAGCCTCGTCCGCTTCACCTTCTGCAAGCGCGACGAAGTGCTCCAGGAGGCCGTCGCCCGCCTCCAGCAGCTCTGACGGGTGTTCATCGGGCCGCAAATCCCTTGCGAATGAGGCGAGTTGACGGCTCCACCCGAGAGGCTTGCGGGCCGTCGGGCCGGGCGGGGCGGGTCACGGGGGCGGGCTGTAGCCCAGCTGGGACGGTTTTGTGCAATGGGGGCGGGGGCTTGGAGGGTGGGCTGCGCCCATACGGCGCTGGCGGAGGGTTCGCGCGCCCCCCTCGAACGGGGGCCGTTCTGGTCCGACATCAGTTCTGATGTGTATCCAACTCCCGTGAACAGCCTGCTTCTTTGCTGCCAGTGAGGCAAATCCGGCGACCCGCCTGGCACTCCCGGCCGCCCTCCACGCCCTGTGCGTGGAGGGCGGCGGCGCGTGGAGCGCGCGAAAGGCGCACTACGGGCGCGCACGGCGCATGGGCCGGTGACAGGGGCGCGCGCTGTGCAAAGTCGCACACCGGGTCGATCAGAGCCGGGAAGCAGGTGTGCTCGAAACGGTGAATGCTTGACAAAGTTGGGTAAATCACCGACGGACCCGGCGTATTCATGCTTCTCTGCTGCTGAATCTCCAGCCGGAATCCTTCCTTCCACGGTCGGCCGCGCCCAGGGCCGCACAGCCACGAACAGCCTCGCCATCGCCTAGGCCTACTCGGTGCTGCTCGGCGGGCGCGCACGGAGCTGAAACGCGGAGCCGAGCATGCTCACCACACTGCAGACCTCCTACACGGACACCCGCGCCGGTGACCTGGCCTGGTGCCTCGGCGGCGACCCGCTGCCCGCTCTCGCCGTCCGCGACCTGAGACTCGACGGCGACCGTCCCAACGCCTCCGGCACCCTCCAGCTCCGGCTGCTGGGCGCCTCGCACCAGGTGGTGATCTCGGCCGGCCCCGGCGACTGCCTGGAGACCGTCGCCTGCCTGCCCGGTCGCCGCACCCCGCTGCCCGCCCGGGTGGCCAAGCAGGTCGGCGGCTGGGAGTACGAGTTCGCCGCCCGGATCGAGGCGCTGCCGCCGCACGACTTCGCGGCCCGCGCCCAGGAGCTGCTGGCCCTGGTCGAGGGCCACCCGCGCGGTCTCGCCGGGGTCTTCCCGGGCGACCCGAGCGCCTTCACCGCGCTGGTCACCCAGGGCGGCCCGGACCGGCTGCTCTGGCGGACCTGGCACGCCTATCCGCAGGAGGGGCAGCTGGTCTGCACCCGCTCCTCGCTGGTGGTGTCGGGACCGTGAGGACCCACGGGCCGGGCGGGACCACCTGTCCGGTCATACGCTACCCAGCACAAGCCCATGAATCGCACGCAGGAACGATTCGTCAATCCGACGGCCCTCACTGTCCGTCGGATGGGCGCAGCTATCCGTCCCGCACGTCCCCTAGCGTTTGTTCGTGATCAACCATCCGGCCGGTCCGCCCGCACACGCGCAAGTGGACCTCGACGACGGCACCCGACCCCCGCCCGGGCGAAGCCTCATCCCCCTGCCCGCCCGCCGTCGCTCCCGGCTGCGCTCCCGCCCCCGGCTCGCCCGGCTCACCGTCCTGCTGGCCGCTTTCGTCTGCGCGGCCTGCGGACTCGTCTACGAGCTCGAACTCGTGGCGCTCGGCGACTACCTGCTCGGGGACACCGTCACCCAGACCTCGGTCGTGCTCTCCGTCATGGTGTTCGCGATGGGGCTCGGCTCGCTGCTCGCCAAGCGGCTCACCCGCCGTCCCGCGACCGCCTTCGCCCTGGTCGAGTGCGCCCTCGCGCTCACCGGCGGCCTCTCCGTCCTCGCCCTGTACTCCTGCTGGGCCTGGATCGGCCGCTACCAGGCCGCGATGGTCGGCCTCACCTGCCTCATCGGCATCCTCATCGGTGCCGAGATCCCGCTGCTGATGACCCTCATCCAACGGATCCGGCGCGAGGACGCCGGCCGCGCGGTCGCCGACCTGTTCGCCGCCGACTACGTGGGCGCGCTGATCGGCGGCCTGGCCTTCCCCTTCCTGATCCTGCCCCGGCTGGGCCCCGGCGACGGCGCCCTGCTCACCGGGGCGGTCAACGCCGTCGCCGGGGCCGCCGTGGTGCTCTGGCTCTTCCGCGAGGAACCCGCCCCCCGGATACGACGGCTGCTCTGGGGCGGCTGCACCCTCGTCCTCGCCGTGCTCGCGGCCGCCGCCGCCGGCTCCGACTCCATCGAACGCGCCGCCCGGCACGCCCTCTACGGCGACCAGGTCCGCTACGCCACCCGCAGCCGGTACCAGGAGATCGTGCTCACCGGCCCCGCCGAGGGCCCGCTCCGGCTCTACCTCGACGGACGGCTCGTGGTCTGCGGGCCCGACGAGTACCGGGGCAGCGAGGCGCTCGTCCACCCCGCCCTGGCCGCCGGACCCGACGCCCGGATCCTGCTGCTCGGCGGTGGCGACGGCCTCGCCCTGCGGGAGGTGCTGCGGCACCGGGGCGTCCGCTCCGTCCGGCTGGTCGACACCGACCCTGCCCTGCCCCGGCTCGCCGGCACCGACCCCGGACTCGCCGCCCTCAACGGCCACTCCCTGGACGACCCCCGGGTCCGCACCACCGCGGCCGACCCGATGGCCTGGCTGCGCGGCGCGCCCGCCGAGGAGTACGACGTCGTGCTCGCCGACCTGCCCGCGCCCACCGACGGCGGGCCGGTCGAGTTCCACTCCCAGGAGTTCTACGGCCTCGCGGCCCGGCTGCTGGCCCCCGGCGGCCGGATCGCCGTCCGGGGCGGGGAGGGTGAGGAAGGCGGGGAAGGCGGGGAAGGCGGGGAAGGCGGGGACGCGAACGGCAGCCTGTGGCGGATCGAGTCGGGGCTGCGGGCCGCCGGACTGCGGACGACCCCGTACGCGGTCGAGGGCGGCGCCACCGCGACCTGCCGCCCGGGCCCGCCGGACACCGCCCAGGCCTTCGTGGTCGCCGCCGCCACCCCGCCCTCGCTCACCCTCGCCCCCGACGCCCCACCACCCCGCGCCCTCACCCCGGACGCCCTCCGCAGCTCCAGCGCCCGCCTCACCGCCCTCCGGCCGGCCCGCCCCCCGGCCCCGCTCACGCTCCTCGGGCCGCGCTGAGGGGCAGCGGAGGGAGGAAGGCCGCGCCGACGGCGGCCATGGGCGGAGGGCCAGGAGGCCGCTCGGCCCGGCCGGGCCGGAGGCCGCCGACGGGGCCCGGCAGGCGGCGGAGACGGCGGGGGCGGGTGGTGGCGGAAAGTCGGGCGGTGGTGGGTAGGGACCGGGCGGGGCCCAGTCGGTAGGCTCCGTTGCATGGAGCATGAGGTTGTCGTCCCGATGTCCGCAGAGCTGGTGCGGCAGGCCTTGCAGGATCCGGCGCTGCTGGCGCGGAGCGTGCCGGGGCTGAGCACCGAGCCCGCTGCGGTCGGGGCCGGGTCGGCCGAGGAGATCGGCGGGCGGCTGAAGCTGCGGATCGGCGGCTCCACGATCACCTTCAAGGGCGTGCTGTCGCTGATCGAGGGCCGCAACGGGGTGCTCACCGTGCTCGCCGAGGGTCAGGAGGCCCGGGGCAGCGGTGAGGCGACCGCCACCGTGCGGGTGAGTGTCACGGACGGCGCCGAGGACGGCACCGCGACGGTCCGCTTCACGGGTGACCTGAGCGCCACCGGCCGGCTGACCGAGTTCGACGCCGAGACCCTCGACGCCGCCGGTCGCCGTCTGCTGGAACGCTTCGCCACCGCGCTCGCCTCACCGGACGCCCCGGACACCCTGGACGCCCCGGAGGAGGGCGACGAGGAGCTCGCGCACGAGACCGAGACCGAGACCGGTGCCGGCACCGGCACCGGCACCGGGATCGGGACCGGCGACGGGAGCACGGACGAGACCGGGCCCGACGCCGAGATCCTCTTCATCGAGGAGCACCAGGACCAGCCCGGCGACGACCTGGACGACGACCTCTCCGATCTGATCGCCTTCTCCGACGCCGACGCCGAGCGCTTCGGCCTCCCCACCGGCTCGGCCGACGACGAGGACGACGAGGACGACGTCGACGACGCGGACGGCGCCGCCGGGGAGGCCGGCGACGGCCCCCGGGACGGGGTCGCCGAGGAGCTCCCCGTCGAGCCCCTGTTCGCCTACGAGGACGAGCCCGAGCTCACCGGCCCGATCCGCCGCAGCATCGTCGGCCGTTCGGCCGAGGAGGTGGACCACGCCCCGCCGCGCGGCCGCTACGCCCCGGCGCTGCCGGCCCGCAGCGCGCGGGCCCGGGCGGCGTCCCGCTGGGGCGGCGAGGCCGGCGGCATCGTGGTGCCGGGCGCGGGTGGCCGCAGTGCGGTGCCGTGGGTGATCGGTGGTTCGGTGGCCCTGCTGGGCGGTGCCGTGGTGCTGGTCAGGGCGCTGCGACGCCGCTAGGGCACCGCTGGGGCCGGTCCGGCCGCGAGCGCCTCACGGGCCGCCAGGCCCTAGACTGAACGCTCATGAGCAACGACCGCGACGCCCTGCTGGCACAGATCAAGGACAAGGCCGTCGTGCACGGCAAGGTCACCCTTTCCTCCGGCAAGGAGGCCGACTACTACGTCGACCTGCGCCGGATCACGCTGGACGGCGAGGCCGCCCCGCTGGTCGGCCGGGTGATGCTGGACGCGACCTCCCACCTGGAGTACGAGGCCGTCGGCGGTCTGACCCTGGGTGCCGACCCGGTGGCCACCTCGATGCTGCACGCCGCCGCCGCGCGCGGGCAGAAGCTGGACGCCTTCGTCGTCCGCAAGACCGGCAAGGCGCACGGTCTGCAGCGCCGGATCGAGGGCCCGGACGTGAAGGGCCGCCGGGTGCTGGCGGTCGAGGACACCTCCACCACCGGTGGCTCGGTGCTGCAGGCCGTCGAGGCGCTGCGCGAGGCGGGCGCCGAGGTGGTCGGCGTCGCGGTGATCGTCGAGCGCGGTGGCGCGGGCGCCGTCGAGGAGCAGGGCCTGCAGTACGTGACCGCGTACACCCTGGACGACCTGGGCCTCTGACCCTGCGGGACCCCGGACGACACGAAGGGCCGGGTCCTGTTTCACGTGAAACCACGTGGAACGGGACCCGGCCCTCGAAGCATCCGCAGCGAGGCCGTGAACGGGGACCTCAGCCGCGCCGGTGCCGCCCGCCGCCGGCACTGCCGGTGCCCTGCACGGCGTCCGCGGCGGGCGCCTCGACGAGGCCGGCCTTCTTCTTACGGCGCTCCCGCACGACCTCGACCAGGATCGGCGAGATCGACAGCAGCACGATCAGCAGCACCGCCGGGATCAGGTACTTGTCGATCACCGGGGCGAGCGCGTCGCCGAAGAAGTAGCCGATCAGCAGCATGGACTCGGTCCAGAGCACACCGCCGACGACGTTCCACACGAAGAAGGTCCTGGCGGGCATCTCCAGGGTGCCGGCCACCGGGTTCAGGAAGGTGCGGATGATCGGCATGAAGCGGGCCAGCACCACGGCCTTGCCCGAGCCGAACTTGTTGAAGTACTCCTCCGCCTTGATCACGTAGTCGCGGCGGAAGATCTTCGACTCGGGCTTGTCGAACATCCTCGGTCCGACCTTGGCCCCGATCAGGTGCCCCAGCTGGGCACCGGCGATCGCCGCGATCGGGCAGCCGGTGAGCAGGACGGCGATCGGCAGCTTGGCGCCGTCGCCGAGCACCGAGGAGGCGGCGTTCGAGGCGGCGACGCCTCCGATGATCAGCAGCGAGTCACCCGGGAAGAAGAAGCCGACCAGCAGGCCGGTCTCCGCGAAGATGATCGCGATCAGCCCGATGGCGCCGAGGGACGAGATCAGGGATTTGGCGTCGAGCAGATTGACGGCCAGCTGGTTGTAGTCCACGGGCGCAGGATAGCGGGCGTACCTTTCCGACGACTTCCGGCCGAGCTGTCGCGGGCGACGTCCCGACAGGCGGGCTCCTGCTGACCTGCGGCCACGAGTCTGGGAAGATGGCACAGGCGTCCGGTCCGCGGCCGGGCCACCACCCTCATGGCCGTGCCGCGGAGGTCGCCTCGAACCTTGGTGCCGGAGAGCCACACCGCAGCGCCGCGCGTCGGCGGGCCGGCACGGAGTCGTCACGAAGGCGTACACAGCGTCGGACAGCACCGTCCGTACGCCGCAACCCGACAGGAGCGGATCGCATGCCCATCGCAACTCCCGAGGTCTACAACGAGATGCTCGACCGGGCCAAGGCGGGCAAGTTCGCCTACCCGGCCATCAACGTCACCTCGTCGCAGACCCTGCACGCCGCGCTGCGCGGTTTCGCCGAGGCCGAGAGCGACGGCATCATCCAGATCTCGACCGGTGGCGCGGAGTTCCTGGGCGGCCAGCACAACAAGGACATGGTGACCGGCGCCGTCGCGCTCGCCGAGTTCGCCCACATCGTCGCCGCCAAGTACGACATCACCGTCGCGCTGCACACCGACCACTGCCCGAAGGACAAGCTGGACGGCTACGTCCGCCCGCTGCTGGCGATCTCCGCCGAGCGCGTGGCCAAGGGCGAGAACCCGCTGTTCCAGTCGCACATGTGGGACGGCTCGGCCGAGACCCTCGCCGACAACCTGTCCATCGCCCAGGAGCTGCTGGCCCAGGCCGCCGCCGCCAAGATCATCCTTGAGGTCGAGATCACCCCGACCGGCGGCGAGGAGGACGGCGTCTCGCACGAGATCAACGACGAGCTGTACACCACCGTCAACGACGCCGTGCGCACCGCCGAGGCCCTGGGCCTGGGCGAGAAGGGCCGCTACCTGCTGGCCGCCTCCTTCGGCAACGTGCACGGCGTGTACAAGCCGGGCAACGTCGTCCTGAAGCCGGAGCTGCTGCGCGAGCTGCAGGACGCGATCGGCAAGCAGTACGGCAAGACCGACCCGTTCGACTTCGTCTTCCACGGCGGCTCGGGCTCCACCGCCGAGGAGATCGCCACCGCGCTGGAGAACGGCGTGGTGAAGATGAACCTGGACACCGACACCCAGTACGCCTTCACCCGCCCGGTGGCCGGCCACATGTTCGCCAACTACGACGGCGTGCTGAAGGTCGACGGCGAGGTCGGCAAGAAGAACACCTACGACCCGCGCACCTGGGGCAAGCTGGCCGAGGCCGGCATGGCCGCCCGCGTGGTCGAGGCCGCCGAGCAGCTGCGTTCGGCCGGCAAGCGCCTGAAGTGAGCCCGCTGACGCGAGCGTGAAACCGGTCGTGCCCCCGGCGGTCTCCCGCCGGGGGCACGGTCGTGTCCGGGTGGTTCGGTGGTTCCTACTGCTTGAGCTCGGCGTAGGCCTCCGCGCTGCTGTCCTTCAGGAACTGCCAGCAGCGGGCCTCCTCCTCGGTCTCCTTGATCGCGCCGGCCGCCCGGGCGAGCGCGGCCAGGCAGCGCAGGAAGCCGCGGTTGCCCCGGTGCTCCCACGGCACCGGCCCGTGGCCCTTCCAGCCGCTGCGGCGCAGCTGGTCGAGGCCCCGGTGGTAGCCGGTGCGGGCGTAGGCGTAGGACTCGACGTAGCGGCCCGCCGCGTAGGCGTCGTCGGCGAGCATGGCCCAGGCGAGGCAGAAGGCCGGGAAGTCGGCGGCCACCTGGGTCGGTGAGGCCGACTCCTCCGCCAGCATCCGGTAGGGCTGCTCGTCCTCCGGCAGGAGGGTCGGGTCGGGGCCGTCGAGAAGATTCTTGTGAATCGCCATGCAGTGCAGTCTGCCACCCGGGGCCCAGGGGTCAACCGCTGCATACCAGGTATGTAGACATTCACCCGTTCGCATGCCAGGGTGTCGCTCGTGCCCGCAGCCAGATCCGCCCGCAGGCGAACCGCTCCACGTGGGAACGTTCGCAACCCCCGTCGCCGCCGTTCACGCCGCCGGATCGGCCCTGGCATGCTCACGGCACTCATCGCTTCGGTGCTGCTGCTGGGCGTCGCCGCCTTCGCCCTGAACCGCCCGTCCGACGCCCCGGCCCCCGCCGCGACCGCCCAGGCCCGGGTCGCCCCGCCCGGCGAGCAGGCGCCGACGACGACTGCGGCTCCAGCCCCGTCCGCCACGCCGAGCGCGACCCCGACGACGGCCCCCACGCCGACGCCCACCGCGCCCGACCCCGGCCCCACCAAGGGCACCGGCACCTTCAGCATCGCCCCCGCCAACGCCAAGGCCATCGGCCGCGGCACCGTGCGCCGCTACCGGGTCGAGGTCGAGGACGGCATCGGCATCGACGCCGCCTCGGCCGCCGCGCAGATCCACGGCATCCTCGGCGACCGCCGCGGCTGGACCAACGACCGCAAGAACGCCTTCCAGCTGGTCGCGGGCGGCTCGTACGACTTCACCGTGAAGATCGCCTCCCCGGCCACCGTGGACAAGATCTGCGGCGCCTCCGGGCTGGACACCCATGGCGAGGTCAACTGCAACGTCGGCGACCAGGTGCTCGTCAACTCCAAGCGCTGGAACACCGGTTCACCGCAGTTCAGCGGCCCGCTGGACGAGTACCGGGCGCTGATCGTCAACCACGAGGTCGGTCACCGGATCGGCCACGGGCACGAGACCTGCCCCGGCCCCGGCAAGCCCGCGCCCGCGATGATGCAGCAGATCTACGGCCTCAAGGGCTGCGCGCCGAACGCCTGGCCGTACTCGGCGGACGGCACCTACCTGAGCGGCCCGGCGGTGCCGTAGCCGTCCCGCAGCCGTTCCGCAGCCCGCAGCCGTCCGGCAGTGCAACGGAGTTGAGACCGGAACGGCAACCCTCCGGCACGAACACGGCCTACCCTCCGATCATGACCGCTGCCCAACGCCTGAGAGTCACCGCCGCGTTCGCCGTCGCCGGGATCGCATTCGGCACCGCGGCGTGCTCGTCCTCGACCTCCACCGCCACCGGCGGCGGAGCGCTCTCCTACGACCGCGTCCGGTCGACGGCCCTGGACCTGTCCAAGAACAGGTCCAGCACCTGCCCGTTCGGCCTCGACCTCGCCAAGGCCGCCTCCGCGGCCGGGATCACCGGCGCCGTCGCCCCCGCCGTGACGGACGGAGGCTCCGTCACGGGCAACGCCGGGAACGGCGTCCCGGCCCAGCCCTGGCCTCCGGGAGACACCGGTCACCCGCCGACCATGACCGAGATACCGGCCACTCCCCCGAACGCCCAGATCACCTGCTCGTACACGGTCGGCGCGTCCACCGTCGACGTCGAGCTGCTGGCCGTGCCGAAGAACGACTACGGCATCAGCCTGCTGCTCCCCTCGGTCGCGCGTGCCGGGCTGCTCAGCGTGGACCAGCTCTCCCGGTTCTCCGCCGACCGGCCCGCCGTCGGGCAGACCAAGCTCACCCCGGGCGGGGGCACCGCCGCCGTCTCCCGGATCGCGCTGCACGGCGACGGGGACCTGGTGCTGATGCTCGACCAGAACACCACCGGCGGGGCGGCCCAGGACCCGGCCCTGGCCGGCGAACCGCTGCGCAAGGCCGCCGAAGCCCTGGCGGGGCAGCTCAAGGGCTAGCTCAAGGGCCAGCTCAAGGGCTAGTCGGCCGGCTCACGGACTAGCCCAGGACCGGAAGGTACTCCCCCAGGTCGCTGCGCTCCCCCGAGGCGGCCACCGCGTGGTCCGCCACCGCCGCCGCCCAGGGCACCCGGCCGGTGGCCAGCCGGATCCAGGTCAGCGGGTCGGTCTCGACCACGTTCGGCGGGGTGCCCCGGGTGTGCTTGGGCCCCGGGACGGCCTGGACGACCGCGTACGGCGGGATCCGCAGCTCGACCGCGCCGCCGGGCACCCGGTCGGCGAAGGCGTCGGCCAGCATCCGGGTGACGGCGGCGAGGGCCTGGCGGTCGTGCGGGAAGGCGTCCAGGCCCAGCGCGTCGGCCAGGTCGTCGGCGTGCACCACGGCCTCGACCAGCCTGGTCACCAGGTAGTCGGTCAGGAGCATCCGCCGACCGACCACGACGGCGGTCGGCTCCGGCTCCACCCCGGCAGGCCGGTCGAGCACGGCCCGCACGGCGTCGAGCGACCGGTCGAACGCGGCGGCCAGCTCCGCGGGCGGTCCCGCGAACCCGGTCGCCGCGTGCTCCGTCACCGCGCTGTCGACGGCCACGGCCATCGTCCTGCTCAACTCCGCGTAGCCGGCCAGCGAGAGCACCGGCCCGTCCGGCGCCGGGGCGTCCACCGCGACCGCCGGGTGGCCCAACGCCAGGCTCAGATGCGCCAGCAACTCCCGCACCCGCCAGGCGCCGAGCCGGGTCGGCCGCTCCAACTGGTCGGCGCTGAGGCCGTGGACGACGGCGCGGAGCGACTCGCTCTGGGCGGCCAGCGCCGCGCGGACCTTCTGCGGCTGGTACGTACGGGACTTGGGAGGCATGGGGCCCAACATACGCCGAGGGACGGACGGTTCCGGAGAACCGCCCGTCCCTCGAACCGCCGGTCAGGCCAGCAGGGCCTCGATGACGCCGGTGTGGGCGTCCTTCAGCTCGGCCAGCGAGACGGTGAACTGCCCCTGGACGTCCAGGGAGTCGCCGTCCACGACACCGATCCGGGTGGCCGGCAGGCCACGCGCGGTGCACATGTCGTTGAAGCGGAGCTCCTCGCTGCGCGGCACCGCCACGACGGCGCGGCCGGCCGACTCCGAGAACAGGAACACGAACGGGTCGATGCCCTCGGGCACGACGATCCGCGCGCCGTGGCCGCCCTTGAGGCAGCTCTCCACGAGCGCCTGGCCGAGGCCGCCGTCGGACAGGTCGTGCGCGGCGTCGATCATGCCGTCGCGCGAGGCCGAGATCAGGATCTCGCCGAGCAGCCGCTCGCGCTCCAGGTCCACCTTGGGCGGCAGGCCGCCGAGGTGGTCGTGGACGACCTGCGACCAGGCCGAGCCGCCGAGCTCGTCCGCCGTGTCGCCGAGCAGGTAGAGCAGCTGCCCCTCCTCGGCGAAGGCGACCGGGGTGCGCCGGGTGACGTCGTCGATGACGCCGAGCACCGCGACCACCGGGGTCGGGTGGATGGCGACCTCGCCGGTCTGGTTGTACAGCGAGACGTTGCCGCCGGTGACCGGGGTGCCGAGCACCAGGCAGGCGTCGGCCAGGCCGCGGGTCGCCTCGGCGAACTGCCACATCACGTCCGGGTCCTCGGGGGAGCCGAAGTTGAGGCAGTCGGAGACGGCGAGCGGCTTGGCACCGCCGGCCGCGACGTTGCGGTACGCCTCGGCCAGGGCCAGCTGGGCGCCGGTGTACGGGTCCAGCTTGGCGTAGCGGCCGTTGCCGTCGGTGGCGACCGAGACGCCGAGGTTGGTCTCGTCGTCGATCCGGATCATGCCCGAGTCCTCGCCGTGCGAGAGCACGGTGTTGCCGAGCACGTAGCGGTCGTACTGGTCGGTGATCCAGGACTTGGAGGCCTGGTTCGGGTGGCTCGCGACCTTCAGCAGGTCGGCCTTGAGGCCCTCGCCGGTGGTCGGGCGGGCCAGCCGCTCGGCGGTGGGGGCGTCGGCCTGCAGCGCGTCCTGCCAGCTCGGGCGGGCGTAGGGGCGCTGGTAGGTCGGGCCCTCGTGGGCGACGGTGCGCGGGGGCACGTCCACCACGAGCTCGCCGTGCCAGAAGATCTCCAGGCGCTCGCCGTCGGTGACCTCACCGATGACGTTGGCGATGACGTCCCACTTCTCGCAGATCTCCAGGAAGCGGGCGACCTTGTCGGGCTCGACGATCGCGCACATGCGCTCCTGCGACTCGCTCATGAGGATCTCCTCCGGCGAGAGCGTGTGGTCACGCAGGTGCACCGTGTCGAGGTCGATCCGCATGCCGCCGGAGCCGGCCGAGGCCAGCTCGCTGGTGGCGCAGGACAGGCCGGCGCCGCCGAGGTCCTGGATGCCCTTGACGAGCTTCTCCCGGAAGATCTCCAGGGTGCACTCGATCAGGAGCTTCTCCTGGAACGGGTCGCCGACCTGGACGGCCGGGCGCTTGGCCGGCTTGGTGTCGTCGAAGGTCTCGGAGGCCAGCACCGAGACGCCGCCGATGCCGTCGCCACCGGTGCGGGCCCCGTACAGGATGACCTTGTTGCCGGCGCCGGAGGCCTGCGCGAGGTGGATGTCCTCGTGCTTCATGACGCCCACGCACAGCGCGTTGACCAGCGGGTTGCCCTGGTAGCAGGAGTCGAAGACGACCTCGCCGCCGATGTTCGGCAGGCCCAGGCAGTTGCCGTAGCCGCCGATGCCCGCGACGATGCCGGGCAGCACGCGCCGGGTGTCCGGGTGGTCGGCCGCGCCGAAGCGCAGCGGGTCCATCACGGCGACCGGGCGGGCGCCCATCGCCAGGATGTCGCGCACGATGCCGCCGATGCCGGTGGCCGCGCCCTGGTAGGGCTCGATGTAGGACGGGTGGTTGTGCGACTCGACCTTGAAGGTCACCGCGTAGCCCTGGCCGACGTCGACCACACCGGCGTTCTCGCCGATGCCCACGAGCATCGCGTCCGAATCCGGCTTCTTCTCGCCGAACTGCTTCAGGTGGACCTTGCTGCTCTTGTACGAACAGTGCTCGGACCACATGACCGAGTACATCGCGAGTTCGGCGCCGGTCGGGCGGCGGCCGAGAATCTCCCGGATGCGCGCGTACTCGTCCTCCTTGAGGCCGAGTTCGGCCCACGGCTGGGCGGCGTCCGGGGTCTGCTCGGCGTTCTTGACGGTGTCGAGGCTCATCAGGCGTTCACCAGCTGCTTCAGTACGGAAGTGAAGAAGCCCAGGCCCTCGGTGGTCGGGCCGGTGAGCGGCTCCACGGCGTGCTCCGGGTGCGGCATCAGGCCGACGACATTGCCGGCGGCGTTGGTGATGCCGGCGATGTCGCGGTACGAACCGTTCGGGTTGACGTCCAGGTACCGGGCCACGACCCGGCCCTCCGCCTCCAGTTCGTCGAGGACGTGCGCGTCGGCGACGAAGCGGCCCTCGCCGTTCTTCAGCGGGACGACGATTTCCTGGCCGGCCGAGTAATCCCCGGTCCAGGCCGTCTCCGCGTTCTCGATGCGCAGCTTCTGGTCGCGGCAGACGAAGTGCAGCGAGTCGTTCCGGGTGAGCGCGCCGGGCAGCAGGTGCGATTCGCAGAGCACCTGGAAGCCGTTGCAGATACCCAGGACCGGCATTCCGAGCTTGGCCTGCTCGATGACGGTCTCCATCACCGGCGAGAAGCGGGAGATCGCGCCGCACCGCAGATAGTCGCCGTAACTGAATCCGCCCGGCAGGACGACGGCGTCGACCTGGTGGAGATCCTTGTCACGGTGCCAGAGGGCGACCGGCTCCGCGCCGGCCAGGCGGACCGCGCGCTGGGCGTCGCGGTCGTCGAGCGAGCCGGGGAAAGTGACGACGCCGACGCGGGTGGTCACTTCGCCGCCTCCTCGACACGGACGGTGAAGTCCTCGATCACGGTGTTGGCGAGAAAGGTCTCGGCGGCTTCGCGGATACGGGCGAGCGCGGCGTCGTCGACCGGGCCCTCCAGCTCCAGCTCGAAACGCTTGCCCTGGCGGACGTCGGCGATCCCGGTGAATCCGAGACGGGGCAGTGCGCGCTGCACCGCCTGTCCCTGGGGGTCGAGGATCTCCGGCTTGAGCATGACGTCGACTACGACGCGTGCCACTGGCACTCCCGGTGGTGTCTTCGGTGAGGCGGGGGAACTCCAGACTACCGGCCGTTCGGGGCAGGATTGCTGGCCGGTGATAGTGACGCGCGTAGACCCAGGACCCTTACGCCCCAAGGGATCCGGCGCCCCCGCCCCCCGCCCGGGCCGGCCCGTTTCCGCGGATTCGGGGCACCGAACGGCGACCCCGGGAGAACACCCGAATACGGCACTTGGGGACAGAACCGCCCGTCCCGCTCACCGGTATCCGGCAGTCCCGCAAGACTCGTGAATATCCGGAAAAGAATGCCGGACTCTTCGATTTCGACCCCCTTCGGGTGCAGAATAGGGCCACCTGTCGCGGCAAGTGCTGCGTATCCGGCGGGCCACCAGGCCTGCCCGTGTGCGCTTGCGCGAGTTGGTGCACATCAGGCCACGCGGCACACTCCGTGAACCGGCGGCCGAATTGCCCGAGAGGATTGACACCCATGGCTCAGCGTGTAGTTGTCACGCTCTCCGACGACCTGGACGGCGGCGCCGCCGCGGAAACCGTCCACTTCGGCGTCGACGGGAAGTCGTACGAGATCGACCTGTCCGTGGACAACGCGGAAAAGCTGCGGGAGGCCCTCGCCCCGTTCGTCGCGGCCGGCCGGCGCCAGAGCCGCACCGGGAAGTCCTTCCGCCGCACCGCGCTCACCCCGGACCCGGCCGCCGTGCGCGCCTGGGCCCTGTCGCGCGGCATGGAACTGCCGGCCCGCGGCCGGATCCCCAAGCACGTGTACGAGGCGTTCGCCGAGGCGAACTGACCCCGTCGGGGCACCGCCCCCGGTCGCCCTGCCCGCCCGGACCGAAAGGGTGGGGCGACCACCCCGAACGATGCTGTAGAGTATTCCTCGTCGCCGCAACGGAGAGATCCGAAGAGGCGGCGGGTGCCCCACCAGGCACCCTGCGGACGTGGCTCAGTTGGTAGAGCATCACCTTGCCAAGGTGAGGGTCGCGAGTTCGAATCTCGTCGTCCGCTCGCAGTGCGCGAGCACAGCACAACTCAATAGTTTGACCCTGCGGACGTGGCTCAGTTGGTAGAGCATCACCTTGCCAAGGTGAGGGTCGCGAGTTCGAATCTCGTCGTCCGCTCCAGAGCGAAGGCCCCCTCGATCGAGGGGGCCTTCGACGTATTCCGGTCCCCCTCGCATTCCCCCCATGACATTTGTCATCGCCGACCCGTGGATCCGCACCGCCGGCCGGTGACGGCGCGCACTGCCCGCGCGGCCGGGGCGCCGGGAGGCTTGGGGCATGGAAACGAGCAAGCCCGGTCGTCCCGGCCGGAACGTGATCGAGGTCACCGACCTGCACCGGCACTACGGCACCGGTGCCACCGAGTACCACGCCGTCCGCGGCGTCGACCTGACCGTCGGCCGCGGCGAACTGTTCGCCCTGCTCGGCACCAACGGCGCCGGAAAGACCTCCACCATGGAGGTCATCGAGGGCCTGGCCGCGCCCAGCGGCGGCACCGTCCGGGTGCTCGGCCACGACCCCTTCACGGAGCGCGCCGCCGTCCGGCCGCGGATCGGCGTCATGCTCCAGGAGGGCGGCTTCCCCGGCGAGCTCACCGCCGCCGAGACCGGCCGGGCCTGGGCCGGGGTGACCAGCGGCGCCCGCCCGGTCGCGGAGGCGCTGGAGCTGGTCGGCCTCGGCCACCGGGCCGGCGTCCGGGTCAAGCAGCTGTCCGGCGGCGAACGGCGCCGGCTCGACCTCGCGATGGCCCTACTCGGTCGCCCCGAGGTGCTCTTCCTGGACGAGCCCAGCACCGGCCTCGACCCGGAGGCGCGCACCGCCGTCTGGCGCCTGGTCCGCGAGCTGCGCGCCCAGGGCACCACGGTGCTGCTCACCACCCACTACCTGGAGGAGGCCGAGGAGCTCGCCGACCGGCTGGCCATCATGCACGGCGGGCAGGTCGTCACCAGCGGCACCGTCGCCGAGGTGATCGCCGGACGGCCCTCCCGGATCACCTTCGAGCTCCCGGAGTTCACCGGGGCCGCGCTGCCCGTCCTGCCCGCGGCCGAGGTCAGCGTCGACGGCCGCAAGGTCACCGTGCAGAGCGTCGGCCTCCAGGACACCCTCACCGACCTGCTCGGCTGGGCCCGGCACCACGGGATCGCGCTCGGCGCCCTGGACGCCCGCAGCGCCTCGCTGGAGGAGGCCTTCCTCGCCATCGCCTCCGAGGCCGCCCAGCAGGCCCCGCCCCAGGCCCCCGCCGCCGACCGTCCCGCCCGCCGCCGCCTGATCGGATCCGCCCGATGACCACCGCCGCCCCCACCGCCGACCCGGCCGCCGCCCCCACCGCCGTCGCCGGCCCGCCGAGCACCACCGCCCGCCGGCTGCTCGCCCTCGGCCGGGCCGAGGCCACCCTGCTGCTGCGCAACCGCGCCGCGCTGTTCACCGCCGTGGTGCTGCCGGTGGTGCTGATCAGCACCCTCCACGGGCTGCTCAAGAAGCAGTCCGAGGACAACCCCGGGCTGGACGTCCACTCGCTGCTGGTCTACGGCTCGGTCGGGATGGTCCTGGCCTTCGTCGTGTACTACAACCTGACCGCCGCGTACGTGGGGCGGCGCGGCGAACTGGTGCTCAAGCGGCTGCGCACCGGCGAGGCCAAGGACCTGGAGATCCTGCTCGGCACCGCCGTCCCCTCTCTCGTCCTCGGGCTGTTCATGGCCGCCCTGATCGGGATCGGCGGCAGCGTCGGCCTGCACCTGGCCGTCCCGGTCAACCCGGTGCTGATGCTGGTCGGCCTGCTGATGCTGCTGGCCACCATGATCGCCCTGGCCGCGCTGTCCAGTGCCTTCACCAGGACCGTGGAGAGCGCGGGCATCACCACCCTGCCCGTCATGCTGGTCATGCAGTGCGGCTCCGGCCTGTACTTCCCGCTGGAGGCCATGCCCTCGCAGCTGGCCGACGTCTGCCGCCTGCTGCCGACCACCCCGGCCTTCCAGCTGCTCCGCGTCGGCTGGTTCGGCACCGACGGCTCCGCCGCCGCGACCGACTTCCTCGGCAGCTGGGGCGCCGCCGCCCCGCACCTGGTCACCGGCGCCGTCTGGCTCGGTCTGGCGGTCTGGGGCGCGGTGCGCTACTTCCGCTGGGAGCCGCGCCGCTGACCCCGGCGGATTCCCCCGAGACCCACCCCGTACGTCCTCTGATATGAAGGCAGCGACACGCACGTGATCAAACGGGGAGCACATCGATGGTCCGGGGGCCGATCCGGCGCTGGAGGGGCTACGGCAAGCCGCAGCGCGCCGAGCTCTACTTCCGCTGGTCGCTCTACATGGTGGCGTGGATCATGCTGCCGGTAGCCCTGCTGGCCACCGCCTCCAGCGTGAAGGTCCAGGGCGCGACCACCGCCGCACAGGTCGGCCTGGTCCTGTCCCTCGCCTCCGTCCTGGTCACCCTGCGGGCGTACCGCACCTCGCTCGACCACTACCTGGGACGACCCAGCCCGTACCGGCGCTGGCTGATCATCAGCGCCGTGCTGACCGTGGCCGGTTCATGGACCGTCCTGCTGCTCGGCCCGGCCTCCGACGGGCTCGCGCCCCACCCGGGCGCGCCGTTCACCTCGGTCATCGCCGCCGCCCTGATCGGCGCCACCGCAGGCCCCACGGGGGTGGGCCTGCGGTGGCGGTGGGCCTTCCTCTCCGGAACCGCCCTCGTGCTCCTGATCGCCCCGGCGATGCTGCTGGCCGGAGCCGGCTTCGCCACCACCTCGGGATGGCTGATCGGCGCGGTCATCGGCACGGTCCTCATGGTGGCCAGCTGCCGCAGCTTCGCCTGGGTCACCGCGGTGGTCTGGGAACTGGACGCCGCCCGTGAGGCGCAGTCCCGGCTGGCCGTCGCCGAGGAGCGGCTGCGCTTCTCCCGCGACCTGCACGACGTGATGGGCCGCAACCTCACCACCATCGCGCTGAAGAGCGAACTCGCCGTCCAGCTCGCCCGGCGGGAGCGCCCGGAGGCGGCCGAGCAGATGGCCGAGGTGCAGCGGATCGCCCAGGAGTCGCAGCGCGAGGTCCGGGACGTCATCCGCGGCTACCGCACCGCCGACCTGCACGCCGAGGCGATCGGCGCCCGCGCGGTGCTGCGTGCCGCCGACATCCACTGCGAGATCGACCTCGGTGAGGAGCCCGACCGGCTGCCGCCGCAGGTGCAGTCGGTGCTCGGCTGGGTGATCCGCGAATCCACCACCAACGTGCTGCGGCACAGCGAGGCCGCCCGCTGTCTGATCCGGCTGCGGCAGGAGAACGGCCGGGCGGTACTGGAGCTGGAGAACGACGGGGTGCCCGCCGTCCCGCTCCCCTCCCAGGGCGGCGGCACCGGGCTGCACGGCCTGCGCGAGCGGCTGGCCGCCCACGACGGGGAGCTGACCGTCCCGACCACCGCACCCGGTACCTTCCGGATGCTCGCCACCGTCCCGCTGCCGGGCTGAGAGAGGCCTTCCGATGACCGAGAACACCGCGCCCGTCCGCGTCCTGCTCGCCGACGACGAGCACCTGATCCGCGGTGCGCTGGCCGCGCTGCTCTCGCTGGAGGACGACATCGAGGTGGTCGCCCAGGCCGGTTCCGGCCCGGAGGCGCTGGCGATGGCCCGGGCGCACCGGCCGGACATCGCGGTGCTGGACCTGCAGATGCCCGGGAAGGACGGCATCGGGGTGGCCACCGAGCTGCGCCGGCTGCTGCCGGACTGCCGCTGCATGATCGTCACCGGCCACGGCCGGCCCGGCTACCTGAAGCGGGCGCTGGAGGTCGGGGTCCGGGGCTTCCTGCCGAAGACCGTCTCGGCGGCCGACCTGGCCGGCATCATCCGCACCGTGCGCTCCGGCGGCCGGTACGTGGACCCGGAGCTGGCGGCGGACGCGATCAGCGCCGGGGAGACCCCGCTGACCCCGCGCGAGACGGACGTCCTGGAGCTGGCCGCGGACGGCACCCCGATCGCGGAGATCGCCGAGCGGGCCGCGCTCTCCCAGGGCACCGTGCGCAACTACCTGTCCTCGGCGGCCACCAAGCTGGGCGCGGAGAACCGGCACGCGGCGGTGCGGATCGCCCGCGAGCACGGGTGGATCTAGGCCCTGTCGCTCGCGGGCGTCACGCGTACGGCTCAGACCCAGGTGGTGCCGGTCAGCCGCTCGTAGACCTCGATGTACTTGGCGCGGGTCCGCTCCACCACCTCGGCCGGGAGCTCCGGCGGCGGCTGCTCGCTGTAGCGGTCCCAGCCGGAGGCCGGGGAGACCAGCCAGTCGCGGATCAGCTGCTTGTCGAAGGAGGCCTGCGAGCGGCCCGGCTCGTAGTCGTCGGCCGGCCAGTAGCGGGAGGAGTCCGGGGTGAGCACCTCGTCGCCGATCACCAGCTCGCCGTCCAGCAGGCCGAACTCGAACTTGGTGTCGGCCAGGATGATGCCGCGGTCGCGGGCGATGTCCCGGGCCCGGGCGTAGACGTCCAGGGTGGTGCGGCGCACCTGGGCGGCCAGCTCGGCGCCGATCCGGCGGGCGGTCTCCTCGTAGGGGACGTTCTCGTCGTGCTCGCCGACCTCGGCCTTGAGGGCCGGGGTGTAGATCGGGGCGGGCAGCTCGGAGCTGTTCTCCAGGCCCTCCGGCAGGGCGACGCCGCAGACCGTGCGGCTCTCCCGGTACTCGGTCAGGCCGGAGCCGGCCAGGTAGCCGCGGGCGACCGCCTCGACCGGGATCATGTCCAGGCTCTTGCAGACCAGCGTGCGGCCCTTCCAGTCGGCGGGGGCGCCGGCCGGGACCTCGGTGGAGATCACGTGGTTGGGGACGATGTCGGCGATCCGCTCGAACCACCACAGCGAGAGCTGGGTGAGCACCCGGCCCTTGTCCGGGATCTCGTTCGGCAGCACCCAGTCGTGGGCGGACATCCGGTCACTGGCGACCATCACCAGCTCGCCCGATCCGGTGCGGTACAGGTCGCGCACCTTGCCGGTGTGCAGGTGGACCAGGCCGGGTACCTGAACCGGCTCGGGCTTGGTGACAAATCCGCTCAAGGTGTCTCAGTCCTCAGGGGTCGTTCACGGGCGTGGAGCACCGCGAAAGGGGAGGTCACTGCCCCTGCAGTCTTTCACGCCGCCCGGGCCCCGGTTCCTGCGGGCGTCGGGGGCCTCAGTTCTTGCAGAGCCGGTCCAGCAGGTTGGCGGTGGCCCGCTGGACCCGTTCGTCGGTGAGGCCGGGGCGGCCGAGGGCGGGCGACCAGGCGAAGGTGCCGGCCGCGAAGACGTACGCGCCGCTGGGCGCCCGGTAGAGCGAGGTCTCCTGGTAGCGGGTGCGGCCGGCCAGGTCCTGGTACGGCGAGTGGGCCAGCAGCACCCGCTCGGTGTGCTCGGGCAGCGCGACCTTCGGGTAGTACCGGTCGGCCTCCCCCGCCACCAGGCCGGGCAGTTCGTCGCCCTCCTGCAGCCCGGTGCCGTCCCAGAGCCAGTGCGCGGTGTGCCGGGCGACCAGCGGGACGGGCGCGGCGACCCGGCCCGAGTACTGCACTCCGAGCAGGTGCTGCTCGGGCTCGCCGGCGTCCCGCCACAGCGCGCTGGCCGCGCCGGGCACCCCGGCGGCCGGACTGCCGGGGCCGGGCTTCTGCCGCTTGCGGCAGTTCAGCAGCCGGTTGGGCTCGCCGGAGGCGGCGGCGGTCAGCTCGACCCGCCAGTACATGGTGTTGGCGGACAGGAAGACCAGCGAGGTGCCGCCGTCCCGGGCCCGCTCGACGGCCCGGCGCATCGGCTCGGACCAGTACTCGTCGTGGCCGGGGAAGACCAGTGCCCGGTGCTCGGTCGGGTCCACCTGGCCGGCGTGCAGGTCGGTGGCCGTGGCGTAGGAGAGGTCGTAGCCGTAGCGCTCGGCCCAGCGGATGAAGTCGTAGGCGTGGCCGACGTGCAGCGGCAGCCCGGCGGTGGCGTGCGGTCGGTCGAAGGAGACCGTGACGGCCGCCTCGGACTCGCCGACCAGACCGCCCAGGCCGTCCCAGGCGTGGTAGAGGCTGGCGCCCGTGCGGCCGTCCTCGGGGAACAGGTTGTACGCCTGCCAGGTCACGTCCGGGAGCACCAGGAGCAGCTCGGCGGTGTGTCCGTGGTCGGCGAAGTCCCGTACGGTGAAAGGGATGTGGCTGCGGTGCAGCATGTCCGCGGTGGTCAGCACGGCGACGTAGGCGCCGGGCTTCCAGTGCAGCGGGACCTGCAGCCGCCAGGAGTGCCACCAGTGGTGGCAGGAGACCGTCCGCTCGACCACCAGCGGGGCGGGCTGGGCCAGCCCGGCGATCAGCGGACTGGACGTCATGTGGCGGGCGCCGTCGCCGCCGTAGTGGCCGATCCGGTAGACGTCCACGGTGAACTCGCGGGGCGGGTTGACGGTGACCCGGAAGTCGACCGAACCGCCGGGGCGGATCACCCCGGCCGAGGCGAAGCCCTTGATCTGCTGGTCCACGTCGTTGGAACTCTGCGGGGTGCCGACCGGCGGCTTGGGCCGCACGCCCGCCGACAGCGGCTGCTGGCCGGGCGCGTCCACCGAGACGTACCAGGGCACGGCGCCCTCGGCCCCGGCCAGGTACTGGTCGGGGCTGCGCAGCCAGGGCAGCGGGCCCTGGCCGAAGGGGTCGGAGACGCTGTAAGCGTGCGTGCCCGACTCCCAGCGGCGGTTGAGTTCGGTCCCCACGCGCCCCTCCCAGGTGCACTTCCGTCCGGTTGGCACGTGCCCCCCGGATGTGCGTGCGGTCTAATACACCACACAGTGCTGGCGCCCCGTCACCCCACGGTAGCAATTGGTGCCGGGAATCTCGCGCGCCTCCGGGACAGGGCCTCCGGCCTGCGGAGACGGCCGGAGGCCCGGGCTCCCGGGGGCGCGTGCCGGGCCGTCGAGCGCCGCCCGGAGGCACGGTGACTCACGGGGCGTCAGAGGCGTACGGGTTTCTCCAGCCGGACTTCCGCGGCGTCCAGCCAGGCGCGCAGCGGGCCGTCCTGGCCCTGCTCCACGGCCTGGGCGACCGGGGCGGCCAGGTCGGTGCGGCGGACCCCGCCGAGCAGCAGCACCGGGCCGTCCAGCCAGTCCAGGCCAGGGGCGCCGCCGGCGGTGTCCACGGCGGCACAGCAGACCATCGCGGTGACGTGGTCGACCAGCAGGTCGCGGCCGGTGCGGTCGGGTTCGAGCAGGGGGGCCGGGGCGGTGGTGCGGGCGAGCTGGGCGGCCAGGGCGGCGGCCAGCTGTTCGCCATCGCCCTCGGCGAGCCGGGCCAGCAGCCGGGTCAGGGTCGGGGCACCCGGGCGGGCCTGGGGGGCCAGCCGGTCCAGCGCGGTCTGCAGGGCGGCGGCCCGGGCCCGCCAGCCGGCGTCCACCACCTCGGCCGGGTAGTCGGCCCACTCCAGCTCGTGCCAGACGCCGGCCGCCGGACGGCCGAAGAACAGGTCGGCGGCGAGCCGGGAGACCGCCCGGTCGACCGTGCCGGGCTCCTCCAGCAGGTCGCAGGCGGGGCGGTCGCCGAGCCGGCTGCCGTAGCCGTCGGCGGCCAGCCGGTCGCGGCGGGACAGCTCGGTGAGCGCGGCGACCACGCCGGCGTTCAGGTGCGCGGGATGGCGGCCGAGCCGCCAGGCGGGCAGCGCGACCCGGGTGAGCAGCCGGTCCCAGCCGGCGTAGGCCAGGCCGACCTGCTCCTGGGCGGCGATCCGCAGGCCGTAGTCGACCGTCCTGGCCTGCTCGGAGGCCCAGCTCGCGACGGACCGCTCCAGTTCGGCGGAGTGTCCGCGGCAGGCGCCCAGCAGCCGGCGGGTGATCCGCCGGGCGATCCGGTCGGCCGGCCCGGCCGGGCCGCGGCGCGGTGGGGCGGGCGGGGCGGCCAGAGTGGCGCCGCCGAGCCCGGGGGCCGCGCCCGGTCCGGAGTCCAGGCAGGCGTCCAGGCCGCGCAGGAAGCGGCGGGCGGCGGCGATCTCCGGGTCCGCGGAGGCGGCGGTGCCGGCCACCACGGGGGCGAGCAGGGCGCGCAGTTCACCGGAGCGCATCCACCAGAGGAAGGGCGATCCGATCACCAGCACCGGCGCGGGCCCCGCGGGGTGCGGACGCAGGGCGCGGGGGCGCCGCGGCGGCGGGACGTCCTCCAGCCAGCTGTCGCAGTCCGGGGTGAGGGCCACCGCGGAGGGTGCCGGGACGTCCAGCCGGTCGGCCAGCTCGTCGATCAGCCGGTACAGCTCGGGGGCGGCGGCGCGCTCGACCGGAACGGCGGGGGTCTGCGGCGGGACGGCCCGGCGCAGGGCGCGGGTGGTCAGCCCGGCCACCAGCAGGGTGACCGCGGCGAGGACGCAGACCACCCAGCGGGCGGCGTCCCACCCGGCGGCGTCGGAGGATCCGGCGGCCCCGATCCGGCCGGTGAACCGGCCGGCCAGCAGGACCACCGCGACGGCGGCGGGCAGCACTGCGGCGGCCAGGGCGAGGCCCCGGATCCGCAGGACCGCTTGGGCGTGAGCGCGCGCGGTGTCGACGGCCATACGGTGCGGCACCCCCTTCGGAGCCCTCGGGCGCCCGCCTACGGGCCCTGAGCCGACTCGAAACGATCAGTTCCGACCGGGAAGCGGAGGCATCCGATCCCCGGCAGTGCATGCTGTGTGGCGCTACTGACATTTTCGACGCCCCGGTCCGGGCGGGTGTTCCGGATCGCCCCGGTTTCCACTCGTCCCGGTGACGCCGCCGGGTCGTCCCGATGACGCCGCCCGGTCGTCCCGGGACCGGTCCGGTGCGAAGCACCGGGCGACCGCCCGGCCGATCGCCGTCCAGCATCCCCCCGCGGACACGCCGCTACCCGGCGGCGACCCCGGCGCACGACCCCGCCGCACTGCGATCCAGCGCACCATAAGGCCGGGCGCCCGGTTGCGTCAGCCGGATGCGGTTGCTGTCACCCGATGGGCTGGAATCCGGCCGCCGAACGGTGCGTCGGCCCGCGGAACCGCTCCCGCCCCGGAAACGCCGGGGGCGCTGCGCCCTGCGGGTTGTTTCCGCACCCCTCGGGGGCCCGCTCGCCTCCGGGGCGCTCCTGACCCGGTGCCGACGGTGCGCAGCGGCCCCCGTGCGAGCGGTTCGCACGGGGGCCGCGGGGGGCGTGGGTGCCTCAGGCGGTGGCCGCCTTCAGCGCGATGTCGGTGCGGTGCTGGCCGCCCTTGAGCGAGATCCGCTCCACGGCCGCGTACGCGCGGTCGCGCGCCTCGGCCAGGTCGGCGCCGGTCGCGGTGACCGACAGGACACGGCCGCCGGCGCTGAGCACCCGGCCGTTCTCGTCCGCCTTCGTCCCGGCGTGCAGCACGTACGCGGTGCCGTCCGCCTCGGCCTCGGCCAGGCCCTCGATCGGGTCGCCGGTGCGCGGTGCGGCCGGGTAGCCCTCGGAGGCGACGACCACGGTGACGGCCGCGCCCTCGTCCCAGCGCAGCGGCTCCACCTGGTCCAGGGTGCCGGTGGCGGAGGCCAGCAGGACGCCGGCCAGCGGGGTGCGCAGCCGGGCCAGCACGACCTGGGTCTCCGGGTCGCCGAAGCGGGCGTTGAACTCGATCACCCGGGTGCCGCGGGAGGTGAGCGCCAGGCCCGCGTACAGCAGGCCGGAGAACTCGGTGCCGCGGCGGCGCAGCTCGTCCACGGTCGGCTGCAGGACGGTGTCCAGGACCTCCTGGACCAGCCCGGCCGGCGCCCACGGCAGCGGCGAGTAGGCACCCATGCCGCCGGTGTTGGGGCCCTCGTCGCCGTCCAGGGCGCGCTTGAAGTCCTGCGCGGGCTGCAGCGGCAGCACGGTGGTGCCGTCGGTGATCGCGAACAGCGAGACCTCGGGGCCGTCCAGGTACTCCTCGATGACCACGCGCTCGCAGGAGGCGGCGTGCGCCAGCGCGGCCGCGCGGTCGGAGGTGACCACGACGCCCTTGCCGGCCGCCAGGCCGTCGTCCTTGACCACGTAGGGGGCGCCGAAGGCGTCCAGCGCCTCGGCGGCCTCCTCCGGGGTGGTGCAGACGTAGGAGCGGGCGGTGGGCACACCGGCGCCGGCCATCACGTCCTTGGCGAAGGCCTTCGAGCCCTCCAGCTGCGCGGCCGCGCCGGAGGGGCCGAAGACCGGGATGCCGGCGGCGCGCACGGCGTCGGCGACACCGGCCACCAGCGGGGCCTCGGGGCCGACCACCACCAGGTCGGCGCCGAGCTTCGCGGCCAGGTCGGTGACCTGGGCACCGTCCAGCTGGTCGACCGGGTGGACCGTCGCCACCTGGGCGATCCCGGCGTTGCCCGGGGCACAGTGCAACTCGGTCACGGAGGGATCTTGGGACAGGGAGCGGCACAGGGCGTGTTCGCGGGCGCCGCCGCCGATGACGAGGACCTTCACGCCAGCAGCGTAGTCGGTGGCCTGTTCCGGCCGCTCTCCGGTACCGCCGGATCCTCGTCGGATCCTCCAGGAGAAGCGGTCCGTACGCCGACCGCCTCGGAGGATCCTCCAAGAACGGCGGACCCGTGCGCGCGGCCGGTGTCCGGGTCAGGACGGCGGGTCACCGGGGCCTCGCTCGGACGGGTGAAATCTCGCCGCCCCCCGCAACCCTCCCACCTCGGGTTCCGATGGCCGAAACCGGTAACGATCAGCGGGGAAGCGCCCCCATGGTCAGCCATTTGGCGGTAAGAAGTGCTGTTGGAGAACCACCGGCAGACGTCATGTCAGCCGATGCGCCGACAGACCCAGCCGCCCGCCCGCACAGGGAGCCCCACAGGTGAGCCAGCCGGAAATGCAGCCCGAGGAGAGTGCCTGGGGCAAGGAGATCGGCGAGGAGGACCAGCCCGCCGCAGCCGTGGCCCCACGGCCCTCCACCCGCTACCGGGCCGATCTGAGCACCCGACAGTTCCCGCTCGGGGACTGGGGCGAGCCCGCCGAACGGCTGGAGGAGCTCTACCGCTGGTCCGAGGAGCGGGCGGTCGAGGCCATCGAGTGGTACCGCCGGGACCGGATCTGGAAGCGCCGCTGGGCACGCCTGCTGCGCTTCGGGTCGGCCGGCTTCGCGGTGGGCGGGGTGACCGCCCCGCTGGTCGACCTGACCGGCGCGCTCGCCCACGGCACCAGCTGGGGCTACGTCGGCCTGGCGCTCTCCGCCGCCTGCTACGGCGCCGACCGGGTCTTCGGGCTCACCTCCGGCTGGATGCGGGACATCTCCACCGCCCAGGCGCTGCAACGCCGGCTGGAGGCCTTCCAGTTCGACTGGGCCTCGGAGTGCGTGCGCGAGGTGCTCGGTCCGACCGAGGGCACCGCGGGCGAGGCCGCCGAGCGCTGCCTGGGCGTGCTGCGCCGGTTCTGCGAGGACGTCTCGGACATGGTCCGCACCGAGACCTCGGAGTGGATGCTGGAGTTCCGCGCGTCGATGACCCAGCTGCCCACCCAGTCCGCGGGGGCGTGGGGCGGGCGCACCGAGCCCGGGGTGGGCGCTCAGGTCCGGGTGCTGCCGCCGCCCGGGACCAGGCCCACCATGCCGCGCCAGCGGCCGCCGGAGGGCCCGCTGCGGTAGGGCCCACTGCGGTAGGGGCCGCTGCGGTAGGGGCCCGGGACGGCGCTACGCGAAGACGATCATGGAGCCCTGGCTGACGCTCCTGGTCGCCGCCGCGTACAGGCCCGACCAGGCGTGCCGTTCCCGGGCGAAGGGGTGCAGGTCGTCGATCGGCGGCCCGAAGGGCTGCTCCAGGCCGGTCGGGCCGAGCGGCCTGGTCGGGTTCGGCGGGTTGAGCGGGTCGAGGCCCAGTGCCGGTGCCACGGCCTGCAGTTCGCGCAGCAGCCCGTGGCTAGAGCCGAGCGGACCGCCGGAGGCGAGCAGCACCTCGTCGACCAGCGGGGTCTGGAACTCGATCGGCACGTACGCGCCGGCGTGGTCGAAGTGCCAGACCAGGTGGGACTGTTCGGCGCTGCTCTCGAACATCTCCAGCAGCTGCTCGTAGTCGCCGCCGAGCGAGTCGACCGGGGTGATGTCCAGTCCGGTGAGGCCCAACAGGTAGGCGCGGCGCAGGAAGTGCAGCGAGTCGTAGTCGAAGGCGGCTATCGGCTCGACCGCTCCGCTCAGCCCGGGGACGAACTGGTAGACCGGCACCTCGGGCAGCCCGCGCGAGGTCAGCACCGCGTTGTAGAGCGCGAGGTCGTCCCGGAAGGGGTTGTCGGGGCTGTGGCTCAGCACGTCCACCAGCGGGACGAGCCAGAGGTCGCAGGCCATGGCCGGCAGTTCCTCTCCGGACGGCGGGATCGCCCGCGGGGGCGGGGCGACGACGGGGGCGGAGTCGGTACCCGGAGGGCCCCTACGGGGCACCCGGTTCGACGACCGCCCACCCTACCGGCCCGGGGCCGGATGCGGATCGGGCCGTCCCTGCGGAGCCTCGGGGGGCGGCTCGGACAGCCGCCGGCCGAACCGGGTGTGCGGCATCCAGCGCGGTTGCGGCACCAGGCCGAGGCCCAGGCCCAGTTCGCGGCCCAGCTCCCGGGCGGCCTCGTCGCCCCGGCCGGGCCGTCCGGGACGGGACCCGCCGGGCTCGGGACGGAACCCGGGCCCGGGCTCGGACGCGGGCCCGACAGTGGGTCCGACCCCGGTCCCGGACACCGACCGGGCCGGCCACGGCGGCGCCGGCGGCGGCTCGACCGGGACGGGCAGCGGCTCCCCCTCGGCCGCCTCGGTGAGCAGCCCGAGCACCGTCACCGACTCCAGCGGCTCCCCGGTCAGCCCGGCCAGCAGCCGGGCGGTGGACAGGTTGTACTCGCAGACGATCCGGTGCGCACCCACCAGGTCGTGGGCCCCGATCGCGTCGACCAGGTCCGCGTGGCGGTCCCAGCACACCCCGGCCAGGGCGGGCATCGCGCGCAGGTAGGGAGCGGCGAACATCCAGGACTGCACCCGCAGCCAGTCCAGGTAGTCCCCGATCCGGCGGTTGCCGAGCAGGGCGGAGACCTCCTGCCAGAACCGGCGGTCGCAGCCCACCATCACGTCCAGGTTCCCGGCCCGGGCGGCCCGCACCGCCGCGTCGGCCCGGCGGCGCAGCGAGGGCAACCGGGTGAGGTCGGGCAGCGCCCGGCGGGCGGAGAACTGGCGGTAGAAGCTGTCGGTGAGGAGCACCCGGGCCTCGAAGATCTCCAGGAAGTCCTCCCAGCACAGCTCCGGCACGGTGAAGCCCCGGTGGTGCTCGGTCCGCAGCAGCCCCTGCGCGCCGAGGTCGACCAGCGCCTCGCGGGCCGGGGTCGCGGAGACGCCGTACAGCTCGGCGATCTCCTTGACGGTGAAGTTGCGGCCCGCCTCCAGCCGGCCGGCCATCATCTCCTCGCGCAGCGCGCCGGCGATCTGCTCGCGCAGGCTGTTGCGGTGGATGACCGGGCGGGGGGTGTCGCCGGCGCCGGTGCCGGACATGCGCGCGACCTCCTCGGGCAGGCCGCCGTGCCGACCCGCGACGGACCGGCCGACCGGCGGCAGGGAACACGACAAGTGCTCATCTTCTCAAACCGGCCCGGAGCAGGTCCGAACCAACCCTCCCGGAACGAGGGGCCGCCGGACAGGCCCTAACGCTGGACGGGTGCCGGAATGCCGAGCAGGCGGTCGCGCAGCACCGGGAAGTCCTCGCGCGCCCGGCCCACCTCGGCCGGGTCGAACTCCACGGTCAGCACCTCCTCCGCCGCCCCCGCCTCGGCCAGCACCCGGCCCCACGGGTCCACCACCACGCTGTACCCGGCCTGCTCGACCCCCGCGTGCGTCCCGGCGGTGTTGCAGGCCAGCACGAAGGCCTGCTCCTCCAGCGCCCGGGCCCGGGCCAGCAGCGTCCAGTGCTCGCGCCGTTTGGCCGGCCAGGCCGCCGGGACGACCAGCAGCTGGGCGCCGGCGTCCAGCAGCGCCCGGAACAGCTCCGGGAAGCGCAGGTCGTAGCAGGTGGCCAGGCCCAGGGTGCCGAACTCGGTGGACGCCGTGACGATCTCCTGCCCGGCGCCCATCACCACCGCCTCACCGCTGTCGAAGCCGAAGCGGTGGATCTTGCGGTAGGTGTGCACCAGCTCGCCGTCCGGGGCGAACACCATCGAGGTGTTGTAGATCGGGCCGTCCGGGTCGCGTTCGACGATCGAACCGGCGTGCAGCCAGACCCCGGCCGCCCGGGCGGCCGACGCCATGGCGTCCGAGGTGGGCCCGTCCAGCGCCTCGGCGCCGTCCGACCAGAGGTCGTGGGCGAAGCCGCCGAGCGGCCACAGCTCCGGCAGCACCACCAGGTCGGCGCCCTGCTGCGCCCGTACCAGCGACGCCGCCCGGGCCCGCCGTTCGGCGGGCGGCTCGGCGTCGGAGACCGCGAGTTGGATCAATGAAGCGCGCACAGTACCACCGTCCACGGCAAGAGACCTACGATCGTCACCCGAAAGCGCTGCCCAGCTGTCTCCCGGCAGCGTAACGTGCGGTTAGCGTGTGCGCCCGGAAGCCGGACATCCCGGCCGACCGCGACGGCCGGGCGCGGAGCGTAGGAAAGCTGACGGAGGGCCGGAGATTCCCGTGACGGACAACCAGACCGTGCAGGCTTACACCGAGGCGTGGACGCAGAGCATCGAGTCCATATCGGAGCTGGTCGCCCCTCTCCCCGAAGGCGCCTGGAACCGGGCCACCGAGTGCCCCGGCTGGTCGGTCCGGGACGTCGTCTCGCACGTGATCGCGGTCGAGTCCGAGCTGCTCGGCGACCCGCGCCCGATCCACTCGCTGCCGCGTGACCTTCGCCACGTGACCACCGACTTCGCCCGCTACATCGAGCTGCCGGTCGACAAGCGCCGCTGCCACACCGCGCTGGAGATGACCAGCGAGCTGGAGTACACGATCATCCGCCGCTCCCGCGCGCTGCGGAACGCCAAGCAGACGCCGGGCGAGCTGGTCCGCTGGCCGGCCGGGCCGCTGGCCGGGGACGTCCCGTACCACGAGCTGCTGCGGATGCGGGCCTTCGACGTCTGGGTGCACGAGCAGGACCTGCGCCGGGCCCTGGACACCCCCGGCAACCTGGACGCCCCCGGCGCGCTGGTCGCCCGGGACTTCCTGCTGGAGCGGCTGCCCAAGGCCGTCGCCCACACCGCCGGCGCGCCGGCCGGGACGGCGCTGGTCGTCGACGTGACCGGTCCGGTGGAGTTCCTGCGCACCGTGCGGGTGGACTCCGCCGGGCGCGGCATCGTGGACGAGTCGATCAGCCTGGCCCCCGACGTCCAGCTCACCATGGACTGGGAGACGTACGTCCGGCTCGCCTGCGGCCGGGGCCGGCCCGGGCCGGTGACCGTCGAGGGGGACAAGGAACTGGCCGAGCGGGTGCTGGCCAACTTCTCCGTCACCATCTGAGCTTCATCGGCGCGCGCCACCCGGCGTACACGCACGACCGTGCGCCGGGTCGGCACCACTCGTGCATCCATGCGTCATCCATGCGTCATCCATGGGACGGCCTCGCAGATGGCCGGGTTCATGCAGGAGTACAGGCGCTGATGCCGCCGCCGCTGTGCGCGGGTTCCACTCGCTCATGGCCTCCGCCGACCCTCGCTCGAAGCGAGGGTCAGCGCGTTTCCGCAGATCGGAAACGCTACGCCTGCGAGGCCACAACCCTCCGCCGCAGCCGGAGGATCATCAGCGTCCCCACCGCCAGCGGCACGTACTGCCAGCAGAACGCCCAGCGGAAGGCCGTCGCCGAGTACGCCTCGGCGCCGGCCGGGGAGAGGGCGTCGAGCAGCACGCCGATCCCGAAGAGGGTGATCATCGTGCCGATGAAGCCGCCCATGTTGACGATCCCGGAGGCGGTGCCGAGCCGCTCGGCCGGGTTGCGGGTGCGGGCGTAGTCCAGGCCGACGAGTGAGGCCGGGCCGTTGCTGCCCATGACCAGGATGATCCCGACCAGCAGCCACATCGGGGGGTGGCCGCCGGGCCAGGCCAGGACCAGGGCCCAGCCGAGCCCGGTGGTGGTGATGACGGTGAGCACGATCGGCATCCGGGCCCGTGCCGAGCGGGAGAGCAGCCGGCCGAAGAGGAAGCCGAAGCTCATGTTGGAGAGCACCAGCAGGGTCAGCAGTCCGCCCGCCTCGCCCCGGGACATGCCCTGGGCCTCGACCAGGTAGGGCATGCCCCAGAGCAGGCCGAAGGCGTTGCCGGGGAACTGGGTGGTGAAGTGGACCCACAGCCCGAGCCGGGTGCCCGGCTCCCGCCAGCAGTCCAGGACCTGCCGCCGGATCCTCGGGCGGGCGGTCGGCGGGTCGACCGGTCGGACGGCCACCGCCGGGGCGTCCCTGAGGAACAGCGCGACCAGCGCGAACACCGCGACGCCGAGCAGCGCGATCGCGGTGAACGTGGGCGTCCAGCCCTCGTCGTGCAGCGCCTGGGCGAGCACCACGGTGGTGACCAGGTTGCCGCCCATCCCGGCCAGGCCGGTCAGCTGGGCGACGAACGGGTTCTTCGCCGCCGGGAACCACCGGGCGGCGATCCGCAGCACGCTGATGAAGGTCATCGCGTCGCCGCAGCCGAGCACCGCCCGGGACGCCAGGGCCGGGACGAAGGAGGAACTGAAGGCGAAGGCCAGCTGACCGGTGCTCAGCAGCAGGATGCCGAGCAGCAGGACCCGGCGCGGTCCGAACCGGTCGACCAGCAGACCGACCGGGACCTGCATAGCCGCGTAGACCAGCACCTGGAGGATCGAGAAGGTGGACAGCGCGGAGGCGCCGATGCCGAAGCGCTCGGCGGCGTCCAGTCCGGCGACCCCGAGGCTGGTGCGGTGGATGACGGCCAGGACGTAGACGCTGACGCCGATGCACCAGGCCAGCCAGGCCGCACGGCCACCGGGCGGCACGGGGTGAACGACGGGGACGGCCGGGGCCTCGGCGGTGGCTCGGGGAGCGGGTACGGACAGGGACGGGGCTGGACCAGCTGGCTCCACGGTCATAGTTCGTCCAGATTAGTCATCCCATGATGGGACGCCCAGCCCGGGGTGAGGGCGGACCGCTCAGCCGGTGACCGTCCAGGACACCGACCTGGTCATGTAGCGGTCCCGGAAGGCCTCGTCCCGCACCCAGTCCGTGGTGTCCCGGACGGTCGCGGTGACGGTCGCGGTCCGGCCCGGGGCCAGGTTGAGCTTCGCGGTGTCCAGCGAGCCGCCGTCCACGGCCTGCGGGGCCACCGGGGCGCCGTCGACCTTCCAGTCCACCTTCAGCTGCCGGGAGCCGGTCAGCGGCAGCGGCCGGACGTCCAGCCGGGGCAGCCCGCTGACCTCGCCGGGCGGCGGGGAGGGGGTGTCGGTCGGCCGGACCCTGCGGTACAGCTCCTCGATGATCGCCTCGCGGGAGGGCAGGTTGTAGGCACTGCCCAGGGTGCGCATCACCGAGTCGGGGGTGGGCCGGTAGAGGCCGTTGGCGCTGCGGTACGCCCCGACGGTGCCGGCGCCGTCCGGGGAGACCGCGCCCAGCCAGCGCCACCACTTGGTCTGCTTCTTCTTCATGTCGTCGGCGTTGAGGGAGGAGAGGTTCGGGTAGTCCGCGTCGTCGGGGGCGCTGTCGTACTCGTCGCCGAGGTCCCCCACGGTGTGCCCGATCTCGTGCTGGATGATCCGTCCGGCGTCCGGGCTGCCCCCGGCCAGGGTGGTCACCCCGGTGCCCCCGGCGCCGCCGTACTCGGTCGAGTTGGCCAGCGCGATCAGGTACTGCGGCCCGGCGCCGTCCCCGGCGTAGCGGGCGGTGGCGGCCTCGTCGGCGCAGAGCAGCCGGGCGGTCCCCTCGCACCAGAAGTGCATGCCCAGCGGGGTGGCCGGATTCCGGCCGCGGCTCTCGGTCTCGGCTATCCCGGAGACCGGGGAGACCACCTCGACCCTCCGTATGTTGAAGAACCCCTGGTAGGTGCGGAACGGTTCGATGTCCATCAGGGCGTGCCAGGCCTTGTCGGCCTGTTGGCGGAACAGTTCCTGTTCGTCCGAGGTGTAGCCGTCGCCGAGCAGGACCAGGGTGATCCGGTTGGACGGGTCCCCGGTCCGGCGTATGTCGAAGGTCGGGGCGGCCGCGGGTATCCGTTGGTCGGCGCGGAGCGCGGTGTGCGGGGGCACGGCCCGGTCGAGGGTGGCGCCCGGCCCGATCACGCCGAACGGCGAGGGGCCGACCAGTTCCAGGGCGGCGGGGAGTACTGCGGTGGACACCAGTACGAGGGCGGCCAGACTCCGGACGAGACGGCCAGGGTTGCCAGCAGGCATACGGGTGCGTCCTCGGGGCTCCGGTCACCCGGTGTCGCCCGGGTGGTGGAGCGGAGACGTACCCGGACCGGCGTGTCGCCCCCACCGGCGGACGAAAAAGTCACCGACCTGGCCGAACGATCAGCATCGTCCCGGTCATACCAACCAATTCCGTCGATCAGTGCCTGGGACGCTTCCCCAGGTCCAGCAGGAGGTGGGTGCCGAGCCCGAAGAGCAGCCCCCAGAAGGCCGAGCCGATGCCGAACAGGCTCATCCCCGAGGCACTCGCCAGGAAGGTCACCACCGCCGCGTCCCGCCCGCGCTCCTCGACGACCGCCGCCGCCAGGCTGCCCTGCAGCGAGGCCAGCAGCGCGACCCCGGCGATCACCGCGATCAGCTCCTTCGGCAGCCCGGTGAACAGGCTGACCAGCACCCCGCCGAAGCTGCCCACCAGCACGTACCCGGCGCCCGAGGACATCCCCGCGACGTACCGGCGGCGCGGGTCCGGATGGGCCTCCGGGCCCGAACAGATCGCCGCGGTGATCGCCGCCAGGTTCACCCCCGGCGAGCCGAACGGCGCCATCAGCAGCGACATCAGGCCGGTGGAGCCGATCAGCAGCCGGTCGTCGGCCCGGTAGCCGAAGGCCCGCATCACCCCGAGGCCAGGGGCGTTCTGCGAGGCCAGCACGACGATGGTGAGCGGCAGCGTCAGCCCCACCACGGCGGACCAGGAGAAGGCCGGCACCGTCAGCACCGGCACGGTCGGCCCGCCCGTGCCCAGGTGCAGCGGCAGTCCGACGGTGAGCGCCGCCAGCACCCCGCCGACCAGCAGCGCGACCGGGACGGCGTACCGCGGTGCGAACCGCTTGGCCAGCAGGAAGGCCACGAAGCTGCCCACCACGAGCACCGGCGCGCTGTGCACCGCGCCGAAGATCCCGGCGCCGAAGGAGAACAGGATGCCCGCGAGCATCGCGTTCACGATTCCCACCGGCACGGCGGCGATCAGCCGGCCGAACCATCCGGTCACCCCGAACAGCGTCACCACCGCCGCGCTCACCAGGTACGCCCCGACCGCCTCCCGGTACGGGTAGCCGCCCAGGCTGGTCACCAGCAGCGCCGCTCCCGGGGTGGACCAGGCGGTCACCACCGGCGTTCTGGTCCACCAGCTGAGCGCGAAGCCGCTCACCCCGCTGCCGATCGCCACCGCCCAGATCCAGGACGCGGTGTGCGCCGGGTCCAGCCGCCCCGCGGCGGCCGCCGCGAGCACCACCACCAGCGGACCGGAGAAGGACACCGCGACGCAGACCAGCCCGGCCAACAGCGCCGGCGCCGACACGTCCCGCCGCAGCGACCGGCGTTCCTCACCCTCGACCGTCGCCCTCTGCGGTCGGACCGTCAGCTCATCCGTCATTCCGGCAGTATCCCGGAGCCCGGCCGAGGACTCCCGAAAAAAACTTTTCGATCCACCTGCAACCCCCGGCGGGGATGGACGTCTGTCAGGGTGAAGGCACGGAGAGCGAGACCGGCGGAGCCGGGGGGCGCTTCCGCTCACGAGGAGCGCGGCCGGTCGTCTTCACCAACACACCGTCACCACCATGACTTTGGGGAGTCACGTCATGCGCACGTCCGTTATCACCCGTTTCGCGAAGAACGACCGCGCCCTCTCCGGCCGCCGCCGCATCGCCGCCCTCGCCGCCACCGCCGTCCTCGCGGGCGGAGTCCAGGTCCTCGCGATGAGCGACACCGCCTGGTCCGCCGAGCCCGTCGCGGCCCCGACCGCCGCGGTCGCGCACCACGGCCACGTCGAGATCGGGTTCTTCATGACGAAGTCGCTGAGCATCACCGCCGGTGGCCCGAAGGTCGAGGTGCCGGTCGAGGTCGCGAACTTCACCGGAGCGCCCTACCAGCAGGTGAAGGCCGCCATCGCCTTCCGCGGTGTCGTGGGGAACGGCCCTCTCGACGACAGCATGCTGACCATCGAGGCCCGCACGCCCCAGGGCGGGTGGCAGCCGGTCGAGCTCGGCTCCTCCTCCGACGGGTTCTACGGCGGTGAGACCGGGTTCGGCGAGCGGTTGGACAACGGCCGGGCCACCCACTTCACCTTCCGGGTCGGGCTCTCCGCCAAGGCCTCGCCGAAGCTCACCCGCCTCCAGGTCACCGTCTCCAGCACGGCCGACAACGCGGGCGGAGCGGACGCGACCAGGGAGATGACCGTGACCCACGCGGCGTCCGCCCCGAAGGCCAGCGCCAAGCCGGTGCACGCCAAGCCCGCGCCCGCCAAGGCGGCCGTGGCCGCACCCGCCGCCGACCGGACCGCGAAGGCCGACGCCGGGCAGGCCGACACCCCCGCCCCCGCCACCGCCGCCCCGGCCGGCACCGCCGAGCTCGCGCACACCGGCGCCTCCGGGGTCGACACCTTCCTCGCCACCTCGGCCGCCGCCCTGCTCGCTCTCGGCGCCGGCGTCCTGCTGGCCGTCCGCCGCCTCCGCCGCCAGCGGTAGCCGCCGGCACCGGACGGGAGCGCCGGCCGACGGCCGGGAACGACGGAAGGGGCCCTGTTCCGCACGACGGTGCGGAACAGGGCCCCTTCGTCGACTCCGGTGAGCCGTCAGCCCCAGGTGATCAGGCGCTTGGGGAACTCCAGCAGGCCGGCGATGTCGGCCAGCACCTTGGAGCCCAACTCCCCGTCCACCAGCCGGTGGTCGAAGGAGAGCGCCAGCGTGGTCACCTGGCGCGGGACCACCTTGCCCTTGTGCACCCACGGCAGTTCCCGGACCGCGCCGAAGGCCAGGATGGCCGCCTCGCCCGGGTTCAGGATCGGGGTGCCGGTGTCGACGCCGAAGACGCCGACGTTGGTGATGGTGACGGTGCCGCCCTGCATGTCGGTCGGCGAGGTCTTGCCCTGGCGTGCGGTCTCGACCAGCTCGCCGAGCGAAGTGGCCAGGCCCGCGAGGGTCTTGGACCCGGCGTCCTTGATGTTCGGGACGATCAGGCCGCGCGGGGTGGCCGCGGCGATGCCGAGGTTCACCTGGCCCTTGACCACGATCTCCTGGGCCGCCTCGTCCCACTGGGCGTTGATCTCGGGGTGCCGCTTGATCGCCACCAGCAGCGCCTTGGCGACCAGCAGCAGCGGGCTGACTCTGACGTCCCGGCCCAGTTCGCCGCTCTCCTTGAGCTTGCGGACGAACTTCATCGTGCGGGTCACGTCGACCTGGACGAACTCGGTGACGTGCGGGGCGGTGAAGGCCGAGGCCACCATCGCCTGCGCGGTCGCCTTCCGGACGCCCTTGATCGGCACCCGGACGTCGCCCGAGCCGGACACCGGCACCGGGGCCACGACGGCTTCGGCCGCCTCGACCACGACCGGCTCGACGGCCGGGGCCGCCGGAGCGGACCGGGCCGCGGCGTGGGCGTGCACGTCCTCGCGGGTGATCACGCCGTCCCGACCGGTCGGGGTGACGGCCCGCAGGTCGATGCCGAGGTCCTTGGCCAGCTTGCGCACCGGCGGCTTGGCCAACGGCCGCTCACCGGCCGGGGCTTCGGCCACCGGGGCGGGCGCCGCCGGGGCCGGGGCGACCGGAGCCGCGGGCGCGACCGGGGCCGGCTGCGGCGCGGCGGCCTTCGCCGTGGTCGTGGTCGTCCGCCGGGCCCGGCGCTGGGCGGTGCCGGTGCGCGGGCCGTAGCCCACCAGCACCTCCCGGCGCTCCGGCTCGGCCTCAGCGGCCGGAGCCGCGGCAGCGGCGACGGGTGCCGGCGCGGGAACGGCGGCCGGAGCGGCCCCCGCCTCCCCGGCCACCGCGACCGAGATGATCACGGTGCCGACGTCGACCGTCGCGCCCTCGGGGAAGAAGAGCTGCTCGACGACCCCGTTGAACGGGATCGGCAGCTCCACCGCCGCCTTGGCGGTCTCCACCTCGCACACGACCTGCCCGTCGGTGACGGTGTCACCGGGCTTGACGTACCAGCTGAGGATCTCGGCCTCGGTGAGGCCCTCGCCCACGTCGGGCATCTTGAACTCGCGGAGCGAGCGAACTTCGGTGGTCATCTACGCTCCCCGGGATCAGTACGCGAGCGCGCGGTCGACGGCGTCGAGCACGCGGTCCAGGTCGGGGAGGAATGCCTCCTCGACGCGGGACGGCGGGTACGGGGCGTAGTAGCCGCCGACCCGCAGGACCGGTGCCTCCAGGTGGTAGAAGCACCGCTCCGTGAGCCGGGCGGCCAGCTCGGCGCCCATGCCCAGGAAGACCGGCGCCTCGTGCACCACGACGGCGCGGCCGGTGCGCTTGACCGACTCCTCCAGCGTGGTGAAGTCCACCGGGGAGAGCGAACGCAGGTCGACGACCTCCAGTCGGCGGCCGTCCTCCTCCGCGGCCGCGGCGGCCTCCAGGCAGACCTTGACCATCGGGCCGTACGCGATCAGCGTGGCGTCGGTGCCGGGGCGGACGATCCGGGCGTCGTGCAGCGTCAGGTCGGCGGCGGCGCCGACCTCGCCCTTGTCCCAGTAGCGCCGCTTGGGCTCCAGGAAGATGACCGGGTCGTCGGACTCGATGGCCTGGCGCAGCATCCAGTGCGCGTCGTGCGCGCTGGACGGGGTGACCACCCGCAGACCGGCGGTGTGGGCGAAGTACGCCTCGTGCGACTCACTGTGGTGCTCGACCGCGCCGATTCCACCCGCGTAGGGGATGCGCACGGTGACCGGCATCTTGACGTGGCCCAGCGCACGGGCGTGCATCTTGGCCAGCTGGGAGACGATCTGGTCGAAGGCGGGGTAGACGAAACCGTCGAACTGGATCTCCACCACCGGGCGGTAGCCGCGCAGCGCGAGGCCGATCGCGGTGCCCATGATGCCGGACTCGGCCAGCGGGCTGTCGATCACCCGGTCCTCACCGAAGTCCTTCTGCAGGCCGTCGGTGATCCGGAAGACGCCGCCGAGCTTGCCGATGTCCTCGCCCATCAGGACGGTCTTCGGGTCGTTCTCCAGCGACTTGCGCAGCGCGTCGTTGAGCGCCTTGGCGATGCTCAGCTGACCGGCCATCAGTGGTTCTCCCCCGCCTCGAAGGAGGCCGCGTACTCGACGTACCCGGCCCGTTCCTCATCGACCAGCGCGTGCGGCTCGCTGTACACGTGGTCGAAGATCAGCGTCGGGTCCGGGTCCGGCATGCTGCGCACGCCCTCGCGCACCCGGAGCCCCAGCTGCTCGCTCTCCGCGTCGACGGCGGCGAAGAACTCCTCGTCCGCCAGGCCCTCCTTCTCCAGGAGGGTGCGCAGCCGCAGGATCGGGTCCTTGGCCTTCCAGGCCTCGGTCTCCTCGGCGAGCCGGTAGCGGGTCGGGTCGTCGGAGGTGGTGTGCGCGCCCATCCGGTAGGTGAAGGCCTCGATCAGCACCGGGCCGTTGCCGCTGCGGGCGTGGTCGAGCGCCCAGCGGGTGACCGCGAGGCAGGCCAGCACGTCGTTGCCGTCGACCCGGACGCCCGGGAAGCCGAAGCCGGAGGCGCGGCGGTACAGCGGGATCTTGGTCTGGGTCGTGGTGGGCTCGGAGATCGCCCACTGGTTGTTCTGGCAGAAGAACACCACCGGGGCGTTGTAGACCGAGGCGAAGGTGAAGGCCTCGTTGACGTCGCCCTGGCTGGAGGCGCCGTCGCCGAAGTACGCGATCACCGCGTCGTCGGCGCCGTCCTTGGTGATGCCCATCGCGTAGCCGGTGGCGTGCAGGGTCTGCGCGCCGATCACGATGGTGTACAGGTGGAAGTTCTTCTCGTTCGGGTCCCAGCCGCCGTGGTTCACGCCGCGGAACATGCCGAGCAGGTTCAGCGGGTCGACGTCGCGGCACCAGGCCACGCCGTGCTCGCGGTAGGTCGGGAAGGCGTAGTCGCCGGTGCGCATGGCGCGGCCGGAGCCGACCTGGGCGGCCTCCTGGCCGAGCAGCGAGGCCCACAGGCCCAGCTCGCCCTGGCGCTGGAGGGCGGTCGCCTCGCCGTCGAACCGGCGCACCAGCACCAGGTCGCGGTAGAGCGAGCGCAGTTCCTCCGGAGTGGTGGTCAGGGGGTAGTCCGGGTGCTCGACCCGCTCGCCTTCCGGCGTGAGCAGCTGTACGAGCTCCGGCTGGGCGTCCGTCCCCGTGGCGCGGAGGGTGTCAGGTACAGCGGGGGCCGCCTTCTTGCGAGCCCTCGCCGTGCTTTTGACGGTCACGTTCACTCCTCGGTCTGTCCGGCCGCCCGGGGTCGCCGGTGACCGGTCCGGTCACCGCCTCGCGGGGCGCGCGTGGGTGTGCGCACCTACTGCGTGGCAGGTGGTGATCCTGTTCCGACGGCGTCCCTCACGAGAACGTTACCCAGCGTCCGCCCTTGGCGCGCTTGCGCTAGGACGTCCTACTTGTTCAGGGTCTACAACCCCGAGGGTGCCGCGCCCGGCTCGCCGTCGGAAGGGTGGGGGTGACGGTCGGCGTGACGCAGCTCTCAATTCGAGCGCCTTCAGGACACCAGCGCACGTTATCCGGGCGGAAGCCCGTACGTAAGGGGGTTCTCGGTATCGGTTTCGGCGACCGCGGCCGGATCACGCCATGACGCCACTGCGGACGATAGGCCTTGTGTACGGTGATATGGGAGGCTTTGGGCGTGACTGATAACGGACAAATCAGGGTGTTCCTACTCGATGACCACGAGGTCGTCCGCCGGGGCGTGCACGATCTGCTCTCGGTCGAGGACGACATCGAGATCGTCGGCGAGGCCGGCACGGCCGCCGAGGCGCTCACCCGGATTCCCGCGGTCCACCCCGACGTCGCGGTGCTCGACGTCCGGCTGCCGGACGGCAACGGGGTCGAGGTCTGCCGGGAGATCCGCTCCCGGCTGCCGGAGATCAAGTGCCTGATGCTGACCTCGTTCTCGGACGACGAGGCCCTGTTCGACTCGATCATGGCGGGCGCCTCCGGCTACGTCCTGAAGGCGATCCGCGGCACCGACCTGATCACCGCCGTCCGGGACGTCGCGGCCGGCCGCTCGCTGCTCGACCCGGTCGCCACCAGCCGGGTCCTCGCCCGGCTGCGCGACGGCGAGAAGGAGGACGAACGGCTGGCCCAGCTCACCAAGCAGGAGCGGCGGATCCTCGACCTGATCGGCGAGGGGATGACCAACCGTCAGATCGGCAACGAGCTGCACCTCGCCGAGAAGACGGTGAAGAACTACGTCTCCAGCCTGCTCGCCAAGATGGGCATGGAGCGACGCACCCAGGCGGCGGCGTACGTGGCGCGACACCGGGCCGACCACCAGTACTGACCTGAGCGCTGCCACACTCCTGACGGTTTGTCAAGGGCCCCCACCAAGGGGCCATAACCTCTGCACGTGACTTTCAGCCAGACCCTCGCCTGCGCCCCGGCCCGCCCCGACCTCTCCGCCCCGCCGATAGGGACCCTCAGCCCACCCGTCCCGCGCAGCGCACTCGTCGAGGTCCTGGCCCGCTTCCGGGTGGGGCGCCCGCTGACCGCCGAACCGGTCGCCGAAGGCCTGCTCAACCGGGGCTACCGGGTCACCACCGAGGCCGGCGCGTACTTCCTGAAGTGCTACGTCGACGCCGCCACCGCCAGCCGCCCGAAGATCCTCGCCCACCACCGCGCCATGACCGACCTGAACGCCCTGGGACTGCCCGTGGCACCCCCGCTGGGCTGCGCCGGGCCCGGCGGGACGGTGGCGAGCCTGAACGGCCGGATGTTCGCGCTGTTCCCCTGGGTGGATGGCCGACACCGACACGGTACGGAGCTCGATCCGTCGCGGTGCGACGCGCTCGGCACGCTGCTCGGCCGGCTGCACGGCGCGCTCGACGACGTGTGCGCCCCCCTCGACCAGCCCGCCGGCTACCACAGCGCCGACCCCCTCGACAGCGCCGAACTGGCCCGCGAACTACGGCGCCGCGCCCGCGAGCACCGCCCGTACGACGACCTGGACGCCCTGGTCGAACAACGGCTCGGCGAACGGCTGGAGCTGCTCGCCGAACACGCCCACCGCCGGCCCGACCCGCTCGACGCCCCGCCCACCGGCTGGACCCACGGCGACTTCCACGGCCTCAACCTGCTGTACGACGAGGGCCCGGACGGCGAGTCGGTCGCCGCCGTGCTCGACTGGGACAAGCTCGGCCCGCAGCCGCGCGCCGAGGAGGCCGTCCGGGCCGCCACCCTGCTCTTCAACGACCGGACAACCGGCACCCTCGACCTGGTCCGGGTCCGCCGCTACTCCCAGGCCTACCGGGCCTCCGGCGCCGCCACCGCCGAGCACCTGGCCGCCGCCGTCCACCGGGTCTGGTGGGAACGGCTGAACGACTTCTGGATGCTGCAGTGGCGCTACCAGCGGGCCGACCACCGGGCCGACCCGCTGTTCCCCGCCTCGGCGGGGCAGTTGGCGTGGTGGTGCCAGGAGTACGAGCAGGTCCTGGACGCCTTCGCCAACTGATCCGTCAGGGGTTGACCGGCGGCGGCAGCGTGTTGCCACCGGCCGCGCCGCCGCTCCCGCCACCGGTCGGCTTCGTGCTCGGCTTCGGGCTGGTCGAGCTGCCGCCGTCACCGCCCGCCGACGCGGACGGCGTCGCGGTCGCCCCACCGGTCGCCGTCGCGGTCGAGGTCGCCGTGTGGGTCGCCGTCGGCGTCGGGACCTGGGTGTGCTTGCCCGTACCCGGCGACGGCGACATGTTGTTGCCGCCGCCCCCGCCGTTCCAGCCGTTCGACCCGCTGTCGGCCGGCTGCGTCGGCCGCCTGCTGCCGGGAAGGGTGGACGGCGGCTGGGGCGACTGCCCGTTCTGGGTGGGCGTGGTCGTCTCGTTGGTGCTGACCACCGGGGCGGGCGTCGGGGGCGTCGTGTGGTCCGTGGTGCCGCCACCGCCGCTGAGCGCGAAGGCGATCCCGGCCCCGGCCGCGACCAGCACGGCGATCCCGCCGGCCACCCAGCCCCACGGCCCGCGCCGACGGCCGCCGTCCCCGCCGTGGTCGTCCTCGCCGCCACCGCCGTACGGCCCGCCGGCGCCCTGGTACGGCGAGGGGCTGTGCTGGCCGCCCGCCGAGTACGGCAGGACGGAGGTCCGGTCGCCCGCCCCGACCGCGCCGAAGGCCTGGGTGGCCGCCGCCTGGTCCGGCCGGAGCACCTGGGTGGCCCCGGTGTCGCCGGGCATCCCGGTCGCGACACCGACCCAGTCGGCCCCGGCCGCGCCGTGCATCTCGCGCAGCGCGTGCTGCAGGTGGGCGCGGAACTCGTCGGCGTCCTGGAAGCGGTCGTCCGGGTTCTTGGCGAGCGAGCGCAGCACCAGCCCGTCCAGGCCGACCGGCACCCGGCTGTTGACCTGCGAGGGCGGCACCGGCGGGTCCTGGACGTGCTGGTAGACCACCGAGAGCGGGGTGTCGCCGGTGAACGGCGGGCGCAGCGTGAGCAGTTCGTAGAGCATGCAGCCGGCCGCGTACAGGTCGGAGCGGTGGTCGACCGGCTTGCCGAGGGCCTGCTCGGGCGACAGGTACTGCGGGGTGCCCATGACCATGCCGGTCTGGGTCATCGTGGTGGCCCCGCCGGTGAGCGCCCGGGCGATACCGAAGTCCATCACCTTGACCGCGCCGGTGGTGGTGATGCTCACGTTGGCGGGCTTGATGTCGCGGTGCACGATGCCGTTGCGGTGGCTGTAGGCCAGCGCCTCCAGCACCCCGGCGATGATGATCAGCGCCTGGTCGACCGGCGGCGCCTCCTCGTCCACCAGCAGCTCGCGGACGGTCCGGCCCTCGACCAGCTCCATCACGATGTACGGCGTGGACTCGTCCCCGACGTACTCCTCGCCGGTGTCGTAGACCGAGACGATCGCGTGGTGGTTCAGCGCCGCGACGGCGTGTGCCTCGCGGGTGAAGCGCAGCCGGGCGACGTCGTCCTGCGCCAGCTCGCCGCGCAGCAGCTTGATCGCGACGGTGCGGCCCAGCCGCACGTCCTCGGCGGCGAACACCTCGGCCATGCCGCCGCGGCCGAGCCGGTGGGTCAGCCGGTAGCGGCCGTCGCCGACCGTGCCCAGCGGCACTCCGCGGCCCGGCGTCTGCGGGCCGCCCGCCCCGCCGAACGGCGGCAGCGCGGAGGTCGCGGCTTCGCTGCCCGGCCCGGGGATCCTCGGCGTGCCGCCGGTCCGTCCGACCGCTCGGGCACCCGCCTCGTCGTCCGGCTGCTGCGTCTGTGCCATCGCTCCTCGCCCCGGGCGTTCGCTCGGATCGCGGTGCCCTGTCGCTTACGTATCCCCGAACGCTACCGCTTCCGGCGCGCACCCGTGACACGCGCGGAACGGCGGGAAACGGTCAGAGCAGACCGTTCCGGTCGGCCTGGGGACCCACCACGACGACCGCGGCGGGCCGCTCGGAGTGGAACTTTCCGTTGGTGTCCTTCTCCGCCTTGTTGACCACGATCGCGATGATGATGCCGGCCAGCACCAGCACGCCGACGATGATCGCGATCACCACGAAGGCCGTGGAGCACCCGCCGCCGTTGGGCTTCGGCTGCTGGTACGGCGGCATCGGCTGCGGACCCGGGGTGTGCATCGGCGGCCGCTGCCCGCCCTGCTGCGGGAACGGGTGCGGCGTGTGGGGGGCCTGCGGGCGCGGGGTCTGGTACGCGGGCGGCGGGGTCCGGTACTGCGGCTGCTGCTGCGGGAACGGGTGCGGCGTGTGGGGGGCCTGCGGGTGCGGCGTCTGGTACGCGGGCGGCGGGGTCCGGTACTGCGGCTGCTGCTGCCCGCCCTGCTGGAGGTACTGCGGGTGCGGGGTCTGCGGCGCCTGCGGACCGGCGTGCACCGAGCGCGGCCCCTCCTTGATCACCAGCGGGGAGCTGGCCTGCAGCGCGTGCCCGCCACCGCCGCCCTTCAGCTCCGCGATCAGCCGCTCCGCCTCGTCCCGCATCGCGGCCGCGCTCTGGAAGCGGTGCGCCGGGTCCTTGCGCAGCGCCTGCGCGACGTAGGCGTCCACGGCCGGGGTGACCGAGCGGTTGAGGCTGGAGGGGGCGGGCGGCTCCTCCTGGACGTGCTTGTAGGCGATCGAGAAGGCCGAGTCGCCGTCGAAGACCAGCTGGCCGGTGAGCATCTCGAAGAGCATCACGCCGACCGAGTACAGGTCAGAGCGGGCGTCCACCGGCTTGCCGAGGGCCTGCTCGGGCGACAGGTACTGCGGGGTGCCGACCACCATGCCGGTCTGGGTCATCGAGGTGACGCCGGATTCCAGCGCCCGGGCGATGCCGAAGTCCATGACCTTGACATTGCCCTTGCGGTCGAACATGACGTTGCCGGGCTTGATGTCGCGGTGCACCAGGCCCATGTCGTGCGAGGCCTCCAGAGCGTTCAGCACCCCGATGGTGACCTTCAGGGCCTCCTCGGTGGGCACCGCGCCGTACTGGGCGACCGCCTCGTTGATCGTCTCGCGCAGGCCCTTGCCGTCGATCAGCTGCATGACGATGTACGGCGTGCTGGAGCCGTCGGGGGCGACGTCCTCGCCGCTGTCGTACACCGTGACGATGTTGGGGTGCTCCAGCCGGGCCACGGCCTGGGCCTCGCGGCGGAACCGCTCCTTGAACGAGTCGTCCCGGCCCAGCTCGCTGTGCATGCTCTTCAGTGCGACCTGCCGGTCCAGCACGCTGTCGTACGCGAGGTGCACGGAGGCCATGCCGCCCTCGCCCAGCAGCCGCTGCAGCACATAGCGGCCGTTGCCCAGGGAGAAGCCCTCGACCGCGTTGCCGTGCTCGCTCATGGTCCTCTGCTCCCCCTCGGCGCGGTGGTGCTGCCGCAACCGTGACGTTCGGTCTCGTCCGTACGTGGTGGGCCCGGTCCGCTGGCCCGGCGATCCCCTGCCGCGGCGGCTCGACCGGCCTGCGACAGGGGTCAGGGTATCGGCTTGCGCCGACGGTGATCGGTCCAGGGCCGATCCTGGCCCCGGACCGCCGGCGCCGTCCTGCGGCGGTGCGGTCCGGGGCGGATCGTCGTGGTACGTCCGGACCCGGCGGCGGGCCCGGCGGACCTACAGGTACGGGCCGGAACGGATCCCGCGGCCCTGGCCCGGGTCCTCCTCGTCCGGCTCGCCGCCGTGCAGACCGGGCGGCAGTGCGCGCCGCATCTGCTCCAGCTGCGCCCGCGCGGCCATCTGCTGGGCGAACAGGGCGGTCTGGATGCCGTGGAACAGGCCCTCCAGCCAGCCCACCAGCTGGGCCTGGGCGATCCGCAGCTCGGCCTCGGTCGGGATGCTGTCCTCGGTGAACGGCAGCGAGAGCCGCTCCAGCTCGGCGACCAGCTCCGGGGCCAGCCCGAGCTCCAGTTCCTTGATCGAACTGGCGTGGATGTCCTTCAGCCGGGCCCGGCTGGCCTCGTCGAGAGGCGCCGCCCGGACCTCCTCCAGCAGCTGCTTGATCATGCTGCCGATGCGCATGACCTTGGCGGGCTGCTCGACCATCTCGGTCACCGGGAGCTCGCGGGGCATCTCCGCCTCGTCGTCCCCCTCCATCGTTGCGCCGGCGAACCCCTGGCCCACGGGCAGTCCGTCCGGTCCGACGACCAGCACCTTCTGGCCGTCCTGCGACTGCCCGCCGGCGGCCCGGAAGGACTCCTGCGACGAGCGCTCGTTCATCGGATTCGTCATGAACAACATTCTCTCTCACTGGGGTTGGTCGGGCGGAAGCCCCCGTTCGTCCCGCCGTCCTGCGCCACCCGTGACGACGGTACGCCGCCGTGGGCGGCCGCGGAATCCGTACGGGTACTCAGTTCCCGGGCCGCCCGGCCGCCCGCCCGGCGCGGGACCGGCCGCCACGGCGACGCGGGACCCGCACCGGGCGCGGTCCGACCGGCCCCGGAACCCGCACCGAATCTCCACGCCGCCCGTCGGCCGGGTGCCCGTCGGCCGGGTCCTCGGCGGGGCTCAGCCCTTCCGCAGCCGCACGCCGATCAGCCCCAGGCCGCAGCCGATCAGTCCCAGGCCCACGCCCAGCGGCAGCTGGACGGTGGAGGGGTCCTGCCAGTGGGCGGGGAGGACCGCAGGGACGGAGGCGGCTGCCACGGGCCGGCCGGAGGCCGCCGCACCGGCGCCCTGGTCGGCGGCGGGAGCCGCGGCGTCCACGTCGGAGTCCGGGCCCGGCTGGTCGGCCGAGCCGTCCTGGCCCTGCCCGGGCGACTGCTCGACGGCCTGGTCCTGGGCCTGGTCCGGCGCCTGACCGGGCGCTTGAACCGGTGCCTGGTCCGGCGCCTGCTCCACGGTCGCGTCCGGGCGTTCCGGCGCCGAGGAGGGCCGGTGGTGGTGCGCCCGCAGTCCGGAGAAGTCCGGGCGGGACCGGCCGGGCACCGCGTGCTGCGGCGGCGCCGCGTTGGGTGACGACCCGGAGGCCCAGCTCGGACCGGCCTGCTGGTCGGCGGTCCAGGCCGAGGAGTCCGGGCCCGAATAGTCCGAGCCCGAATAGTCCGGGCCCGAGGAATCCGGCCCGGAGGAGTCCGGGCCCCAGGAATCCGGCCCCGAGGAGTCCCGCACGGGGGAATCCGGCACGGGCGAGTCGGGAGCCGGGGAGTCCGCCACCGGGGCCGAGGCGCCCGGCGACGGCTCCGCCACCGCCGTGGTCACGGCGGCCAGCGGGAGCGCCAGTCCCAGCACGGCCGCGGCGAGCAGCCGGCTGGAACGGCGGGTACGACGGTGGTGCAGCGCGGTGGGCAGCGGCGCGGTGGGCAGCGGCCCGAGGACGTCGTGCGGAGTTGCGGCCACGGTCGGAGTCCTTCCGACGGCCGACCTCGCCCGGCGGCGGGATCGGCGGCGGGACAGCTCCGGACCAGCCTCACACAATCCGGCAATCGCGGCATTTCGGGCCCCCGCGCCGCACCGCTCAGACCGTCAGCACGACCTTCCCGACCTGCTCCCCCGACTCCAGCACCCGGTGCCCGGCGGCGGCGTCGGTCAGCGGCAGCACCCGGTCCACCACCGGCTTCACCACCCCGGACTCGACCAGCGGCCACACGTGCTCCCGCACCGCCGCCACGATCGCCGCCTTCTCCGCCAGCGGCCGCCCGCGCAGGTTGGTGGCGATCACCGCCGCCCGCTTGCGCAGCAGCGTGTTGAGGTCGAGTTCGCCCTTCACCCCGCCCTGCAGCCCGATGACCACCAGCCGCCCGTTGACCGCCAGCGCGTCCACGTTCCGCTGCAGGTACTTGGCGCCCATGATGTCCAGGATCACGTCCGCCCCGGCCCCGCCGGTGGCCTCCCGGAGCGCCTCGACGAAGTCCTGCTCCCGGTAGTCGATCACGATGTCCGCGCCCAGCTCGGTGCACCGGGCCAGCTTCTCCGGGCTCCCCGCCGTGACCGCCACCCGCGCGCCGACCGCCTTGGCCAGCTGGATCGCCATCGTGCCGATCCCGCTCGCGCCGCCGTGCAGCAGCACCGTCTCACCCGGCCGCAGGTGGGCCGTGAGGAAGACGTTGGACCACACCGTGCAGGCCACCTCCGGCAGCGCCGCGGCCTGCTCCGGGCCCATCCCCTTCGGCAGCGGCAGCAGCTGCCCGCTCGGCACCGCGACCCGCTGGGCGTAGCCGCCACCGGCCAGCAGCGCGCACACCTCGTCGCCGACGGCCCAGCCGGCCACTCCCGGCCCGAGGGCGACGATCCGCCCGGCGCACTCCAGCCCCGGGTAGGGCGAGGCGCCGGGCGGCGGGTTGTAGAAGCCCTGCCGCTGGAGCAGGTCGGCACGGTTGACGGCGGTGGCCGCCACCTCGACCAGGACCTCGCCCTCGCCGGGCACCGGATCGGGCACCTCGGCCCACACCAGTGCCTCGGGGCCGCCGGGTACGGGAATCGTCATCGCATGCATGCCCCGAACCTACTGCGCCGCACGGCGGTCCGGGCCCCAGGCCCCGCCCTGCGCCGTCGACTTGATGACGATCACCCGGTCGGTGAGCTGCAGCACCGCGGCCTCCGGCTCGTTGTAGTTGAGCACCCGCCGGCCCCGCACCACCGCGACCACCAGGTCCTCGCACTCGCGCGGTCGGTGCCCCGCCTCGGCCCGGGTGACCGGGCGTTCGACCACGTCCAGCCCGTTCCCGTACGTCAGCAGGTCCTCCATCACGGCCCCGGCGTGCGGGCTGAGCATCGAGAGGTGGCGACCAGGAGGGCGAGCGCCAGCAGCAGCCGCGAGCCGACCTGCCGCACCGCGGGCGCCGTACGCCGGGCGGGCAGCACGATCCCGGCGTCCGCCCACGGCTCCGTCCCCGGCGCCGAGATGCGGCGAAGACGGTTCACGGGGTGTCCACCAGCTCGACGGCCTCCCCGGCCGCCGCGCCGCCGGGCGGGAGCACCGCCATCGCCTCGGCCCGGGCGAGGCCGCGCAGCATCGCGGGCCCGTCGAAGGCGAGCGGCACGACCCCCTCGGGGGTGCGCCGCACCGGCTGGAGCCGGGTGTCCACCGGGTGCCCGGGCAGCGGGACGGCCGCGGGGGCGAGCGCGGGGCCGGCACCGACCCGGCCGCCGCGGGCGTGCAGCAGCGGCAGGGCGAGCGTGACCATCCCGGCGACGGCGGCCAACGGGTTGCCGGGCAGGCCCACCAGGTGGCGTCCGCCGGGGAGTTCGGCCAGCAGCATGGGGTGTCCGGGCCGGACGGCCACGCCGTCCACCAGCAGCCGGGCGCCGACCTCGGCGAGTGCCCGGTGCAGGAAGTCCACCGGTCCGGCGGCCGTCCCGCCGGTGGTGACCACGACGTCGGCGGTGGAGTGCCGCAGGGCGTCCCGCAGCAGCCCGAAGTCATCGCGGACACAGCGGACTTCGTCCACCTCCGCACCGGCCGCCCGCAGCCAGGGCGGCAACAGCGGGCCGAGCGCATCCCGGACCAGCCCCGGACCGGGGATCCCGCTGTCGAGCAACTCGTCGCCCAGCAGCAGCAGTTGGACCACCGGGCGGCGGCGCACCGCGAGCCGGTCGTGTCCGCAGGCGGCGGCCAGGCCGAGCACGGCCGGGCCGACCACCGTCCCGGCGGGCAGCAACTCCTCGCCCCTGCGGCACTCCTGGCCGCGCGGACGGACGTCCTGGCCGGTCGTCAGCTGCTGCGGGCCCCGGTCGTGCAGCAGCGCGCCCTCCGCAACGCCGTGCTCGCGGCGCAGTACGGCCGTGGCTCCGGGCGGCAGTTGGGCACCGGTGGCGATCTCCACCGCACTGCCGTCGGCCAGCGGCGCGACCGCGGTGCGGCCGGCCAGCACCCGCCCGGCGACCCGCCAGGGCCCGGGCCCGGCGACCGCCCAGCCGTCCATCGCGGAGGTGTCGAAGGCGGGCAGGTCGGTCAGCGCGCCGAGCGGCTCGGCGAGGACGTGCCCGAGCGCCCCGGCCAGCGGCAGCCCGACCACCGGCAGCGGGCGCAGCCCGGCCCGGCGCGCGGCCTCCCGGGCGTGCGACCAGCTCAGCACGCCGGGACGGCTGGACGGAACGGTCACGCCGGCCCGTCCGACCGTGCTCACGGCTCCTCCGGACCGTCAGCGGGCCTCCACCGCTCGGCGAGCGCGGTGGTCCGCCGGGACGCCTCGGCGACGGCCTCCGGTCCGCCTCCCTGCTGCGCGGCCGCGTAGCCGATCAGGAAGGCGGTCAGCGGCGCGGCGGGCCGGGCCACTCCGTGCGCGACCACCCGGGCCATGTCGAGCAGTCCCCGGACGTCCACGTCCAGGTCGATGCCCAGGTCGGCCTTGACCTCGGCGATCCAGTCTTCCAGCGTGCGCTCCATGCGCCCATGCTGCCCGATCAGCGGTTTCCCCGTGGTGTTCGCCCCGTGTGCGGCGCGCGTCGTCTCCCTCACGGCCCGGGGGCGGCCGCGGTGAGGTTCCCGCCCCGTTGCCCGGCCACCGCCGCCGTCCCCGCCCCGCGACGGCCGCGACACCTCGGGCGCGCCACCCGCCGGGGGCGCTCAGGACCGGTCGCGCTCCCTCGCCAGTTCCAGGTCCTCCCAGGTGTCGCAGTCGTACGCGACGTTGTCCGTGTCGGCCACCCGCAGCCGCGTCAGCCCGCCGACGAGGCGGCGCAGCGGCTGACCGGCCGGGTCGCCGAGGGCGGCCAGGGAGGCGCGCAGCGGGGCGGTGCGGTAGGCGGCGGTGAGCGGCTGGTCGCGTCCGCCCGCGTCGACCAGGACGGCGGCGTCCGCGCGCGGTCCGGCCCCGTCGAGGGCGGCTGCCAGCCGTTCCACCGTCCGCCGGTCGAGGAAGGGCAGGTCGGCGGCGAGCAGCAGCACGGTGTCCGCGGTGACCAGGTCGAGTCCGGCCGCGACGGCGGCGACCGGCCCGCCGCCGGGCGGCTGCTCCCTGGTCCACCGGACGCCCTCGCGGGCGGTCGGCCGGGCCGGGCCGACCACGACGGTGGTCCGGGCGCCCGCGCAGGCGGCGAGCACCCGGTCGAGCAGGGTGGTCTCCCCCACGGTCAGGCCGGGTTTGTCGGCCCCGCCGAGTCTCCGGGCCGCGCCGCCCGCCGGAACGATCACGTCGTACGGCGTCGTCATGCGGCCAGTATCCCGCCCTACTCGCCGTCCCCTTCCTCCGAGTTCTCCGCGTCCTCCTTCGCCGCGTCCTCCCCTTCGGTTCCGGCCGCCGGGGAGGCGGTCCGGGCGGTGTTCGCGGCCGCGCCCAGCTGCAGGAAGGACGGCAGGGTCAGCTCCCCGTACCGCTCGTTCATCGCGGTGATCAGCGCCTCCGGGTCGTCCGGGTGCTCGGCCAGCAGCCGGTCGAAGTCGCGCAGGTACTCCCTGGTGAAGGCGAGCACCCGGGCGGCGTCGTCGCCCTGCTCCGGGGCGCGGTGTCCGGCGATGACCCGGTCGACGCCGAGGTCGGCGATCCGGTCGAGGTTGTGGCCCCAGGTGGTGCGCTGGGCCGGGGTGGTGTCGGCCGTCCACACGTGGGTGCCGTTGCAGACGAAGTCCCCGGCGATCACGGTCCGGCTGCTCGGCACGTGGACGACCGTGGACTCCCCGCAGTCGGCCTGGCCGAGCAGCAGCACCGGGATCACCTGGCGGTCGAGCATCAGCGGCTGGGGCAGCAGCGGGGCCGGGACCAGCGGGTGGTCCGGGATGTCGTCGCCGTAGACCGGCTTCCACTGGGCGACCTTGGCCGCGACGGTGCGCCGGATGCCCTCGACCACCGCCGGAGCGGCCAGCAGCTGGGCGTCCGGGAAGAGCCTCAGCACCTCCTCGGCGCCGAAGTAGTGGTCGGGGTGCTGGTGGGTGATCACGATGGCGAGCAGCCGACGGTCCTTGCCCGCGACCCACTCGGCCAGCTCGCGTCCGGCGCTGCGGGTGAGCTGGGCGTCCACCAGGATCGCGGTCCGCTCGCCGAGGATCAGCGTGGAGGTGGCGAAGAAGGCCGATTCGGGCCCGGTGAAGACGGCGACCTCCAGCGGCCGGGCGGTCTGCCCGGCGACCTCCGGCGGCCGGGCCGTCTGCCCGGCGTCACCGGCGGCGGCCGCGACGGGCTCGGCGTCCGCCCGTTCCGCGCCGGAGTTCTCCTCGGGCCGGGACGACGTCACGGGCTTCTCCCTCTGCTCGGCGGTCGGACTCCCTGCGCCCTACAGCATGGGAGAACCGGCGACCGATCGCACGGGAGGCGCGCCCGTCGGGGCGCGCCTCGGGCGTGTCACACCGCGGCCCGGGCGGCCAGCTCCTTGCCCCGGCGGGCGGCCAGCTCCAGGGCCCGTGCCTTGGACTCGACGGCGGCCGGGACGAACTCGGCCAGCGCCGGGACGGAGGCCGCGAGGGTGAACTCCGGGACGATGAACTCGACCTCCAGTCCGAGCCCGCCGCCCAGCACCTTCTCCAGGTAGGTGGTGACGAACTCGAACGGCTCGCGCGGGGCGCCGGGGACGTACGAGCCGCCGCGGGAGGCGACGACGGTGACCGGGGTGCCCTTGGCGGAGGGGTCGTCGCCGGCGGTGCGGCCCATCAGGATCACCTGGTCCAGCCAGGCCTTGAGGGTCGACGGGATCGTGAAGTTGTACATCGGGGCGCCGATCAGCACCGCGTCGGCGGACTCCAGCTCGACCATCAGCCGCTCGCGCAGCGCGAAGGCGGCGGCCTGCTCGGCGTCGCGCGCCTCGGCCGGGAGGAAGCCGGCGGTGATCCCGGCGGCGTCCAGGTGCGGAACCGGCTCGACGGCGAGGTCGCGGTGGATCACCGTGCCGCCGGGGTGCTCGGCCTCCCAGGCGGCCCGGAAGGCGGCCGTGACCTCGCGGGAGACGGAGCCGTCGGTGAGCGCCGAGGAGTCGATGTGCAGGAGCGTGGGCATGACGGGACCTCCAGAGAATAAGCAGCTGCTGTTTCCGCTGCAGCTGCAAGTACGGTAGCAGCTTACTTTTCTGCAGTCACTAGTGGCGGGTCGAGTACGCTGGACCCATGGCCGAGCACGAGGTAGTCACCGACGCAGTCCCGACCGGCGTCGACCCGTGCGCCGCCCCCGCGGGCCCCGGCGGCTGCGGCAACGTCGACCTGGCCCTCAACCGGGTGTTCACCCTGCTCGGCAAGCGCTGGACCGGCATGCTGCTGGGCGTGCTCAACAACGGCGGCCCGGCCTACTTCTCCGAGCTGCGCCGCGCCGTCCCGGGCATCAGCGAGCGCATGCTCTCCGACCGGCTGACCGAACTGACCGAGGCCGGACTGGTCGTCCGCGAGGTCGACCCCGGCCCCCCGCTGCGCGTCAGCTACCGCCTCACCGAGGGCGGCGTCGCCCTGAAGCCGGCCCTCACCGAACTGGCCGTCTGGGCCGACCGCTACCTGCCGGAGAGCGCCCTCCGGGGCGGCTGCTGACCGGCACCCCGACCGACCGCGCCCGGACACACCCGGACACGCCCGGCCCGGACACGCCGAAGGGGCCCGTCCTCCGTTCAACGGAGGACGGGCCCCTTCGGTAGCCCTTCGGCAGGTCGGCTCAGCGCGCGGCGGCGCCACCCCGCAGGCGGGCCACCCGGTCGGCGATGCCCCAGGTGGTCACCCGCCAGAGCGCCTCGACCACGATGTTGCGGCTCATCTTGGACGCGCCGAGCTCGCGCTCGACAAAGGTGATCGGCACCTCGGCGACCTTGAAGCCCGCCTTCACCGTGCGCCAGGCCAGGTCGACCTGGAAGCAGTAGCCGGCCGAGGCCACCTCGTCCATGCCCAGGCCCAGCAGGGTCTCCTTGCGGAAGGCCCGGTAGCCGCCGGTGACGTCCCGGATCGGCACGCCCAGCATCAGCCGCGAGTACGTGGAGCCGCCGCGGGAGAGCAGCAGGCGCGACTTCGGCCAGTTCACCACCCGGCCGCCCGGCACCCAGCGCGAGCCCAGCACCAGGTCGGCGCCGCGCAGCGCGTTCAGCAGCCGGTCCAGTTCCTCGGGCTGGTGCGAGCCGTCCGCGTCCATCTCGACCAGGACGTCGTAGCCGTTGTCGATGCCCCAGCGGAAGCCCGCGAGGTAGGCGGCGCCCAGGCCCTCCTTGCCCTTGCGGTGCATGACGTGCACGTTCGGGTCCTCGGCGGCCAGCTTGTCGGCCAGCTCACCCGTGCCGTCGGGGCTGTTGTCGTCGGCGACCAGCACGTGCGCCTCGGGCACCGAGGCGCGGACCCGGCCGACGATCCGCTCGACGTTCTCCGCCTCGTTGTAGGTCGGGATGATCACCAGGACCCTGCCGAGATCAGCAAAACTCTGCTGGTTCACGGTCACGTACAAACCTCTCGGCCGATGGCGGGGAGTATCAGAACACCGTCGCCCGCACTCTGGAACGCGGCCCCGCCGACAGCCCGCCGACGGGATGACCACGGTGGGGAATGCTGCGGAGGGCGGAGACTACTGCGTCCTGGCATCCTACTACCGCGCCCGGGAACCGCTGGTCTGACCACGGCACTCCCCCCTGGTGCCCACCGTTTCCCCGCGAGCGACCAGGGTCGGCTAGGGTCGATGCCCTTGCTCGTGCCGGGACCCGCCCGTACCGCCGGGCCCGCCCCGGCGATCCGGACTCGGGACGTCCGGGGGCCGCCCCGTCAGCGAAGGAGTAGGACCGCGCGCATGGACAGGCTCGTCAACACCGTCCGCCCGTACGCCTGGGGGTCGCTCACGGCCCTGCCCGAGCTGCTGGGACAGGAGCCCACCGGTGAACCGCAGGCCGAGCTGTGGATGGGCGCCCACCCCGGCGACCCGTCCCGCGCCGACCGCGGCGAGGGCCTGCGACGGCTGGACGAGCTGATCGCGGCCGACCCCGAGGGCGAACTCGGCGCGGCCAGCACGGCCCGTTTCGGCCCGAGCCTGCCGTTCCTGCTCAAGGTGCTCGCCGCGGGCCTGCCGCTGTCCATCCAGGCCCACCCCACGCTGGACCAGGCGCGGGCCGGCTTCGCCGCCGAGAACGCCCTCGGCCTCCCGCTGGACGCCCCCGAGCGCAGCTACCGCGACGACAACCACAAGCCCGAAATGGTCTGCGCGCTGGGCGAGTTCGAGGGCCTGTGCGGCTTCCGCCGGCCCGCCGGGGCGGCCGCGCTGATGGCCGCCCTCGCGGTGCCCGGTCTGCAGCCGCTGATCGAGCTGCTGTCGGTCGGGGACACCGCTGACGACAAGGCCGAGGCCGAGGCGCTGCGCGACACCCTGTCGGCCGTGCTCACCATGGACGACGCGACCGCCGGACGGACCGTCCGGGAGACCGTCGCCGCGCTCGCCGGGACGGCCCCGGACGGCGAGCACGCCCCGTACGCCCGGATCGCCGAGGACTTCCCGGACGACCGCGGCGTGATCGTCGCCATGCTGCTCAACCACGTCCGGCTGCGGGCCGGCGAGGCGCTCTACCTGGGCGCCGGGGTGCCGCACGCCTACCTGTCCGGCGTCTGCGTGGAGCTCCAGGCCAACTCGGACAACGTGCTGCGGGCCGGGCTCACGCCCAAGCACATCGACGTGCCGGAGCTGCTGAAGGTCGTCCTCTTCGAGCCCGGCGCCCCCGAGGTGGTGCACCCGGTCCCGGTCGAGAGCACCCCCGGCGAGCAGCTCTACCCCGTCCCGATCGACGAATTCCGGCTCTCCCGCTTCGAGTTGGACGGCGTCGAACGCGAGATAGACGGCCGCACCCCGCAGATCCTGCTCTGCACCGAGGGCGCCGTCCGCCTCACCGCCGCCGACGGCGCCGTGCTCGACCTCGCCCGAGGCCAGTCCGCCTTCCTCCCGGCCACCGGCACCGCGACCCGCCTCGCCGGCGCCCCCGGCACCCTCTTCCGCGCCACCGTCACCGTCTGACGGCCGCCGCCGCCCGCACGAGGAAGGGCTCGCCCCCGGTGGGGGCGAGCCCTTCCTCGAATCCGTACGGCGGTCAGTGGTCCCGTGACCCCGGTACGCCCGCACCGACCTCGACCGGAACCGTCTCCACGGTCCGCGTCGGCGCAGCAGACGCCGGAACGGGCACCACGGGCGTGGCGGTGACCGGGCCGGCCGGTAGCACGAACGACAGCGGCGGCAGCTCGCCGCCCGGCCAGCGCCGGTCGACCCACTTGCCCACCTTGCGGCCGATCTTCTGCACCGGCAGCTCCACCAGCTTGTACATCACCCAGCTCGCGATCATGATCACGGCCAGGTACTCGGCCGTCCAGATCAGCTTGCCGCTCGTCGTCGGGGGCACCTTGGGCACGTCCAGCGCGTAGTGCATGGTGTGCAGCACCGGGACGTGCAGCAGGTAGAGCGAGAAGCTGATCCCGCCGAGCCAGGTCAGCGGCTTGGGGAAGCGGCGCTTGCGCAGCGCGAAGCCGATCCCGAAGGTGATCCAGGCCCCGAGGAAGGAGCCGGCCCAGGCCCGCGGCCCGGCCGTCCAGGTGTTGTTCTCCATGCCGCCGCGGTTGTAGAACCACGCGACGGCCACGCCCGCGGCGAGCACGAAGCCGCAGCAGAGCAGCGCCTGCAGCCGGTCGATCTGGCCCTTCTCGGCACGGTAGATCACGGTGCCCGCGAACATCGTCGCGAAGATCATCAGGGTCTCGAACATCGGGGCGCGGCTGTTGTTGTACATCAGCACGAAAGCCAGCAGACCCAGCGCGATCGCCCCGACCCGGGTCAGGTTCGCGCGGCCGCTCATCAGGCAGGCGAAGCCGAAGAGCACGATCAGCACCGCGCCCCAGACCAGGTGGCGGGTCGAGGCGGCGTCGACCGTCATCGTGTGGGAGGCGATCGTGGTGCCGAAGAGCACCGCCACGGCGGCGAAGCCGACCGCGATCGGGCCGCTGCGGCGGTGCTGACCGACCGCGAAGAGCGCGGTGACCATGTAGTAGAAGGCCATCTCGTAGCTGAGCGTCCACATCACGCCCAGGCCGTTCCAGACGCCCATGAAGTCCTGCAGCATCGTCGCGTTGGCGGCCACGGCCACGTAGTTGTGGCCGGTCGCGAAGAGCGCGACCGAGCCGTCACCCTTGGGGATGATGGCCAGCGCCACCGCGATGCCGATGATCACCGGCGGCCAGAGCCTGAAGAACCGGCCGATCCAGAACGCCCGCACGTTACCCCGGCGTTCCAGCGAGGCCGGGATGATGTACCCGCTGACCAGGAAGAACAGCATCACGCCGTACAGGCCGAGGTCCGCGTGCCACCAGATGAAGGCGGCCAGGCGGTCCGGCAACAGCTTCAGGACGTCGAAGTGGTGCAGGGCGACCACGAGGGCGGCCACGCCGCGCAGCGCGTCGAGCCAGCCGAGTCGGGCAGCCGCCCCACCGTTCTGGGACTGCTCGCTCCCCCGGCCCCTTCGGGCGGACAGCTGTCGTATCGTCTTCACGGCAGGGACAGTAGTCCATTGCGCCCCCTCCCCTTTCCCGGCGTCAGCACGGACGTCGCCGCGCCCGGTACGAAATTCGGTTGATCAGGACGCCGGGCGGGGCTGGACTGTCGCGGGCGCCACACACCGTGGGGCCGGTACCCAGGGGAGGCAGCGACAGCCATGGAGATCCGTTCCACGACCGATCGGGACCGCGAGGTCTTCGTCGACACGCTCCACGCCGCGTTCGGGCGCTTCCCGGAGACCCCGGCCGAGGACGGCGGCGGGCTCTGGTGGTCGGCCACCGAGCTGGACCGCAGCCTGCTCGCCGTGACGGCCGACGGGCGACCGGTCGGCACCGCCGGCGCGTACTCCTTCGAGCTCACCCTGCCCGGTCAGGTCATCGTCCCGGTCTCCGGGGTGAGCAACGTCGGCGTCCTGCCCACGCACCGCCGCCAGGGCGTGCTCACCGCGATGATGCGGCACCAGCTCGCCGAGCTGCGGGCCCGCGGCGAGGTCCTCTCCGTGCTGCTGGCCTCCGAGGCCGTGATCTACGGCCGGTTCGGCTACGGTCCGGCGACGTACACCGGGCGGCTGACGGTGCCGCGCCACCGGGCCGCCCTCGCCACCCCGCGGGCCGGTGGCACGGACACCGGTTCGGTCGAGGTGCTCCGGCGCGCCCGGTGCGGCGAGCTCCTGGAGGAGCTCTACGACCGGTACCGCCGCACCCGGCCGGGTGCGCTGTCCCGGCCGCACCGCTGGTGGGCGCTGGGCGCGGGACAGCCCCCGGTCTCCGCGGCGCCGCGCTACGTCGCCGTCCACCGGGACGCCGACGGCGTTCCGGACGGCTACGCCAGCTACGCGCTCGACGGGGACACCCTGACGGTCGACGAAACCATCGCCGTCGACGACGCCGTCTCCGCGGCGCTGGCCCGGTTCCTGCTCGGCCACGACCTGGTCGGCCGGGTCGTGTTCAAGCACTTCCCGGCCGAGCACCCGCTGCGCTGGCAGCTCGCGGACTTCGCCGCCGCCGAGGTGGGCAACAGCAGCGACTGGCTCTGGGTGCGGCTGCTGGACGTCCCGGGTGCCCTGACCGCCCGCGGCTGGCTCACCGACGGCGAGCTCGTCCTCGACGTCGACGACCCGTTCCTCGGCGAGCGCGCCCGCCACCTGCTCACCGTCCGGGACGGCAAGGCCGAGTGCGTCCCGACCGACCGGGAGCCCGACCTCTCGCTGGACGTCCGGGACCTCGGCTCGGTCTACCTCGGCGGCACCGCCCCGAGCACGCTCGTACGGGCCGGGCACATCCGGGCCCACCACCCGGAGGCGGCCGCCCTGGCCGACGCCCTGTTCCGCGCCGAGCGCACCCCGCACTGCCTGCACTGGTTCTGACCGGAGCGCACCGCGGTGGTCACCCGTCGGGCGGCCACCGCGGCGGGATCAGTCCCTGGTCATGTCGACGAAGCGCGAGTAGTGGCCCTGGAACGCGACCGTGATGGTGGCGGTCGGACCGTTACGGTGCTTGGCGACGATCAGGTCGGCCTCGCCCGCGCGCGGGGACTCCTTCTCGTAGGCGTCCTCGCGGTGCAGCAGGATGACCATGTCGGCGTCCTGCTCGATCGAGCCGGACTCTCGCAGGTCGGAGACCATCGGCCGCTTGTCGGTGCGCTGTTCGGGACCACGGTTCAGCTGGGACAGCGCGATGACCGGGACTTCCAGCTCCTTGGCCAGCAGCTTCAGGTTTCGCGACATGTCCGAGACCTCCTGCTGGCGGTTCTCGGCCCGGCGGGAGCCGCCGGACTGCATCAGCTGGAGGTAGTCGATGACGATCAGCTTGATGTCGTTGCGCTGCTTGAGCCGGCGGCACTTGGCGCGGATCTCCATCATCGACAGGTTGGGCGAGTCGTCGATGAACAGCGGTGCCTCGCTGACGTCGGGCATCCGGCGGGCGACCCGCGTCCAGTCGTCGTCCGTCATGTTGCCGGAGCGCATGTGGTGCAGGGCGACCCGGGCCTCGGCCGAGAGCAGGCGCATGGCGATCTCGTTGCGGCCCATTTCGAGCGAGAAGATCACGCTCGGCAGCTTGTGGTGGATCGAGCAGGCGCGGGCGAAGTCCAGCGCCAGGGTGGACTTACCCATGGCGGGGCGGGCCGCGATGACGATCATCTGACCGGGGTGCAGGCCGTTGGTGAGCTGGTCGAAGTCGGCGAAGCCGGTCGGCACGCCGGACATCTGGCCGTTGCGGGAGCCGATCGCCTCGATCTCGTCGAGGGCGCCCTCCATGATGTCGGCCAGCGGCGCGTAGTCCTCGTTGGTGCGCTGCTCGGTGACGGCGTAGATCTCCGCCTGGGCGGCGTTGACGATCTCGTCCACGTCGCCCTCGGCCGCGTAGCCCATGCCGGCGATCCTGGTGCCGGCCTCGACCAGGCGGCGCAGTACGGCGCGCTCGTGGACGATCTGGGCGTAGTACTCCGCGTTGGCCGCGGTCGGGACGGAGTTGACCAGGGTGTGCAGGTAGGAGGCGCCGCCGACGCGCTGCAGCTCACCGCGCTTGGTGAGCTCGCCGGCCACGGTGATCGGGTCGGCCGGCTCGCCGCGGGCGTACAGGTCGAGGATCGCGCCGTGGATCATCTCGTGCGCGGGCCGGTAGTAGTCGGCGGGCTTGAGCACCTCGACCACGTCGGCGATGGCGTCCTTGGACAGCAGCATGCCGCCCAGGACGGACTGTTCGGCGGCGAGGTCCTGCGGGGGGACGCGCTCGAAGCCGTCGACCCCGCCCCGGCCCTCGTCGTCCCGGCGGTCCCGGTCGTCCCGGCGGTCGCCCTTCTTGCCTCCGTTGAACCCGGCGCCGCCCTTGCGGAAGCCCTCGCCCCGGGCGCCGCCCTGACCGCCGCCGCTCTGGCCGTTGCCGCGGTTGCGGGAGACCGGGAGCCGGTCGCCGGGCCCGTCCGGGAAGGGGGCGTCGTCGAAGGCGCCGACCGGGAAGGGGTCCTCGGCGTTCTGCCAGTCCTCCTCCGGCGGCGGGGCGTCGTGGTCGTCGTACTGGGGGCCGGTCACGCGTGTTCCCCGATCAGCGAGTGGTGCGAAGTTGGAGCGGGCCTTGCCGGTGGCTGGGTGGAGCGGGGCCGCTCCTTTTGTACGCCACGGCACCGACAAATCGGACGCCGGGGCCGGTGGGAGTGTCGGGTGGACGGCCCACGCTAAGGCGCCGGACGCCCTCGCGCCAAGACGGTTATCCACAGGGGGTGTGGACGAGTGGCCCGGGGCTGTGGAGAACTGCCGCAAAGCTGTGGACACCCCTGTGGAAGTTCCTGTGGATAACCGGACGATCGATCCACCGTCAACCTGCTGACCTGCGATTACCCCTTCCCGGGCCTGTGCATGAGAAATTCTTCACACACAGCCGGACGGCTGTGGGCACGGGCCGGGCGGAGCGGGCCGCCCGTTCTTTCGAGTAATGGCCGAACATGCCCTTGGCCTGTTACCTGTGGATGAGTACCCTGGAGCGCATGAGCGCCGCCCCCTCCGAGCCCTCCAGACGCAGCCACGACCGCGAGATCCTCGCTCTGGCGGTGCCCGCCTTCGGCGCGCTGGTCGCCGAGCCGCTGTTCCTGATGGCCGACTCCGCGATCGTCGGCCACCTCGGCACCCCGCAGCTCGCCGGGGTCGGCGTCGCCTCCGCCGCCCTCACCACCGCGACCGGGGTCTTCGTCTTCCTCGCCTACGCCACCACCGCCGCGGTGGCCCGCCGGATCGGCGCCGGGGACCGCCGGGGCGCCGTCCAGCAGGGCGTCGACGGCCTCTGGCTCGCCGTGGGCCTGGCCGTCCCGGTGGTCCTGCTCAGCCTGCTGCTGGCGCCCTGGGCCGCCGCGGTGCTGGGTGCCTCGCCGACCGCGGCGCCGTACGCCGTGACGTACCTGCGGATCAGCTCGCTGGGCATCCCGGCGATGCTCCTGGTGCTGGCCGCCACCGGCGTGCTGCGCGGCCTCCAGGACACCCGCACGCCGCTGGCGGTGGCCGTCGCGGGCTTCACCGCCAACATCGGCCTGAACGCCGGACTGGTGTACGGCGCCGGGCTCGGGGTGGCCGGCTCGGCCTGGGGCACCGTGCTGGCGCAGACCGGGATGGCCGCCGTCTACCTGGTCGTGGTGGTCCGCGGCGCCCGCCGGGAGCGGGCCTCGCTGCGACCGGACCTGGCCGGCATCCGTGCCGGTGCCAGGGCGGGCGGCCCGCTGCTGGTCCGGACGGTCAGCCTGCGCGCGGTGCTGATGATCGCCACCGCGGTGGCCGCCCGGCTCGGCGACGACCAGGTGGCCGCGCACCAGATCACCATGACGCTGTTCAACTTCCTGGCCTTCGCGCTGGACGCCATCGCGATCGCCGGGCAGGCCATCATCGGCCGCTACCTGGGCGCCTCGGACGCCCCGGGTGCCCGGACGGCCACCCGGCGGATGGTCGAGTGGGGCCTCGGCTCCGGGGTGCTGCTCGGCCTGCTGGTGGTGCTCGCCCGCCCGCTGTACGTCCCGCTGTTCACGCCCGACCCCGTGGTCCAGGGGCAGCTGGGCACCGCCCTGCTGCTGCTCGCGCTCAGCCAGCCGGTGGCCGGGCTGGTCTTCGTGCTGGACGGCGTGCTGATGGGCGCCGGGGACGGCCCGTACCTCGCGTGGGCGGCGCTGGCGACCCTGGCGGTGTTCGCCCCGGTGGCCTTCGCGGTGCCGGCCACCGGCGCCGGGCTGGCCGGGCTGTGGTGGGCGATGAACCTGTTCATGCTGGTCCGTGCGGTCTTCCTGGTCGCCCGGGCCCGCGGCGGCCGCTGGCTGGTCACCGGAGCCGTCCGGAGCTGAACCGCGCGGCCCGGGAAGCGACCGGGGCCGCGCCCGGGAACGACCGAGGGCCGGACTCCTCGCGGAGTCCGGCCCTCAGGCCACTGCTACGGAACTCAGGCAGCCACGACGGCGACGTCGAGGTTGGCCACGACGTCCGAGTGCAGCTTGACCGAGACCTTGTGGGTGCCCACGGTCTTGATCGGCGAGGCGATCGCGACGGCGCGCTTGTCCACAGCCGGGCCGCCGGCGGCCTTGATGGCCTCGACGACGTCGGCCTGGGTCACCGAACCGAACAGGCGGCCGGCGTCGCCCGAGCGGACGGCCAGCTTGACCTGGACGCCTTCGAGCTTGCCCTTGACCTCGTTGGCGGCGTCGAGGGTCTGGATCGCGTGGATCTTGCGGGCGCGACGGATGGCGTCGACGTCCTTCTGACCACCCTTGGTCCAGCGGATGGCGTAGCCACGCGGGACCAGGTAGTTGCGGGCGTAGCCGTCCTTGACCTCGACGACCTCGCCGGCGGAGCCGAGACCCGGCACCTCGTGAGTGAGGATGATCTTCATTACTCGGTCACCCTCTCTTAGCGCGCGGTGCTGGTGTAGGGCAGCAGCGCCATCTCACGGCTGTTCTTCACGGCCGTGGCGACGTCACGCTGGTGCTGGGTGCAGTTGCCGGTGACCCGGCGGGCACGGATCTTGCCGCGGTCGGAGATGTACTTCCGCAGCAGGTTCGTGTCCTTGTAGTCAACGTAGTTGACCTTGTCCTTGCAGAAGACGCAAACCTTCTTCTTCGGCTTGCGAGCAGGCGGCTTCGCCATGGTGTGCTCCATTTGGGGTTCACGGCCCGACCGGCGTCCTGGGACGCCTGCGGCCGGGCCGCACGAAATCTGTCAGCTCTAGAACGGGGGCTCTTCCGAGTAGCCGCCGCCGGACGGGGCACCGCCCCAGCCGCCGCCACCCTGGTTTCCACCACCGGACGGGGCGCTGGACGCCCACGGGTCGTCGGAGGGACCGGACTGGCCGCCGCCGGAGTTTCCACCCCAGCCGCCGCCCTGCTGGCCGCCACCGCCGCTCCAACCGCCCTGGCCGCCGCCCTGCTGGCCGCCGAAGCCGCCACCGGGGCCGCCGGACCGGTTGGCCCGGGTGACCTTCGCGGTCGCCGAGCGCAGGCTCGGGCCGACCTCGTCGACCTCGACCTCGAAGACCGTCCGCTTCTCGCCTTCCTTGGTCTCGTAAGACCGCTGGCGCAGTCGGCCCTGCACGATGACGCGCATGCCTCGCTGCAGCGACTCGGCCACGTTCTCCGCCGGCTGACGCCAGACGTTGCACGTGAGGAAGAGGCTCTCGCCGTCCTTCCACTCGTTCGTCTGACGGTCGAAGGTGCGGGGGGTGGACGCGATGCGGAACTTCGCGACCGCCGCACCCGACGGGGTGAAGCGCAGCTCGGGGTCGTCGACGAGATTGCCGACGAGGGTGATGACGGTCTCGCCTGCCATGGTGGTGATGACCTCTCGGGAAGATGTCCGTTCACCGCTGTTTCACGTGAAACAGCGGACGCGAGCTACCCGAGACCCGAAGGCCTCAGAGGTGGCTCAGTGGGTGTCCGGGCGCAGGACCTTGGTCCGCAGAACCGACTCGCTCAGGCCCAGCTGGCGGTCGAGCTCCTTGACGACCTCAGGCGTGGCCTTGAGGTCGATGACCGAGTAGATGCCCTCGGACTGCTTGTTGATCTCGTAAGCCAGACGGCGACGACCCCAGGTGTCGACCTTCTCGACCTTGCCGCCGCCGTTGCGGACGACGGCGAGGAAGGACTCGATCAGGGGGGAGACAGCGCGCTCCTCGACCGAGGGGTCGAGGATGACCATCAGCTCGTAGTGACGCATGAGTAACCCACCTCCTTTGGACTCAGCGGCCACGGTCTCTCCGTGGCAGGAGGGTTGTGCGTAGCGTCGGCACCGGTGAGGTGACGACTCCGGGCCACCGTAGCGGCCGGGTCCGACAGTCGGGCCCCGACCACCCGGAAGGGGGCGTCACCCGGAAGAGGGCGCAAGGGGGCACAACTACACCAGTGCAGACGGCACAGCCTACCCGCACCCGGACGGCCGAACAAAACGCATAGGGGTTGTGAGACGGACCCAACCGCCGCAATCTGGACGAACGGGATTCCTGCCCGTTCGTCTCCACGCCAGGAGGTGGGACTCATGGCCCAGTCCGTCCATCGCATGCCCGCGCTCACGCTGAACACCGACGGCCACCCGCACCCCCGCGAGAACACCCTGGTGGCACTGACCGCCGTGCTGGGCGTGATCGCCTTCACCACGTCGTTCTTCCACAACCTGCACCTGCTGAGCTCGTGGACCGGCCTGGCCGGGATCGTCACGGGCCTGTGGGGCATGTTCATCTCGGTGACCACCGCCGAACGCTTCGTCCTGATGATCACGCTCGGCGCCGCCGCGATCGGCTTCTACCTCGGCGTCGCCCGCGGCGGCCTCTGGGGCTGACCGCACCGCTCAGGAACCCTCGGCGCCCCCGTCGCGTATCTGCAGAAGACAGGTACCCGACGGGGGCGCCGTCGTGCCCGCAGCGGCGGACGCCCGGGCCCCGGACGATAGGGTCAGCCCGAGAACCTGGGGCCACCGCAGCCCGACCGACGAGGAGCACCGAGCAATGAGCCTGCGCCTGAGGACGATCACCCGCGAGGAGCACCTCGCCTTCATCAGGAGCCGCGCCTCGGCCAGCCACATGCAGGTGCCGGCCTGGGGTGACGTGAAGGCCGAGTGGCGCTCCGAGTCGATCGGCTGGTTCGACGAGCACAACCAGCTGGTCGGCGCCGGCCTGGTGCTCTACCGCCAGCTGCCGAAGGTCAAGCGCTACCTCGCCTACCTGCCCGAGGGCCCGGTCATCGACTGGTTCGACCGCGACCTCGACCGCTGGCTCTCCCCGATGCTGGCGCACCTGAAGTCCCAGGGCGCCTTCTCGGTGAAGATGGGCCCGCCGGTGGTCATCCGCCGCTGGAACGCCGCCACCATCAAGGAGGCCATCGCCGCCAAGCAGGCCAAGCGGCTGCGCGACGTCGAGGCCGACTGGTACGAGGCGCGCGCCTTCGAGGTGGCCGACCGGCTGCGCAAGGCCGGCTGGCTGCAGGGCGAGGACGGCGGGGCCGGCTTCGGTGACGTCCAGCCGCGCTACGTGTACCAGGTGCCGCTGGCCAACCGCTCGCTGGACGACATCCAGAAGGGCTTCAACCAGCTCTGGCGCCGCAACATCAAGAAGGCCGAGAAGAGCGGCGTCGAGGTCGTCCAGGGCGGCTACGACGAGCTGCCGATCTTCCACCAGCTCTACCTGGTCACCGCCGAGCGCGACAAGTTCACCCCGCGCCCGCTGTCCTACTTCCAGCGCATGTGGAACGCCCTCAACTCCGAGGACCCGAACCGGATGCGGCTCTACATCGCCTACCACGAGGGCGAGCCGCTGGCCTCGACCACGATGCTGGTGGTCGGCGAGCACGTCTGGTACTCCTACGGCGCCTCGGCCAACCACAAGCGCGAGGTCAAGCCCTCCAACGCGATCCAGTGGCGGATGATGCGCGACGCCTACGCGCTCGGCGGCGGCGTGTACGACCTGCGCGGCATCAGCGACACCCTGGACGAGAACGACCACCTGTTCGGTCTGATCCAGTTCAAGGTCGGCACCGGCGGCCAGGCGGCCGAGTACCTCGGCGAGTGGGACTTCCCGCTCAACAAGCTGCTGCACAAGGCCCTCGACCTCTACATGTCCCGCCGCTGAGGAGGCTGACCCGATGACGCTGTCGCTCTACCTCGACACCGAACGCTGGCGCACCCACCAGCGCTCCGTCCTCGCCGAGTTCCCCGGCCTGGTGCCGGTCGCCAAGGGGAACGGCTACGGCCTGGGCAACCACCGGCTGGCCGAGGAGGCGACGCTGCTGGGCACCGGTGTGCTGGCCGTCGGCACCGCCTACGAGGCGGCCGACGCCGCCGAGTGGTACGGCGGCGAGCTGCTGGTGCTCACCCCGTACCGGGTCGGCGAGGAGGCGCTCCCGCTGCCGCACGCCCGGGTGATCCGGACGGTGGCCAGCGTGGACGCGCTGCGCGCGCTGCGCGGCGCCCGGGTGGTGCTGGAGTGCATGACCACCATGCGCCGGCACGGCGTGAGCGCGGCCGACCTGAGCACCGTCGCCGCGGAGCTGGACGGCGTCGCCTTCGAGGGCCTCGCGCTGCACCTGCCGATGGACCGCCCGGACGGCTCCAGCCCGGTCGAGGAGGTCATGTACTGGGTGGACACCGCGAAGGCGGCCGGCATCCCGGTGCACACCGTCTTCGTCAGCCACCTGGGCGCGGCCGGCATGGACCAGCTGGCCCAGCGCTACCCGGACACCGTCTTCCGGGCCCGGATCGGCACCCGGCTCTGGCTGGGTGACCACGGCGCCCTGGAGGTCCGGGCCACCGTGCTGGACGTCACCCCGGTGAAGAAGGGCGACCGCTACGGCTACCGCCAGCACCCGGCGCCCTCCGACGGCCACATCCTGGTGGTCGCCGGCGGCACCGCGCACGGCATCGGCCTGGAGGCGCCCAAGTACGTGGCGAGCATGGGCGCCCGCGCCAAGGGCATCGCCCGGGCCGGCCTGGCGACCGTCAACAAGACCAAGTCGCCGTTCCACTGGGCGGGCAAGCAGCTCTGGTTCGCCGAGCCGCCGCACATGCAGGTCTCGCTGCTGTTCCTGGACGGGGAGACCGCGCCCCCCGCGATCGGCGAGGAGCTGGGCCTCCAGGTCCGTCACACCACCACCCACTTCGACCGGGTGGTGGACCGCTAGGGCCCCGCTCACCGCGCCCGGCTCGCGTCAGGACTGCTTCTCGTTCCCGGCCGGCTCCGACAGCCGTGGCTCCTCCAGCCACTGCTCGAAGGAGCCGGCCGGCGCGTGTCCGGCGTAGCTCTCGTCCTCGTGGAGGTGCCGGGCGGCGCCGAGGGTGAACACGTCCGGGGCCCCGTCGAGCACCCCGCCGGAGGGGTCGTCGCTGCCGTCCCGGCGGACCGGGTCGCGGTCCGGGTGGAGGGCGTCGCGGACCACCAGGACGACCAGGTAGAGCGTGCCGAGCAGGTGCACCACGATCGCGAAGTGGTACCAGGGCTCGCCGATCCCGTGCTGCTTGGGCCCGGTCACGAAGCCCAGGTGGGACCAGATGCCGAGGGTGTACAGCACCTCGCAGGCCTGCCAGACCAGGATGTCCCGCCAGCGCGGCCGGGCCAGCGCCGCGAGCGGCAGCAGCCAGAGCGCGTACTGCGGCGAGTACACCTTGTTGACCAGCACGAACAGCGCGACCACCAGGAAGGCCAGCTGCGCGAAGCGCGGCCGGCGGGGCGCCGAGAGGCCGAGCCACGCTATGGCCGCGCAGCCCAGCACCATCAGCACGCCGATGTAGACGTCGAGGTCGGCCAGTCCCACCCCGCGGTTCTGCATCAGGATCAGCCAGAACGAGCCGTAGTCCTCGCCGCGGTGCTCGCTGAAGACGTAGAAGGTCGACCAGCCCTGCCAGTTGGCCAGCATGATCGGCAGGTTGACCAGCAGCCAGGCGCCCACCGCGCCGCCGAGCGCCACCCGGAACTCCCGCCACTTCCCGGCCCGCCAGCAGAGCACCAGCAGCGGGCCGAGCAGCAGCAGCGGGTAGAGCTTGGCCGCGGTGGCCAGGCCGATGAAGACGCCGGCCCAGCCCGCCCGGGAGTGGGCCCACCAGGCCATCGCCACGGCGGCCAGGGCGACCGCGAGCAGGTCCCAGTTGACGGTGCCGTTGAGCAGCACGATCGGCGAGAGCGCGAACAGCATCGCGTCCCAGGGGCGGCGGCGGTGGGTGCGCGAGAGCGCGACCGCGGCGACCACCGCGCAGGCCATCAGCAGCCCGGCGTTGATCACCCAGAACCACTGCTCCTGGGCCTGCCCGGTGCCGCCGCCGGGCGTCAGCCAGGCCGCGACCTGCATGAACAGGCCGGTCAGCACCGGGTACTCCAGGTACTGCAGGTCCCCGGTGGTGCCGGGGATGCGGTCCACGTACGGGTGCAGCCCGGCGGAGAACCCGCGGCCGGAGTACAGGTGCGGGATGTCGCTGTAGCAGGCGTGGATGTACTGCGGGGACCCCGGCTGGAACCAGGCCTGGTCGTAGCAGGGCAGGTCGTGCACCATGCCGAGCACCGAGACCACGATCACCACCAGTGCCAGGACGCGCACCGGGATCCACCAGGAGACGCCGAGCAGCGCCCGTCGGCCGGGCGGGCCGCCGAACACCTCGCTGCCGGCCGCCGCCACCCGGTCCTCGTCGGCCGGGACGACCACGGTGTCGGCCGGTGGCGCGGCCGTGGCGACGGCTGCCGGGGTGGGCCCTGCGGCGGCGCCGGACCCGTGCGGGCCGGCGGTTTCGTCACGATCGCTCGACGTCATGCCGGACATCCTGCCGCACCGGATGCGGCGGGACGAGGAGGACCCCGCGTGGTCCGGCGGTACGGGCGGGGCGCGGGCGGCTAATCGTGACGAAACGGCGGTGGCGGCCCTCCGAGGAGGACCGCCACCGCCGCTTCACCGTTTCACCGTCCCACCGGTTCACCGGCGGGACCGGACCGGGTCGGGGCCACTACCCGGCCGCTCCACCGCCCTGCATCCCGCCGGCGGTGCTGCTCGGGCTCGGCTTGCCGCCGCCACTGCCACCGCCGGCACCACCGGCGCCGCCACCGGGACCACCGGCACCACCGCCGGTGGTGCCGGTCGGTGTCGTCGACGGGCAGCCGAAGATGAGGGTGCAGCTGGTGTCCGTCGGCTTCGGGGTGTGCCCGCCGCCGTGGGTCGGCGGCTGGGTCGGCTGGCAGTCCACGCCCGGCACGCAGTTCCCGCCCGGGCCGGGCTGGGTGGGCTGCTGGGTCGGCTGCTGGACCGGCGCCTGGGTCTGGGCCGGGGCCGACGGGGTCTCCGTCGCCGTCGGGGTGGCCGTCGCCGTGGCCGTGGACGGCGCGCCCGAGGAGTCCACCTCGGTGCCGACCGACTGCGGGGTCGGGAAGTCCATCTTCTTCTCGTTGGCCAGCGCGGCCTTCATGTACCGGGTGAAGATGTCGGTGGGGATGTCACCACCGTGGATGGACTGCTTGCCGCCGGTGCCGTTGAGCGACACCCGGTCGTGCTTGCTCGGGTCCTCCCGCCACATCGCGACGCTGGTGACCAGCTGCGGGGTGTAGCCGACCCACCAGGCCGACTTGTTCTCGTCGGTGGTACCGGTCTTGCCGGCCACCGGGCGGCCCAGCGCGTTGGTCTTCGAGCCGGTGCCGTTCTTGGCCACGTTCACCAGCACGTCGGTGACGTTGTCGGCGACGGCCGGCTCCAGCGCCACCTTGACGTCCTTCTTGCCGAAGCCCGGGCGCTCCTTGCCGTCCACCTCGACCTTGGTGACCGAGTAGGGCTCGGCCTCCTTGCCGCTGGCTGCCAGGGTTCCGTAGCCGGTGGCCATCCGGATCGGGCTGATGGTGGAGGTACCGAGCGGGAAGGTCGCGGTCTTCGGGTCGGCCAGGCTCTCCCGCTTGATGCCCATCTGCACGGCCATGTCGGCCACGGCCGGGCCGCCGACGTCCTGGTTGAGCTGGACGAAGGGCACGTTGTACGACCACTGCATGGCCTGCCGCAGCGAGACGTAGCCGCGCTTGCCGGAGTCCTCGTTCTTCTGCCGGTAGGGCTTGCCGTCGTCGCCGATCACCAGCGAGCCGTCCGGCTTGCGGATCTCGGACATGTCGTCGGCGAGGTAGCGGCTGTCGGCGTTGATCCGCTTCGGCTTGCCGTCGCTGTCCTTCGCGGTCTGCACGCCGACCTGCATCGCGGTGGCGAGCACGAAGGGCTTGAAGGTCGAGCCGACCTGGACGCCGCCCGCGTTGGCGTTGTTGTCGAAGTGGCCGTTCTCCACGCCGTCGCCGCCGTAGATGGCGACCATCGCGCCGTCGCCGGGTTTGATGCTGGCGGCGCCGAACTGGACGAAGGTGTCGTTGTTGGGACGCTTCTGCGGGTCGAGGTTCTCGGCCTTGACGTCGTCGACGGCCTTCTTCAGGGCGTCGACCTTGTCCTTCTCGAAGGTGGTGTAGATCTTCAGACCGCCCTTGTCGATCATCTGCTGGGTGATCGACTTGTCGGTGGTCATCACGTACTGGTTGACGGTGTCGACCAGGTAGCTGACCTCACCGCTCATGTTGGAGCTGCTCTTCGGCTGGATCGGTTCGGGGAAGGTGGTGCACTTCGCCCGCTCCTCCGGAGTGGCGTTGTGGGTGGTCACCATCCGGTCCAGGATCCACTTCCAGCGCTCCACGGCGCGGTCGTGGTTGGCCGGCTTCGAGGGGTCGTAGTAGTTCGCGCCCTTCAGCAGACCCGCCAGCATGGCGCTCTGGCAGAGGTTCAGGTCCTTGGCGTTGACGCCGTAGTACGCCTGGGCGGCGGCCTGGGCACCGTTGGCGTTGCGGCCGAACCAGCTGGTGTTGAGGTAGCCCTTGAGGATGTCGTCCTTGCTCGTCGTCTGGTTGATCTTCAGCGTGATGAAGAACTCCTTCATCTTGCGGCTGATGGTCTGTTCCTGGCTGAGGTAGGCGTTCTTGACGTACTGCTGGGTGATCGTCGAGGCGCCCTGGGTCTCGCCGCCCTTCGCCATGTTGTAGACGGCGCGCAGCATGCCCTTGGGGTCGATGCCGCTGTCGGTGCGGAAGGTCTCGTTCTCGGCCGAGATGACGGCGTTCTGCAGGTTGGGGCTGATGTCGTTGAGTTCGACGATCTGGCGGTTGGTGTCGCCCTTGCGGGTCATCTCCGTGCCGTCGGCCCAGTAGTAGATGGTGTTCTGCTCCTTCACCAGGTCCTTGAGCTGCGGGACCGTGGTGGTCTGGTAGAGGTAGAACACGGCGCCCACGCCGGTGGCGAAGAACAGCAGGAAGGCACTCAGCCACTGCTTCCAGGAGGGCAGCCAGCGACGGACGCCGGTCTTGCCGAACCGCGGGTAGTCGATGAAGCGCTTCTTGCCCGGGCCGGCTGCGGCTGCGGCGGGAGCGGCGTCCCCTCCGCGGCGGCCGCCCCCCTTGCCCTTCTTCTGGGCGGCCTTGCGCATCTCGGCACGGGTCATCCGGGGCTGCTGGGCGGTCTCCCGGACGCCCGGCTGACGTCGGCGGCCGAGCCCGTCCGAAGCCAGCTCGTCGGGTCCGGGACCACCCCGACGACCTCCGCCTCCCGGGGGCTGCTGCCCGTCACCGCCCGGGTTGGGCGTCCTTCGCCGTCGCTCGCTCATGTTCTCAGCCGCTCCTCGCCAGGCCTTGTCGGCCTGAAGGCAGGGTTCCTGTCCGATGCCCGGACCGCCCTAACCCCGGAGGTTGGTCCTCGTGCACACGCGACAGCGTACGCAGCGCTGAAATACAACTAATCGGGCATCAGGCGCCAATAACCGCAAAACGACGACAGATCATTACATGCCCGTTGCCAACCCCACCCGCGCGTCGGCTTGTGATCACATTCACGCGTGCCCCCCTTGCCCGTTCCGGGGGTCGGGTTTACTGTTCTCGATATATCGAGCCGATACATCGAAGCGGTATACCGCCGGTGCAGCGGCCGGAGCGAAGGCGGAGAGGGAGGAGGACGACGGCAGTGGGCAGGCGCTCAGGAGTGCTGGAGTTCGCCGTTCTCGGCCTGCTCCATGACGCCCCGATGCACGGTTACGAGCTGCGCAAGCGGCTCAACATCCTGCTCGGAGCGCTGCGGGCGCTCTCCTACGGAACGCTCTACCCGTGCCTGAAGAGCCTGGTCGCCCAGGGTTTCCTGGTCGAGGACAACCCGGACGTCGAGTACGTCCCGGCCACCGCGCTCAACGGCAAGCGGTCGAAGATCGTCTACCGGCTCTCCCCCGAGGGCAAGCAGCGCTTCGAGGAGCTGCTCGCCGACTCCGGTCCGGACGCCTGGGAGGACGAGCGCTTCGGCGTCCACTTCGCCTTCTTCGGCCAGACCGACCGGGCCGTCCGGATGCGCGTCCTGGAGGGTCGCCGCAGCCGGCTGGAGGAGCGCCTGGAGCGCATGCGCAGCTCGCTGGCCCGCGCCCGCGAACGGTTCGACGACTACACCGTCGAACTCCAGCGGCACGGCCTGGAGTCGGTGGAACGCGAGGTCCGGTGGCTCAACGAGCTGATCGAGACCGAGCGGGCCAACCGCACCGGCCGGACCGGGCCCGCTGCCGGTGCCCCCACCGGGAGCACCGGCACCACCGCCGTACCCCACACGACTTCGGACGGCCGTGGCCAGGAGACCGGGTCCCCCGACCCGTCCGGGCCACCGTACGACCGCCCGGGGCGCTCCGACCAGGAGCGCTGACACCGCGTCAGCCCTGTGCCGCGCGGCAGGAGTGGGCGCCTCGCGCCCGTACAAGCAGTCATTCGAAGAAGCAGGACGAGTGCCGTCGGCCCCGACGGCCCTCATGAGATCACAGGGAGCAACCGGAATGGGTTCGGTTCGCGTAGCCATCGTGGGCGTGGGCAACTGCGCCGCGTCGCTGGTGCAGGGTGTCGAGTACTACAAGGACGCCGACCCGGCCGGCAAGGTCCCCGGGCTGATGCACGTCCAGTTCGGTGACTACCACGTCCGTGACGTGGAGTTCGTCGCCGCCTTCGACGTCGACGCCAAGAAGGTCGGCTTCGACCTGGCCGACGCCATCGGCAACAGCGAGAACAACACCATCAAGATCTGCGACGTCCCGCCGACCGGCGTGACCGTCCAGCGCGGCCACACCCTCGACGGCCTGGGCAAGTACTACCGGGAGACCATCGAGGAGTCGGACGAGGCCCCGGTCGACGTCGTCCAGGTCCTCAAGGACAAGCAGGTCGACGTCCTGGTCTGCTACCTGCCCGTCGGCTCCGAGGACGCGGCCAAGTTCTACGCCCAGTGCGCCATCGACGCCAAGGTCGCCTTCGTGAACGCCCTGCCGGTGTTCATCGCGGGCACCAAGGAGTGGGCGGACAAGTTCACCGAGGCCGGCGTGCCGATCGTCGGTGACGACATCAAGTCCCAGGTCGGCGCCACCATCACGCACCGCGTGATGGCCAAGCTGTTCGAGGACCGCGGTGTCATCCTTGAGCGCACCATGCAGCTGAACGTCGGCGGCAACATGGACTTCAAGAACATGCTGGAGCGCGAGCGCCTGGAGTCCAAGAAGATCTCCAAGACCCAGGCCGTCACCTCGCAGATCCGCGACCGCGAGCTGGGCGCCAAGAACGTCCACATCGGTCCCTCGGACTACGTGGCCTGGCTTGACGACCGCAAGTGGGCCTACGTCCGCCTTGAGGGTCGCGCGTTCGGCGACGTCCCGCTGAACCTGGAGTACAAGCTGGAGGTCTGGGACTCCCCGAACTCCGCCGGTGTCATCATCGACGCCGTCCGCGCCGCGAAGATCGCCAAGGACCGCGGCATCGGTGGCCCGATCCTGTCGGCCTCCTCGTACTTCATGAAGTCCCCGCCGGTGCAGTACTTCGACGACGAGGCCAAGGAGAACGTCGAGAAGTTCATCCGCGGCGAGGTCGAGCGCTGAGCGCCGCGTGTTGAGCGCTGAGCGCTGAGCTGACCGCTCATAACGCGCCCGAAGGGCTCACGATCAACTGATCGTGAGCCCTTCACCTTTCCGCGGCGGATGTTTCACGTGAAACGGCGGCCGGTTCCATGGCACCCTGGGCGGGTGGCGATCACCGAGAACGGCAGCACCCACCAGTCCGCGCAACGCGCCACGCTCCTCGGTCTGCTCCGTGGCCGGGACTTCCGTCGACTGCTCACCGCCCGGGTGCTCTCCCAGCTCTCGGACGGCGTCTTCCAGGTCTCGCTCGCCGCCTACGTGGTCTTCTCCCCCGAGAAGCAGTCCTCCCCCGCCGACATCGCCTCGGTGCTGGCCGTGATGCTGCTGCCGTTCTCGGTGATCGGCCCGTTCGCCGGGGTGCTGCTGGACCGCTGGCGCCGCCGCCAGGTGCTCTACTTCGGCAATCTGGCCCGCTTCGGGCTGGGGCTGGGCACCGGGGCGCTGCTCCTGGCCGAGGCGCCGACCTGGCTGTTCTTCGCCTCGGCGCTGCTGGTCACCGCGCTCAACCGGTTCATCCTGGCCGGGCTGTCGGCCGCCCTCCCGCGGGTGGTCGAGCAGGACACCCTGGTCACCGCCAACGCCCTCTCCCCCACCCTCGGGACGGTCGCGGCCGCCTCGGGCGGGGGCATCGGCTTCCTGCTGCACCAGGTGATGGCGCCCGGGCCGAAGGCGGACGCCGCGCTGGTCACCGTCGCCTCGCTGCTGTACCTGTCGGCCGCGCTGGCCGCCCGCCGGATGGACCGCGACCTGCTCGGCCCGGAGCGGCACGGCGACCACCCCGCGCTCGGCCAGGCGCTGAAGCGGGCCGCCGTCGAACTCGGCGCCGCCGTGCGCCACCTGGTGCGGGACCGCCGCCCCGCCGCCCATGCGCTGGCCGCCGTCACCGCGGCCCGGTTCTGCTACGGCGTGCTGATCGTGGTCGTGGTGATGCTCGCCCGGTACACCTTCAACGACCCGGCCGACAGCGCGGCCGGACTGGCCACCCTCGGCCAGGCGGTCGGCCTGTCGGCCGCGGGGTTCTTCATCGCCGCGGTGGTCAGCCCCTGGTGCACCCGCCGGCTCGGCCTGGCCGGCTGGATGACGGCCTGCCTGCTCGCCCCGGTGGTCTTCGTCCCCGCGCTGGGCCTGTTCTTCGCGCCGATCCCCTGCCTGGCCGCCGCCCTGCTGCTCGGCGTGGTCACCCAGGGCACCAAGATCTGCGCCGACACCGTGGTGCAGGAGTCGGTCGAGGACGAGTTCCGCGGCCGGGTCTTCGCCATCTACGACGTGCTGTTCAACGTCGCCTTCGTGGCCGCCGCCCTGGTCACCGCGCTGGTGCTGCCGCTGTCCGGCCGCTCGGTGGCGGTGGTCGCCGGGGTGGCCGCGGTGTACGGGCTGACCGCGGTGCTCTACCTGCGGACCGCCCGGCGGTCCGGACCGCTCCCCGGGGACGGCGACCGCTCCCCGGCGACGGCCACTGAAACCGTCCGGTAGCGGAATCGAAACCACCCCGTACCGATGTCCCTTGCGGGCTGGGGACCGATTGCGTCCGACCCAGTCGCTAAGGTACGTAAACCTGTCTGAACGACAGCACTCGGTCACGGGGGACGAACTGATGAGCACACCGACCGGCCCGTACGGGCCGCCGCCACCCGCCGCGCCCGGGTACGGTCCGCCACCGCCGGCGTACGGCGGCCAACCGCCGTACGGGCAGCAGCCGCCCGCTCCGCTGCCGTACCCGAACCCGTACGCCCAGAACCCGTACGCCCAGCCACCGCAGCCGCAGCCCCAGCCGCAGGCGCCGTACGGGCAGCAGCCGCCCCCCGGCCCGTACGGCCACCCCCAGCCCGCCCCGGTGGCCGCGACACCCCCCGCGAAGCGCGGCGTCCGGTCCAAGCTGAGGATCGTCGGGCTGGTCGGCGGCTGCGGCGTGCTCGCGGCCGGCTACTTCCTGGCCGGCCCCAGCGTGAGCAGCGCCAAACCCGGCGACTGCGTCCGGGTGAGCGGATCGCGTGACGTCTCGATCGTCAACTGCACGGACGCCAAAGCCAATTACAAGGTGCTGTCGAAGTTCACCGGCACCACCGACGTGACCCGCTGCCGGCAGACGCCGCAGACCACCAGCGCCGTCTCGGGCAAGAGCGGACGCCGGTGGAACAAGACGCGGTACGTGCTCTGCCTGGGCCCACTGACCCCCACCACCGGCGGCTACCCGCCGGTGAAGAAGTCCTGACCCTTCCGCCACCATCCTGTTCCCGGGGGACCCCTTGTCCGCTCCGCCTCCGCCCCAGATGCCCTACGGCCCGCCACCCGGTGACGGCAGCCCGTACGGCGCCCCGCCACCGCCGGGGTACGGCTACCCGGGCGCCCCGCCCCCGGAGCAGCAGCCCTACGGCGCCCAGCCGCCCGGCTACGGCTACGGCTACCCGCCGCCGGCCCCGACGGACGGCGAGCACTGCCGCTTCTGCGGCGGCTTCCCGGCGGTGCGCGCGACCGTCCGCGGCCACCAGGGCCTGATAGTCGCGTTCCGGATGCTCCGGATGCACGGACCGTTCTGCCACACCTGCGGCACGGCCACCGTGCGCGACATGTCCGCCAGGACGCTCGTCCAGGGCTGGTGGAGCTGGGTGTCGCCGCTGCTGACGCTGATCACCCTGCTGATGAACCTCGGCGCCCACGGCCGGATCAAGCGGCTGCCGCCGCCGATGCCGGGCACCCACGGCCCCCAGCTCGACCCCGGCGCCCCGCTGACCAGCCGCCCGCATCTGGCGATGCTGCTGGTGCCGGTCTCCCTGCTGAGCGTCGGGATCCTGGCCGCCACCGGCGTGCTCGGTCCGAAGAGCGACCCCGCGGTCGCCTCGCCGACGCCGGTCAACACGGTCACCTTCGCCCCGTCGCCGCGGCCCACCTTCAGCTACACCCCGCCGCCCCCGCTGCCGTCCTTCACCATGCCGAGCATCACCCTGCCGCCGATCGCCACCCCGACCGACCCGAGCGACGCGGTGGACGACGCCAAGACCGGCGACTGCCTGCGCAACGACGGGACCAGCGCCGACCACCCGAAGATCACCGTGCTGGCCTGCACCGACACCAAGGCGCAGTACAAGGTGGTCTACAAGTACTTCGCCACCTCCGACGAGACGGTCTGCAAGAAGCAGCCCAAGTCGGACAGCACGTACAGCCGCACCTACTCGAACTGGCCGGCGCTGGACTACGTGCTCTGCCTCAAGCACCTCTGATTCCGCGCACGGACGAGGGGCGGCACCCGCACGGGGCCGCCCCTCGTTCCGTCACCGCCGTCGCGGTCAGCCCTGCTGCTGCCCGTCCCACCAGGCGCGCAGCGCCGCGACCGCCTCGTCGGGCTCCATCGGGCCGTGCTCCAGCCGCAGTTCAAGCATGTGCTTGTACGCCTTGCCGACCTGCGGGCCGGGCTTCAGCCCGAGCAGCTCCATGATCTGGTTGCCGTCCAGCGCCGGGCGGATGGAGTCCAGCTCCTCCTGCGCCTTCAGCTCGGCGATCCGGTGCTCCAGGCCGTCGTAGGTGCGCGAGAGGGCGGCCGCCTTCTTCTTGTTGCGGGTGGTGCAGTCGGAGCGGGTGAGCTTGTGCAGGCGCTCCAGCAGCGGCCCGGCGTCGGTGACGTAGCGGCGCACCGCGGAGTCGGTCCACTCGCCGCCGCCGTAGCCGTGGAAGCGCAGGTGCAGCTCGACCAGGCGCGAGACGTCCTCGGTGAGCTCCTTGGAGTACTTGAGCTCGCGCATCCGCTTGCGGGTCATCTTGGCGCCGACCACCTCGTGGTGGTGGAAGGAGACCCGGCCGTCCGACTCGAAGCGGCGGGTGCGCGGCTTGCCGATGTCGTGCAGCAGCGCGGCGAGGCGCAGGGTGAGGTCCGGGCCGTCCTGCTCCAGGGCGATGGCCTGCTCCAGGACGGTCAGCGAGTGCTCGTAGACGTCCTTGTGCCGGTGGTGCTCGTCGCGCTCCAGCTTCAGCGCGGGCAGTTCCGGCAGCACGTGCCCGGCCAGGCCGGTGTCGACCAGCAGCCGCAGGCCCTTCACCGGGTGATCGGCCAGCAGCAGCTTGTTCAGCTCGGCCTGCACCCGCTCGGCCGAGACGATGGTGATCCGCTCGGCCATCGCGGTCATCGCGGCGATCACCTCGGGCGCCGGGTCGAAGTCCAGCTGGGCGGCGAAGCGGGCGGCCCGCATCATCCGCAGCGGGTCGTCGGAGAAGGACTCCTCGGGGGTGGCGGGGGTGCGCAGCACCCGGGCCTCCAGGTCCTCCAGACCGTGGTGCGGGTCGACGAAGCCGCGGCCGGGCAGGTCGACGGCCATCGCGTTGACCGTGAAGTCCCGGCGGACCAGGTCCTCCTCGATGGTGTCGCCGTAGGTCACCTCGGGCTTGCGGGAGGTGCGGTCGTACGCCTCGGAGCGGTAGGTGGTGATCTCGATCAGGAAGGAGCCCTCGGGGGTGTCCTTCCGGGCGCCGACGGTGCCGAAGGCGATGCCGACGTCCCAGACCGCGTCCGCCCAGCCCTTGACCAGCTTGAGCACCTGCTGCGGGCGGGCGTCGGTCGTGAAGTCCAGGTCGTTGCCGAGCCGGCCGAGCAGCGCGTCCCGCACCGAGCCGCCGACCAGGGCCAGTCGGTGACCGGCAGCCTGGAACCGGCGGGCGATCTCGTCGGCCACCGGAGAAACCCGCAGCAGCTCTTGCAGCCCGAGGGTCTGGGCCTCGCTCAGGCCTGGGACGACCTGGGCGGCGGTGTTGGGACGGTCGGTGCGCGTGGTGGGCTCATTGGCAGTGGACACGGCTCACAAGGGTACGTGGCCCGGAAGGTCAACCGCCCGCGCGTTTCGGGCGTCTCATCCCACAGCCCGCAACACTGCACGCCAGGCTGGATCGTTACCATGCCGGTGGACGGATCGCGGACACCGGAACCGGGGATGCGGTGTCGCGTGCCGCCGCCGTGCCGACGGAACCCTCCGCGGCAGCAGGGTGGCGTACAGCGTCGAACAAGAACGTCGAGCGGGAACGTCCGGCACCAGCGCCGGGCGGACAGCATCAGCAGCGAGCGATCGAACAGAACGGCGAGGGCGAAACGAGTGAGTGAGCCGGCACGGCACTCGGGCCTGGGGGCGCACCGAAGGCCTGGACGGGCCACGGGCCCCGACGGACGTCCCGCCGAAGGACGGAGCCCGGGCCGCCTCGCCCGCCGCTTCGCCGCCGCCTTCGGGGCCGCCCTGACCCTGTTCACGGCCGCCCCCGCCATGGCGCTCCCGGCCGGTGGCAACATCCGCCCGGCCGCCGACGCCGCGGCCACCGCGGAGTACCCGGTGGTGCTGACCATCGAGACGGTGACCCCGCAGCTGGCCGTGCCGAACGGCACCGTGTCCATCACCGGCCACGTCACCAACTCGGGCAGGTCGGCACTCAAGGGCGCCCACGCGGCGGTCCGCAAGCCGGTCTCCGCCAAGCCCCTGCAGCGGCGCAGCGAGCTCCAGGGCGTGGCCTCCCGCACCACGCCGAAGGGCGAGGACGGCACCGAGCTGGACAGCCCGCAGTACGCCCTGCCGGAGCTGAATCCCGGGCAGAGCCTGCCGTACACCCTCAGCGTCGCGGTGAGCGACCTCGGGCTGTCCGACAGCGGCGTCTACGAACTCGCGGTGGACGCCTGGGGCTCGACCGCCGACAACCCCCGCGACCGGGCCCTGGGCATCGCCCGGACCTTCCTGCCCTTCTCCCAGGGCGGCACCGAGGCCCAGCCGACGAAGGTCACCACGCTCTGGCCACTGGTGCACGCGCCGGTGCTGGCCGCGCAGACCGCCGCCGACAACGACCAGACCCTCCCGGTGCTGCGCGACGACAGCCTGGCCACCGAGTTCGCGCCGGGCGGCCGGCTGTACGAGCTGGTCGACTCCGGCTCCAAGCTGACCGGCCTGACCTGGGTGATCGACCCGGACCTGCTGGACGCCGCGTTCGCGATGACCGGCAAGTACCGGGTGCAGAAGCCGGTCAGCGAGGCGGCGGGCAAGCCCGCCAAGGAGGACAACACCGTCTCCCACGACGCCTCGCCCGCCGCCGAGGCCTGGCTGAACAAGCTGCGCGCGGCCGTCGCCAAGTCCGGCAACCAGGTCATCGCGCTGCCGTACGCCGACCCGGACCTCGCCTCGATCGCCCACAACGGCGCCGACCTGACCGGCATGGGCACCGCCCTGGACAAGGCGGCCACCGCCGGACGGCTGACCGTCGAGGGCCGGCTCTCCGTGGACACCCGCTCCGACGTGGCCTGGCCCTACCAGGGCTACCTCGACCAGCAGATCGCCGGAATCGCCCGGCAGGCGGGCAGCAGCCTGGTGCTGGTCAACGGCGCGAGCATGCCCGACCCGGACTCGGTGAACTACACCCCGACCGCGGTGCGCCCGATCGGCAACGGGCAGAGCGCCGTGGTCGCCGACGACACGGTCTCCTCGCTCTTCCAGAAGGACCTGAGCACCCCGAAGGACCAGACCGACGCGGCCCAGCGGTTCCTGGCCGAGACCTTCACGATCACCCACGAGCAGCCGCAGAACCAGCGCGGCCTGCTGGTCATGCCGCCGCGCGAGATGACCGCCGCCACCGCCAGGGTTCTGGCGGGCGCGCTGCAGACGGCGACCGACAAGTGGCTGACCCCGGTGAAGCTGGACGCGCTGGCCCAGGCCACGCCGGACCCGAAGGCCAACACCACCGTCCCGTCGTCCGCCGACTACCCGACCCAGGCCCGGGCCACCGAACTGCCGGCCGGCGCCCTGAGCGGCACCGACACGGTCCAGCGGGGCCTGGACACCCTGATGCGGGTGCTCACCCTGCCGCAGCGGGTCCGCGGCCCCTTCAGCGCCGCCATGGTCCGCTCGCTGTCCACCGAGTGGCGCACCCAGGCGTCGGCCGGCGACAACTACCGCCTGGGCGTCGGCAACTACCTGACGGAGCTCACGGCCGCCGTCCAGGTGCCGAAGAAGACCGTGGTCACCCTGGCCGGGAACACCGGCCAGCTCCAGGTCAGCGTGCGCAACGACCTCACCCAGACGGTCACCAACCTGAAGCTGCGGCTCACCTCGAACCAGCCGAACCGGCTGCGGGTGGGCAAGGACGAGGACCTCGTCCTCCCGGCCTCGCAGAGCGTCACGCTGCGCTTCAACGCCGAGGCCCGCACCAACGGCCCGGTCGCGATGACCGCCCAGCTGTACACCACCGGACCCAATCCGCAGCCCTACGGCGCTCCCCGGGAGTTCACGGTCGAGGTCACCTCGGTCACCAACGGGGTGCTGTACGTCTTCGCCGGCGCCGCCGTGCTGCTGGTCCTGGCCGCGCTGCGCTTCTTCCGCCAGCGCAAGCGGCACGGCGGCCGGCCGCACGAGGACGGCGACCAGCCGGTCGGCGACGGCCCGGCGACGGACGGCCCGGACGGCGCCGCCGCGGCCGAACCGCAGGAGCCGCAGGAGCCGGAGGCCACCGGAGCGGACCCCGCCGGGGACGGTTCCACGGGCGGCGGTCCCGCGCAGACACCGCGCGCCAGCAGCCCGGATGGCCGGGATCGGACCGCCGGTGATGAGAAGGTTGGTCCTTGATACCGCCGACCACCCGCGACGCCGGGCCGGCCTCCCCCCACGACAGCGAAGAGGTGACATGACCGGGCGCAGCGAGGAGCGGCCGCCGGGCCGCGGTGAGAGCCGGCCGGGCGCCGAGTCGCCGTCCGGCGACTGGTACGTGGCCGACACGTACGCCCAGGACCCGTACGCGGCCGGCGCGTACGGGACCCAGCAGGACGGCAAGGACCCGTACGGACTGCAGGCCGGACGGCCCGCCGCGGCGCCGCCGCCGGCCACCGCGTACGACGTGCCGCCGCAGCTACCGCCGCAGGGCGGCGGCTACCCGACCCCGGTGCCGTCGACGCCGTTCTCGCCCCCGGTGCCGCCCGTGCAGCCCGGCTGGGACACCCCTCCGGCACCGGCCGGCTGGCCGCAGCAGGCCGGTCCGGCCGCCCCCCAGTGGGGCGCCGCCGAGCAGCCGCAGCCGCAGTCGCAGTGGCAGCCGGGCCCGGCACACTCCGCCTGGGACACCGAGACCACCGAGTACGTCGGGGTGGACGCGCTGTTCGGCGGCGGCCACCAGGCCGAGGCGGTCGGCCCGCAGCCCGGGCCCGCCCCGGTCCAGCCCGTCCAGCCCGTCCAGCCGGGCGCGCCGATGCCCCAGGACGCCCAGGTGCCGCCGGGCGCCCCCGCGCCGTACCCGCCGGACGGCGGCTACCCGGGGCAGCCGCAGCACGTCGGTCCGGACGGGCAGCGCCCCTTCGTGCCGCCGATCGAGTTCGACCCGCCGCTCTCCGAGGACGAGGCCACCATGCAGGTGGCCGCCGTCGCGGTGCCCCCGGCGGTCGAGCCGCGGGCGGACCTCGCCGAGGAGCGGAGCGCCCAGCCCGCGGCCGCCCCCGCCCCGGCCGCCGGAGGCGGCGGCAAGGTCGCCAGCCTGCTGAACTCCAGCGCGATCATGGCGGCCGGCACCCTGGTCTCCCGCGGCACCGGCTTCCTGCGGACCATGGTGATCGCCGGCGCGATCGGCATCGCGGTGATGGGTGACTCGTACAACGCGGCGAACACCCTGCCGACCCTGCTGTACATCCTGATCGGCGGCGGCGCGCTGAACGCGGTCTTCGTGCCGCAGCTGGTGCGCAGCATGAAGAACGACGAGGACGGTGGCACCGCCTACGCCAGCCGGCTGCTCACCCTGGTGATGGTCGGACTCGGCGGCGTGGTGTTCCTGGCGGTCCTCGGGGCGCCGCTGCTGGTCCAGCTGATCGCGCACCCGATGATGACCAACCCGGCCCGCGCCGACACCACGGTGGCGCTGGCCCGCTACTGCCTGCCGACCATCTTCTTCATGGGCGTCCACGTGGTGATGGGGCAGATCCTCAACGCCCGCGGCCGCTTCGGCGCGATGATGTGGACCCCGGTCCTCAACAACATCGTGGTGATCTTCACCTTCGGCGCGTACATCTGGGTCTACGGCGGCTACAACGGCACCCAGGTCACCCCGGAGAACATCTCCCCGGAGGGCGTCCGGCTGCTCGGCCTGGGCACCCTGCTCGGCCTGGTGGTCCAGTCGCTGGCGATGGTCCCGTACCTGCGGGCCGCGGACTTCCACTTCCGGCCGCGCTTCGACTGGCGCGGCCACGGCCTGGGCAAGGCCGCCCGGCTGGCCAAGTGGACGTTCTTCTTCGTGCTCGCCAACCAGGCCGGCTACCTGGTCATCACCCAGCTGGCCACCGCGGCCGGCAGCGCCGCCGAACAGGGCGGCCACGGCGGCGTCGGCCTGTCGGCCTTCTCCAACGCCCTGCTGATCTGGCAGCTCCCGCAGGCCGTCATCACCGTCTCGATCATGAGCGCGGTGCTCCCCCGGCTCTCCCGGGCGGCGGCCGACGACGACGCCGGAGCCGTCCGCGACGACCTGTCGTACGGGCTGCGCACCACCGCGGTGGCGGTCGTCCCGGCGGCCTTCCTGTTTCTGGCGCTCGGCCCGGCGATCGGCCGCTCGATCTACGCGGTCGGCGGCGGCGGTACGGCCCTGAACAACGCGACCAACGTCGGTCTGATGCTCTCGGCCTTCGCGCTCGGGCTGATCCCGTACTCGGCGCAGTACGTGATGCTGCGCGGCTTCTACGCCTACGAGGACACCAGGACGCCGTTCTCCAACACCGTCTGGGTGGCCGCCTGCCAGGCCGGCTTCTCGCTGATCTGCTGGGTCGCGCTGCCCGCGCAGTGGACGGTGACCGGAATGGCCCTCGGCTACGGCCTCGCGTACGCCGTCGGAGTGACGGTCGCGGTGCCGAAGCTGAAGAAGAAGATCGGCGGCCTGGACACCAAGCGGATCGGCAAGACGTACAGCCGGCTGGCTGCCGCCTGCGTCCCGGCCGCGGCGGTCGGCCTCGGCGTCAGCCTGGCGGTCCAGCAGGTGCTCGCCGGCTGGGCGGGCAGCGTGCTGTCGGTGGTCCTGGCCGGTGGCCTCCAGCTGCTGGTGTTCGTGTTCATCGCGAAGCGCCTGCGGATCGAGGAGATGAACGCCATGCTGGGCATGGTCCGCGGCCGACTGGGCCGCTGACCGACGGCCAACCTGCCGGACCGGCGGACGCTCTGACCGGGCGTCAACCGGGGCGACCACCGCCTCCGCCCGTCCGGCCGCATTCCGGGCCGCCACCGCCACCGGGAACGCCCGGGCCGCGACGTGGCGGCCCGGTGTCGGATCTGCACGACATCTCTCCACCCCCGGGCAACCGAGCGGACGTCCCAGCGGTCGTACCCGGTGGAGAAGAGTGGGCACAATTGTCCTGGAGCACAGGGCGGCCTATCCGCGCGCTCCAGCGACTCTCTCGGCCGGGGCGACACAAGGGGAGGCAGGACCACGGTGGCTGATGGCACCAAGGCGGTCGTCGACACGTCAGCAGCTGACGCGGCGGCGGACGAGGCCGCGCTGGCTGCGGCGATCGACCAGCTCGCGGACGGGAAGACCGCCGCGGCGGGCACCGCCGACGCCCCCTCCGCGGACGCCTCCGGGGCCGGCCCCGAGGCGGGCTCCACGACCGCCTCCAGCGCGTCGTCCACGTCGTCCACCAAGTCGTCCAACTCCTCCAAGTCCTCCAAGGCCTCCTCCGAGGCCGCCTCCACGACCGGGGAGGAGGACGCCGTGAAGGACGCCACGAAGGACGGCGACCGGGATGCCGAGCCGGCCCCGGAGGCCTCCGTCAGCGAGGAGACCTCGGAGATCACCGCCCCGCTCTCGGTCCACGAGATCGCCGCCGAACTGGCGGCCGGCACCCCGCGGAAGAAGCCCGCCCCCGCGCCGCCCGGCGCCGCCTCCGACAAGCGCCGCCCGACCGACCCCCAGCCCACGGTCGACCCGCGCGACACCGCCACCCTCCCGCGCACCCTGCCCGCGCCGATGCGGCACAGCGGCGACAAGATCGGCAACCGCTACCTGCTCGAAGAGTGCATCTCCCAGACCGAGGTCTTCAGCAGCTGGCGCGCCGTCGACGAGAAGCTGCGCCGGGCCGTCGGCGTCCACCTGATGGCCTCCGGCCACCAGCGCGCCCGCAAGGTGCTGGCCGCCGCCAAGTCGGCCGCCCTGCTCGGCGACCCGCGCTTCGTCCAGGTGCTGGACGCCGTCCAGGAGGGCGAGCTGGTCTTCGTCGTGCGGGAGTGGCTCCCGCACGCCTCCGACCTCGCCAAGCTGCTCACGGACGGCCCGATGGAGCCGCACGAGGCGTACCAGATGGTGCGCCAGGTCGCCGACGCCGTCGCCGCCGCCCACCGCCGCGGCCAGGCCCACCTGCGGCTCACCCCGCGCTGCGTGCTGCGCACCGACAGCGGCCAGTACCGGATCAACGGCATCGCGGTGGACGCCGCCCTGCGCGGGCTGCCCCCGGAGGACTCCACCGAGGACGCCCAGCGCGCGGACACCCGGGCGATCGGCGCCCTGCTGTTCGCCGCGCTCACCCACCGCTGGCCGTACCCCGAGGACCGCTACGACCTCCGGGGGCTGCCCAGGGGCCTGCAGAACGCCGCGCCGGACCAGGTCCGCGCGGGCGTCCACAAGGGCCTGTCCCAGCTCGCGGCACGCGCCCTGTTCGACCACCCGCCGCACCACGCCCAGCCGATCACCACCCCGGAGGAGCTGGTCCGGGCGATCGCGCAGATGCCCCGGATCCGCCAGCCCGAACCCGAGCTGCCCGCCTTCCCGGCCCCGCCCCGGCACAACACCCACGCCCTGCCCACCGCGCCCAACCCCACCCGGGTCGCCGACACCACGGTCGCCCCGCTGCCGGCCTCCTCGCGGCCGACCGCCGCCCGGCGCACCAAGCGCCGGCTGCGCCGGGTGGTCAAGGCCACCGCCTGGACGGTCGCGCTGGGCGCGATCGGCGTCGCCTCCTGGCAGTTCGTCGGCAGCCTGCGCCACACCGGTCAGGCCGTCGCCACCCCGCAGCCCTCGGTCAGCACCGCCGCGCCGAGCGCGCACCCGACGGCGCACACTCCGGTGCCGATCGCCATCAAGGGCGTGGAGTCGTACAACCCGCTGGGTGACGGGCTCCAGGGCTCCGAGAGCATCAAGAACGCCGTCGACGGCGACCCGGGCACCGCCTGGACCACCGGCTGGTTCGTCGACCAGTTCGGCCCCAGGCCGCCCGCCCTCCAGTCCGGCACCGGCCTGCTGGTCGACCTCGGCTCGCCGCAGTCGGTCTCCTCGGTGACCGTCCAGTTCCAGGGCGGCGAGCAGACCGCGGAGCTGCGGGTGCCCCCCGCGACCGTCGCCAACCCGTCCCAGCTCAAGCCGGACGGCTTCACCACCCTCGCCAAGAAGTCCGGCAACACCGTCGACTACACCCTCGACACCCCGGTCACCACGCGCTACCTCTTGATCTGGCTGACCGCTCTGACGAAGGATGGCGACGGCAAGTACCGCGGCCACGTCGCCGAGGTCAAGGTCTCCGGCTGACCGCACCCCGGCACACCGGAACGACGGCAAGGGGTCGAGGGGTGACAGTGGCGGACGACGACGCGGCGCTGCTCGCCCGGCACGTCGCCGGCGACCCGCACGCCTTCGGGCACCTGGTGAACCGTCACCGCGACCGGCTCTGGGCGGTCGCCCTGCGCACCCTGGGGGACCGCGAGGAGGCCGCGGACGCCCTCCAGGACGCCCTGGTCTCCGCCTTCCGCGCCGCCCCCGGCTTCCAGGGCCGCTCGGCGGTCACCACCTGGCTGCACCGGATCGTGGTCAACGCCTGCCTGGACCGCGCCCGGCGCAGCGCCACCCGGCGCACCACCCCGCTGGACGACGACCCGCAGCGGCTGGACAGCCTGGTCGGCACCGCCGAACCGGCCGACTCCCCGGTGGTCCGCGCCGAGGTGCACCGCGAGCTGACCGCGGCCCTCGCCGAGCTGCCCGTCGAACAGCGGGCCGCGCTGGTCCTGGTCGACATGCAGGGCTACCCGGTCGCCGAGGCCGCCGAGCTGCTGGGCGTCCCGGTCGGCACGGTGAAGAGCCGCTGCGCCCGGGGCCGGGCCCGGCTGCTGCCGCTGGTCCGGCACCTGCGCGATCCGGACGGCGGGGTGCGGGACGTTTCACGTGAAACACCGGGGCGCGGGGCAACGGGGCGCGGGGCAACGGGGCGCGGGGCAACGGGGCGCGGGACGCCGGCCCGCGGGGCCACGGGGCGCGGGGCGTCCGGCTCACCCGGCGCGGCCCCGCCGCCGCGCCACGACGCCCCGGGGAACCCGACCGGCCCCCGCACCGTCACAGGAACAGGCCCGAGCACCGGCCGCACGATGCTGGAAGGAGATGCGAGCACGCGATGACCGCCCCCCTCTCCTCCCCCGAGCCCGTCGGCGCCCACCCCTCCGTCGAGGAGCTCGCCGACCTCGCCGAGGGCCTGGTCGAGCCCGCCGGGGCCGCCGTGCTGCACCGGCACCTGGACGGCTGCGCCGAGTGCCGCGAGACCGCCGACGCCCTGGCCGAGGTGCAGTCGCTGCTCGGCACCGTCGAACCCGAGCCGATGCCCACCGACGTCGCCGCCCGGCTGGACGCCGCCCTCGCCGAGGCCGCCCTCGCCGAGCGGCACGGCACGGCCGGGGCCGCGGAGCGGCCCCAGGAAGGCCCCCGGCTGCCCTCCTCCGTCACCCACCGGGCGGACACCCCGGCCACGCCCGTACGGGCCGTTCCTGCGCCCTCGGCCCCTCCGTCCCGTCCCGGCCCGTCCTCGGGCCCCGGCTCCTCCGGCCCCGGCCGCCCCCGGCCCCGCCGCCGGCGGTTCGCCGTGCTGCTCGGCGCGGCCGCCGCGCTGGCCGCCTTCGGCCTCGGCGGGGCCCTGCTGCTGGACCACTCCGAGAACACCGGCACCTCCGCCGCCTCGGCCGCCTCGGCCGGATCCCCCGACGACCGGACCGCCCGCACCCCCCACCTGGCGGGCCCCGGCACCGTCTACCGGGAGGACCGACTCACCGCGCAGGTCCAGCAGTTGCTGGCCCGTTCCGGCGCCGAACCCGGGCTGCGCGCCACCGGGCCGGGCCGGTCCGACGCCGCCCCCGCCGGGGGCGTCCGGCCTGAGCTGTCCGGCCCTGCCTCCCCCTCCGCCCCGGCCTCGCCCGCCGCCTGTCAGGCACCCGCCCCGGGCACCCCGCTGGCCACCGACCGGGGCAGCTACCAGGGCTCCCCGGTCGAGGTCCTGGTCTACCCGGCCCCCGACCGGCCCGGTTTCGTGGACGTCTACCTGCGCTCCCCCGACTGCGGCCCGGTCGTCCTGCACCGGACGGTGCCCGGCCACTGAGCGACCGTTCCCAGCCACCGGCAGGCCGTTCCCATGCGATCGACGACCAGGACGGCACGCCGCTTCCGGAGTTCGGGCACCTGGTACTGATCAGCCTGGGAATGCGAGACACTGGTCAGTCGTTGTCCCGGGCGGCGGAGCAGGACCGCCCTCCCCGCAGCAAACGCGGGTCGCGATGCGAACCAGGAGAAGCAGTGAGCGACGTCCGTAACGTGATCATCATCGGTTCCGGCCCGGCCGGGTACACGGCTGCGCTCTACACGGCCCGTGCCTCCCTCAAGCCGCTGGTCTTCGAGGGGGCCGTCACCGCCGGTGGTGCGCTGATGAACACCACCGAGGTCGAGAACTTCCCGGGCTTCCGGGACGGCATCATGGGCCCCGAGCTGATGGACAACATGCGGGCGCAGGCCGAGCGCTTCGGCGCCGAGCTGATCCCGGACGACATCGTCGCGGTCGACCTCACCGGTGACATCAAGACCGTCACCGACTCCGAGGGCAACGTGCACAAGGCCCGCGCCGTGATCGTCACCACCGGCTCCCAGCACCGCAAGCTGGGCCTGCCGAACGAGGACAAGCTCTCCGGCCGCGGCGTCTCCTGGTGCGCGACCTGCGACGGCTTCTTCTTCCGTGACCAGGACATCGCGGTGGTCGGCGGCGGCGACACGGCCCTGGAGGAGGCGACCTTCCTCTCCCGCTTCGCCAAGAGCGTCACGATCATCCACCGCCGTGACACCCTGCGCGCCTCCAAGGCGATGCAGGAGCGCGCCTTCGCCGACCCGAAGATCCGCTTCGAGTGGGACAGCGCGGTCGAGGCCATCCACGGCGACCCGAAGCTGACCGGCGTCACCCTGCGCGACACCACCACCGGCGAGACCCGCGAGCTGGCGGTCACCGGTCTGTTCATCGCGATCGGCCACGACCCGCGCACCGACCTCTTCAAGGGCCAGCTGGAGCTCGACGCCGAGGGCTACCTGAAGGTCGACTCCCCCTCGACCCGCACCAACGTCGAGGGTGTCTTCGGCGCCGGCGACGTCGTGGACCACACCTACCGCCAGGCCATCACCGCCTCCGGCACCGGCTGCTCCGCCGCGCTGGACGCCGAGCGCTACCTGGCCGCGCTGGACGACGCGGAGAACAAGGCCGCCGCCGTCGCGGTCTGACCTCCCGCCCTCCCTCGCCCCGAGCGAACCCCAGCGGGGGTGTTCCACGTGAAACACCCCCACCCCGGCCAGGCAGAAACAGAACGGGCCCGCCCGTTGTTCACCTGGCAGCAGCCCCCTCCGTCCTAACCCGAGGAGTTCCCGTGGCCGGCGCCACCACCACCGTCACCGACGCGACGTTCAAATCCGACGTCCTGGACAGCGACAAGCCCGTACTGGTCGACTTCTGGGCCACCTGGTGCGGCCCGTGCCGTCAGGTCGCCCCGATCCTGGAGGAGATCGCGGCCGAGCAGGGCGACAAGCTGACCGTTGCCAAGCTCGACGTGGACGCCAACCAGGTGACCGCCGCCGAGTACAACGTCATCTCGATCCCGACCCTGATCCTGTACAAGGGCGGCCAGCCGGTGAAGCAGATCACCGGCGCCCGTCCGAAGGCCGCGCTGCTGCGCGAGCTGGACGGCCTGATCTAGGTCTTCCGGTCACCGGTCGTACGGCGGCGGGGTTCCCCACTCGGGGAGCCCCGCCGCCGCTTTGCAGCACCGCCGTTCCGCCGTACCGCCGCCTTGCAGCACCGCCCGTTCCGCAGCACCGCCCGTTCCGCAGCACCGATCAGAACGGCCGCAGCGCCGGTTCCTTCCGCCCGCCGCCGAGCAGCCGCTCCAGCGCCCCCTCCACGTCGCCGCGCCAGGACAGGGTGGTCCGGGCCTCCAACCGCAGCCTCGGGTAGCGCGGGTGGGGCCGTACGGTCTTGAAGCCGACCGCGAGCAGGTGGTCGGCCGGCAGCACGCAGCTGGTCGGCACCCGGGCCGCCGTGCCGAAGGCCTCGATCGCCCGCACCCCGCGCCCCAGCAGGTCCTTGGCGACGGTCTGCACCAGCACCCGGCCCAGCCCCTGCCGCTGGTAGCCCGGCAGCACCCGGCTGACCATCAGTTGAACGGCGTCCGGCGAGACCGGGCTGGTCGGGAAGGACTGGGACCGGGGCACGTACGCGGGCGGCGCGTAGAGCACGAATCCGGCCGGCTGGTCGTCCACGTAGACGATCCGGCCGCAGGACCCCCACTCCAGCAGCACCGCGGAGATCCACCCCTCCTTCTCCAGCTCGGGCTTCCCCGACTCCACCGCCTCCTTGGCGCTGACCGGGTCCAGCTCCCAGAACACGCAGGAGCGGCAGCCCGTCGGCAGGTCCGCGAGGTTGTCCAGCGTCAGCGGAGCGATCCGGCGTCCCATGGCCCGTACCTCCTCCTCCCTCTCAGGGTCGAGCATTCCCCCACGAACGCCGATGGGTGCATGTTTCACGTGAAACAGCGCTCACGTGGCACATGCACCCATCGGGTCGTCGCCCTCGGTCCGGACGGCCGGCTCAGCCCTGCGACAGCCGCAGACCGTCCTCGCCGGGGGCCATGCTGTCCAGGATCCGGTTGAGGTCCTCCACCGAACCGAACTCCAGCACCACCTTGCCCTTGCCCAGCTTCCCGCCGCGCTGCGACACCTCGACCTTGACCCGGGTGTCGAAGCGGTCCGACAGCCGGCTCGCCAGGTCGCTGAAGGCCGGGGAGATGATCTTTCCCGCCTTCGGCGTCTGGCGCGCGGGCTTCTCCGGCTCCTGGAGCATCACCCGGACGATCTCCTCGGTGGTCCGCACCGAAAGGCCCTCCGCGGGGATCCGCCTGGCCACCTCCTCCTGCCGCTCGGCGTCCGGCAGCGCCAGCAGCGCGCGGGCGTGGCCGGCGGTCAGCACACCGGCGGCGACCCGCTTCTGGACGGCCGGCGAGAGGTTCATCAGCCGCAGCGTGTTGGAGACGTGCGCGCGCGAGCGGCCGATCCGGTCGGCCAGCTCCTCGTGGGTGCAGGAGAAGTCCCGCAGCAGCTGGTCGTAGGCGGCCGCCTCCTCCAGCGGGTTCAGCTCCGCCCGGTGGAGGTTCTCCAGGAGGGCGTCCAGCAGCAGCTTGTCGTCCTCGGTGGCCCGGACGATCGCCGGGATCCGCTCCAGGCCCGCCTCACGGGAGGCCCGCCAGCGCCGCTCGCCCATGATCAGCTCGTAGCGCCCGGCCTCGATCTCGCGCACCACGATCGGCTGGAGCAGGCCCACCTCCTTGATGGAGGCGACCAGCTCGGCCAGCTTGTCCTCGTCGAACACCTCGCGCGGCTGGCGCGGGTTGGGGGTGATCGCGTCCAGCGGCAGTTCGGCGAAGGAGGCGCCGGGGACCGGCGCCGGCTGCTCCGGCCGCCGCGCGACGGCCGCCCGGGCCGCCACCGTGGCACGACCACCCGGCAGCACGGGCACCGAGGCCGGCGACGTCGCGCCGGTCGCCACCACCGAGGTCGGCGCGGGCGTGGCCGCGACCGTCTGCGCCGCCCCGCCGTCCGCCGGCGCGGCCGGGCCGATCAGCGCCCCGAGCCCTCGTCCCAGACCCCTGCGACCACTCACTGATGACCCTCCGTCGTACCGTGCTGTGCCACCGGGGCATTGTGCCCCGTACCGCTGCCGCCCCGCTGCTGACCCACCAGCGAGCCGCCCTGACCGGCCGCGCGCAGCGCGAGCTCGCGGGCGGCCTCCAGGTAGGAGAGCGCCCCGGTCGAGCCCGGGTCGTAGGTCAGCACCGTCTGCCCGTAGCTGGGCGCCTCCGAGATGCGGACCGAGCGCGGGATCGCCGTGCTCAGCACCTCGTTCTGGAAGTGGGTCCGGACCTCCTCGGCGACCTGGGCGGCCAGCCTGGTCCGGGCGTCGTACATGGTGAGCAGGATGGTCGAGACGTGCAGCGCGGAGTTGAGGTGGGCGCGCACCAGCTCGACGTTGCGCAGCAGCTGGCCGAGGCCCTCCAGCGCGTAGTACTCGCACTGGATCGGGATCAGCACCTCCTGACCGGCCACCAGGGCGTTGACCGTCAGCAGGCCCAGCGAGGGCGGACAGTCGATCAGGATGTAGTCCAGCGGCTGCTCGTAGGCGGCGATGGCGCGCTGCAGCCGGCTCTCCCGGGCCACCAGCGAGACCAGCTCGATCTCGGCGCCGGCCAGGTCGATGGTGGCGGGGACGCAGAAGAGCCCTTCGACGTCCACGACCGGCTGGACCACGTCGGCCATGGGCTTGCCCTCGACCAGGACGTCGTAGATGGACGGCACCTCGGCGTGGTGGTCGATGCCGAGGGCGGTGGAGGCGTTGCCCTGGGGGTCGAGGTCGACCACCAGGACGCGCAGCCCGTGCATGGCCAGCGAGGCGGCCATGTTCACGGTGGTGGTGGTCTTGCCCACCCCGCCCTTCTGGTTGGCGACCACGATCACCCGGGTCGCGGCGGGCCGGGGAAGCCCCTCCCCCGCTCGGCCGATCGCCTGAACCGCAGCCTGGGCAGCCCGTGCGATGGGCGTGTCATCGATCTGGTCGATGGTCTCCGAGTCCTGCATGGGGCTCAGTGTTTCACGTGAAACCGGAGCGGCAACAGTCGCCGCCCGGCCGCGAGCGAGGATTCCGGAGAGCAAGGAGCGACGTTTCACGTGAAACACCATGCCCGCTATGTCGGAAATCTGACGTTGCGACACTCCGATGTCCGCTTGTCGGCCCGCCCGTCACCCGAACGACGACGGGCGGACGGTTCCCCTTCGAGGAGGACCGTCCGCCCGTCGTGGCGGCTGTTCCGGGATCAGCGGGCGCGGCGCCGACCGCCCCGGCCGGTGGTGCCGCCGTTCTTGGCGCCGGCGTTGCGACCGGCCCGGGCCATCTTGGCGCGCCGGGTGGCGGCCTTCACCCCGCCGGGGCTCTCCCCCGCCTTGACCTGGACCACCCGGGTCGAGGTCTCCAGGGTGCCCTCGCCGACCGAGATCACGGTCCACTCGACGGCGCCCAGCTTGGCCAGCCCGGCGCGCGAGTCGGCCAGCTCCTGCTCGGCGCTGTCGCCCTTGAGCGCCAGCATCTGCCCGTGCGGGCGCAGCAGCGGCATGCCCCAGCCGGCCAGCCGGTCCAGCGGGGCCACCGCCCGGGCGGTCACCACGTCCACCGCGAGCTTGCCGACCATCTCCTCGGCGCGGCCGCGCAGCACCGTGACGTTCTCCAGCGCCAGCTCCCGGACGACCTCCTCCAGGAAGGTGGTCCGGCGCAGCAGCGGCTCCAGCAGGGTCACCGAGACGTCCGGACGGGCCAGGGCCACCGGGATGCCGGGCAGGCCGGCACCCGAGCCGACGTCGCACAGGGTGGAGCCGGAGGGCAGCAGCTCGGCCAGCACCGCGCAGTTGAGCACGTGGCGGTCCCACAGCCGGGGCACCTCGCGCGGGCCGATCAGCCCGCGCCGGACACCCGCGGTCGCCAGCAGCTCGGTGTAGCGGACGGCGGCGTCGAAGCGGTCGCCGAAGACCTCCCGGGCGGCGGCCGGCGCCTCGGCCAGCACGTCCAGCTCGGGCGTCTCGGCCGTCTCGGGCGCCTCGGCGGCCCGCCCCTCGGCGTCAGGGTTCACGTCCGCGCCTGGACGGCCGGTGGCCGCGCTCTCCGTGTCCATCTCGACCTCTCCGATCTCCGGATCCACCGACCCGCTCAACGCACTGTTTCACGTGAAACATCCCAGAAGGAACAACGACCCCGCCCGCACGAGGCGGACGGGGTCGCGTCCGGTAAGGCTCACCGGCCGCCGCGGCGACCGGTCATCGATCCGCCGGCCTCAGGCCGGCAGCACGACCACGCACCGCTGGGGCTCTTCGCCCTCCGACTCGCTGCGCAGACCGGCGGCCGCGACCGCGTCGTGGACGACCTTGCGCTCGAACGGCGTCATCGGCCGCAGCTTGACCTGCTCGCCGGTGCTCCTGGCCTGCTCGGCGGCCTTGGCGCCCAGCTCGGCCAGCTCCTCGCGCTTGCGGGCCCGGAAGCCGGCAATGTCCAGCATGAGGCGGCTGCGCTCGCCGGTCTCCCGGTGGACAGCCAACCGGGTCAGCTCCTGCAGGGCCTCCAGCACCTCGCCGTCCTGGCCGACCAGCCGCTGCAGCGCACGGTCGTTGCCGTCGCTGACGATGGAGACCAGGGCGCGGTCGCCCTCGACGTCCATGTCGATGTCACCGTCGAGGTCCGCGATGTCGAGCAGACCCTCCAGGTAGTCGGCCGCGATGTCACCCTCCTGCTCCAGGCGGGTGACGAGGTTCTCGTCGGCGCCGGCGGCGGCCTCGGTCTCGACGGCGGAGGTGGTGCCTTCCGTCACTGATGGACTCCTTCGGAGATGGGCCCGGCTGGCGGGCGGGGAACGAAGCTCTCGCAGCTGCGACAACGAGGCCAGGGGGCCGGTCAGGACTTCTTCTTCGGCCGCTGGCCGCCGCGCTTGGGCTGCTGCCGGGTGCCCTGCTTGGTGCCGCCGGACTTGGCCGCGGTCTGCTTGGCGGCCGCCGGCTTCGCGCCGGAGTCGGCCGCGACGGCCTCCTCGGCGGGCTGCTCGACCGGGGTGCCCTCGCCCGGCTCGGCCGCCTGGGTGGCACCGCCGTGCTGGCGCTGGGCCTTGGTCTGGCGACGGGGCTGCTGGCGGCTGCCCGCCCGGACCGACTCCTCGACCACGGCCGTGGCGGAGGCCGCCTCGGCGATGGCCGCCTTGGACGGGGGCAGCATGCCCCAGAGCGCGCCCTTGATCTCCGTACCGTCCGCGCGCAGGCGCCCGGCCTTCTTCAGACGCGCCTGGCGCTCCTGGAAGGCCTTGCTGCCCGGGGTGGGGTTGTTGTGGATGACGACCAGCTGCTGGCCCATCGACCAGACGTTGGTGGTCAGCCAGTAGACCAGGACACCGACCGGGAAGTTGATGCCCATGACGGCGAACATGACCGGGAAGACGTACATCAGCATCTTCTGCTGCTGCATGAACGGCGTCTTGACCGTGAGGTCGACGTTCTTGGTCATCAGCTGGCGCTGGGTGACGAACTGCGACAGCGACATCATGACGATCATCACCGCGGTGACGATCTTGACGCTGGTCTCGGGGCTGCTGACGAAGGTCGCCGAGAGCGGGGCGCCGAAGATGTGCGCCTTGCCGGCGCTCACCAGCAGCGAGCCGTGGATCACGCCGATGTCCTGGCCCTTGGCGACCTTGGCCAGCACGCCGTAGAGGGCGGTGAAGAACGGCGCCTGGACGATGATGGGAAGGCAGCTGGAGAACGGGTTGGTACCCGCATCCTTGTACAGCTTCATCATCTCTTCGGACTGGCGCTGCCGGTCGTTCTTGTAGCGCTCCTGGATGGCCTTCATCTTCGGCTGGATCGCCTGCATGGCCCGGGTCGCCTTGATCTGCTTCACGAAGAGCGGGATCAGGCAGATCCGGATGACGACCACCATCGAGGCGATGGCCAGACCCCAGGCCCAGCCGCCGTCCGGATCGAAGACGTGGCTGTACAGCGAGTGGAACTGGACGATGATCCAGGACACCGCCGTGTAGAGGGGACTCAGAAAACCGAAGGTCACCGGTCAGACTCCTTGGACATCGGGCTTCGCCACCGGCTCCGGCTCGGCGGTCCCGCTCTTGGGGCTCAGCAGATCGCGCAGCCGGCGGTGCCACACCGGGTGCTTGCGCGGCGGAACGTGGTCCACCCCGCCGGGCGACCAGGGGTTGCAGCGCAGGATGCGCCAGACGGTCAGTCCGCCGCCCTTGACCGCTCCGTGCACCTTGACGGCCTCGTAGCCGTAGTGCGAGCAGGAGGGGTAGTAACGGCACACCGGACCGAGCAGTGGGCTGATGGTCCACTGGTAGACCCTGATCAGTCCCATCAGCAGGTACTTCATCGCCCTGCTCCCGTCGGCGCCGTTGCGGCGGGCTCGGCCCTCAGCAACCGCTTCAGCGCCGCGTCCAGGTCACGTTCGAGGTCCTGGTACGAGGCGGTCGCGGCCTGGGGCAGCGCACGCACCACTATCAGGCTACCGGCGGGCAGCCTGGACAGGCGATCACGGACTAGATGGCGCAACCGGCGCTTGACCAGATTGCGAACGACCGCCGGGCCAACGGCCTTGCTCACGACGAAACCCGCACGCGCCGAAGGAGTCCCCTCGGCGACGTGCGGGCGGGAGTCGCTGGTCCGGTCGGTCTGCCCCTGCGGGTCACCGTCTCTGCTGAGATGGACGACCAGAAGGGGCCGGCCGGCCCGGCGACCGCGTTTCACCGCGGTCGCGAAGTCCTGGCGCCGCCGCAGCCGATTCTCGGAGGGCAGCACAACAGACTCTGGTGCGGATCAGGCGGACAGGCTGGCGCGGCCCTTGCCACGGCGGGCAGCCAGGATGGCGCGGCCGGCGCGGGTACGCATCCGCAGCCGGAAGCCGTGGGTCTTCGCGCGACGACGGTTGTTCGGCTGGAAGGTGCGCTTGCTCACTCGGGGGCTCCTGAGGTGAATCGTAGGATGACGGGGGGTCGCTTGGCCGTCACCGTGCGTCCGCGTGATCTCCCCTGATTCGGAAATCCGGCCCATCGCCCCAGTTCGGCTGGGGTCTGAGGCAATCCACGGCGCCCGTGCTGCGCGCCTTATGGAGCGGGTGGACCCGCGGACATGCGGCAGCGGCCATCGACAACTCGACCTGGTTACGGTACGCGGGACGGGGCGCGAGGGTCAAACCAGCCCTTCGGAGGTCCACTTACCCACAGCCTGTGGACAACGACTTGATCCGTCTCTGTTCGCTGACTACCGTTGCAGGACTTGTCTGGTTTGTTCTTGGAAAGCGTGCACCAGTGGCTGATGTCAACAGCGACCTCGTCCCGGTCTGGGCGAGGGTCGTCGAGCGGCTGGTCAGCGACCCCGACGTCGGGGAGATGGACAAACAGTGGGTGCAGCGCACCCAGCCGATGTGGATGATGCACGACACCGCCCTGCTGGCGACCCCGAACGAGCGGGCCAAGCAGGTGCTGGAGGGTCGGCTGCTGCCCCAGCTGACCGACGCGCTCAGCCGCGAGCTCAGCCGGCCGGTCCGGATCGCCGTGATGGTCGACGCCAACGCCGTGCCCACCGCACCCGTCGCCCAGGCCCCCGCCGAGCCGTACCCCGGCCCGGCCGAGGAGGAGCAGGGCTACCGCGACCAGGGCTACCAGCAGCAGCCGTACGAGGACTACGAGCGCCCCCGCTACGACACCGGCGGCTACGAGCACCGCCCCGCGCCCTACGGCGGCCAGTCGGCCCAGCCCTGGCCCGGCTACCAGGAGCCCCAGGCGCCGTACCACGAGCCCGAGGAGCCCGCGCCCCGCCCGGCGCCGCGGCCCCTGCCCAGTCCGCCCTCCACCACCCAGGGCGACCTCTTCGGCGGCGCGTACGGCCCCGGCCCCGGCGAGCAGCCGCGCACCGGGGCGGGCCGCCGCGGACAGGGCTCCCGGCCCGCCGGCGGCCGCCCGGCCGAGAAGGCCGCCCAGGAGCGTTCCGCCGAGCGCCCCGCCGTCCCCGGGGTGCCCGCCCCGCCCGGCGCTCCCCCGGCCGGCGGCTCGCGCAAGGACGAACCGGCCGCCCGGCTGAACCCCAAGTACCTGTTCGACACCTTCGTCATCGGCGCGAGCAACCGCTTCGCGCACGCGGCGGCGGTGGCGGTCGCCGAGGCCCCGGCCAAGGCGTACAACCCGCTCTTCATCTACGGCGAGTCCGGGCTGGGCAAGACCCACCTGCTGCACGCCATCGGGCACTACTCGCGCAGCCTCTTCCCGGGCACCCGGGTGCGCTACGTGTCCTCGGAGGAGTTCACCAACGAGTTCATCAACTCGATCCGGGACGGCAAGGCGGACACCTTCCGCCGCCGCTACCGGGACATGGACATCCTGCTCGTGGACGACGTCCAGTTCCTGGCGAGCAAGGAGTCCACCCAGGAGGAGTTCTTCCACACCTTCAACACCCTCCACAACGCGAACAAGCAGATCGTCCTCTCGTCGGACCGGCCGCCCAAGCTGCTGACCACGCTGGAGGACCGGCTGCGCAACCGCTTCGAGTGGGGACTGATCACCGACGTCACCCCGCCGGAGCTGGAGACCCGGATCGCGATCCTGCGCAAGAAGGCGATCCAGGAGCAACTGAACGCTCCCGCCGACGTGTTGGAGTTCATCGCGTCCCGGATCACCCGCAACATCCGGGAGTTGGAGGGGGCGCTGATCCGGGTCACCGCCTTCGCCAACCTCAACCGGGCGCCGGTGGACCTGGAGTTGGCCGGCATCGTCCTCAAGGACCTGATCCCGGGCGGGGACGAGGACGCCGGTCCCGAGATCACCGCGCAGGTCATCATGCAGCAGACCGCCGCGTACTTCGGCCTCGGCGTGGACGACCTCTGCGGCTCCTCGCGCAGCCGGGTGCTGGTGACCGCTCGCCAGATCGCCATGTACCTGTGCCGGGAGCTCACCGACCTGTCGCTGCCGAAGATCGGCGCGCAGTTCGGCGGCCGGGACCACACCACGGTGATGCACGCGGACCGCAAGATCCGCTCGCTGATGGCCGAGCGGCGCTCGATCTACAACCAGGTCACCGAACTCACCAACCGCATCAAGAGCTAGGCGACGGCGCCGAGTCGGACCCGTCGGACCCGTCGGACCCGTCGGACCCGTCGGCCGCGCCGGCCGGAAAAGGGCGTCAGGAGCGATCCTGACGCCCTTTTCGCATGTCCACAGGTGTGCGGCCGACGTCGGCGGGGCAGGGATCCGGGCGACGGACGGTCCACCAGTCCACAGCCCGCGCCGAACAACTGACCGGTGATTCGAAAACCGGGGGCGCGCACGGCAGTTGTCCACAGGACGGGCCCATTCTGCACGGTCCACAGGCTGGGGAGTCCGGAGTTATCCAGAATTCGTCCACAGGCCCGCCGCCGCTACGCTCTTCCGCGCAGGTCAGGTGCCTGTGGACTTGTGCACAACGGTTATCCACAGGGTGTGGACAATTGACGGGCCACCAGTGGGCCGTTCGGGTTATCCACCGGTTGTCCCCAGGGCCCGGGCGGTTATCCCCAGGTTGTCCACAGCCGGGTCCACAGTTCGACAACCGTGAGCCACTGTTCATACCCTGGTGTGAAAGGCGTCACGTAGAGTTGACCGGTGCCCGTGGATAACCGGGGCCGGATCTGGGGACAGTCCTGGGGATAACCTGTGGATACCCAGCGTGTCCTGTGGGTAACGCTCGGCTGTCCACAGCGCGGCCTGCCCGTCCACAGCCGCCGTCCACACCCACTGTGGACAAAATTCGGGCCCTGACCTGCGGAAACGGGGTTATCCACGGTTTCCACAGGCCCTACTACTACCGCTACACAGATAGACCGTGAACCTGCTTTCAAAGTGGGTGGGCCCGAAATCTGTGGACAACCGCTCCCCGACACTTGTTCGGGTTCGCTTCCGCCCGTCTGCCCCGTCTGTCGGCGGAGTACGTCAGACTGTCCTTTGCGACTGGAAGCGGAGTGCTAGAGCTCGGCGGACAGGCGGACCGACGATCAAGATCAGACGAACCAGAGTGCGAGCGGGAGCGCTCGATCCAGGAGGCGGTTACCGGTGAAGTTCCGGGTGGAGCGTGACGTCCTCGCGGAGGCGGTGGCCTGGGCTGCCCGCAGCCTCCCGGCACGGCCGCCGGTGCCTGTGCTGGCCGGCCTGCTGCTGACCGCGCAGGAGGGCAGCCTGGCGCTGTCCGGCTTCGACTACGAGGTCTCGGCCCGGGTCGAGCTGGAGGCGGACGTCGAGGAGGCCGGCACCGTCCTGGTCTCCGGTCGCCTGCTCAACGACATCTCGCGCAACCTTCCCAACAGGCCTGTGGAGATCTCCACCGACGGTCAGCGGGTCAGCGTGGTCTGCGGCAGCTCCCGCTTCACCCTGCCGACCCTGCCCGTGGACGAGTACCCGGCGCTGCCCCAGATGCCGACCGCCACCGGCACCGTCTCCGGTGACGTCTTCGCCTCGGCCGTCAGCCAGGCCGCGGTCGCCGCCGGCCGGGACGACACCCTGCCGGTCCTCACCGGTGTCCGGGTCGAGATCGAGGGCGACCGGATCACCCTGGCCGCCACCGACCGCTACCGCTTCGCCGTCCGCGACCTGCTGTGGAAGCCCGAGCAGTCGGACATCTCCGCGGTCGCCCTGGTGCCCGCCAAGACCCTGCAGGACATCGCCAAGTCCCTGGGCAGCGGCGACACCGTCTCCATCGCGCTCTCCTCGGGCGGCGCGGGCGAGGGCCTGATCGGCTTCGAGGGCGCCGGCCGCCGCACCACCACCCGGCTGCTGGAGGGCGAGTTCCCCAAGTTCCGCAGCCTCTTCCCGACCGAGTTCAGCGCGGTCGCGGCGATCCAGACCCAGCCCTTCCTGGAGGCGCTCAAGCGCGTCTCGCTGGTCGCCGAGCGCAACACCCCGGTCCGGCTCAACTTCGAGCAGGGCGTGCTGACCCTGGAGGCCGGTTCGGGCGACGACGCCCAGGCCACCGAGCGGATCGAGGCCGACCTGGAGGGCGACGACATCTCGATCGCCTTCAACCCGGGCTACCTGGAGGAGGGCCTCAAGGCCATCGACTCCCCGTTCGCCCAGCTGAGCTTCACCACCCCGACCAAGCCGGCCCTGCTCAGCGGCAAGGTCTCGGTGGACTCCGAGGAGGACAAGGCCTACCAGTACCTGATCATGCCGGTCCGCCTCTCCGGCTGATCCCCCCGCTCGGGCCGGGCGCCGACCGGCCGGTCGTCCACAGGCTGTGCACACCCGCTGTGCACAGCCTGTGGACGTCTCCCCCGGTCGGCCCGACCGCGCGGAGCCCGTGGCGGTCGGAAGCGTAGGCTCGGGGAGTGCGGCAACGGCGCCGCCGCCAGGCACGTCCCCACAGTAAGGATTTGGTCATGGAGCTCGGCCTCATCGGTCTCGGCAAGATGGGCGGCAACATGCGCGAGCGGATCCGCCGCGCCGGCCACACCGTCGTCGGATACGACCGCAACCCGGAGATCTCCGACGTCGAGAGCCTGCAGGAGCTCGTCACCAAGCTCCAGGGCCCGCGCGTGGTCTGGGTGATGGTTCCGGCGGGCGCCGCGACCCAGGCGACCGTCGACGAGCTGGCCGAGCTGCTCTCCCCCGGCGACGTGGTGGTCGACGGCGGCAACTCCCGCTGGACCGACGACATCAAGCACGCCGAGGCGCTGGCGGCCAAGGGCATCGGCTTCGTCGACTGCGGCGTCTCGGGCGGCGTCTGGGGCCTGGAGAACGGCTACGCGCTGATGTACGGCGGCGACGCCGAGCACGTCGCCCGGGTCCAGCCGGTCTTCGACGCGCTCAAGCCCGAGGGCGACTTCGGCTCGGTGCACGCGGGCGCGGTGGGCGCCGGCCACTTCGCCAAGATGGTCCACAACGGCATCGAGTACGCGATGATGCAGGCCTTCGCCGAGGGCTGGGAGCTGCTGGAGGCCGCCCCCGAGGTCACCGACGTGCGCGAGGTCTTCCGCAGCTGGCAGGAGGGCACCGTCATCCGCTCCTGGCTGCTGGACCTGGCCGTCCGCGCCCTGGACGAGGACGAGCACCTGGCGAAGCTGCGCGGCTGGGCCGCCGACTCCGGCGAGGGCCGCTGGACCGTCGAGGCCGCGATCGACCACGCCGTGCCGCTGCCGGCGATCACCGCCTCGCTGTTCGCCCGCTTCGCCTCCCGCCAGGACGACTCGCCGCAGATGAAGATGATCGCCGCGCTGCGCAACCAGTTCGGCGGCCACGCGGTCGAGTCGAAGTAGTCCCCGGCAGTTCTCCACAGGTCTGTTCAAGAAGGCGAGCGCAGTCCACAGCCATGCACGTCGCGCACCTGTCGCTCGCCGACTTCCGGTCGTACGCCCGGGCCGAGGTTCCCCTCGACCCGGGCGTGACCGCCTTCGTCGGGCCCAACGGCCAGGGCAAGACCAACCTGGTCGAGGCGATCGGCTACGTCGCCACCCTGGGCAGCCACCGGGTCGCCACCGACGCCCCGCTGATCCGGCTGGGCGCCGAACGCGCGGTGATCCGCACCTCGGTGGTGGACCGCGGCCGCTCCACCCTGGTCGAGCTGGAGCTCACCCCGGGCAAGGCCAACCGGGCCCGGATCAACCGCTCCGACAACGTCCGCCCGCGCGACGTGCTGGGCCTGCTGCGCACCGTGCTGTTCGCCCCCGAGGACCTCAGTCTGGTCAAGGGCGACCCGGGCGAGCGCAGGCGCTTCCTGGACGAGCTGCTGACCGCCCGGGCGCCCCGGCTGGCCGGGGTCCGCCAGGACTACGAGCGGGTGCTCAAGCAGCGCAACGCCCTGCTGAAGACCGCCGCGATGGCCCGCCGGGCCGGCGGCGGCAAGGGCGCGGACCTTTCCACCCTGGAGGTCTGGGACGGTCATCTGGCCCGCGCCGGAGCCGAGTTGACGGCCTTCCGGATCCAGCTGGTGGCCGCCCTGCAGCCGCTGGTGACGGCCGCTTACGGCCAACTGGCCCCGGGTGGCGGCGAGACCGCGCTGGAGTACCGCAGCTCCTTCGAGGGCGAGCTGCCGACCAGCCGCGAGCAGGCCGAGGAGCAGCTGCTGCAGGCGCTGCAGGCGGTCCGCAAGCAGGAGGTCGAGCGCGGCATCACCCTGGTCGGCCCGCACCGCGACGAACTGGTGCTCAAGCTCGGCCCGTTGCCCGCCAAGGGCTACGCCAGCCACGGCGAGTCCTGGTCGTTCGCGCTCGCGCTGCGGCTGGCCTCGTACGAGCTGCTGCGCGCGGACGGCGGCGAGCCGGTGCTGATCCTGGACGACGTGTTCGCCGAGCTGGACGCGGCCCGCCGGGACCGGCTGGCCGAGCTGGTGGCCGACGGCGAGCAGGTGCTGGTCACCGCGGCGGTGGCCGAGGACGTGCCGAAGGCGCTGGCCGGCGCCCGGTTCGCGGTCTCCGACGGCGCCGTCCGCCGGATCGACGCCTGATCCCCCGCCCGCCGGCCCGCACCGCACCGGCGGCACACCCGCACCCGTGACCGGTGACCCGCACCCGTGACCCACGGCACGGCATGCGCCGACGCCCGGCGTCCGTGCGCTCCCGTAGGCTGGACGGCTCATCGGGTTGTCCACAGGCTGGGGAAAGGAGATCGCCGTGAGCGAGTCCGCGGAGACCTCCCCCGGCGCCGTCGCGCCCACCGGGGCCGACCTCGCCCGGTCCGCCCTGCGGGCCGCCCGCGCCCAGGCCCGTCAGCGCGGTGAGCAGGTCCAGCAGAAGCGCGAGGCGAAGCGGCACGGGCTGCGCAGCGGCGCCCGCTCGGACGGCCGCGACCCGGTGCCGCTGGGCGCGGCACTGAACCGGCTGCTGACCGAACGCGGCTGGGAGTCCTCCGCCGCGGTCGGCGGGGTGATGGGCCGCTGGCCGCAGATCGTCGGCCCGGACATCTCCGCGCACTGCCACCCCTCCTCCTACGACGAGGCGGAGGCGGTACTCACCGTGCAGTGCGACTCCACCGCCTGGGCCACCCAACTCCGCTGGCTGGCACGCCAGTTGGTGGCCCGTCTGAACCACGAGCTGGGCCACGGCACGGTCCGGACCATCAAGGTGCTCGGACCGGCCGCTCCGGTCCGCGGCTACGGCCGGCTGCGCGCCCCGGGCAGCAAGGGCCCGGGCGACACCTGGGGCTGACCCCGGCCGGCGCCGTCCGACCCCCGGCGGGATCGGACCACGATCTTCCGGAACCCCTGACGGCCCTTCCAGGCGCCTCAGGCCCCCGGGTCGAGTATCGGGACTCGTGCAGAGGGGATTCAGGGCGGCGTATCTGCCTTCAAGGGCTGCCAAACGCCCATCTCTGTCAGTCGTACCGGTAGACTGAAAGCCAAACACTGTTGCTAGTGGCAACCGAGTCGAAACGCCGTGGTCGCACGCTCGCCCGCACGGGGCGGGATTGCGGCCCGTGCTGTGCCAGAGAGGGCGCTTCGTGGCCGATTCCGGCAACCCCAGCCAGACCCCAGACCAGACCACCGACCAGGCTTCCTACACCGGTAGCAACATCCAGGTGCTGGAAGGCCTCGACGCCGTCCGCAAGCGCCCCGGCATGTACATCGGCTCCACCGGTGAGCGCGGCCTGCACCACCTGGTGCAGGAGGTCGTGGACAACTCCGTCGACGAGGCGATGGCCGGGTACGCCGACACCATCGACGTCACGATCATGGCCGACGGCGCGATCCGCGTCGTCGACAACGGCCGCGGCATCCCGGTGGACATCGTCCCCGGCCAGGACAAGCCCGCCGTCGAGGTCGTGCTCACCGTCCTGCACGCGGGCGGCAAGTTCGGCGGCGGCGGCTACGCCGTCTCCGGCGGTCTGCACGGCGTCGGCGTCTCGGTCGTGAACGCGCTGTCCACCCGGCTCTCGGTGGAGATCCACAAGGACGGCAACATCTGGACCCAGGACTACAAGATGGGCGCGCCGACCGCCGCCCTGGTCAAGGGCGCGGAGACCGACCGCACCGGCACCACGGTCACCTTCTGGGCCGACCCCGACATCTTCGAGACCACCGTCTACTCCTTCGAGACGCTCTCCCGGCGCTTCCAGGAGATGGCCTTCCTCAACAAGGGCCTGTCGATCTCGCTGACCGACGAGCGCCCCGAGCACGTGGACGAGGACGGCAAGCCGCTCTCCGTCACGTACAAGTACGACGGCGGCATCGCCGACTTCGTCGCCCACCTCAACTCCCGCAAGGGCGAGGTCATCCACCCCTCGGTGATCGACTTCGAGGCGGAGGACAAGGACAAGGCGATCTCGGTGGAGGTCGCGATGCAGTGGAACTCCTCCTACACCGAGGGGGTCTACAGCTTCGCTAACACCATCCACACCCACGGCGGCGGCACCCACGAGGAGGGCTTCCGCGCCGCGCTGACCGGCCTGGTCAACCGCTACGCGCGGGACAAGAAGCTGCTCCGCGAGAAGGACGACAACCTCTCCGGCGAGGACATCCGCGAGGGCCTGACCGCGATCATCTCGGTCAAGCTCGGTGAGCCGCAGTTCGAGGGCCAGACCAAGGACAAGCTCGGCAACACCGAGGCGAAGACCTTCGTCCAGAAGGTCGTCCACGAGCAGCTCAACGACTGGCTGGACCGCAACCCCAACGAGGCCGCGGACATCATCCGCAAGTCCATCCAGGCCGCGACCGCGCGCGTCGCCGCCCGCAAGGCCCGCGACCTCACCCGTCGCAAGGGCCTGCTGGAGTCCGCCTCGCTGCCGGGCAAGCTCTCGGACTGCCAGTCCAAGGACCCGTCCGAGTGCGAGATCTTCATCGTCGAGGGTGACTCCGCCGGCGGCTCGGCCAAGCAGGGCCGCGACCCGCGCACCCAGGCCATCCTGCCGATCCGCGGCAAGATCCTGAACGTCGAGAAGGCCCGGATCGACAAGGTGCTGCAGAACACCGAGGTCCAGGCGCTGATCTCGGCCTTCGGCTGCGGCATCCAGGAGGACTACGACGAGTCCAAGCTGCGCTACCACAAGATCGTCCTGATGGCCGACGCCGACGTCGACGGTCAGCACATCCGCACCCTGCTGCTGACCCTGCTGTTCCGCTTCATGCGGCCGCTGGTCGAGTCCGGGTACGTCTACCTCGCCATGCCGCCGCTGTACAAGATCAAGTGGGGCAAGGACGACTTCGAGTACGCCTACTCCGACCGCGAGCGCGACGCGCTGATCGCCGCGGGCGTGGAGGCCGGGCGCCGGCTGCCCAAGGACGACGCCATCCAGCGCTTCAAGGGTCTCGGCGAGATGAACGCCGAGGAGCTCCGGGTCACCACCATGGACGCCGAGCACCGCCTGCTGCTCCAGGTCACCCTGGAGGACGCCGCCCGCGCCGACGAACTGTTCTCCGTGCTGATGGGCGAGGACGTCGAGGCCCGCCGCTCCTTCATCCAGCGCAACGCCAAGGACGTCCGCTTCCTGGACGTGTGACGCCTGCACGCCAGGCCCCGCACGTACCAGTCCGCGTGAAAGGAAACTGACCACCAGTGGTCGACGACAACCGTCCCGAAGGCGACCAGCCCGAGACCCCCGAGGCCGCCGAGGCCACCGCCCAGGCGACCATGCGGATCGAGCCGGTCGAGCTTGAGACCGAGATGCAGCGCTCGTACCTCGACTACGCGATGAGCGTGATCGTCAGCCGGGCGCTCCCCGAGGTCCGCGACGGCCTCAAGCCGGTGCACCGCCGCGTGCTCTACGCGATGTACGACGGCGGGTACCGGCCCGAGAAGGGCTACTACAAGTGCGCCCGCGTCGTCGGCGACGTGATGGGCAACTACCACCCGCACGGTGACACCTCGATCTACGACACCGTGGTCCGCCTGGCCCAGCCGTGGTCGATGCGGATGCCGCTGGTGGACGGCAACGGCAACTTCGGCTCCCCGGGCAACGACCCGGCGGCGGCCATGCGCTACACCGAGTGCAAGATGATGCCGCTGGCCATGGAGATGATGCGCGACATCGACGAGGAGACCGTCGACTTCGCGCCCAACTACGACGGCCGCTCGCAGGAGCCGACCGTCCTGCCCGCGCGCTTCCCCAACCTGCTGGTCAACGGTGCCACCGGCATCGCGGTCGGCATGGCCACCAACATCCCGCCGCACAACCTCCGCGAGGTCGCCTCCGGCGCGCTCTGGTACCTGGAGAACCCGGAGGCCTCCGCCGAGGAGCTGCTGGAGGCCCTGATCGAGCGGATCAAGGGCCCCGACTTCCCCACCGGCGCGCTGATCGTCGGCCGCCGCGGGATCGACGACTACTACCGCACCGGCCGCGGCTCGGTCACCATGCGGGCCGTGGTCGAGGTCGAGGAGATCCAGGGCCGCCAGTGCCTGGTGATCACCGAGCTGCCGTACCAGGTCAACCCGGACAACCTCGCGCTGAAGATCGCCGACCTGGTCAAGGACGGCAAGATCGCCGGCATCGCCGACGTCCGCGACGAGTCCTCGTCCCGCACCGGCACCCGCCTGGTGGTCGTGCTCAAGCGCGACGCGGTCGCCAAGGTCGTGCTCAACAACCTGTACAAGCACACCGAGCTGCAGACCAACTTCGGCGCCAACATGCTGGCCCTGGTCGACGGCGTGCCGCGCACCCTGTCGCTGGACGCCTTCATCCGGCACTGGGTCAACCACCAGGTCGAGGTCATCGTCCGGCGCACCACCTTCCGGCTGCGCAAGGCCGAGGAGCGCGCCCACATCCTGCGCGCGCTGCTCAAGGCCCTGGACGTGATCGACGAGGTCATCGCGCTGATCCGGGCCTCGGCGAGCGCCGACGCCGCCCGCACCGGCCTGATGGGCCTGCTGGAGATCGACGAGCTCCAGGCCAACGCGATCCTGGAGATGCAGCTGCGCCGCCTGGCCGCCCTGGAGCGCCAGCGGATCACCGACGAGCACGACGAGCTGCAGCGCAAGATCGACGAGTACAACGCGATCCTGGCCTCGCCGGTCCGCCAGCGCGAGATCATCTCCGAGGAGCTCGCCGCGATCGTCGAGAAGTACGGCGACGACCGCCGCTCGACCCTGATCCCCTCGGACGGCGACCTCTCCATCGAGGACCTCATCGCCGAGGAGGACATCGTCGTCACGATCACCCGTGGCGGCTACGTCAAGCGGACCCGCTCCGACCTCTACCGCTCGCAGAAGCGCGGCGGCAAGGGCGTGCGCGGCGCCCAGCTCAAGCAGGACGACATCGTCGACCACTTCTTCGTGACGACGACCCACAACTGGATCCTGTTCTTCACCAACAAGGGCCGGGTCTACCGCGCCAAGGGCTACGAGCTGCCGGACGCCGGCCGCGACGCCCGCGGCCAGCACGTGGCCAACCTGCTGGCCTTCCAGCCGGAGGAGCACATCGCCCAGGTGATGGCCGTGCGCACCTACGAGGACAAGCCGTACCTGGTCCTCGCCACCCGGGCCGGCCTGGTGAAGAAGTCCCCGCTGAAGGACTACGACTCCCCGCGCTCCGGCGGCCTGATCGCGATCAACCTGCGCCAGGACGAGGAGGGCCGGGACGACGAGCTGATCGGCGCCGAGCTGGTCTCCGCCGAGGACGACCTGCTGCTGGTCTCCAAGAAGGCCCAGTCGATCCGCTTCACCGCGACCGACGAAGCGCTGCGGTCCACGGGCCGCGCCACCTCCGGCGTCAAGGGCATGGCCTTCCGCGAGGACGACGAGCTGCTCTCGATGAACGTCGTCCGTCCGGGCACCTACGTCTTCACCGCCACGGACGGCGGGTACGCCAAGCGGACCGCCGTCGACGAGTACCGTGTCCAGGGACGCGGCGGCTACGGCACCAAGGCGGCGAAGATCGTCGAGGGCCGGGGTTCCCTGGTCGGCGCGCTCGTGGTCGACGACACCGACGAGATCATGGCGATCACCCTCTCGGGTGGGGTGATCCGCACGAGGGTTTCCGAGGTTCGTGAAACCGGACGTGACACCATGGGCGTCCAACTGATCAACCTCGGGAAGCGCGACGCGGTCGTGGGCATGGCCCGCAACGCGGAGGCCGAGGACGACGAGACGGCGGAGGACGAGGTCACCGAGTCCACCGAGACGGCCGAGGGTGCGGGGACGGCGGTCGGCGGCGACGCCGAGGTCTGAACCGAACCGCGGTCCGGTGCCGCCGCGTCCACAGGAGTGGGCGCGGCGGCACCGGACGCCGACCAGTACCGGGCAAACCCGCCGGGCGCTGGATGACGAGTGACGGACCAGGGCGGCGCCGCCCTGGTGGGAAGTGCGGGAGGACCAGGTGAGTGGAGCCACGGGTGCTGCGGGAGGACCCTCCGGCGGCCGTCCGGGCGCGCAGGGCGGGGGTTCGTACGGCGGCGTGCCGGGACAGCCCCCGACCGAGCACTCGGCCGCGTCCACCTCGCTGATGCCGTCGGTCGGCGGAGCCGGCCAGAGCGGCGGCGCGACCTACGGGGGCCAGACCCCGTCCGGCAACCAGGGTGCCGGCCAGAGCGGGTTCTCGCAGCCGACCACGTACGCCAAGGGGCAGCCGACCCCGGCCCGGGGCACCCGGACCGGCGGCAACACCCCGCCCGGCGGCACCCCCGTCCCCGGGGCGGCGCGCCGCCCCTCCGGCGGGCCCGCGACCGTCGGGGGCGGCCTCGGCCGCACCCGCAAGGCCCGCCTGCGGGTCACCAAGGTCGACCCGTGGTCGGTGATGAAGGTCAGCTTCCTGCTGTCGCTGGCCGTCGGCATCATCATCATCGTGGCCTCGGCCGTGCTGTGGATGACCCTGGACTCGCTCGGCGTCTTCGACTCGCTGACCAAGACGCTCAAGGACGTCACCGGCGGCGGCGCGGAGAACGCCAGCAGCCAGCTCAACCTGATGGACTACATCGGCTTCGGCAAGGTCATGATGTTCACCACGCTGATCGCCGTGGTCGACGTCGTCCTGCTGACCGCGCTGTCCACGCTCTCCGCGTTCATCTACAACGCGGCGGCCGGCTTCACCGGCGGCGTCGAACTGACCCTGGCCGAGGAGGACTGATCCCGGCCGGATCCTGACCACCGGTCAGTTCGCCGTCCCCGGACGGAATGTACGGGCCCCGCAGGCTGTTGCAGCCTGTTGGGGCCCGTCGGCATTTCGGGTGACAGCCGGCCCCCGCGGCGTGCCGCCCGGAAACGGGCCACCCGCCGTGGGATTAGCTGGACGCCGCCCGTTCCCACGCCTGGGAGTGCCGCAGGCCGCCCCGGTCGGTCGACCGGGTCAGGTGAGGTTCCGCAGGACGGCTGGACGGAGGCGCGCGGTGGCGAAGCTCGCAGGTCAACTGGTGGAGGCCCTGGACGGGCTGTTGGGCATCCCGGTCCCGTTGCGGGTGCAGGCGTGGGACGGCAGCGTCGCCGGGCCGCCCGGCGCGCCCACGGTGGTCCTGCGCAACCGCCGGGTGTTGCGCCGCCTGCTCTGGCAGCCGGACGAGCTGGGCCTGGCCCGGGCCTACGTCGCGGGGGACCTGGAAATCGCCCCCGGCAGCGACCTGTACGAGACGCTCTCCGCGGTCGCCCGCTTCGCCGAGCTCCCGGAGATCCGCACCATGACCCTCGGGCCGCGCGACGTCCTCGGCGCCAAGGGCCGCCGGGCGCTCGCCGCCGCCCTGCGGGCCGGGGCGCTCGGCCCGGAGCCCACCCCGCCCCCGGAGGAGGTCCGCAAGCCCCGGGGACGGCTGCACAGCCGCGGCCGGGACCGCGCGGCCATCAGCCACCACTACGACGTCGGGAACGACTTCTACGGCCTCGTGCTGGGCTCGTCCATGGTCTACTCGTGCGCCTACTGGACGCCCGAGGCGAAGAGCCTGGAGGCCGCCCAGGAGGCCAAGCTCGACCTGATCTGCCGCAAGCTGGGCCTGCGGCCCGGGATGCGGCTGCTGGACGTCGGCTGCGGCTGGGGTTCGCTGCTGCTGCACGCGGCGAAGCACTACGGCGTCACCGCGGTCGGCGTCTCGATCTCCACGGAGCAGGTCGCGCTGGCCCGGGCGCGGGTCGAGGAGGCCGGCCTGGCCGACCGGGTCGAGGTCCGGCTGCAGGACTACCGGGAGATCGTCGACGGCCCCTTCGACGCGATCTCCAGCGTCGGCATGGCCGAGCACGTCGGCTCCGAGCAGTACCGGGTCTACGCCGACGGCCTGTACCGGCTGCTGGCGCCCGGCGGCCGGCTGCTCAACCACCAGATCGCCCGCCGCCCCGACTACCCGGGTGAACCGCACCGCACCAGCCCCTTCATCGACCGCTACGTCTTCCCGGACGGCGAGCTCTCCCCGGTCGGTTCCACCGTGGCCCGGCTGGAGGAGGCGGGATTCGAGGTCCGGGACGTCGAGTCGCTGCGCGAGCACTACGGGCTGACCCTGCGCGAGTGGGTGGCCAACCTGGAGGCGCACTGGACGGAGGCGGTCCGGCTGGTCGGCGTCGGCCGCGCCCGGGTCTGGCGGCTGTACATGGCCGCCTCCGCGCTCGCCTTCGAGCAGAACCGGATCGGGATCAACCAGATCCTCGCCGTGCGCAGCACCGAGGAGGGCGCCTCGGGCCTGCCGCCGACGCGTGAGGAGTGGCTGGTGCGCCCGGCCGCCGGGGCCACTGCCGCGACCCCGGTCGGAACGGATTTGGGAGATCGGCGGTCGGTCCGCTAATCTTTCAGTGCGGCAAGGGCCTATAGCTCAGACGGTTAGAGCGCTTCCCTGATAAGGAAGAGGCCACAGGTTCAAGTCCTGTTAGGCCCACCACCGCGAAGGGCCCGGAGTGATCCACTCCGGGCCCTTCGGCGTCGTTTTCGCAGATCGGGCCACTTCCGGTACGCTCTGCTGTACAGCGAGGGCCTATAGCTCAGACGGTTAGAGCGCTTCCCTGATAAGGAAGAGGCCACAGGTTCAAGTCCTGTTAGGCCCACCGCCCCGAAGGGCCCGGAGTGATCCACTCCGGGCCCTTCGGCGTTCCCGGGCGAATTCCGGGTCCGCCGGGTGCGGACGATCCGTGCGAACGGGGTGCGGACGAGGTGCGTCGTCAATCCTCGGACCGGACCGCCGCGTTGACGGCACCGGCGGCTGGTCACGATTGGGACACCGGTGTGTATCATCGGCCGCAAGGGCAGTCTGGCACCCGGCCGCCCGTTCGCGCTCGAAACACATCTGGACTCGTCGGCCCGGTCGTTCCGGCCGGAGCACCGGCTCTTGAGTCCACCAACGCAAGAAGGACGAGGTCCCGCGGTGAAGAAGCTCCTCCTGGTCGCCCTGGTCGCCCTCGGCGGCTTCTTTGTCTACCGTCAGGTCCAGGCGGACCGCGCCGAGCAGGACCTGTGGACCGAGGCCACCGACCCGGTTCCGGCCGGTCGCTGAGCCCGGGCGATCCGACGATCGACGATCTTCGGAGGCGCTGATCCGCGCCTCCCGGACCGGTCGGCCCGTTCATCCGGACGGACCGGCCGGTTCCCCCAGGGGGACGGCTCCCGGAATCGCGCCGGAACCCGGTACGCTAGTGCCCGTTGGCACGCGCCGTGCCGTCGAGGGGCATTAGCTCAGTTGGTAGAGCGCTGCCTTTGCAAGGCAGATGTCAGGAGTTCGAGTCTCCTATGCTCCACAGCGCCCGAAGGGCGGCCGACCTGCGAGACAGGTCGGCCGCCCTTCGGCTTTTCGTGGCCTAGGCCTGCGGGCGGTCGTCCTCGGTGGGCTCCTCGGGGATGCCGCCGTTCATCGGGGCGGTCGCGGTGGGCGCGCCCGGCGGTTCGACCAGCCACTCCGGGTTGCTGTGCCGGCGCCACCACTGCCAGGCGACGAGGCCGCCGACCGCCAGCGCCCCGGCCAGCACGAGGCCGGCGGTCCGGCTGCCGCAGCGCTGCTCCCGCTTGGCGTTCCGGGCGGCGAGCCGGCTGATCTCGGCCGAACTGACGTGGCCCTGGAGGGCGGTCAGGGCGGCGGCGCCGCGGGCCTGGGCCTCCTGGGCGACCGGGGAGACCGCCTCGACGGCCTGGGAAACCCTGGGGCCGACCGTGGTGCGGGCCTGGTCGGCGGCGCGGCTCGCGGACAGCCGGGCCGCCAGGGCGGCCTCCTGGGCCCGGTGAAGGGCCTTCAGGGCGTTCTGCTGGGCCTCCGGGGGCAGGTGGGCGAAGGCATGGCCGAACTGCGGGGCGACGTGTCGCTCGTACTGGACGCGGAGGTTGTGGGCGGCCTGGGTGGTCTTGGGTCCGAGGGCGTCCAGAGCGGGCCCGAGGCGCTGTTTGGCGCCGTCCGCGAACTGTGCGGCGGTGTCCCGGGTCCGGGTGGCGGTCTCACGGGCCGAGTCCGAAAAGCTCACGAGTCTCTCCTCCTGGGTGGCGTCCTTTATGTACATATCCACCTGAATGCTGATCATGCATCCTGATTCCTCCCCCGGCACCCCGGGCTGGGCCGGGGGAGGGGCGTTCCCGGAGTGTCGGGGTGGGGCGCCGCAGTAGGCTGGCGGCGCCGGTGGTCGGGTACGGGAAGGGGAACCGCTGATGCTCCCGGACGAACCGCGCCAGTCCGCGGACCGCTCCTCCGAGGGCGGGCGGCCCGGCTGCTACCGGCACCCCCGGACACCCACCGGGATCTCCTGCACTCGCTGCGAGCGGCCGATCTGCCCGCAGTGCATGGTGGCCGCCGCGGTGGGCTTCCAGTGCCCCGAGTGCGTCGGCGAGGGGCACGCCGGGGCGCGGCGGGCGACCACCCGGTTCGGCGGAGCGCCGACCGTGGACGGCGGGCTGGTGACCCGGGTGCTGGTCGGGATCAACATCGTGGTCTGGGTGCTGGCCGCCTACGTCCTCAACCCGCGGCTGGGCGAGGTCTGGTCGCTGGCCAGTGCCGGGCGGGCGCACCCCGGCGGCCCGTACGGCGTCGCGGACGGCCCGGCCCAGTGGTACCGGCTGCTGACCGCGACCTTCCTGCACCTCCAGTGGTGGCACGTCGGGCTGAACATGCTGGTGCTGCTCTGGCTCGGCCCGCCGCTGGAGGAGGCGCTCGGCCGGCTGCGCTACCTGGCCCTGTACCTGCTCGCCGGCCTGGGCGGCAGCACCTTCGCCTTCCTGGTGGCCGGGGACTGGATGAACTCGGTGGGGGCCTCCGGGGCGGTCTTCGGCCTGATCGGCGCCACGGTCGTGATGCAGCTGCGGAACCGGGGGCCGCTGGCCCCGGCGCTGGCCTTCCTGGTCTTCAACCTGGTGGTCACCTTCTCCCGTCCGGGCATCGACTGGCGGGCGCACATCGGCGGCCTGGTGATCGGCGCACTGGCCGCCCTCGGGCTGATGTACGCCCCGCGCGGGCGGCGTGGGCTGGTCCAGGGGCTGGCGGTGGCCGGGGCGGTGGCGGTGGAGGCGGCGATGCTGCTGACCGGGATGGCCCTCTACGGGGCGTGAGGCCCCGGGCGTTTGTCCACAGCGGGTGCGGGGTTGTGCACAGCTCGTGCGCCGATCCGGCTGTGGACTGCTGTTCTACGCGTGTCCTGCTGTGCGAATTCCGCGCTCCCGAAGAGTTGTGCACAGCTGTGGACGGGCCGGGCGCGAAAAGTTATCCACAGGCTGTGGGGACTTTTCCCCAGTGTGGATAACCATGTGGATAAGCGTGACCGTGTGATCGTGGGACTGTCCGACAACGGTCGCGCCCAAGGCGTTCCGACCGCTCCGAGCGGTTCCGGGCACGCCGAACCGCCGCTCCGGGACCTGCGGCTCCGAAGCGGCGGAAAGGGCCCGAACGGGGGCCTCAGGACGCGCGGGGCGTCACTTCCACTGAGTGGAGACGCCGAACCCGGCCGCGATGAAGCCGAAGCCGACCAGGATGTTCCAGTTCCGCCAGCTCTCGACCGGGAAGCTGCCGCTGGTCACGTAGTACGTGACGATCCAGACCAGGCCGATCAGGAACAGTGCCAGCATCAGCGGGGCGACCCAACCGCGGCCCGAACTGATCTTCACCGCGGCCGTGGTCGGCGGGGTGTAGTCGGACTTCTTGCGGAGTCGAGACTTCGGCACGAGGAGCTCTCCTGTCGATGCGCTGTGAGACCGCGCAGAGGCAGCGGGTGAGACGCCGACGGTCGGTCGTGGGGAGCGCTCTGGGACCGCTCCCCCACCTGCCACCGGCGTCCGTTAGCGTAGTGGCTCGGCGGGCCTCAAGGAGATAAGGGTACGGTGACTAATTTGTCGATTCCCCCCGGGAAGGCCGTCACCCGTCGTTCCGGCATCCGAATTGTCGGCCGTGCCCTGACCTGCGCCGTGTTTGCGCTCGCCGGTCTGCTCTTCTACATCAGCGCCCAGACCGCCCGCGGCACCGACCTGCGGACCGACAACTCGCTGCTGAGCCTCGGCGACGTGATCCGCCAGCGCAGCTCGCAGAACCAGCAGGCGCAGGCCCAGCTGGCCGACCTCCAGGCCCGGGCGCAGGAGCTCACCGAGCAGCAGGGCCACGACCCCGCCGACGCGGCGCAGCTGGGCGGACTGCGGCTCGGCGCCGCCCTGGAGCCGGTGCAGGGCGCCGGACTGACCGTCACCCTCAACGACGCCCCGCCGAACGCCACCGCGCGCATCCCCGGGGTCCCCGAGCCGGGCGTCAACGACCTGGTCATCCACCAGCAGGACATCCAGGCGGTGGTCAACGCGCTGTGGCGGGGCGGTGCCGCGGGCGTGCAGGTGATGGACCAGCGGCTGGTCTCCACCAGCGCCGTCCGCTGCGTGGGCAACACCCTGCTGCTCCAGGGCCGGGTCTACTCCCCGCCGTACGTCATCAGGGCGGTGGGGAGGACGGACGCCCTGCGCTCGGCCGTCGAGGCGGACCCGACGATCCGCAACTACCTGCAGTACGTCCAGGCGTACGGCCTGGGCTGGAAGGTCCAGGAGAGCGGCGACCTGACGCTGCCCGGCTACTCCGGCACCACCGAACTCCGCTCGGCGGACTGACCTCGGCCGCGCCGGTGGCGGACCGGCCTCGCGGCGTTGATCCCGGGTCTACTCTTGACCCCAGTCCGCTACCTAGAGGGAGCACCATGTACGGCTGGATCTGGCGTCATCTGCCGGGGAACACCCTGGTCCGGGCCGTCATTTCGCTGCTCCTGGTCCTGGGGATCGTCTACCTCCTCTTCACCTACGTCTTCCCGTGGGCGGAACCGCTGCTCCCCTTCGGTGACGTCACAGTGGACGGCGGCGACGGCGCCTCGGCCGGCTGACCCCGGCGGGCCCGGAACTTCCCCCAGAACCGCATCCCACGGAGACCACGCGCGCATGACCACCCAGTCGACCCCGCCCCGCATCCTGGTCGTGGACAACTACGACAGCTTCGTGTTCAACCTGGTCCAGTACCTGTACCAGCTCGGTGCCACCTGCGAGGTGGTGCGCAACGACGAGGTGACCGTCGAGCACGCCGTCCGCCGGGCGGGGGAGGAGGGCTTCGACGGGGTGCTGCTCTCCCCCGGGCCCGGGTCCCCCGAGGAGGCCGGGGTCTGCATCGCGATGGTGCACCACTGCGCGGGGATCGGGCTGCCGGTGTTCGGCGTCTGCCTGGGCCTGCAGTCGATCGCGGTCGCCTACGGCGCGGTGGTCGGCCGGGCGCCGGAGCTGCTGCACGGCAAGACCTCGCCGGTCGAGCACGAGGACGGCGGGGTGTTCGAGGGCCTGCCCTCGCCGCTGACCGCGACCCGCTACCACTCGCTGGCCGTCGACCCGGCCACCGTGCCGGACGAGCTGGTGGTCACCGCCCGGACCGGCAGCGGCGTGATCATGGGCCTGCGGCACCGTGAACTGCCCGTCGAGGGCGTGCAGTTCCACCCCGAGTCGGTGCTGACCGAGGGTGGGCACCGGATGCTCGCCAACTGGCTGGCGGAGTGCGGCTTCCCGCAGGCCGTGGACCGGTCGGCCGGGCTCGCCCCGGTGATCGGCCGGGGCTGAGCGGCATGACCGCGGTGCGTCCGGAGGGGCGTTACCAGCCGGAGGCCGGCCCGTACGGGGGCGCGCAGCAGTACGGGGGCGCGCAGCAGTACGACGCCGCGCCGTACGGCGGCGGGGACGGGAGCGGTCCGCACCCCCAGGAGCACCCGGTCCAGGGCCCGTCCGAGGACGGCTGGGGCGTGTACGAGCAGGCCGAGCAGCCCGTCGAGGGCGGGCCCGAGTACCCGTGGCTGCCCGACCAGACCCTCCAGCTGCGGCTGCCCGCGGACGGCGCCGAGCCGGCCGCCGAGCCCGCCCCGCCCACCGGCGGCCGGGCCGAGCGCCGCCGGGCCGCCCAGGGCCGGACCTCGGTCCGCACGGGCGGCGGCCGGCGCCGGGCGAAGGGCCGGGGCACCGGTGGTCCGCGCCCCAAGGAGTCCGCGGTCGTCGTGGCTGCGCGTTTCGTCGGCGAGATGTGCATCACCCTCGGCGTGGTGATGCTGCTGTTCGTCGCCTACCAGCTCTGGTGGACCAACGTGCAGGCCGACGAGGCCGCCAGCGGGGCCCGCGACCAGCTGGAGCAGCAGTGGGACGCCCAGCCGCCCGGAGCGGGGCAGCAGGCCCCGGACCCGAACAAGCCCGAGGTGTTCGAGCCCGGCAAGGGCTTCGCCATCATCTACCTGCCCAAGCTGGGACTGAAGTTCCCGATCGCCGAGGGCACCTCCAAGTCGGCGGTGCTCGACAAGGGCCTGGTCGGCCACTACACCGGCACGGCGATGCCGGGCGACCAGTCGGGCAACTTCGCGCTGGCCGCCCACCGCAACACCCACGGCGAGCCGTTCCGGTACATCAACGAGCTCGGCAAGGGCGACAAGGTCGTGGTGGAGACCGCCTTCGGCTACTACACCTACGAGGTCACCGGCGGCATCCCGCAGACCTCCCCCAACAACGTGAGCGTGATCAAGCCGGTGCCGAACGGCTCCGGCTACACCGGCCCCGGCCGGTACATCACGCTGACCACCTGCACCCCGGAGTTCACCTCGAAGTTCCGCCTCATCCTGTTTGGCAAACTGATCGAGGAGCGGCCGCGCAGCCAGGGCAAGCCGGCCGCGATCACGGGCGGATAGCCGCCCGGAGGCCGGGTTTCGGAGGGGGAGCAGCACAGATGCAGGACGACGGGACCACACGGTCGGCCGAGCCGGCCGAGGAGGCCTTCCCCCCGCCCGAGCAGGCCGCCGGGAAGGGCCGTGGCGGGCGGGGCCGGGCGCTGGCCGCACTGGGGGTGTTCGGCGAGCTGCTGATCACCCTGGGCCTGGTGCTCGGCCTGTTCGTGGCCTACTCGCTGTGGTGGACCAACGTGCAGGCGGACCGCTCGGCGGCCGCGGCCTCGGACAAGCTCCGCAGCTCCTGGGCGGCCGGTCCGGCCCCGGGTGCCCCGGGCGGGTCCGGCGCCGCCCCCGGGCAGGGCGGGGCGGCCGCGGCGCAGCCCGCGATCGGGGACGACGTGGGCTTCCTGCACGTCCCGGCGATGGGCCGGGACTACCAGGTGCTGATCCGGATGGGCACCTCCACCGCCGTCCTGGACGAGGGCGTGGCGGGCGTGTACGAGCAGCCCTACAAGGCCGCGATGCCCTGGGACCAGACCGGCAACTTCGCGCTGGCCGCCCACCGGGACGGCCACGGCGCCAAGTTCCACGACCTGGACGCCGTCCACAAGGGCGACGCGATCGTCGTCGAGACCAAGGACAAGTGGTACGTCTACAAGGTCGACAACACCCTGCCGGAGACGTCCAAGTACGACACCGGCATCGTCGCGCCCGTCCCGGCGAGCTCCGGGTACACCGCGCCCGGCCGGTACATCACCCTGACCACCTGCACGCCGGTGTACACCTCGCGGTACCGGATGGCCGTCTGGGGGAGCCTGGTGCGGGTGGACGCCATGAACGCCGAGCGCACCCCGCCGCCGGAGCTGCGGCGCTCCTGAGGCCCCCTCAGGCCCGGTCCCGGGAAAAGCCCGAGGGCCCGTCACGGCGATCGTGACGGGCCCTCGGGTCCAAGCGCTGGGGAGGACCGGCCCTCAGAACCACGGGAAGAAGGGCTTAGTGGTCGTTCCCCCCTTTGCCGGGGGGTGTGGTGACGGGGTCGCCCCCTTTGGCCGGATCGGCGGGCCGGGTGAACAGCTGCACCTGGGTGTTCGGGTCCAGCTGGGTGCCGGCGCCCGGGTTGCTCTGGACCACGACCGCGTTCAGGTCCTGCGGGCCGCTGATCACGGTGTAGCCCAGGCCGGCCTTGGAGAGCGCGGCGATGGCGTCCGACAGCTTGGCGTTCTGCAGCGGCGGGACGGTCGACTTGTCCGGCGCCTTGTAGATCGTCAGGGAGATCTTCGTGTTGGCCGGGGCCTTGGTGTTCGGGGCGAGCGACTGGGAGGCGACGGTGTTGACCTTGGTCGGGTCGTTGGTCGGCGTGCTCTTCGACGTGTCGACCTGGAACCCGAGGCCCTGCAGCTGGTTCTGGGCGTCGTCCTTCTGCGCGCCGACCACGTTCGGGACGGTCTGCTTGGACTTGCCCTGGGAGACCGTCAGCTTGACCGGGGCGCTCGGGTCGGCGGTGGAGCCGGCCGGCGGGTCCTGGGCGATGACGGTGTCCTGCGGGGCGGTGTCGTCGTCCTTGTAGTCGGGGGTGGCGACGTTGGTGAAGCCGGCCGAGGACAGCGCCTGCATCGCCTGGTCCTTGGTCTTGCCGGTCAGGGTCGGCACCTGCTGCTTGGCCGGACCGGAGGACAGCTGCACGGTGATGCGGGCGTCCTCGGCGACCTGGGTGCCGGCCGTCGGGGTCTGGGTGCAGACCTGGTCCTTCTTGACGTTGTTGTCCGGGCAGGCGATCTTGTCGCCCTCGGTGACCGTGAGCTTGGCACCGGCCGCGGTCGCCGCCGTCCTGGCGTCCGCCAGGCTCTTGCCGACCAGGTTGGGCGCCGCCACCTTCGCGGTGTCGGTGCCGTCCTTGCCGCTGAACATCGCCTGGGCCACGAAGAAGGTGCCGACCAGGACCAGCACGGCGGCGACCGCCAGCACGATCCAGGAGGTGTTGCTCTTCTTCGGGCGGTCGTCGCCGCGCCGGCCGCCGCCCTGGCCGTAGCCGTCGTCGTAGCCGTCGCGGCCGCCGCCCTGGGCGCCGGCGTAGGTCTGGCCGTAGCCGTCGTCCTGGTAGCCGTCGTGGCCCTGGCCGCCGGCCTGCGGCAGCAGGGTGGTCGGGCCGCCGCCGGGCTGCTGCGGCAGCACGTTGGTCTGGCCGTACGGGTCGTGCTGCTGCGGGTAGCCGTTCTGGTCGTAGCCGTACCCGGCCGCGCCCATGCCGTAGGCGGCGGCCTGCTGGGCGGCGGCGACCGGGAGGCCGTCGAGGAAGCGCTCGATGTCGTCGCGCATCTCGTCGGCGCTCTGGTAGCGGTAGTCGCGCTCCTTGGCGAGCGCCTTCAGCACGATCGCGTCGATCTCGGGGCGCACCTCGGGGTCGAAGACCGACGGCGGCTGCGGCTCCTCCCGGACGTGCTGGTAGGCCACCGCGACCGGGGAGTCCCCGACGAAGGGCGGCCGGACGGTCAGCAGCTCGTAGAGCAGGCAGCCGGTGGAGTAGAGGTCGGAGCGGGCGTCGACCTGCTCGCCCTTGGCCTGCTCGGGGGAGAGATACTGGGCGGTGCCGATCACGGCCGAGGTCTGGGTCATGGTCATTCCGGCGTCACCCATCGCACGGGCGATGCCGAAGTCCATCACCTTGACGTTGCCCTGCCGGGTCAGCATCACGTTGGCGGGCTTGATGTCGCGGTGCACGATGCCGGCCCGGTGCGAGTACTCCAGGGCCTGGAGGATGCCGATGGTCATCTCCAGGGCCCGCTCGGGCAGCAGCCGGCGGCCGGAGTGCAGCAGCTCGCGCAGCGTGGAGCCCTCGACGTACTCCATCACGATGTACGGGATGGAGATCCCGTCGATGTAGTCCTCGCCCGTGTCGTACACGGCGACGATCGCGGGGTGGTTGAGGGACGCCGCGGACTGTGCCTCGCGGCGGAAGCGGGCCTGGAACGACGGATCCCGGGCCATGTCGGCCCGGAGCGTCTTCACTGCGACGGAACGGCCGAGCCGGGTGTCATGGCCGAGGTACACCTCGGCCATGCCGCCGCGTCCGAGGACGCCGCCGAGCTCGTACCTGCCGCCGAGGCGACGAGGCTCTTCCATAGTTCCGACCCTCTCCCTCACCCGCCGGTGAGGTTGTGACGTAGGTGTCCCCGCACGCTCTGGGTGACGCCGCGCGCGCCGCGACCGGTTCTCCGGCCGGGCCGTGCGCCGCCCCGCGGGCGGCAACGGGCACACCCGCTGCTGGCGGATACGCTACCGGTCGCACCGCACCGGACCGGAGTCAGCCGTCGGCCGATATCAGACCGGTATCCGGACGGGGGTGCCGATCGTGACCTTCACCTCACCCTCGGACCAGGGGGCGTGCCCCTACTTGCCGAGCGCGGCCTGCATCACCGCCTTGGCGATCGGGGCGGCCAGCCGGCCGCCGCTGATCCCGTCGCGGTTCTCCGAGCCGTCCTCGACCACGACCGCGACCGCGACCGACTGGCCGTCCGGGGTCTTGGCCCAGGAGGTGAACCAGGCGTACGGCAGTCCGGAGTTGTTCTCGCCGTGCTGCGCGGTGCCGGTCTTGCCGCCGACCTGCACGCCCGGGATCTGGGCGTTCTTGCCGGTGCCGTCCTGGACCACCGAGACCATCAGGTCCTGCATCTTCTGCGCGGTGGCCGGGCTCATCGCCTGGGAGAACTGCTTCTCGGTGTGCTTGGAGATGGTGGTCAGCGAGGCCGAGCGCTCCTGGTCGACCATGTACGGCTGCATCAGGCTGCCGTTGTTGGCGATCGCGGCGGAGACCATGGCGACCTGCAGCGGGGTGGCGCGGGTGTCGTGCTGGCCGATCGAGTCCTGGGCGGTGCCGTCCAGGCCGGCGCTGTTCGGGAAGACGCTCTTCTCGGCCCGGACCGGGGTGTCGATGGTGCTGTTGAAGCCGAACTTCTCGGCCTGCGCGCGCATCTTGTCCTTGCCCAGGTCCGCACCGATCTTGGCGAAGACCGTGTTGCAGGACTGGTCCAGCCCGGACTTCACGGTGGCGTTCTCGCAGCGCTCGTTCGGGCTCTCGTTCTTCAGCGGGGTCTGGGTGCCGGGCAGGATGTACGGCTCGGGCGTCGAGGTGGTGTCGTCGATGCTCTGGAACATGCCGTTCTCGAACGCGGCGGTCGCGGTGACCAGCTTGAACGTGGAGCCGGGCGGATAGGTGTACTTCAGCGCCCGGTTGTCCATCGGCTTGTTCGGGTCGGCGTTGAGGGCCTTCCAGGCGTCGCCGTTGTCGTTGCCCGCGATGGTGCCCGGGTCGTAGGACGGGGTGGAGACCAGGGCCAGGATCGCGCCGGTCTTCGGGTCGAGGGCGACGACCGCGCCCTTCTTGTCGCCCATGGCGTCGAAGGCGGCCTTCTGGACCTTGGCGTTGATGGTCGTGACGACGTCGCCGCCGCGCTGCTGCTCGCCGGTCAGCATGTCCAGGGTGTTGCGGAAGAACAGCCGGTCGTCGGTGCCGGAGAGGACGCCGTCCTCCAGGTTCTCCAGCCCGTTGGAGCCGTAGGCCTGCGAGGAGTAGCCGGTGACCGGGGCGTACATCGGACCGTTGACCCAGGAGCGCTTGTACTTGTAGCGCAGCCCGTTCACGAAGTCGGAACTCGTCACCGGCTGGCCGCTGACGATGATGTTGCCGCGCGGGTGGGCGTAGCGGTCGTACAGCTGGCGCTTGTTGTTCTTGTCGGAGGCCCAGGCGTCGGCCTGGACGCCCTGCACCCAGTTGGTGCGCACCATCAGGGCCAGGATCAGCACGAGGCAGAAGATCGAGACCCGTCGGATCGGCTTGTTCATCGGGCGGGTCCTCCCTGGCCCTCGGTGGCCGGGGCCGGTTCGACCCCGGGACGGCGGGCGCTGTCGCTGATCTTCAGCAGGATCGCGACCAGCGCCCAGTTGGCGACCACGGACGAACCGCCCTGCGCGAGGAACGGCATGGTCATACCGGTCAGTGGGATCAGCCCGGTGACCCCGCCGGCCACGACGAACACCTGCAGCGCCATCGCCGAGGCGAGCCCGACGGCGAACAGCTTGCCGAAGGGGTCGCGGGCGGCGAGGGCGGTGCGCAGGCCGCGCTGCACCAGCAGGGCGTACAGCAGGAAGATCGCCATCAGGCCGGTGAGCCCGAGCTCCTCGCCGAAGGAGCCCAGGATGAAGTCGCTCTTGGCGGCGAAGTTGATCAGCCAGGAGCGGCCCTGGCCGAGGCCGGAGCCGGTCACCCCGCCGGAGCCGAGCGCCATCAGCGACTGGCCGATCTGCTCGGTGGAGCCCTTGGGCGGGTTCGCGGAGAAGGCGGCCATCGGGTCGAGCCAGGCGTCGATCCGGACCTTGACGTGGCTGGTGGTGGTGGCCACCGCGACCGCGCCGCCGACCGACATCAGCAGGCCGAACAGGATCCAGCTGGTCCGCTCGGTGGCGACGTAGAGCATCACCACGAACAGGCCGAAGAACAGGAAGGACGTGCCGAGGTCGTTCTCGAAGATCAGGATCAGCAGGCTGAGCAGCCAGATCACGATGATCGGGCCGAGGTCGCGGCCGCGCGGCAGGTACAGGCCCATGAAGCGGCGGCTGGCCAGCGCCAGGGCGTCCCGCTTGACCATCAGGTAGCCGGCGAAGAACACGGTCAGGATGATCTTGGCGAACTCGCCGGGCTGGATGGAGAAGCTGCCCATCCGGATCCAGATCTTCGCGCCGAAGTCCTCCGCCCGGGCCGGGAAGAAGGCCGGGGCGGCCAGCAGCACCAGCGCCACCACCATCGAGATGTAGGTGTAGCGCTGGAGCACCCGGTGGTCCTTCAGGAAGACCATGACGCCGATGAACAGCGTGACCCCGAGGGCCGACCACATCAGCTGGTTGCGGGCCGCCGGGAAGTTCCCGCTGAGCAGGTGGCCGGCCTTGTCCAGCCGCCAGATCATCACCACGCCCAGCCCGTTCAGCAGGGTGGCGATCGGCAGCATCAGCGGGTCGGCGTACGGCGCGAAGCGGCGCACCAGCAGGTGCGCGACCAGCGCCAGCGCGCCCATGCCGAGGCCGTAGCCGAGCATGCCGGCCGGCAACCGGGAGTCCATCGCCAGGCCCACGTTGGCGTAGGCCAGGATCGGCAGCAGGACCGCGAAGACCAGCAGGGCCAGCTCGGTGTTGCGCCGGTTCGGGGTGCCCTGGGGCGAGATGGTGGTGTTGCCCCGGCGTCGCGGCACGACGCGCCCGGCCGCCGCCCGGCGTCGGCCGCCGACGGCGCGGTCGCTGTCACCGCTCAGGTTGTAGCTGCTCACGTGGTGACCGCTCCCTGCCGGCCGGCGGCCCCGCTCCGGGCGGACCTGTGTCGGATCGCGGACGTCACGGCTTCGGGCAGGCCTCGGCCCGGGTGCGTTCGTCCTCGCTCAGCTGGGGCTGTTGCGGCTGCTGGGCCTGGTCGCTCGGCGCGCCGGCCGCCGGAGGGGTGGCGCTCTGCGTCGGAGCGGGCGTGGCCGGGGTGCCGGCGCTCGGCGAGGTGCTGGGCGCGGCCGCGGGCGGGGTGCGCTTCTCCCGCTCGCCCGGGGTGACCGGCGTGGCGGCCACGAAGCCGGTCCTGGTGGCCTGGGTCGGCTGGGCGGCCTGGGTGCCCTGCGGGGCCGCGCCGGCGGCCCGCTGGCACAGGTTGGCCCAGCCCACGAGGTCGCCGACCGTCTTCTCGGCCTCCTGCAGGCTGCCGACCGAGATGGTCCGGCTCACCTGGGTGCGCTGGTCCTGCGGCAGCCACTTCAGCGGCGCGTCGGTGTGCGACTCGTGCACCGACGACAGGCTGAGCCCGGCCAGGTTCTGGTTGAGGCCCTGGTAGATGGCGACGTGGTCGCCGTCCTCGCCGATGTAGTACTGGTCCTGGGTCCACCGGTAGCCGAAGTACCCGGCGCCGCCGAGCAGGCCGAGCGTGACCAGGACGACCAGCGGGACGGTCAGGCCCCGGCGCTTGCGCCTGGAGGGCCGCTCCTCGTCGAACTCCTCGGTGCCGTACACCGACGGCTCGCCGGGGTAGCCGTAGCCGCCCTCGCCCTCGCCCTCGTAGCCCTCGGGGGGGCCGAAGCCGCCCTGGGCGGCGTCGTAGCCGCCCTCGTAGCCCTCGGCCGGGCCGAAGGCGCCCTGCGGGCCGCGGCCCAGGCCGGCGGCGCGGCCGGCCGGGGTGTCGGCGATCGAGTGGTCGGTGGCGGCCGAGGACGGCGGGGTGTCGGCGACCGCGCCGACCACCACCGGGACGTCGTTGAACTGGCCGCTCATGGTGTCCGTGGCGCCGACGTCGATGACGTCCGCCACGATGCAGGTGATGTTGTCCGGACCGCCGCCGCGCAGGGCGAGCTGGATCAGCTCCTGCACGGTCTGCTCGGGCGAGTAGTAGCTGCCGAGGGTGTCCTGGAGGGTCTGGTGGCTGACCGGGCCGGAGAGGCCGTCGGAGCAGATCAGGTAGCGGTCGCCGGCCCGGACCTCGCGGATCGACAGGTCGGGCTCGACCTGGCCGCGGCCGTCCAGGGCCCGCATCAGCAGTGAGCGCTGGGGGTGGGTCTCGGCCTCCTCGGGCGTGATCCGGCCCTCGTCGACCAGGCGCTGCACCCAGGTGTGGTCCTGGGTGATCTGCACCAGCGAGCCGTCGCGCAGCAGGTAGGCGCGGGAGTCGCCGACGTGCACCAGGCCCATCCGCTGGCCGGTCCACAGCATGGCGGTCAGGGTGCAGCCCATGCCCTCCAGCTGCGGGTCCTCCTCGACCATCTGCCGGAGCCGGTCGTTGGCGCCCTGGACGGCGTCGCCCAGCAGGGTCAGCAGGTCGGCGCCCGGCACGTCCTCGTCCAGGCGGACGATCGAGCCGAGCACCTCGGAGGACGCGACCTCGCCGGCCGCGGCGCCGCCCATGCCGTCGGCCACGGCCAGCAGCCGCGGCCCGGCGTAGCCGGAGTCCTCGTTCCCCTCCCGGATCAGTCCCTTGTGGGAGCCGGCGGCGAAGCGCAGCACCAGGGTCATGCGACCTGTGCCCCCCTCTGGGTCATGGACGGGATGCTGTCCCTCATGCGCTACTACTTCCGCAGTTCGATGACGGTCCTGCCGATACGGATCGGCATGCCCGGCTGGAGCGGGGTGGGCGCGGTCAGGCGCTGCCGGTCCAGATAGGTGCCGTTGGTGGAGCCTAGATCCTCGACCGTCCACTGCCCAGTCTGATCCGGATAGATCCTGGCATGCCGGGAGGATGCGTAGTCGTCGTCCAGCACGATGGTGGAGTCGTGCGCGCGGCCCAGGGTGATGGTCTGGCCCTGGAGCGCGACCGTGGTCCCGGCCAGCGAGCCCTGGACCACGACGAGCTGCGTCGGGGCGCCGCGACGGCGGCCGCCGCCGCCCTGGGTCTGGCCCGCGCCGTTGCCGGCGGGGGCGGCGGGTGCCGCTGGACGTCCGGGTGCCGCGGTGGTGGCCGCGCCGCCGCCGGACGCGCTGGCGGCGCCGCGGCGGGAGGTACGGGGGTTCACCTTGGTACCGAACAGGTCGCTGCGGATCACCTGGATCGCGACGATGACGAACAGCCACAGCACGGCCAGGAAGCCCAGCCGCATGACCGTGAGGGTCAGTTCTGACATGACCGTCCCGCCAGTCGGTGAGCGAGGCGCGCGAACAACTCGGACACTACCCTTCGACCTGCCGGTAGACGATGGTGGTGGAGCCCACGACGATTCGGGAGCCGTCGCGGAGCGTAGCGCGCTGGGTGTGCTGCCCGTCCACCACGATGCCGTTGGTGGAGCCCAGGTCGAGGACCATCGAAGGTGTGCCGGGGCGGATCTCGGCGTGCTTGCGGGACACCCCGGGGTCGTCGATGCGCACGTCCGCCTCCGTCGAGCGGCCGAGCACGCAGGCCGCGCCGGTGATCTGGTGGCGGGCGCCGTTCACCTCGATCCAGCGGCGGACCGAGGCGCCGTGGCCGGCACCGGGGAAGTTGCGGACGTTGCCGCCGGCCGGCGGGCCCGGGGGCATCGCCGGGGGCGCGGGCGGCGGCGGGGGCGCGTTGTACTGCCCGGCGCCGCCCTGCTGCCACGGTGCGCCGGGGGCCGGTGCGGCCGGCTGGCGGTCGTAGCCGGGCTGCTGCGGCTGCGGGGCCTGCGGCGGGGCGTACTGCTGGGGCTCCTCGGAGGCCAGCGTGCGGCTGCGCACCCGGTACAGGCCGGTGTCCAGGTCGTCGGCCTTCTCCAGGTTCACCTGGAGCGGGCCCATGAAGCTGTACCGCTGGGCCTCGGCGTACTCGCGGACCATGCCGGCCAGCTCGGCGCCGAGCTGCCCGGAGTACGGGCTGAGCCGCTCGTGGTCGTGCGGGCTGAGCTCCACGATGAAGTCGTTCGGCACGACGGTGCGGTCGCGGTTCCAGATGCTCGCGTTGTTGTCGCACTCGCGCTGCAGAGCGCCGGCGATCTCCACGGGTTGGACCTCGGACTTGAACACCTTGGCGAAGGTGCCGTTGACGAGACCCTCCAGCCGCTGCTCGAACTTCTTCAGCATCCCCATGGGGCACCCCCTTCCAGGGTTCGTTCGCCTGCCTGCCGTCCGGGACTCCTCGGGGAGCGGTTCTCCGGGGAGTCGGTCGTGCCTACTTGCGGTACTTCCGTACTGATCGTATCCACGCCGGGCCCTTCCGTACGGTTCCCGGCCCGCGTGGTGCCGGGGGGTGGGCTCGGACACACAGGGTGACGCATTTCGGGTGCGGCACGCCAGGTGTGTCCATCGGAACCGCCCACGCCGTTCGCTCACCCGTCCGTCGTGCACCCGTTCGCGAGGCGGTTGGTCTCCCCGGGGAACGGATTCGGAGCTGCCCCCCAGGTCGTGCTAATGTTTTCCACGTCGGAAGGGCCGCCCGGAAGGGAAGCCGGACCGAGGAAGCGCGAAGGGCCACATGGTACCGGCGGTTCCGAGGATCGGACGGCAGAGAAGACAACACCCATGCGCGGGTGGCGGAATAGGCAGACGCGCTGGATTCAGGTTCCAGTGCCCGAAAGGGCGTGGGGGTTCAACTCCCCCCTCGCGCACAGCGAAGCCCCGCAGATCTTCGGATCTGCGGGGCTTTTTTGTTGCCCGTTCGCCCCCGTTCGCCCCCGGTCGCGCCCGGGCGCCGGGAGCGACGGCTCAGGAGCGGGTGGCGGGGAGCTCGGCGCGGACCTCGAAGCCGCCGTCCTGGGTGGGGCCGGCGGTGAGGGTGCCACCGAGCAGCTGGGCCCGTTCGCGCAGGCCCACCAGGCCGTGGCCGCCGCCCGGCAGGGTCTCGGCCGGGTGGACCGGCGGCGCCTCGTTGCGGACCTCGACCCGCAGTCGGCGGCCCTTCGCCCGGACCTTCACGTGCACCACGGCCTCCGGCGCGTACTTGGTGATGTTGGTCAGCGCCTCCTGGACGGTGCGGTACGCGGCCCGCTCGACCGCCTCCGGCCACGGGCGGTCGCCCGGGTTCAGCTCGGTGTCGGCGGCCAGGCCGCTCTGCTCGATCAGTCGCGGCAGGTCCGCCAGCCGGGGCTGGGGGGCGAGCGGGGCATCCGGGAAGGGGCCGTTGGCGGTGCCGCGCAGCACCCCGACCATCTGGCGCAGCTCGTCCAGGGTCCGTACGGACAGCTCGCGGATGGTGCGGGCGACGCCCGCGGCGGCCGGGTCGGCGGTGCTCACCTGGAGTGCGCCGGCCTGGATGCTGATCAGGCTGACCTGGTGCGAGACCACGTCGTGCATCTCCCGGGCCAGCCGGCCGCGCTCGCTGATCAGCACCCGCTCGGCGAGCAGCCGGCTCTCCCGCTCCTGGCCGCGGGTCAACTCGTCCAGGCGGGCGGCCAGCTCCCGCCGGGTGCGGGAGAGCAGGCCGGTGGCGGCCGGGCCGGCGGCCAGCATGACGGCCTGGATGGCGTCCAGGGCGGTGTTCCGGCTGAGGTCGACGACCGGGTTCGGCAGCGGCCAGTGGAAGAAGGAGACCAGGGTGAAGAGGGAGGCGCACGGGAACAGCACCCTGGCGCCGGGGCGCTCGGTGGCCACCGTGTAGACGGCGGTGATCGGGGCCAGCCAGATCGCCTCCACCCAGGTGCCGGGCATGGTGAGCAGCAGCACCGTCGCCGGGAAGCGGCGGCGCCAGAACAGCGAGACGGCCGCCAGCGTGGAGAGCGCCAGCTGCCACCAGGTGGCGTCCCTGGCCACCAGCGCGGTGTCCAGCAGGGAGTACAGGACGGGCACCAGCAACGTCAGCCAGGGGGCGGTGCACCAGGCCGGCAGCCGTCGGGACGGCAGCTGGCCGGCGGTCGTCATGCCCCGTCGCCGGGCTTGGGCCGCACCAGGCCGGCCCGGTGGGCGAGTACGGCGGCCTGCACCCGGTTGGCGGCGCCGAGCTTGCCGAGGATCGCGCTGATGTGGTCCTTGACCGTCCCGGTGCCGAGGAAGAGCCGGTCGGCGATCTCGGCGTTGGACAGGCCCTCGCCGAGCAGCGCGAGCACGTCGAGCTCCCGGCCGGTCAGGGTGCGGGCCAGCGCGGTGGCCTCGGCGTCCGGGCCGCCGCCGTCCACGTAGCCGCCGATCACGGTGCGGGTGACGGTCGGGGAGAGGATGTTGCCGCCCGCGGCGAGCACCCGGACCGCGTGCACCAGCTGCTCGGGGGCGGTGTCCTTGAGCAGGAAGCCGGCCGCGCCGCCCCGCAGCGCGGTGCCGATGTACTCGTCGGTGTCGAAGGTGGTGAGCATCGCCACGGCGGGCGGGTCGGGCAGGGCGCGCAGGCGGCGCAGCACCGAGATGCCGTCGAGGTCGGGCATCCGGATGTCGAGCAGCACCACGTGCGGGCGCAGCCGCCGGGCGTGCTCCTCGGCCTGCCCGCCGGAGCAGTCGCCGACCACCTCCAGGTCGGGGGCGGAGCCGACGATCAGGCCGAGGCCCGAGCGGACCAGGATCTCGTCGTCCACGATCAGCACGCGGGTGGTGGTGATGGTGCCTCCTCGGTTCGGGCGGCCGGGTTCGGTCGGTCCGCGGGGGTCGCTGTTGAGAGTAGGGGTAGGCCGGGCGGGTCGCCGAACGCATGGGGGGTACGGACCCCCGCCGTTCGGCGGGGGTGGGAATCCGCTACCCGGTTCACGTAATTCTCAGGAATGGTGCGGAACCATGGAGTTGGCTGCCCTTTCCGACCTGCCGCTCGACGCGGGCGGTCGGTGGGCGGGGGTGGTCGGTCAGTCCGTCGGGCCCGTGCGGGCGCCCGGCGCCGGGCCGTTGCGGATGCGCCCCACCATCTGATCGTTTGGAATTGAGCTGTGTCGTCCACTGTGAAGTCGGAGCCGTCCGCCACGTCCGTCGGGCCAGGACCCGTCGGCGTGCTCGACCGCTGGCGCCCGAGGGCCGCCGTCGCCTCCGTCTGGTACCTGCGCCTGATCGCGCTGCTGAACGTGGCGACGGTGCTGCTGGTGCCCTTCCGCAACCAGGTCAGCGAGCACAACGAGGGTGAGTACTTCACCCCGTACCTGATGACCTCGGGCCTGGCCAGCGCGGTGCTGTCGGTGTTCCTCGCCATCGCGATGCGGCGGCGGAAGCGGGCCGCGTGGATCTTCAACGCGGCGCTCGGCGGGCTCTTCGCGCTGCTCTACCTGGCGCTCATGGCACTTCCGGACGGGCATTTCCGCGCGCATCCGCTCAACTACTTCTCCACGGTCCTGACCTGCCTGTTCGTGCTGGTGCTGCTGGTCGGGCGCAAGGAGTTCACGTCCAAGGGGGACAGCTCCAACCCGAAGACCGCGGCGGCCACCTTCGTCGGCGGGCTGCTGTTCGGCGGCCTGGCCGGTTCTCTGGTGGTCTGGGCGACCAACGAGCTGTCCGGCGCGGGCTTCTGGGACCTCTTCTGGTACTCGGTCGGCCGGATGATCACCATCACGCCGTCCGAGCACCTGCGCTCGGTGATCGCCGCCCCGACCTGGGTGAACGCCGCGATCAACGCGATGGGCGCGGTGCTCTTCCTGCTGGTGCTGTACGTGGCCTTCCGCAGCCCGCGCGGCAAGGAGCTGCTCAACCCCGAGGACGAGGCGAAGCTGCGCGGCCTGCTGGACAAGCAGGGCGAGCGGGACTCGCTGGGCTACTTCGCGCTGCGCCGGGACAAGGCGGTGATCTTCTCCCCCAGCGGCAAGGCGGCGGTGACCTACCGGGTGATCGGCGGGGTGTCGCTGGCCTCGGGCGACCCGATCGGCGACCCGGAGGCCTGGCCGGGCGCGATCGAGGCCTGGCTGTCCGAGGCCCGCGAGCACGCCTGGGCGCCGGCCGTGATGGGCGCCTCCGAGGAGGCCGGGGTGATCTACGCCCGGCACGGGCTGGACGCGCTGGAACTGGGCGACGAGGCGATCGTCGAGCTGGACGAGTTCTCGCTGGACGGCCGCGCGATGCGGGTGGTCCGGCAGGCCTACAACCGGGTCAAGCGGGCCGGTTACACCGTGCGGATCCGCCGCCACGAGGACATCTCCGAGGCGGAGATGGCCGAGCTGGTGGCCAAGGCCGACGAGTGGCGCGACGGGGCGACCGAGCGCGGCTTCTCGATGGCGCTGGGCCGGCTCGGGGACCCGGGCGACGGCCGCTGCGTGATGCTGGAGTGCAGCGACGGCGAGGGCGAGCTCAAGGCGCTGCTGAGCTTCGTCCCGTGGGGCCCGGACGGGCTCTCGCTGGACCTGATGCGCCGGGCCCGGGACACCGAGAACGGCCTGATGGAGTTCATGGTGATCGAGCTGCTGCAGCGTGCCGAGGAGGTGGGGCTGAAGCGGGTCTCGCTGAACTTCGCGATGTTCCGGTCGGTCTTCGAGCGCGGTTCGCGGCTCGGCGCCGGCCCGGTGCTGCGGCTGTGGCGTTCCGTCCTCGGGTTCTTCTCGCGCTGGTGGCAGATCGAATCGCTGTACCGCGCGAACGCCAAGTACCGGCCGATCTGGGAGCCGCGCTACCTGCTGTTCGAGAAGAGCAGCGAGATTCCGCGGATCGGCATCGCCAGTGCCCGCGCCGAGGGTTTCATCGTCGCGCCGAGCCTGCCCGCCCTGTTCCGCCGCCGGCACACCGGAACCGCCGTGGTGGCGCCCCGGGTTCCGGTGGCGGCGCGGGACGGGAAGGGGTAGCCCTCCGTCGGGGGGCGGAGGGGGCCGAGGGCCGGGGGTGTACCTAGGGCCAGTGTCACTGGGGCACCTAGGGCCATCGGTCGTAAGGGGGGTCCGGAGGGGGGATTCGTCTCCCTCCTGAGGATGACCTCGATCCCCATCCATGCCGATGTGGATTTGTTAACGGGCTTCTAATGTTGGAGTAGCTGACAAGTCCGGGGATTCGGGAGAAACGGTTGTGATTCACAGGACCCACGCGGGGGGCGTGCGAAAGGGGTCTCTGGCGCTAGCCGGAAAGGCCGCTGTCGCCGAGTGGGGAACGTTGTACCTGACGGTCCGGGGCGCGGTGGCGCGGAAGAGGTTCGCCGCGTTTCCGCTGGCCACGGCGGCGACGTTTCTGATCCTGCTGTTCAGCGTCGTCCAGCACCTGCCGGGCGGCGAACGCTTCGTCAACCACATCGGGGTGGTGCGGGCCTCGTTGCCGCTCGACCTTTCGCTGCTGCGGACCCCGCTGTCGCTGTACGTGCCGGCCCTGGACCTGCCGGTCTGGGGGGCGCTGGCCCAGGTCTTCGTGGTCTTCGCGATCGCCGAGGTCGTGCTCGGCCGGCGGATGACCCTGGTGGTCGCCTACACGTGCACCCTGGCGGGCACGTTGTTCGCCCGGGTCGGGGTGGCGATCGGTCCGGGCCACCTGTTCGGCTTCCCGAAGTGGGTCGCCTACGTGCGGGACACCGGGCCGTCGGCCGCGGTGGTGGCACTGGCGATCTGCATCGCCTTCCGCACCCGGGCCTGGTTCACCGCCACGCTGGTGGTGGTGCTGATGGTCGGTGAGGCCGTCGTGCTGCCGAACCTGGCGGGCCTGGAGCACGTGGTCGCGGTGATCACCGCGCTGCTGATCGCCGTCTCGGTCGAGGTCTTCGGGGACTTCTGGCCGCGGGTGCTGGCCGGGGTCGGCGCCGCCACCTCGGTGGCCACCGCCGCCTCCCGGGAGGTCGCCAAGGAGGCGGCCCGGCGCCGTGCGGCGGGGGCCGTGATCCCCTGAGGGACGCTCCATCTGGCGTGTCGGCCGCGTACGGGGCGTTGCCCGTACGCGGCCGTCATGCGTGCGGGAGGGGCAGCTCGAACCAGACGACCTTGCCCACCGCCTTGCGGGCGGTGCCCCAGCGTTCGGCGAGCTTGGTGACCAGGGTGAGGCCACGGCCGGTCTCGCCGAGCTGCTCGGCCGGCTCCAGCGAGGGCAGGTTGTGGTTGTCGTCGCTGACCTCGACCAGCAGCTTGTCCACCCGGATCAGCTGGAGCTGCACCCGGTCCCGGGCGACCCGTACGGCGTTCGTGACCAGCTCGCTGACCAGCAGCTCGGTGGTGTCGCTGAGCGCCTCCAGGTGCCAGGCCGTCAGCTGCTCGCGGACCAGTGAGCGGGCCCGGCGGACCTCGCGCTGGTCCACGGTGAGGTTCCAGGTGGCCACCTCGGAGGGGGCGACCCCGTCGAAGCGGGCCACCAGCAGGGCGACGTCGTCCTTGCGGTCGTCCGAGTGCAGCCGGCGCAGCACCTCGTCGCAGGCCTGCTCGGGGCTCTGCTGCGGGTCGATCAGGTTGCCGCACAGCGCCGCCAGGCCGGCTCCTATGTCCCCGCCCCGGACCTCGACCAGTCCGTCGGTGCACAGCACCAGCATCGAGCCGTCCGAGACGTCGATGGTCTTGGCGACGAACGGCACCCCGCCGACGCCGATCGGCGCGCCGGCCGGGATCTCCAGCAGCTCGCCGGTGCCGTCCGGGTGCACCAGGACGGGCGGGACGTGGCCGGCGCTGGCCAGCTCGCAGGTCCGGTTGATCGGGTCGTAGACCGCGTACAGGCAGGTGGCCAGGTGGTCGTCGCCGAGCTTCTGGGCCAGGTTGTCCAGGTGGCGCAGCAGCTGGCCGGGCGGCAGGTCGAGGGCGGCGAGGGTCTGCATCGCGGTACGGAAACGGCCCATCGCCGCCGCCGAGTGGATGCCGTGGCCCATCACGTCGCCGACCACCAGGGCGACCCGGCTGCCGGGCAGCTGGATCGCGTCGAACCAGTCGCCGCCGACCTCGGCCTTGGGATCGCCGGGCAGGTAGCGGTGGGCGATCTGCACGCCGGGGATCTGCGGCGGTCGGGTCGGGATCATCGAGCGCTGCAGGGTGGTGGCGACGCGTGCCTCGGCGCGGTGCAGCCGGGCGTTGTCCAGCGACAGCGCGGCCCGGACGGCCAGCTCCTTGAGGGTGGCGGCGTCGCTCTCGTCGAAGGGGGCGCGGTCCGGCAGCCGGAGCAGCTTGAGGATGCCCAGCACGGTGCCCCGGGCGGACAGCGGCACCACCAGCATCGAGCGGCCGGAGACCACCGGGGCCAGCCGGGCGCCGCCGAGGGCGATCGCGTAGTCGACGGCGACGTCCGCGCTGATCACCGGGACCAGCACCGGCTGGTTCAGCTGCAGGGCCATTCCGGGCGGGGTCCGCCGCGGCATGCTGACCAGCGAGCCCTCGGCGAGCACGTGATCCCAGGCGCCGCCGGTCTGGTTGAAGACCAGGGCGACCCGGCGCAGCATCGTGTCGTCGTCGGGGCGGGCGACCGGCAGTTCGGAGTCCGAGATCAGGCCGTCCACGAGGTCCACGCAGGCGAAGTCGGCGACCCGGGGGACCAGCACCTGGCACAGCTCGTGGGCGGTGAAACCGAGGTCCAGGGTGGTGCCGACCTTGCCGCCGACCTCGTTCAGCAGGGCCAGCTGCTCGCCGGCCTGCCCGTTGGTGAGGAACGGGCTCAGCCGGCCGCTCGGCGGCCCCTCGGCACCGGCGGGGGCGGGGACGGCGCCGGGCGGGGCCTGGTCGGCGCGGCGCGGCGGGACGCCGGGGGCGGACGACTCGACGGCGGCCTGCTGCTCGATGGTGGCTCCTCCTCCGTGGGGGGACGGGACGGACGGGGTGCCGGCCGGACCGCCGAGGACGGCGGCGGGGCGGACGGCGGGGGTGGTCTGCGCGGCCTCGTGGTGTTCCCGGTGCTCGCGTTGTTCCCGCTGCTCCCGTGGGACGGATTCGCGTGGGGAGGGCAGCGGGCCGCCGGGACGGCGGCCGGGCGCGGACTGGTCGGGCTGCTGCGGCGGACCGAGCCGGGCGGCGCGCTGCTGGGGCGTCGGGTAGCGGCGGCCCAGGCCGGCGGCCGCGTGGGCGGTGCCGGTCTGCGGGTCCGAGGGCAGCACCGGCAGCACGGTGGCCGCGTCCAGCCGCAGCGCGGGCAGCCCGCCGAGCGCCGCCACCTCCCGCAGCGGGGCCCGGTGGGCGGCGGGCAGCAGCCGGGCCAGCGGCTCGGGCAACTCGGCTGCGGGCGGCGTGAGCGCGGCGGTCAGTCCGTGGAAGCCGCCCCGGGCGGCCGGTGCGGCGGCGAACGGCAGCTGGCGCTCGCCGAGCGCCAGCCGCGGCCCGCCGGTGCGCAGCGGGCGGGCGTCGGCGGCGAGGGCGAGCAGTCCGCCGGACGGGCCGGGCAGCGGGTAGGCCCACCAGAGCACATCGCGCTGGTGCTCCTCGCGGTCGATCACGGTCAGCCGGCCGGCCCAGGGGCGGCCGGCGGCGGTCAGCTCGGCCAGGGTGTCGAGGGCGTCACAGCGTCGGCGCACGGCGCAGCGCCCGAGCACCCGCGACTCCAGGGCGGGCAGCAGGCCCGAGGCGGGGCGGTCGGTGGCTGCCTCGGCGCGGTGACCGAACAGCTCCTCGGCGGCCCGGCTCCACTGGGCGATCCGGCCGGTCCGGTCGACCAGCACGAGGGCGAGCCGGACCAGGGCGGCCACTCCGGTCGGGTGGTCGCCCGGCGCGGTCCTGGCACCCGCCGGAAGCGGTGTGGAGTTGGACTCGGCCACCATGGATTCGGTCTGCTCCCGCCTGGCCGCCGCGCCTGGAGGCGGCCCTCTCTCCGGAGGAAGGCACGCTGTGCGGATACCAGCGAAGCACGGACCGGGCCGGGCTCGACACCGAAACGGGGAGATTCATCAGGATCGGTTGCGTGTCGCGCGCCGCGCGCCGGTTCGTACCCCCGCTTCACCCGGACGGGGCCTTGGAACGCGACGGTAGGGTGGCAGGCCGGGCCGCCCTCGCGGCGGCTCCGCAGGACCCAGTCGGCCGGACGAGACAGAGGCGAGACCGTGAGCGCGCAGAGCCCCGTCCGCTGGACGGACCCGGAGCAGCAGGAGCTGGAGGAGCGGGTCGCCGCGGCCGAGCTCGCCTGGCTCAGCATGGACGTGGACGTGCAGACGCTGCGGGTCGAGATCGACAACTTCGCGCTGATCCACCACCAGCTGCTGGGCCCGCTCTACGCCCGGCTGGACGAGCTGGAGGCGCTGGTCGCCGAGGCCGTCGCGGCCCGGACCGGGGACCCCGAGGACCTGCGCCGGGCCGCCGAGGCGCGGCAGCGGGTCGAGGAGCTGCCCGACCTGGACGCGCTGTTCGACTCGGTGCGGGAGAAGTCCGGCGAGGGCGCGGAGGAGGCCCCGCCGCCACCCGCCGCGCCGGCCCGGGTGCGCCCCGGCAAGGAGGCCCAGCGGATCTACCGCGAGCTGGTCCGCCGCGCCCACCCGGACCTGACCACCGACGGGGCCGAGCAGCGGCGCCGGGCGGAGTTCCTGGTGCGGGTCAACGAGGCCTACGCGTACGGGGACACCGCCGCGCTGGAGAGCCTGGCCGCCGAGTGGTCCACCGCGCCGGAGGCCGCGCCCGCCGTCGACTCCCCCGACCGGCTGGGCTGGCTGCGCCGCCGGCTGGACTGGCTGACCACCAAGATCACCGAGACCGCCACCGAGCAGGTCCGGCTGGAGCAGACCCCGATGGGGCAGCTGCTCGCCCTCGCCCCGCAGGACCCGGACCGGCTGCTGGAGCAGCTCGCCGAGGAACTGCTCGCCAAGGCCGCCGCCCAGCAGGCCGAGCTGGAGCGGCTGCTCGGGGCCCCGGACCGCCCGGTGGGCCACAATGGCACCGACCCGAACCGACCCCAGGAGAGCCCCACGATGTTCGCGCAGATCCCCACCACCGACGCCGCCTCCGTGCCGGCCGACGCCGCCCTGCTGGACGTGCGCGAGCAGGACGAGTGGGACGCCGGCCACGTGGACGGCGCGCTGCACATCCCGATCGGCGAGGTGATCGCCCGGATCGGCGAGCTGCCGGACGAGAAGCTGTACGTGATCTGCCGGGTCGGCGGCCGCTCCGCGCAGGTCGTCCAGTACCTGGTGCAGCAGGGCCGGGACGCGGTGAACGTGGACGGCGGGATGTACGCCTGGGAGGGCGCGGGCCGTCCGATGGTCAGCAGCAGCGGACAGACCGCCTTCGTGCTCTGACGCCGGCGTCCGGCCGGCGCCCGCGGTCGGTGACGCCTCGCCGCGCCCGCCGCGCGCCGGTTAGGGCAGGATGGGCGCGCGACGCGCCGGTGCGGGCCGGCGGCGCGCCGATCGGGCGGGGAGGCCATGACGGTAACCACGGACCGGGCCGCCCCCGGACGCGTGTGGTCCGGGCCCGCGCAGCTCGTCCTCGGCCTGGCCGCCGCGGTGCTGGTCAGCGGCACCGGGCTGTTCCTCGCCGCGGTGTTCCTGCACGTGGCGCCCGACAACGTGCTCTCCCGGCAGTACCGGGACGAGGTCGACGGCGTGGTGTACCCGGAGTTCGAGCAGAACTGGAAGCTGTTCGCGCCCAACCCGCTGCAGCAGAACGTCAGCCTGGACGCCCGGGTGCGCACCGTCGCGGACGGCGGCGCCACCCGGACCGGGGACTGGACCGGGCTGACCGCGCAGGACATCGCCGCGATCCGGGGCAACCCGGCGCCCAGCCACGTGGACCAGAACCTGCTGCGCCGGGCCTGGGACTTCTACGACGGCTCGCACGACCCGCAGGACGAGAAGCCGACCAACTCGCGCGGCAAGCTCGCCGAGCAGTACCTCAAGCGGATCGCGCTGCAGCGGATCGGCCGGGAGGTGGGCGGCGAGCGCGTCCTGGAGATCGAGTTCCGGGTGACCACCGCCACCGTGCCGCCGCCGTCCTGGAGCGGCGAGACCGCGCCGCCGGCGCCCAAGGTGCGCGAGCTGCCGTGGTGGCCGGTCGGGGACGAGGACTACCGGGGGTTGGGGTGAACGAGGCGTCGGCGGTGGAACCGGCCGAGCTCGGGGAGTTCCCGCGGCAGCCGTCCGGTCCGGCCGGGCCGCCCGCTCCGGTGCCGCCGCCCGCTCCGGCGCCGCGGCCCGCTCCGGTGCCGCGGCGCGGACCGGTGGCGGCCTTCGGACGCGCGATGGAGGCGTTCACCGGACGGGCGCTCGGACGGCACCAGGCCGCGGCGGTGCGGATCGGCTTCGGGCTGGTCTGGCTCGCCTACCTGCTGCGCGAGTGGCCCAACCGGCGGGTGCTGTACGGCGACCGCTCGCCCTGGTCGATGGAACTGGCCCAGCGGCTGCTGGCCGACGACGGGGCGTTCACCGTGCTGCCCTGGTTCGGCGGGCGGCTCTGGTTCGAGCTGGTCTACCACCTTGCCGTGCTGGCGGCCCTGGCCGTGGTGCTGGGCTGGCGGACCAGGGCGAGCACGGTGCTGTTCCTGATCACCGTGCTGTCGCTGCAGAACCGCGACGTGCTGCTCGGTGACGGCGGGGACAACGTCGTCCACCTGATGGCGGTCTACCTGGTCTTCACCCGCTGCGCCGAGGTGTGGTCGCTGGACGCTCCCCCAGCCTCCGGCCGGGAGGTGCCCCCAGGCCGTGCCGGGCCGGGGCGGAGCGGGGTGGTGCTCTGGGTGCTGCTCGGCGCGGCGCTGGCGGCCTGTCAGGCCGGTGACTTCTCCGGCGACAGCCTGACCTGGACCGCCCCGGCCTTCCCGTACCTCGGCTGGGCGCCGCTGTTCTGGGGGCTCTGGGCGGTGGCCGGGCTCTGGTGGCTGCTCGGACGGCTGCGGCCGGCCGGCGAGCCGCGGGCGGTGCTCGACGCGCTGGCCAACATGGTGCACAACTGCGCGATGCTGGTGATCGCCGTCGAGGTGGTGCTGATCTACGCCACGGCCGGCTGGTACAAGGTGCAGGGCTCGCGCTGGCAGGACGGGACCGCGCTGTACTACCCGCTGCACCTGGACTACTTCACCCCCTGGCCGGGGCTGTCCGGGCTGGTCGGCTCGGCGCTGTTCCCGGTCTTCCTGGTCTCGTACGCCACGGTGGCCCTGCAGGTCGCCTTCCCGTTCACCCTGATGAACCGGCGGGTCAAGAACGTACTGCTGGCGGTGATGATGGCCGAGCACCTGGGGATCGCCGTGGTGCTCGGGTTGCCGGTCTTCTCGCTCGCGATGGTCGCGGCGGACGCCGTGTTCCTGCCGACCGGCGCGCTGCTCTGGGCGGCGGAGCGGCTCGGGCGGCTACGGCGGCGGGCGGTGCGCGCGCCCTAGGATGTCGGTATGTCCTGGTTCGCTGCCCTTCGTGACACCGCGCGGACCGGACTCACCCTGGACCGGGCGCTCACCGACCCCAAGCGGGCGCTGCGCGGGGCGGTCGCCGTGGGGCTGGTGATGTTCCCGATCCTGGCGGTCAGCGGGGTCCGGCTGGCCACCTCCGCCGCGATGGGGGCGTTCATCGCCGGAGCGGCCACCTTCCAGCGCAGCTTCCGGCCCCGCGCCAGCCTCGCCGTCGCGGCCGGGATCGGGCTCGGCGTCAGCTCCTTCCTCGGCTACCTGGCGGTCGGGGTGTACGGGCTGTTCCCGGTGCTGCTCGCCGTGTGGGCCTTCGGCGCCGGACTCGCCTGGGCGATCGGACCGACCGCCGGGATCGTCGCCACCAACACCGTTTCGGTGATGCTGATCGTCGTGCAGCTGCCGGTCAGTGTGGCCACCGCGCTCGGCCACGGGCTGGTCGCCGCGTTCGGCGGGATCGTCCAGGCCGCCGTCATCACCCTCTGGCCGATCGGGAGTTGGACCGCCCAGCGGGCCGCGCTCGCCGACACCTACGCCGAACTCGCCGACTACGCCCGCCGGTTGCGGCAGGACCCGACCGCGCACGTCGACCCGGAACCGTTCATGACCGCCCGGCACGCCTCGGCCGTCACCCCCTGGCAGGAACGCCACCGGCCGCCCGAACTGCGCGGCCTGCGCGGCATCGCCGAACGCATCCGCCCCACCCTCGCCGCGCTCGCCGACCCCAAGGTGGGCGCCCCCGAGGAGGGGCCGGAACGCGACCGCGCCCGCGAGGTGCTGGCGGCCGCCGCCGAGGTCATGGACGCCATCGCCCGGGCGGTCCGCACCGGCGACCCGGTCCGGCTCCCCCGCTCGGCGCCCGCGCTCACCCTGGTCCGGCCGGACGAGGGGCCGCGGCTGCAGGGAGCCGCCCGGCGCTCCGCCCGGCGGCTCGGCGGGCTGCTGCGCAAGGCGGCGGACGCGCTGGAACGCGGTGACGCGGACACCATCACCACGCCCGTGGTCGGGGCCGGCGGGGCGCTGCACAAACCGTCGATCCTCCGGATGCTGCCGGTCGCGCTGCGGACCGTACGGCGGCAGCTGCGGCCGCGCTCGGCGATCTTCCAGCACGCCGTCCGGCTCGCCGGGGTGGTCACGGTCGCCTATCTGCTGGCCCGGCCGTTCGGGTTCCACCACGGGTACTGGGCGCCGATGACCGCGGCCATGGTGATGCGGCCGGACTTCGCCCAGACGTACAGCCGGGGCGTCGCCCGGCTCGTCGGGACGGTCGTCGGGGTCGTCGTCTCGACGCTGGTGGTGCAGCTGGCCCACCCCGGGGAGTGGGTGCTGGCCGCGCTGGCGGTGCTGTGCATCGGCGGGGCGTACCTCGCGTTCCGGACCGGGTACGCGCTGACGACCGTCGGGATCTCGACGTACGTGGTGTTCCTGCTCGGGCTGCAGGAGGGGAACCCGCTGGAGACGGCCTTCGAACGGGTGGGGATGACGCTGCTCGGGGGGACGCTGGCGCTGCTCACCTACGCGCTGTTCCCCACCTGGCAGACGGCCCGGCTCGGCGAGCGGCTCGCCGAGTGGCTGGCGGCGGCGGGACGGTACGCGGCGGCGGTCGTCGCCTGCTACGAGCACCCGGCGACGCCACGGGGGCGGATCGTCCGGTCGGCGCTGCTGGACTCGCGGGAGGCGCGGTCGGAGCTCATCCAGGCCATGGAACGGGCGGATGCGGAGCCGGGGCGGCACGAGTCGGGGCTGGCCGGGGTCACTCGGCGGCAGCTCGACCGGGCCCGGGCGGCGGTCGGGCACCTCGGGCGGGCGGCGGTGCTGCTGGAGGCGCACCTGCCGGGTGCCGATGCGGAGCCCGTGCCGGGGGCGGCGGAGTACGCGGAGGAGTTGCAGCTGGCCACGGCGTTGGCGGCGGGGGCTCTGCTGACGGGGGGGACGGTGGAGTTCGGGGCGGTGCGGGTGGCTCAGGAGCGGTTGGAGGCGGTGCTGCCGGTGGGGGTGCAGGGCGATGTGGTGCGGGCGGGGACTCGGTTGATCGGGGTGGCTCTGCGGGATCTGGAGCGGGCGTTGCGGGGGAGTGCGGAGCGGGAGGGGGCGGGGGCCCGGGTGGGAGAGTGGGGGGATGGATGACGAGGTGGTGCGGGAGTGGCGGGTTGTCGAGCAGGAGCCTGGGGTGGTGCTGCTGGACGGGTTTCATCCGCTGAAGCATGCGTTGCGGTTCGGGGGTGGGGTTCGGCGGGTTTTGACGGGGGATCGGGGGGCGTTGCTGGGGTTGGCGGGGGAGTTGGCGCCGGATGTGGTGCCGGCGTTGGAGGGGTTGGCGGTGGAGGTGTCGGAGGAGCGGTTGCGGGGGCTGGTGCCCCGGCTGCATCCGACGGGGGTGATCGCGTTGGCGGTGCGGCCGTCGGTGGCGGCGAACCGGGAGGTGTTGGGGCGGCGGCCCCGGCGGGCTCCGGTGGTGGTGTTGGAGAATCCGCGGAACCTGGGGAACGTCGGGGCGGTGATCCGGTTGGCGGCCGGGTTCGGGGCCACCGGGGTGGTGACGACCGGGGATCTGGATCCGTGGCATCCGACGGTGTTGAGGGGGAGCGCGGGACTGCACTTCGCCACGGCCGTGGAGCGGGTGGGGTTGTCGGAGCTGCCTCCGGGGCCGTTGTACGTGCTGGATCCGGAGGGGGCGGACATCCGGGACCTGCCGTTCCCGGATGATGCTCTGCTCGCCTTCGGGACGGAGCGGCACGGGGTGTCGGCGGAGTTGAAGGCGCGGGCGGACCAGTTGGTCGCGGTGCCGATGCAGCCGGGTGTGTCCAGTTTCAATCTGGCGACGAGTGTGGCCATGGGCCTCTTCCACTGGATGTCCGGGAAGCGGTGAGGCGGCCTGGTGTCAGTGGGGGTTGGCGGGTGAGTACTCGGGGCCGGTCCAGGTCAGTGGGGTGGCGTCGGCGAGTTCGCGGACGCCGGTGACGGTCAGTTCGACCATCCGCTCGGCGCCCGGGGCGGACTGTCGGGCCTCCTCGGACCAGTCGGTGCGGGCCTCGCCGGTGATCAGCAGGGATCCGCCGGTCTCCCAGTCGGGCAGCAGAAGGCCGGCCCGTGGGTCCAGTTCGAGGTTCCCGAGGGTCATGAACATCGCGTTGCCGCGGTACTCGGGCCAGCGCACCGTGTCGGTCGCGACGGCCTCCAGGAAGCCGGGGAAGCCGCCGCGGTGCGAGGCGTCCACCCGGCCGTCCGGGCCGGCCGTCGCGATGAAGAAGGTGTCCGAGGTGTTCACGGCGAGTCGCTGCGCCGTGGACAGGGCCTGGCCCTCGGCGACGGTGCGGGGCGAGCCGGCGCCCGGGCGGTCCAGCGGGGTGCGGCGCTGGATGTACTTGGGGCAGTTGGACACCACCTCCTCGGCGTGGACGGTCAGGCCGCCCCGGCCGTCCGGGGCCGAGCGGCCGTTGAGCCGCATCCGGCGGCGGCCGGCCGGGTCCAGGGCGATGGTGCCGATCTGCGTCGGGCGGGCCAGGGCCTCGGCCAGCGGGTCGGCCTCGGCCGGGCGGGCGGCGACCGTCATGGTGCGCTCGTCCGCGGCCTGGAGGAAGCCGGCCGGGCCGGACAGCTGGGTGGCCCAGACCCGGCCCTCCAGGTCGGCGGCGCCGACCACCAGCATCCGCCGCTCGGTGAGGAAACGGGCGGCCACCGCCGGGACGGTGCTGCGGATCGACCGGCCGGCGTGGTCGGCCCGGTCGGTCACCCCGGCGCGGGCCTGGGCGGTCCGCTCACCGGAGTGGTAGGGCGTGCTGATGGTCGTCATGGTGTGCTCCCCCGTGGCACACCAGCAGGTGCGCCGGCTCGGGACCGTCGGGTCCGGTCTAGAAGAAACCGCAGGTCGGGGCGCCGGTGGTGGGGGCCTCGGCGGTGGTCCCGTCCACGCCGGTGCGGGTGTAGATCTCCAGCCGGGTGCCGTCCGGGTCGCTGAAGAAGATGCCTCCGGAGGCCGAGCCCTCGCCGTGCGGGACGACGCCGTCGTAGGCGAAATCGGCGCCCAGTTCGCGCAGCAGGTCCTCGGTGGCGCGGACCTCGTCGAGGCTCTCGACCTCGAAGGAGAGGTGGTGCAGGCCGGGGGTCCCGGTGGAGAAGGTGCCGGTGCTCTGCTGCCAGAGCGTGACCACCAGGCGGCCGTCGCGGCCGAGCAGGGCGTAGCGGCGCTCGGGGTCGGTGCCCTCGTAGGCGAGCTGGAGGCCGAGGACGGCGCGGTAGAAGTCGATCGAGCGGTTCAGGTCGGTGACGTTCAGGCCCACGTGGCCGGTCTGCAGGGTGCGGAGCAGGGTGGTGCTGGACATGCCTGGTCACTCCCGGGGCTGGGGCTTCCGGCGAGGCCGCTGCCTAACCGGTAATAAGGAGATTAGGAGTTAGGTGATGAGGCGTCAACCGGTGTGACAGCTTGAAGTGGTTAGGTCCGGGAACGCGAGAGCCCCGCTGGACCTCGTGGTCCGGCGGGGCTCTCGGGCGGTGTGCGGTCAGGCCCACTCCCAGCGGATGCCGATGTGGCCCGGCTGCTGGTCCGGGGCCAGGACGTGGGCGCTCGCGGAGGCGCCGATCCACAGCTGTTCGCGGCGGTGGTCGACGTCGGCGCCCGGCTCGCGGTCGTAGCGCTCGCAGTGCGCCGGGACGGCCGCCGGGTCGAAGTGGACCTGGAGCACGTACTCGCGCACGGGGGTGGCGAAGCGGCGGCTGTACTCCATGGTCGGGCCGCCCGGCGGGATCTCCACCTCGTACTCGAAGACCGTGCTGTCGCCGAGTCCGAGCGGGCGGTCCAGCATCAGCTCGGCGACGGTCAGGCCGTCGTCCGGGCGGCGGCGGACCCTGCCCAGCCGGCCGTGCCGGACCGAGGTGATCTCGGGGCAGCCGGTGGCCTCCTCGTCGGCCTTGTGGACGACCATGCAGCGGCCGACGCCGCCGACCGTGGCGCGCACCACCTGGCGCATCCGCAGCAGGTTGCCCCGCCGCTCGGCGTCCACGTAGTACGAGTCGTGGATGCTGAGGCGCTCCAGCTCGCCGGCCGGCGGGGCGTCCAGCTCGGCGAAGATCGAGGCGATCTCCTGCTCGCCCGGCCAGACGTCCTCCAGCCCGAGGTGGAGGGTGTTGGCGGCGGCGGCCCAGCGGCCGCGCGGGCGCGGCGGGCCGAGCAGCGAGGAGAGCGCGCTGTGCGGCAGGCCGAGCAGTTCCTCCAGCAGGTGGACGGCGCGCAGCGAGCTGGCCCGTTCGGGCTGGCTGCGACCGCGGCGCCAGTAACTCAGCGTGGTGACACTGACCCTGACGCCACGTTGGGCCAGGGCGGCGCGGATCCGGTCCAGGCTGAGGCCGCTGGCCTCGATGGCCAGGTGTAGGGCGTCCGCGAAGCCGCCGGGCGGGGCGGGGCGGCCGGGGGACGGCGCGGGGGCCGGGTTGGCGGACGGCGCGGGGGCCGGGTTGGCGGACGGCGCAGGGGCGGGCGGATCGGGTCGCTCCGTACGCGATCCGACCAGCCGCAGCCGCGCGGCGTCCTGAGGCTGCTGTGCGGCCATGCGGTGACCCTCCCCACCAGGTGAGTTCGGTTGCACCGGGCCGACGCCGGGGCGCGCCGCCAGCGGCTTCACCGAGCTTTGGGGAACCCTATGCACGGTCGAGAGGCTACGTCATCAGTCGTGCGTATGACAGTGGTCACGGCAGGTGGACCGGAGGGTTATCGATCTTGAAACAGTCCGGAAACACGGCCGGAACGCAGGCCCCGGGAGTGGGGAACCGGGCGGAAACGGACACCGCCGGGGCGGGCCGTGTCGGCGCCGCCCCGGCGGGGGTCCGGGTGTGGTGCTACCGGTCGGTGATCACTTGACGTTCAGGGCGACGTCGTCGATCACGAAGCTGGTCTGGTTGGAGCCGTCCTCGGTGCCGGTGAACGTGAGGGTCACGGTCTGGCCGGCGAAGGAGGTCAGGTCCAGGGTCTGCTGCACGTAGCCGGCGGCCGCGTCCGCGTTGGACCAGGTCTTCAGCGTGGTGCTGCCGGCCTTGAGGGTCAGCTTGTCGTACGGGGTGCTGCCGGTCTCCGCGGTGTCGATGTGCAGCGCGAAGGTGAGGGTGGCGGAGGCGCAGCCGGCCGGGACCGAGACGGTCTGCGACAGGCTGTCGGTGTGGGCGGAGCCGTAGCCGTCCAGCCAGGCCTTCCAGCTGCCCGAGTGGGCCGGCTCCGAGGAGCTGTTGTCGACGACGCCCGAGGAGGTGCTCCACGGGGCGGCGGTGCCGGTCTCGAAGCCGCCGTTGCCGATCAGCTGGGTGGCGGTGCAGCCGCCGGTGGGCGGCGGGGTGGTGCCGCTGCCGCTGCCGCCGCCGAGCAGGGCCGTGGTCAGGGCGTCGGCGACCGGGCTGCCCCAGCCGGTGACCTGGTCGTAGCCGCCCTTGGTGGAGAAGTCCTGGTTGGCGCCGGTGGTCACGTCGTGGAAGGCGCTGCCGTAGCTGCTGCTGTTCGCGACCGCGTACAGCCGCGGGCTCGCCTCGCCGAGGACGGGCTGTCCGGCGGCCTTGGCCTTCTGGTTGAACTGGGCGGCGTAGCCGGCCCACAGCGGCGCGGCCGCGCTGGTGCCGCCGTAGACGGCCCAGGCGCCGCCGCTGTAGATCGCGAAGCCGCTCTGCGGGTCGGCGTTGGAGGCGACGTCCGGAACGGTGCGCATGGTGCCGTTGATGCCGGTGCCGGTCTGCCAGCTCGGCTTGGCGAACACGGTGGAGACGCCGCCGCCGGCGGTGCTCCAGGCGCTCTCCGAGGAGTAGGTGTTGGAGCTGCTGACCTTGAGGTTGGTGCCGCCGACACCGGTCTGGTGCGGGCTGGAGGCCGGGAAGTCGACCGAGGTGACGCCCGAGCCGCTGGCGGAGCGGGTGCAGTCGCGGGAGCCGTCGTCGCCGGAGGCGGAGAAGACCGAGATGCCCTGGGCGGCGGCCTGCTTGAAGGCGTTGTCGACGGCGGTCATCGAGGAGGCGGTGGTGTCCGGCTCGCAGGTGCCCCAGGAGATCGAGATGACCGAGGCCTTGTTGTCGGCCACGATCTTGTTGGCCATGTCGATCTCGCCCTGGTCGCTGTTGGGCGCCTCGTAGAGCAGCTGGGTGGCCTTGGGGGCCGCGCCGCGGACGATCTCGCTGTCCAGCTCGACCTCGCCCTCGCCCTGGCCGGGCGAGGAGTCGTAGTTCGCGCCGTCCACCGAGACGGTGGAGACGGCCGGACCGGTCAGGCCGTACTGCGAGTCGTAGGTGGTCAGGTCCGAGGTCTTGTAGCCGTCGAACTCCCAGAGGGCGACCGTGGTGCCGGTGCCGTCGGCGCCGGTCCTGTTCAGGTTGTAGGCGCCCTGGTACTGGGCCGGGGTCATGCCGTTCGGGGTAGCGGCGGCGGCGTTCGGCGCGGCGATCCGGCCCTTGCGCACCGCGTGGTTGTCCAGGCCGCTCACGCCCTGGACCACCGAGGCCAGTTCGGCGGGGATGGAGGCGGCGGCGTCGTTCGCGAAGAACGCGCGGCTCGACCGGGGGTCCAGGTAGGAGCTCTCGTGGGTGCCGAAGGCCTGCGAGATCTGGGCGGCGGTGCCCTTGGCGTTGACCACCTGGCGGTTGGCGCTGACGTCGCCGACGGTCAGGCCCTGGGCCGCCAGGTAGGCCTTGACCTGGTCGACGGACTGCTGGGTGGGCGCGAACCGGTCGCTGAACTGCTGCGGCGTCAGGTACTTGCCGAACTCCGGCGCGCCGGGGGTGGTGACCGCGGTGAGGAAGCGGTCCAGCTCGGCCGCGTTACGCAGCTTCAGGCTGACGGCCACCGAGATCTGCTGCTCGGCCGGGACGTCACCCTTCTTCTCCGAGTGGGCGACCGCGGGGTTCACGGTGTTCGGCAGGGCGACGCGCGGGGCGGCGTGTGGGGTGGCGGCCTGCGCGGTGGAGAGGCCGAGCGAGACGGCGGTGAGCGGCAGGACGGCTATCGCGGCGGCGACGGCGAGGGAACGGTGGCGCAACGGATCCTCCTCCGTCCGGCTGTGGGGAGCCGGCAAGGGGCAAGGCGTTCCGAGGGGTTCGGGAACGCTGGCTAGAACATGTCAGAACGGATCGGCGCCGTGGATCATGGTCCGGCAATTCATTGCTAAAAAACAGTCAACTGTGGAGGCCGGGAAAGCGGGGGATTCCATACAGTGAATGACCGGAATTCCGGCACCGGTCCGTACCAATTCACGGCGCGCGGCGCGGCCGTAGAATCGGACGGAGCCGAGGGAGAGCGATGACTAACGTGATGCCGGACCCGAGGGACCACCGACCGCTGATCGGCGAGCCGTTGGCGCTCGACCTGCTCAACACCCGCTGGGCCGGGACGCCCGTCAACGACGCGCTCACCGGCGTCGAGCAGTACGGGATCTGGCTCTCCAGCAACGGGCTGAGCGGGCGCTGCACGGCCGACGAGGCGGGGCTGGCGGCGATCCGTCAGGCCCGCGAGGCGATCGAGCTGGCGGCCCAGGACACGCGCGAGCAGGGCGAGTTGGGCGCACCGGCCCGGGACGGGCTGGACGCGGTGCTGGCGCACGGGCGGATCCTGCGGACGGCCGGGCCGGGCGGCGCCGAGGACCGGGTCGAGGCCGACCGGCCGGAGTGGCTGGCGCCCTGGCTGGCGGCGGACGACTTCCTCACGCTGCTCGGACAGGGCGCTCACCGGGTGAAGCAGTGCGCACACGAGGCGTGCATTCTGCATTTCTTCGACGCCTCGCAGAACGGGCGCCGGCGGTGGTGCCGGATGGCGGTCTGCGGGAATCGGGCGAAGGCGGCGCGGCACTACGTGAAGGCGCGGGGTTAACCGACGACCGAACGAAGGGTCGGTGCGGCGGGGCGCGGCCGGGGTGGATCCGCCGGCCGCGCCCGGTGGCCGGTCAGGCCTCCGAGGGGGCTCCCAGCCAGCTGGTGAGGGCCTCGTGCAGCTCGCCCCGGCCGGGGTCGACGGCGGCCCAGGCGACGTAGCCGTCCGGGCGGATCAGCAGGACGGTGTCGGCCAGCTTGCCGTGCGGATCGGCGGGTGCGGCGGTGACCAGGCGGTCCGCCCAGGGGTCGACGGCGGTCAGCTCGTCATTGCTGACCAGCACGAACTGCCCGGCGCGCAGCGCCTCGTAGAGCCGCTCGGGGCCGGCCGGGGAGCCCTCGGCGGGCTTGCTGAGGGCGGTCAGCCGCAGGTCCGGGACGCGCTTGCCGACCTGCGGGTGGGCGCCCTTGGGGGCGGGGTAGGAGATCTCGATCCCGGAGACCATCCGGGCGCCGCGCTCGGTGAGCAGGTCGAGGTGGCCGCCGATCGCGGTGAGCGCCCCGCGCAGGGCGCGGGTGGGGGCGGACTCGGCGAGGGCGATTCGGATCAGCGCGCCGGAGGTGCGCAGCACCGTCCTGGCGACCGGGTGCCGCTCGGTCTGGTAGGTGTCGAGCAGGGCGTCGGTGGCCCGGCCACGGAGGGCGGCGGCGAGCTTCCAGGAGAGGTTGGCGGCGTCCTGGAGGCCGGTGTTCATGCCCTGGCCGCCGGCCGGGGAGTGGCAGTGGGCGGCGTCGCCGGCCAGGAAGACCCGGCCGGAGCGGTAGTTGGGGGCCTGGCGCTCGTCGCTGTGGAAGGTGGAGCTCCACCGCACGTCGTGCAGGCCGTAGTCCTCGCCCTGGGTGGCCCGGACGATCGCGGTGAGCTGCTCGGGGGTGGGGGTGGCGCCGTCCGCGTGGTGCTCGTTGCGGTCCCAGGCGATGACCCGGTACCAGCCGTCGCCGAACGGGACGACGAAGGAGAAGCCGGCCTTGTTGGCTCCGACGGCGATCGCGTCGGCGGGCTCGCGCTCCAGCCGGACGTCGGCGAGCATCACGGAGTCGACCACGGACTCGCCGGGGAAGGGGATGCCGAGCAGCTCGCGGACGGCGGAGCGGACGCCGTCGGTGCCGACCGCGTAGCGGGCGCGGTGGCTCTGCCCGTCGGCGGTCCCCAGGGTGACGCCCTCGGCGTCCTGGCGCAGCCCGGTGACCTCGGCGCCGCGCAGGATCACCGCGCCGGCCCGCTCGGCGCGCTCCTGGAGCAGCCGTTCGACGTTGTACTGCGGGGTGATCAGGACGAACGGGAAGCGGCTGGGCAGCGAGCTGAGGTCGATCCCGAGCCGGTTCATCATCTTCAGGCCGCCGAGCGGGCGGCCGGTGGCGATGAGCTCGTCGGCGAGGCCGCGGGCGTCCAGCAGCTCCAGGCTGCGGGCGTGGACGGCGAAGGCCCGGGTGAGGTTGGACTCGGCGGCGCGCTTCTCCAGGACGGTGACGCCGACCCCGGCGGCGGCGAGGTCGCCGGCCAGCAGCAGTCCGGTCGGTCCGGCGCCGACGACGATCACGTCGGTTTCGGTGGTCGGCTTCAGGGTCATGTATCAGCTCCCGTTGTTCGGAGGGCGGTTGGACGCCGTTTCCGGCGTTCTCCCAGCCTCCATCATCGCTGGCGCCCACGGAGCTGTGAACCGCCGGTCCCCCGGCGGTCGGTGACCACCGGGGGACCGGGTTGCGCAGGTGGGGCGGCCGGCCGTGCCGTGCCGCCCCGGCCGGGCCGGATCAGCTGTGCCGGCGGATCTCCACCGTGCGGAACCGGTTGGCGACGAAGGCGCCGTCGCAGTAGGCCGAGTTGGCGGCCGGGTTGGCGCCGGTGCCGTGCAGGTCGGAGAAGGCGGCGGTCTGGTTGGGGTAGACGCCTCCGGTGAGGTTGAGCGAGAGCGAGACGCCGGAGTCCAGCGCGGCCTCGACCAGCAGGGCCTCCACCTCGGGCGAGGTGGTGTAGCCGGAGGCCGTCATGGCGCCCTTCTCGCGGACCGTGGTGCGCAGCAACTCCACGGCGGCCGCGGTGGATTCGACGGCGACGGCGAAGGAGACCGGGCCGAAGCACTCGCTGCGGAACACCGCGCGGTCGTCCGGCTTGTCGGCGTCGAGCTTGATCAGCGCGGGCGTGCGGACGGTCGCGCCGGGGAAGTCGGGCGAGACCACCGGGCGCGGGGCGAGGGCGAGTTCGCCGTACTCCCCGCCGGCCGCGGCGGCCGAGCGCTGGAGCACGCCCGGGTTGACCACGGCGCCGAGGATGGCGGCGGCGCGGGCGTCGTCGGAGAGCAGGCCCTCGATGGCGCCGGCGAGGTCGGTGACGACCTGGTCGTAGGACTTGTCGCCCTGGTCGGTGCTGATGCCGCCGCGCGGGATCAGCACGTTCTGCGGGGTGGTGCACATCTGGCCGCTGTAGAGCGAGAGCGCGAAGGCGAGGTTGCCCAGCATGCCCTTGTAGTCGTCGGTGGAGTCGATGACCACCGCGTTGACGCCGGCCTTCTCGGTGTAGACCTGGGCCTGCTTGGCGTGCTCCTCCAGCCAGTCGCCGAAGGTGGTCGAGCCGGTGTAGTCGATCATCTTGATCTCGGGGCGGACCGCGAGGGTCGCGGCGACGGTGCCGCCCTCGTGCTCGGCGGCCAGGCAGACCAGGTTGGCGTCGAAGCCCGCCTCGGTGAGCACCTCGCGGGCGACGGCGACGGTCAGCGCGAGCGGCAGCACGGCCCGCGGGTGCGGCTTGACCAGCACCGGGTTGCCGGTGGCCAGCGAGGCGAACAGGCCCGGGTAGCCGTTCCAGGTGGGGAAGGTGTTGCAGCCGATCAGCAGCGCGAGGCCGCGCGGGACGACGGTGAACTCCTTGGTCATCACCAGCGGCTCGCGCTTGCCCTGGGGCTTGGTCCAGCCGGCCTGCCGGGGCAGCCGGGTCTGCTCGGCGTAGGCGTAGGCGACGGCCTCCAGCCCGCGGTCCTGGGCGTGCGGACCGCCGGCCTGGAAGGCCATGCCGTAGGCCTGGCCGGTGGTGTGCATGACGGCCTGGGCGAACTCGTGGGAACGGGCGTTGATCCGGTGCAGGATCTCCAGGCAGACGGCGGCGCGCTCCAGCGGGGAGGCGGCGGCCCACCCGGGCTGGGCGGCGCGCAGTGCGGCGATCAGCGAGTCCGGGTCGGCGTGCGGGTAGGTGATGCCCAGCTCGATGCCGTACGGGGAGGCCTCGCCGCCGACCTGGTCGCCGTCGGTGGGGTGGCCGTCGAGGGCGAAGGGCCGGCCGAGCAGGGCGTCGAAGGCGGCCTTGCCGTCGGCCGGGCCGCTCTCGCCGTAGGCCTTCGGGAACTCGGGGTACGCGGACCAGTAGTCGCGCTTCGCGGCGGCGGAGAGCGCGGCGTCCAGGGTGGCCTGGTGGCGCTCGACCAGCTCGCTGACGAGGGGGTGGGTGACCGCTGCGGACATCTGTGCGCTCCTCAGGGGGGAGGACGGGACACGTCACAGAGTAACCGAACGATCGGTCGGCTCAAGAGGGAGCAGGGGACGGATTCCGGCCGGGTCCCGCGGGCTCCCCGGAACGCGAAGGGGCGCGTCCGGTCCGGACGCGCCCCCGCTCCGACGGTGGTGGGCCGGTCTACGGCACGCCGAGCTCGAAGATCACGTACCCGGCGTACCAGCCCGAGGCGATCGCTCCGGTGCCCAGCACGGCCGCCAGCACCGGCCAGCTGAGCTTGCGCATCCCCACCGCGAGCGCGATGAACAGCGGGAACGCCGGCAGCAGGTAGCGCGAGACGTTGCCGAAGATGCCCAGGCTGCCGAGCACCGAGACGATCGTGGCCAGCGTGTAGGCGGTCAGCACCAGCGGCGGCCGCAGCCGGACCAGCAGCACGATCAGCACCGGCAGGCTGAACACGATCAGGGTGGCCAGCAGGTCCGGCACCGGGAAGGCGAAGGGGTAGTCGCTGCGGCCCAGCAGGACCCCGCGGATCGCCTGCCAGGTGCCCTGGCCCCCGTCGAAGTAGTGCAGCCAGGCGTCGTGCTGGATGCGGAAGTAGCCGCCCCACTCGCCGGTCCGCCAGCCCACCCAGGCCACGTAGCCGAGCAGGCCCAGCGGGGCCAGCACCATCGCGGCCAGCGGGCGCAGCACGCCGCTCTCCCGCCGGTACAGCTCGACCAGCGCGGCCAGACCGACGGCGCCGATCAGCGCCGCCGCGGTCGGCCGGTTCAGCCCGGCGACCAGGGTGACCACCCCGGCCGCGACCCACTGCTTGGTCATCGTGAGGTAGCAGGCCCAGGCGGCCAGTGCGACGAACAGCGAGTCCGAGTAGACCGCCCACTCGGCGCCCGAGCCCGGGGCGATCGCCCAGATCCCGGCGGCGATCACGCCCGCCCGGGGGCCGGACAGCCTGTCCACCACGGCGTAGATCCCGGCGGCGGCGAACAGCGAGGCCAGTACCGAGACCAGCATCCCGGCGCCGTACAGGCCGAGGCCGGTGACGTCCGAGGTCAGCCGCATCAGGCCGGGGTAGAGCGGGAAGAAGGCGGCCGAGTTCTGCTCGATGGTGAAGCCGGGCTGGCCGCCCGGGATCGGGACCAGCGCCGGGTGGTAGCCGAACTGGGCGACCTGCTGGTACCACCAGCCGTCCCAGCTGGCCAGTACGTCCCAGGGGTGGGCGCCGCCGCCGAACCGGGCCGGCTTCTTGGCGTAGTCGCCGGCGAAGGAGAGCAGCTTCATGAACACCGTGAAGCCGATCAGCTTGAGCACGGCGTAGCACCACACGGCCGGGCCGAAGCGGACCACCAGGGCCCGGGCGCGCGCCTGCCAGGGGTGCGGGACGTCCGCCGGCTCCTCGCTGCGCTGTTCGGGCACGTCGGAGGAGACTGCCGGTATTGCGTTCATCAGCTGTGGACCCCAGCCTGCTGGACGTGGACGATCGTCCGCAGATTCTAGGTCCCGTCCTCGAAGGCGTGGACCGAGCGGACCCGATCGAGTGGCCCGTGGGGCGTCCGGGGATACTCGGAGGATGGCCGATCACACCACGCGCACCGCCTATACCGTCGAGTCACTGCTCGCGGTCACCGTTGACGTGTTCAACGAGCGGGGTTACGACGGCACATCGATGGAGGACCTCTCCCGGGCGGCCGGGATCTCCAAGTCCTCGATCTACCACCACGTCCGCGGCAAGGAGGAGCTGCTGCGGCTGGCCGTGGGCCGGGCCCTGGACGGGCTGTTCGCGATCCTGGCCGAGCCGGCCGCGGTGGAGGGCCCGGCGGTGGAGCGGCTGGAGCACGTGGTGCGGCGCACGGCGGAGGTGCTGCTGGCCGAGCTGCCGTACGTGACGCTGCTGCTGCGGGTGCGCGGCAACACGGCCACCGAGCTGTGGGCGCTGGAGCGGCGGCGGGACTTCGACCACCAGGTGGCGGAGCTGGTGCGGGCGGCCGTCGCGGACGGCGCGCTGCGCGGGGACGTGGAGCCGCGGCTGGCCACCCGGCTGCTGTTCGGGATGATCAACTCGATCGTGGAGTGGTACCGGCCGGGAGCGAAGGGAGCGGACGGGGTCGCGGACGCCGTGGTGCACCTGGCCTTCGACGGCCTGCGGGCGCGGTGACCTGCTAGCGGTACCGGTCCGGGGGCCTTCGGTCCGGGGGCTCAGTCCGGCGGGACCTGGTCGGTCTCCTCGAACACCAGCATGGTTCGGGTGCCGAGCACCTGGGGGATGGACTGGATGCGGTTGAGCACCAGCTCCCGCAGGGCGTGGTTGTCGGCGGTGTGCACCAGCAGCAGGACGTCGAAGTCCCCGCCGACCAGGGCGATGTGGGCGACCCCGGGCAGTCCCAGCAGCTGCTCGCGCACGGTGCGCCAGGAATTCTGGACGATCTTCAGGGTGATGTACGCGGACGCGCCCTGACCTGCCCGTTCGTGGTCCACCCGGGCGGTGAAGCCGCGGATGACGCCGTCCTCGACCATCCTGGAGATCCGGGCGTACGCGTTGGCCCGGGACACGTGCACCCGCTCGGCCACCGAGCGGATGGAGGCGCGACCGTCCTGCTGCAGCAGCCGCAGGATCGACCGGTCGACCCGGTCGAGTCTGGACATCTGTTCAGCCGACATGACCCCCCACCCTCACCGATTGGACGCACTGCCACCAGTCGACCGCTGCTCAGGCCGAATGTCCACCACCTTGTCACGCTTCTGGTCAAGATGAACAGACGACCGAACAATCGGTAGGGAGCCCCCGCCACCCATGGAGGTGCCCCGAGATGACCGTTCTCGACCACAGACACCACACGGGCGTGCCCGGCTGGATGCCCGGAGCCACCGCCCCGCGCACCGATCCGGCCCCCCTCCTCCCGGACGTCTCCCCCGTCCGGGTCCTCGGCACCCCCGCGCTGGAGAAGCACGACCCGGCGCTGCTGCGCGAGCTCTACCGGCGACTCGTCGTCGGCCGGCGCTACAACCAGCAGGCGACCACCCTGACCAAGCAGGGCCGCCTCGCCGTCTACCCGGCCTCCACCGGGCAGGAGGCCTGCCAGGTCGCCGCCGCGCTGGTGCTCGGCGAACGCGACTGGCTGTTCCCCAGCTACCGCGACACCCTCGCCGTGGTCTCCCGGGGCGTCGACCCGCTGGAGGCGCTGACCCTGCTGCGCGGCAACGCCCACACCGGCTACGACCCGCGCGCCAGCCGCACCGCCCCGCTCTGCACCCCGCTCGGCACCCAGGCCCCGCACGCCGTCGGACTGGCGCACGCCGCCCGGCTGCGCGGCGAGCCGGTGGTCGCGCTGGCCATGCTCGGCGACGGCGGCACCAGCGAGGGCGACTTCCACGAGGCGCTGAACTTCGCCGCCGTGCTCCGGGCCCCGGTCGTCTTCCTGGTGCAGAACAACGGCTACGCGATCTCCGTCCCGCTCAGCGCCCAGTCGGCCGCGCCCAGCCTGGCCCACAAGGCCGTCGGCTACGGCATGCCGGGCCGGCTGGTGGACGGCAACGACGCACCCGCCCTGCACTCCGTGCTCACCGAGGCCGTCGAGCGCGCCCGGGCCGGCGAGGGCCCCACCCTGATCGAGGCGCTCACCTACCGGATCGAGGCCCACACCAACGCCGACGACGCCACCCGCTACCGCACCGAGCCCGAGGTGGACGCCTGGCGGGAGCACGACCCGATCCTGCTGATGGACCGCGCGCTGCGCGAACTGAACCTGCTGGACGACGGGCTGGTGCAGGACGCGGCGGACGAGGCGGAGGCGCTGGCGGCCCGGATGCGGGCCGAGTTCCACGCCGACCCGGCACTCGACCCGATGGCGCTGTTCGCCCATGTCTACGCCGAGCCCACCCCCCAACTGCGCGAGCAGGCCGCCCAGTTGTCCGCCGAGCTGGCCGCCGAGGCCGAGGTGCAGCACTGATGTCGACGGCAGTCTCCTCCCGTACCGCCTCGATGGCGCAGGCGCTCAACTCCGCTCTGCGGGACTCCCTGCGCGAGGACCCGACGGTCCACGTGCTCGGCGAGGACGTCGGCGCGCTCGGCGGCGTCTTCCGGATCACCGACGGGCTCACCGCCGAGTTCGGCCCCGACCGCTGTCTGGACACCCCGCTCGCCGAGGCCGGCATCCTCGGCACCGCGGTCGGCATGGCGATGTACGGGCTGCGCCCGGTGGTCGAGATGCAGTTCGACGCCTTCGCCTACCCGGCGCTGGAGCAGCTGTTCTCCCACGTCGCCAAGATGCGCAACCGCACGGCGGGCCGGCTCCCGCTGCCGATCACCGTGCGCATCCCGTACGGCGGCGGCATCGGCGGCGTCGAGCACCACAGCGACGCCTCCGAGGCGTACTACACCAGCACTCCCGGTCTGCACGTGGTCACCCCGGGGACGGTCGCCGACGCGTACGGGCTGCTGCGCGCCTCGATCGCCTCCGACGACCCGGTGGTCTTCCTGGAGCCCAAGCGGCTCTACTGGGGCAAGGCCGAGTTCGACCCGGCGGCGCCGGTCGAGCCGATCGGCCGGGCCGTGCTGCGGCGCACCGGCACGTCGGCGGTGCTGATCACCTACGGCCCCTCGCTGCCGGTCTGCCTGGAGGCGGCCGAGGCGGCGCGGGCCGAGGGCTGGGACCTCGCCGTGCTGGACCTGCGCACCCTGGTGCCCTTCGACGACGAGACGGTCACCCGGGTGGTCCGCTCGATCGGCCGGGCCGTGGTGGTGCACGAGGCCAGCGGCTTCGGCGGCACCGGCGCGGAGATCGCCGCCCGGGTCACCGAGCGCTGCTTCCACCACCTGGCGGCGCCCGTGCTGCGGGTCACCGGCTTCGACATCCCGTACCCGCCGCCGATGCTCGAACACCACCACCTGCCCGGCGTGGACCGGATCCTGGACGCGGTCGCCCGGCTGCAGTGGGAGGACTGAGGATGATGCCCGTCGTGCGGGAGTTCCGGCTGCCCGACCTCGGTGAGGGGCTCACCGGGGCGGAGGTGGTGCGCTGGATGGTCGAGGTCGGCGAGGTGATCGCGGTCGACCAGCCGGTGGTGGAGGTCGAGACGGCCAAGGCCGTGGTGGAGGTGCCCTGCCCGTACGGCGGGGTGGTCACCGCTCGGTACGGGGCGGAGGGCGAGGAGATCGCCGTCGGCGCGCCGTTGGTGACGGTGGCCGTGGCTTCGGCGGGGGGCGAGGCGGGTGACCCTGCTTCTTCCGCTGTCGTGGTTTCCGCCGAGGTCGAGCGGCCGTTGGTGGGGTACGGGGTCGCCGAGAGCAGGGGGACGCGGCGGCGCCGGGTGGGGGCGGCTGCTCCTGCTCATGCCCCTGCTCCTGCTCCTGCTCCCGTTGCGGTGGCGGCTCCGGTTGCCCCTGCCGCTCCGGTCGTGGTGCCGGTGATCTCGCCGTTGGTGCGGCGGCTGGCCCGGGAGCAGGGGGTCGACCTGACCGCGCTCTCCGGCAGCGGGCCGGACGGGCTGATCATGCGGGCGGACGTCGAGCGGGCGGTCGCGGCCAAGGTCGCCGCTCCGGTGTCCGCCGCCCCGGGGTCCGCGGCGTCGGCGCCCGCCGCGCCGACGGCGGTCGCGCAGGTGGCGGTCGCGCAGGACGAGGTCGTCCCGCTGCGCGGGCTGCGCAGGGCGGTGGCCGAGAAGCTCAGCCGCAGCCACCGGGAGATCCCCGCGGCGACCTGCTGGGTGGACGTGGATGCCACCGAACTGATGGCGCTGCGACGGCAGTTGAACGCCACGCCGGGCCCGAAGGTGAGCGTGCTGGCGCTGCTGGCCCGGATCTGCACGGTCGCGCTGGCGCGCTTCCCGGAGCTCAACTCCAGTGTGACCGAGGACGGTTCGGGCATCGTCCGGCACTCGGCGGTGCACCTGGGCTTCGCCGCTCAGGGCGAGCGCGGGCTGGTCGTCCCGGTGGTCCGGGACGCGCACGCCCGCAGCACCGAGCAGCTCGGCGCGGAGCTCGGGCGGTTGACCGAGTCGGCGCGCAGCGGCTCGCTCACCCCGGCCGAACTGACCGGCGGCACCTTCACGTTGAACAACTACGGGGTGTTCGGCGTGGACGGCTCCACCCCGATCCTCAACCACCCCGAGGCGGCGATGCTCGGGGTCGGCCGGATCGTGGCCAAACCCTGGGTGTACGGCGGGGAGTTGGCGGTGCGCGAGGTGACGCAGCTGTCCTTCACCTTCGACCACCGGGTCTGCGACGGCGGGACGGCCGGCGGGTTCCTGCGGTTCGTGGCGGACTGCGTGGAGCAGCCGGGCATGCTGCTGCGACAGCTGTGACCCCACCGCACTGAGCAGGGCGGGGTCGCCCTGGGTGTGCTGCTCGGCACTCAGGGCGACCGCCGATCACGTGAGAGTAGCGCGTTCCCGGGCCGGGTGTCCGGGCTTCGCGTGATTTATCGGATGAGCTTTCCGGGCGTGCCAACCTAGGCGTCAGCAGAGACAAGCCAGGTGGTGACGCAGGCCGGCCGGAGGCGAAACGATTCTCTTGGGTACTCGAAACGCAGCGGTGAAGTCCCGCAGAACACTCCTCATCCGTACCGGGCTCGGCTCGGCGGGGGCCGCCGCCGTCCCGGGCCTGCCGGAGGCGCACGAGCCCGAACCGGTGGCGGCGGCCGAAGCGTCGGCGCCGGAGCCGGTGCCGGCCGAAGCGGCGGTCGGCGAGGCGGTGCGGTCCGGGCCGCCGACGCCGACGGTGCCGGCGGTGCCGGTGATTCCGCCGCGGCCCGTCGAGCCGCCGACCGTCCCCGCGCTCCCCGAGTCGCCCTCGACCACCGGTACCGCGCCCTGCTTCCAGCCCCTCTTCGCCGACGCTCCTGGGCTCAACTGGTCCGGCCCCGGCGGCGGTCGGGCGCCCCAGCCGTCCGCCCCACGGCGTCCGGCAGCGCAGCCGCCGGTAGCCCTGCCCGTCGCGCTTTCGAGTGCCGAGGACGTCGAACTCCCGCTCACCGCGCGGGACATCGAGCTGATCCGGGCCAGCCTCGCCGTCGTCGAGCCGGTCGCCGACCGGGCCACCGCGCACTTCTACGCCCTGCTCTTCCTCCGGCACCCGGAGGTCCGCTCGCTCTTCCCCGCCGCCATGGACGTCCAGCGCGACCGGCTGTTCCGCGCCCTGCTCGCCGCCGCCCGCGGCGCCGAGGACCCGGCGGCGCTGCGCGCCCGGATGAGCGATCTCGGCCGCGGCCACCGCCGCTACGGCACTCTGACCGGCCACTACGCCCCGGTGGGGGAGTGTCTGGTGCAGGCGCTGGCCCGGTACGCGGGCAGCCGCTGGGGCGCCGACACCGAACTGGCCTGGCGCCGCGCCTACCGGCTGATCTCCGGCATGATGATCGAGGCCGCCGAGGAGGACGCCCGGACCTCGCCGCCCTGGTGGCAGGGCGAGGTGGTGCGGCACGAGCGCCGTACCCGGGATGTCGCGGTGCTCACCGTCCGCCCGGACCAGGCCTACCCGTTCCGGGCCGGCCAGTACTGCAGCCTGGAGACGCCCTGGTGGCCGCGGGTCTGGCGGCACTACTCCTTCGCCTCCGCGCCCCGCCCGGACGGGCTGCTGACCTTCCACGTCAAGGCCGTCCAGGCGGGCTGGGTGAGCAACGCGCTGGTGCACCGGGCCGCACCCGGGGACGTGCTGCGGCTCGGCCCGGCGGCCGGCTCGATGACCGTCGACCACAGCGCCGGCACCGACCTGCTCTGCCTCGGCGGCGGTACCGGCATCGCGCCGATCCGCGCCCTGGTCGAGGAGGCGGCCGGGCACGGCGGCCCCGGCCGCAGCGTCGAGGTGTTCTACGGGGCCCGCCAGGCCGCCGAGCTGTACGAGCTGGACGCGCTGCAGGGGCTGGCGGACCGCCTGCCCTGGCTGACGGTGCGGCCGGTGCTCTCCGGCACCGGCCCGGCCGAGGGCGTGCTGACCGGCGAACTGCCCGAGGTGGTGGGCCGGTTCGGCCCGTGGAGCGGCCGCGAGGCGGTGCTCAGCGGTCCACCCGCGATGGTCCGGCGCGGGGTCGGGGTGCTGCTGCGGATGGGCCTGCCGGCCGAGCGGATCCGGCACGACCTGGTGGGCGAGCGGGCCGCCGGGTGATCAGCCGAGATCGGGTGCGAGGAGCGCGCGGATGCCCTCGATGTTGGCCGCCAGGTACGCCCGCAGCCGGGGCGGGACGACGTTCACCGAGGTCACGCCCTCGCGGGTGAACGGCAGCCGGACCACCTGGTACTCACCGTTGGGATCCGTCACCTCGGGCCCGTGCCGCCGGCTGAGGTCCATGGAGGCCAGGCGGCAGACGAAGAAGTGCTGCACCTTGACCCCGTGGGGGTGCAGCAGGGTGCCGTCGTCGTGGTGGGTGTGGCTGATGGTGTCGACGAAGGCGGGCACCACGTCCACGATCTTGCCGCCGAGCTCCTCGTCCACCTCGCGGTGCAGTGCCTCCACCACCGTGCGGTCGTCCCGCTCGACGCCGCCGCCGGGGGTGATCCAGTACGGGTGCGGCGCCCCGGGCCGCACCCGCCGGATCAGCACGATCGAGGCCGGGCCGTACGGGTCGTCCGGGTCCAGCTCCAGCAGGATCGCCCGCGCGGTCCGCTTGACCACCGGGCGCGGTGGCGGGGTTCGGTTGTCGGGGCCCATGGCGACCTCCGGGGCTGGAGCGTTGTGCGGGAGTCTGCCGCGCGGGGCGGAGGTCGAAACGCCCACCCGGTCGGGTGTGCTCCGAAGTCCACCGTTCGGCTTCCGAACCCGTCGTTCGTCAGAGAGGTACCAGCGCCATGCAGCACAGCACAGTCCAGGAGCACCTGGGGATGAGCCTCGTGGTCTCGCCCGAGCTGTCCTTCGGCATCGGGGCGGACCTGGTGTACGAGGCCGGCGATCCGTACGCGGTCCGGTTCGCCTTCAACCTGCCCGGCGACGCCCCCGTCACCTGGGTGTTCGCGCGCGAGCTGCTGCGGGACGGCCTCGGCCGCCCGTCCGGAGAGGGGGACGTCCACATCCACCCGCTCGGCGGGGAGCCCCCGGAGGTCCGCATCGCGCTGCACACCCCCAACGGGGACGCCGTGCTGCACGCCCCGGCGGCGCCGCTGGTCGCCTTCCTGGCGCGCACCGACCGGCTGGTGCCGACGGGGCAGGAGCTCACCGGGCGGGAGCTCGACGCCCAGCTCGCGGCCATCCTCAGGGGGTGCGACGCGGGTTGAGCGGCCGGGAACGGCGGCAGGCCGGTACCGGTGGACCACCCGGACACGGCGAAGGGGCCGGTACCCGGTGGACCCACCCGGGCACGGCCCCTTCCGCGTCGTGGTGTGCGACGGCCGCACGACCGGGTCAGTCGTCGTCCAGGGCCAGGTGCAGGCCCCAGGCAACGAGGCTGATGATCAGTGAACCGACCAGTGCCGAACCGAAGTTGACCACATGGAAGTCCAGCTCCAGCCTGCTGGACGCCCAGGAGGTGAGCAGCAGCATCAGGGCGTTGATCACGAAGGTGATCAGGCCCAGCGTGAGGATGAACAGCGGGAACGAGAACAGCTTCACCACCGGCTTGATCAGCCAGTTGATGAGGCCGAAGACCACGGCCACGCCGAGCACCGTGAGTGCCTTGTGCTGCCAGTCGGCCTTGCCCTCGGCGAGTTGGATGCCGCTGACGATCCAAGCGGCGACCCAGATGGCCGCCGCGTTGATCAGTGTTTTGATGACGAAACCCTTCATGGCGCCCAAGCCTGGCAGGCGCCCCGCCCCGGGGGAAGGTCCCACCGGACGAGTTGGTGTTGAATGCCCCTGGTCCGCGCGGTGGATGCGACGGACGCGACGGACACGGTGCACGCGACGGACGCGGTGCACGCGACGGACGCGAGGGACCCGACGGGCGGAGGAGGACGGCAGCGGTGAAGGTGTTCCGGCTGGACGAACTGGACGCGGAGCGGGCGGCCAACGACGGCGCGTACCTGCGGTTCCTGCGCGAACCGCGGATGTCCGCCGGCCTGTACGCGCTCTCCCCCGGCGACACCGACACCCAGACCGCGCACGACCAGGACGAGATCTACCAGGTGATCAGCGGCCGCGCCGAGCTGACCGTCGGCGCCGAGACCACGACCGTCGGACGCGGCAGCGTGGTGTACGTCCCGGCCGGCACCCCGCACCGGTTCCACCACATCACCGAGGAGCTGCGGGTGCTGGTGGTGTTCTCCCCGCCGGAGGACTGAGCGCTTAGGGTCGCCGGTATGACCCGTAGCCTCACCGACGAGCTCTGGGCGTCGATCGAGCCGATCTACGCCGAGATCCTCGCCCACCCCTTCATCGGCGGCCTCACCGACGGCACCCTGCCGCGCGAGGCCTTCCGCCACTTCGTCGTCCAGGACTCCCACTACCTGCGCGACTACGCCCGGGCGCTCGCCGTCTGCGCCGCCAAGGCGCCCGGCGAGGAGGACGTCCGGGCCTTCGCCGACGACGCGGTCGGCGCGCTGGCCGCGGAACAGGGCATGCACGCCGAGTTCCTCACCGCCTTCGGCGGCACCGCCGAGGAGGCCGCCGCCGAACCGGTGCTGCCGACCACCCGGGCCTACACCAGCTATCTGCTGGCCACCGTGTACGGCGGCTCCTTCGCCGAGGCGCTCGGCGCGGTGCTGCCCTGCTACTGGATCTACGCCCGGGTAGGCGAGGCGCTGCTCGCCCAGGGCTCCCCCGACCCGCTGTACGCCAAGTGGATCGCCACCTACGGCGACGAGGCCTTCCAGTCCGTGGTGCGCCGGGTGCTGACGCTCACCGACCGGCTCGGCGAGGAGCTCTCGGCGGCCGAACGGCGCCGGGTGGTCGAGCACTTCAGGACGACCTCGCGCTACGAGTGGATGTTCTGGGACGCCGCCTGGCGCGGGGAGCGCTGGCCGGTCTGACCCCGGCCCCCGCCGTTTCTCGGGGGTCGTCCCGGGGGGTCGGATAGGGGTGATCTCGGGGTTCTCTCCGGGCCGTTGGCCCTCGTTCCGCCGCTCCCGCCCCCGTACGATCGAAGCATCGAAAGCAAGCGGGATGCGGCACCGGACGGCAGCCGGCCCGAGGGGAGAAGAGGAACCGACATGGCTGAGCTCTGGAAGTCGCTGCCCTCCTGGGTGCGCAACATCGTCATCCCGGTGCTGGTCCTGGTGCTGGCCTGGAACGTCATCGCCTTCGTGTTCGGCGTGGTCGGCGCCCTGCTGAGCATCGTGATCAAGCTGCTGGTGGTCGTCGGCATCGCCGCCGCCGTGGTGATCCTGGTGAAGAAGGCCGCCAAGAGCTGACCCCGCTCCGCGCGCCGCGCGGAGCACCTCCGGAGGCCCGGCACCCCGTCCGCGGGGGCCGGGCCTCGGCCTTTGCACCGCCTTCGGGCCGCCTTCGGACCGCCTTGGGATCGTCCGTCCGCCGGCTCCGCGTGGCCGGTTCCGTTCGGGGACCGTCTGGACCTGCGGCGATCGGCTCGCTACCGTGTTGGGCGTCATGTGCAGGCAACACCGCCTGCGACGCGGGAGCTCGGAGCACCGGGCTGAGAGGGCGCTGACCGGGACGTCGACGGACGGACCGACGGCTGCGTCGACCGCAGGAACCTGACCGGGTAATGCCGGCGTAGGGAGTAGAGGTCAGATGACCACGTTCGAAGCACAGCCGCAGTCTGCCCAGAGCGCCCCCAGCAGCGAGCGCACCGGCTATCCCACCCCGGCCTGGCGCAAGGCCTACCGCGACGGATCCCGCCCGGACCTGCGGGTGCCGTACCGCGAGGTGCAGCTCACCAACGGCCGGACCGTCCCGCTGTACGACACCTCCGGCCCGTACACCGACCCCGCCTACGAGCCCGACGTGCGGCGCGGCCTGCCCGCCCTGCGCGACGCCTGGATCCGCCAGCGCGGCGACGTCGAGGAGTACGACGGCCGCGAGGCGCGCCCCGAGGACGACGGGATCAAGCACACCTCGCCGCGCGGGGGCAACCTGCGCAACCTGGACGCCGTCTTCCCCGGCCGTCCGCGCCGCCCGCTGCGCGGTCGCGCCGGCGCCGCCGTCACCCAACTCGCCTACGCCAAGCGGGGCGTGGTGACGCCGGAGATGGAGTTCGTGGCGCTGCGCGAGGGCCTGGAGCCGGAGTTCGTGCGCGCCGAGGTGGCCCGCGGCCGGGCCGTCATCCCGGTCAACGTGAACCACCCCGAGGTGGAACCGGCCATCATCGGCACCAACTTCCTGGTGAAGATCAACGCCAACATCGGCAACTCCGCGGTCACCTCCTCGATCGAGGAGGAGGTGGAGAAGATGACCTGGGCCACCCGCTGGGGCGCCGACACCGTCATGGACCTCTCCACCGGCCGCAACATCCACACCACCCGCGAGTGGATCCTGCGCAACTCCCCCGTGCCGATCGGCACCGTGCCGCTCTACCAGGCCCTGGAGAAGGTCGACGGCAAGGCCGAGGAGCTGAGCTGGGAGGTCTACCGGGACACCATCATCGAGCAGTGCGAGCAGGGCGTCGACTACATGACCGTCCACGCCGGAGTGCTGCTGCGGTACGTGCCGCTCACCGCGCGCCGCAAGACCGGCATCGTCTCGCGCGGCGGCTCCATCATGGCCGCGTGGTGCCTGGCCCACCACCAGGAGAACTTCCTCTACACCAACTTCGAGGAACTCTGCGACATCCTGGCCTCCTACGACGTCACCTTCTCGCTCGGTGACGGCCTGCGGCCCGGCTCCATCGCGGACGCCAACGACGAGGCGCAGTTCGCCGAGCTGCAGACCCTCGGCGAGCTGGGCCGGATCGCCCGCGAGCGCGACGTCCAGGTGATGATCGAGGGCCCGGGGCACGTCCCGATGAACAAGATCAAGGAGAACATGGATCTCCAGAAGGAGATCTGCGACGAGGCGCCGTTCTACACCCTCGGCCCCCTCACCACCGACGTCGCCCCCGGCTACGACCACATCACCTCGGGCATCGGCGCCGCGATGATCGCCTGGTGGGGCACCGCGATGCTCTGCTACGTCACGCCCAAGGAGCACCTGGGCCTGCCCAACCGGGACGACGTCAAGACCGGCGTGATCACCTACAAGATCGCCGCCCACGCCGCCGACCTCGCCAAGGGCCACCCCGGCGCCCAGGCCTGGGACGACGCCCTCTCCGACGCCCGCTTCGAGTTCCGCTGGGAGGACCAGTTCAACCTGGCCCTCGACCCGGAGACCGCCCGCGACTTCCACGACGAGACCCTCCCCGCCGAACCCGCCAAGACGGCCCACTTCTGCTCGATGTGCGGCCCGAAGTTCTGCTCGATGAAGATCTCCCAGAAGATCCGGGACGAGCACGGTGACGGCTCCACGGCCGTGACCAGCGACTTCGACGCCGAGGCCCTGGCCGGCATGGCCGAGAAGTCCGCCGAGTTCGCCGCCCAGGGCAACCGGGTCTACCTCCCCCTGGCCGACTGATCGGGTCTCGCCGACTGCGTCGCTCCGGGTCCCGTTGGATTCCCGGGGCGACGCGGTACCGACCGGCGTGATATCTGCATTTTGCAGCTACTGATGCTAGAGTGCAGATATGACAGCGCTCACCATCCGGGATGTCCCGGACGATCAGATCCAGACCCTGAAGGTCCGCGCAGCCCAGGCCGGCAAGTCGCTCCAGGCGTTCATGCAAGACCTGATCGCAAGGGAAGCGTCCAAGCCCACGATGGCGGAGATGATGGAGCGGCTGAACCGGGAGACCACCGCCCGCGTCAGCGCCACCGACATCGTCGCTGCCATCGACGAGGGACGAGCCGGGCGTTGATCGTTATCGACTGTTCCGCTCTGGTCCTGGTCCTCACGGCCCACAGTCCCGACGGAGAACTCATCCGGAGCCGTGTGGCCGAGGCGGGGGACGTCTACGCTCCCACCCTCCTGGACTACGAGATCCAGTCGGCCTTGCTCGGCATGCAGCGTGGCGGCAAGCTGACCGAGAGGGAGGTGGAAAGGGCGGTTGACGCCTACCGGATGCTTCCCATCGCCAAACGGGACACGCTGCCGTTCTGGGACAGAGTGAAGAAGCTGCACGCCAACCTCAGCGCCTACGACGCCCAGTACGTCGCCCTGGCGGAAGCCCTCGGCGTACCGCTGATCACCAGCGATGCGAGGATCAAGCGCAGCGGGGCGGCAAAGTGCGACATCGAGGTCTTCGCTTCGGTTCGCCCTTAGCCGGCGCGGCGCGTCCAGGTGTGCCTTCGTTGAAGCTCTGCTCGATGAAGATCTCCCAGAAGATCCGGGACGAGCACGGTGACGGCTCCACGGCCGTGACCAGCGACTTCGACGCCGAGGCCCTGGCCGGCATGGCCGAGAAGTCCGCCGAGTTCGCCGCCCAGGGCAACCGGGTCTACCTCCCCCTCGCCGACTGACGCAGGACGGCTGACGCAGGACGGCTGACGCCTGACGCCTGAGCGCCGCCCCGGGAGCCTCCGCTTCTCGGGGCGGCGCTTCGTTGGGCGCCTGGTAGGACGGCCCGAGCGTGCTGCCCGGCGTGCTCGGCACCTGCAGGCTGTGTCAGTCGGTGGCGGGAATGGTGTCCTCGGAGTACCAGCGGAGTTCGACGGTGTTGCCGTCCGGGTCCTGGACGTAGAGGGAGGTGCCGGTGCCGCGGGCGCCGTAGCGGGGGCCGGGACCGTCGAGGACGGTGAAGACGCCGGAGTCGACGACCTCCTGCCAGTCGAGGGGCTCCACGGTGAGGCAGATGTGGTCGACGTTGGACTCGTGCCGGGGGCGGTCGAACAGGTCGATGATCGTGTCCGGGGTGACCCGGACGGACGGGAAGGAGACCTTGCCGGCCCGCCACTCGTCGACCCGGACCGGCTCCAGGCCCAGCAGGCCGGTGTAGAAGGCCAGCGACCGCTCGACATCGGCGACGTTGAGGACCAGGTGGTCGAGGGCGACGACGCGCATGGTGATCCGCTCCGGTGGTGTGGTTCCGCTGAGGACGGGCTCCACGATCCTCCGGACGGAAGCGATCATCAACGCCGGATCGCCGTAGGATCATTGAGCTGGATTAAACGATGCCGGGCGCGTGACGGCAGGGACGGGGGCGGCATGCTGGAGCGGCTGGAGACGGAGATCTTCCTCGCGCTCGCCGAGGAACTGCACTTCGGCCGGACCGCCGAGCGGCTGCGCCTCACCACCGGCCGGGTCAGCCAGGTCGTCAGGAAGCTGGAACGCCGGATCGGCGCACCGCTGTTCGACCGCACCAGCCGGTCCGTACGGCTCACTCCGGTCGGGCGGCAGCTGGCCGAGGACCTCGCCCCGGTGGTGGCCGCGATGGAGCAGGCGCTGCGCCGGGCGGTGGACGCCGGCCGGGGGGTGACCGGCGAGCTGCGGGTCGCGTTCCTCGGGGAGTGGACGGCCCCGGTGCTGCTCAGGGTGGTCGCGTTGTTCGGTGAGCGGCACCCCGACTGCCGGGTGGACGTGCGGGAGGTGCACCTCTCCAACTCCCGCTCCAGCCTGGAGGACGGCTCGATCGACATCCTGGTCGCCTCCTACCCCTTCGACGGCATGGCGCTCGGCCCGGTCCTGCTCACCGAGCGGCGCGTCCTGGCCGTCCCGGCCGGGCATCCGCTGGCCGCGGAGGCCTCGGTGTCACTGGAGGTGCTCGCGGACCACCCGGTGGTGCAGTACCCGGCGGTCACCTCGGTCGGCTTCAAGCGGGACCGCACCCCCGACCGCACCCCGTCGGGCCGTCCCGTCACCAAGGGCCCCTCCGGCGCCACCTTCTCCGAGATGCTCAGCCTGGTCGCCATGGGCCGTGGCGTCCTGCCCGTCGGCGAACTCTGCCGCCAGTACTACCCCCGCCCGGACCTCGCCTACGTCCCCATCCACGACGCCCCGCCGATCGAGCGGGGTCCGATCTGGCTTCCGGCCAACAGCACGGAGCGCGTGCGGGAGTTCATCCGGGCTACGGCGGATGTGGCCGCGGGTGGTGGGGGTTCGTAGGGCCGGGTTCGGAGTTCGGGCGGTCGGCCCGTCAGGAGATGGCGCGCAGGTGGGGGTACCCGGCGGCCGGGGCTGGACCGGCCGCCGGGTGCTGACCCGCGCGGCTGTCGGACGGACGGCCGGTACGGGTGCGGCGGTGTCCGCCGCTCGGCCGGCCCCGGTCGGCGTCAGCGGACGTCGTCCGGCCCGGTGAAGTCGGGCGGGGTGTAGCCGGGCCCGGTGAAGTCGGGTGTGGTGAAGGCGGCGGGGCGGGGGGTGCGGCCGTCGGTGTCGGTGAGGCCTCCGGCGCCGGGGCTGGTGAAGGCGGGCGGGCTGTACCCGGGGCCGGCGAAGCCGGCGGCCGGGCGGCCGGGGACGGCCGGCAGGTGGGTGTGGAGGTACGGCAGCAGGCCGCGCTCGCGCAGGGCGGTGCGCCATTCGGCCCGGGCGGTGGCGAGTTCGGCGGCGAGCTCGGGGTCGGTGCCGGCCGGGACGGCGGCGGCGCCGTCGCGTATGGCGGTGAGCAGCAGCCCGACGACGCCGACGGCCATCGCGGCGACCCCGGCGGCGAGCGCGACCCAGCCGGCGGTGACCACCGAGCGGCCGAGCAGGAGGCCGGAGTCGACGGCGCGCAGCAGGTAGCCGACGAGCAGCAGGACCAGCCCGGCGGACCAGGCGAGGATCGGGGTGAGCACGGTGAGCACGGGGAACAGCCCGGCGCCGCCGTTGGTGGAGCGCAGTTGGCTGAGCAGCCCGGGGGCGTACGGTTCGACGTCGGCCGGCGGCGCGGGGGTGGCGCGCAGGCTCTCGCGCAGCGCGGTGTAGTGGGCGTACTCGGTGGCGGCCGCGGTGTTGACGGCGTCGGCGTCGCGCAGGGCGAGGACGCGCAGCTGGTCGGCGGTGAGTGCGCCGGGCGCGCGCAGGGCGGTGAGGACGGTGCGGTCGCGCAGTGCTTCGCCGAGGAGGCGCTCGTACTCCGGGCGGTCCTCGGCGTGCAGCGGCGGGGGGTTGGACATGGGGACCCCGTTCATGCGGACCCCGGCCGGCAGCGAGGGCGCGGGGCCGCGTCGGGGACGCGGGACACCCTCGGAACGCCGGGACGGGCGCGGAGGCGGGCCGCCGGACGGGCGGCCGGGTGTGGTGTGCCTCATGTTAGGGGCGGGCGCGGCCGTGCTGACAGTCGGTTTCCGGAATTTCGCGCCCCGGACGGCGCGCGTGCGGGGGCCCGGGCGCTGGGAACAACTGTTCTAGTGAAGTCCCACTATTGAACGATCGTCAGATAGGCAGCCGGGCGACCAGCAGCCGGCCCTCCATGGTGACCCCGCCGTCCATCGCCACCGCCAGGTCGTCCGCGTACACGTACGGCCCCGGGATGTGCGGCGGCTGTCCGTCGTCCGCGTGCACCGCGCCGGTGAGGTACGGGATCGGGCTGTGCCCGTGCACGATCCGGGAGCCGCCGTAGGTGTCGAGCAGCTCGTGGACGGCCGTCGGGCCGGCGTCGCCGCGGAAGGCGAAGCGCTTGGTGAAGCGGCGGAAGCAGTCCCACCACTCGTCCACCCCGCCGTCGGCGAGCAGGCTGTGCACCGCGTCGTTGACGTCGGGGATGGACTCGCCGTACTCCAGGTACGCGGTGGTGTCGGAGTGCAGCAGCAGGTGCCCGTCCTCCAGCCCGATGGCGGGCAGCCGGGACAGCCAGCTGATGTGGTGGGCCTCCAGGCGGTCCAGGTCGTTCTGCTGGCCGCCGTTGAGCCGCCAGGCGGCGAGGAAGGAGGCGGTGCCGGCGGTGGACTGGACGGGCTCGTCGCCGTACTTGTGGGCGCCGAGGAAGAGCAGTTCGTGATTGCCCATCAGGGCGCGGCAGTAGCCGCCGGCCGCGGCCGCCTCGGCGGCGAGCTGCATGACCAGGTCGATGACGCCGATGCCGTCCGGGCCGCGGTCGGTGAAGTCGCCGAGAAACCAGATCCGGGCGCGGCCGGCCGACCAGTGGCCGTCGGCGTCGATCAGGCCCTGGTGGTGCAGTTCGGCACGCAGCTCGTCGAGGTAGCCGTGCACGTCGCCGACCACGTACACCGGGCCGGGCGGCTCGCCGGGGCCGGGGGCCGGGTAGGGGTAGGTCGGGGCGGCGGGGTCGGGCAGCGGCGGGCCGAGCTCGATGGTCGGCGGGTCGTCGCGCTCGGCGAGCTGGAGGGCCGGGGAGGGCTGGTCGGGCAGGGTGGGCTCGTAGCCGGGGTGGTCCTGGACGTCATGGCCCGAGTGGACCTCGTGGCCGGAGTGGACCTCGTGGCCCGAGTGGACGTCGTGGCCGGTGCGGACGTCGTGCCCCGAGCGGACGTCGTGGCCGGCGTGCTCCGGGGTGTCGTAGCCGCCTTCGTACCCGGCGGCCTCGTACCCGCCCTCGTAATCCCCCTCGTAGTCGCCCTGGCCCTGGTGCGAGAAGACCGCCGCCTGGTCGACCGGCCCCTGGTCGGTGCCGAGCCCCTGGGCGTGCACGGTGTGCCCGTGGCCCTGGCCGTCGGCGGGCCAGTGCTGCTCCAGGTAGCGTGCGCCGCCGTAACCGCTGTAGGTCTCCGCTTCGTACGGTGCGCTGCTCTGGTAGCCCGCGGCGGGCTCGGGTTCGTAGTAGGTGCCGTACGGCAGCACGTCGAGGTCCGGCTGGTGGCGGGGGCCTGAGTGGGGGTGCTCAGGTCCGGGGAAGCGGTCCTCGGGTGTCATTCGCCCATCATAGGAAGACCACTCTCCCGGCGTCGTCACCTGGTGGGTATCCAATCCTCCGGAGCGTCAGCCGGGCGGCACCGCAAGGTCCGTTTTGTCCCGGCTCGATAGGGTCTTGCCGACCTCTTGCCGACCTGCCTACCGGCGGAGCGCCGACCTGTCGGCGGTCGTCGGTGTCCTGCGGTCGTCGGCCTCCCGGCGGCCGACGACCGGTGCGCGCGAGGTCTACACCTCGCCCGGCGGGCGGGGCGGGCTGACGGTGGTGCGCGGGCTCCGCCGCTGGGAGGAGGCGCGGACGATCAGCTCGGTCGGCATCAGGGTGCCCGGCGGCGGGCCGTTGCCGGCGGTGCGGAAGCGCGGCGGGAAGAGCCGGGCGATGTCCACGCCCGTCCCGGAGTCGACGCCCTCGATGGCGTCGATGAGCAGGTTGACCACGGTCGTGCCGATCTTGCGCGGCTTGAGCGAGAGTGTGGTGATCGGCGGCTCGGTGGCCGCGTAGACGTCGCTCTCGCTGCAGCAGACCAGCAGCAGGTCGTCCGGCACCCGCAGGCCGTAGCGGCGGGCGGCGGCCAGCAGGTCGGTGCCGTTGGGGTCGAACAGGCCGTAGACGGCGTCCGGCCGGTCGGGGCGGGCGAGCAGCCGGTCGGCGGCGACCGCGCCGGCCGCCGGGTCGTGCGCCGGGTAGGCCTCGTACACCGGCTCCTGGCCGACCTTGGCGCACCAGCCGAGGTAGGCCTCGGTGGAGAGCCGGGTGTAGGTGTCGGTGCTGGTGCCGGTGAGCAGGCCGATCCGGCGGGCGCCGGCCTCGGAGAGGTGGTCGAGGATGCCGAGTACGGCCGCCTCGTGGTCGTTGTCGACCCAGGCGGTGACCGGGCAGTTGCCGGGCTTGCCGTCGCTGACCACCGGCACGCCGGACCGGTACAGCTCACTGACCAGCGGGTCCTGGTCGGGCGGGTCGATCACCACGGTGCCGTCCAGGGCGATGTTGCCCCAGACGTCGTGGCGGGAGGAGGCGGGCAGCACCACCAGCGCGTAGCCGCGGCCCAGGGCGGCGCTGGTGGCGGCCCGGGCCATCTCGGCGAAGTACGCGAACTCGGTGAAGGTGAAGGGCTCTTCGCCGTAGGTCGTGACGGTGAGCCCGATCAGGCCGGACCGTCCGGTGCGCAGGGTGCGGGCCGCCGCGGAGGGGCGGTAGCCGAGGCGCTCGGCGACCTCGCGCACCCGGCTGCGGGTCTCGTCGGGCAGGCGGCCCTTTCCGTTCAGCGCATCGGAGACGGTGGTGATCGACACTCCGGCGGCTGCTGCCACATCCCGGATGCCGGCCCGCTCCAGACGCCGTGAGGTGGTAGGTCGCCGACCGCTCTGGTTGGCTGCTGCTGTCATGGCGGACCGATCGTATGGCTCCTGACAAGGGTCTGTGACCGGCGCATCGGGAGCCTTCGGAGATACGTTTCTCCAAGAGTGAGCCGGGGTGCGCCCCTTCGATCCCCTTCTGAAACCAGGCTTCTTACCTCTGACATGTGCCAAAGGAACCGGGCAGAATGGCTGATCTGCGCCTGTAACCCGTCCGGGCATCTCACTCCTACGGGTGAGGGCGGTCGGTATCGTGCAAGGCACCCGACCGGGGTGGTCCGGCAGGCGCGTCCCGAGATCCCGGGGGCGGAGCCGGGTCCCGGGGTACGGCGGCGATCCCGACCGTGCCAGGGCGGGCGGACCGGCAGAGAACACGAAGGAGTACGACCGTGAGCAGTGGTACCTCAGCGCAGGGCCCGCGCCTGCGCCCGAGTCTGGACGGCATCCCCACCTACAAGCCCGGCAAGCCGGCCGGCGCCGACGCCTACAAGCTGTCCTCGAACGAGAACCCGAACAACCCGCTGCCCGGCGTCCTGGAGGCGGCGGTCGCGGCGGCCGGCTCGTTCAACCGCTACCCCGACATGGGCGTCAGCGAGCTGACCGCCGTGCTGGCCGAGCGCTTCGGCGTCCCCACCGAGCACATCGCCCTCGGCACCGGCTCCGTCGGCGTCGCCCAGTCGCTGGTGCTCGCCACGGCCGGCCCCGGCGAAGAGGTGATCTTCGCCTGGCGTTCCTTCGAGGCCTACCCGATCATCACCCAGATCGCCGGTGCCACGCCCGTCCCGGTCCCGCTCAAGGCCAACGGCGACCACGACCTGGACGCGATGCTCGCCGCCGTCACCCCGAACACCCGGCTGATCTTCGTCTGCAACCCCAACAACCCCACCGGCAACGTGGTCCACCGCGCCGAGCTGGAGCGCTTCCTCGACGCCGTCCCCGGCGACGTCCTGGTGGTCGTCGACGAGGCCTACATCGAGTTCATCCGCGACCCCGAGGTGCCCAACGGCATCGACCTCTACCGCGACCGCCCGAACGTCTGCGTGCTGCGCACCTTCTCCAAGGCGTACGGCCTGGCCGGCCTGCGGGTCGGCTTCGCGATCGCCCACGAGCCGGTGGCGGGCGCCCTGCGCAAGACCGCCGTGCCGTTCGGCGTCAGCCAGCTCGCCCAGGACGCCGCCGTCGCCTCGCTGCGCTCGGAGGAGGCGCTGCTGGTCCGGGTCGAGGCGCTGGTCGAGGAGCGCAACCGGGTCGTCGCCGGGCTGCGCGCCCAGGGCTGGGACATCCCGGACTCGCAGGCCAACTTCGTCTGGCTCGGGCTCGGCGAGCGCTCGGCGGACTTCGCCGCGGCCTGCGCCGCGGCCGGGGTGATCGTCCGGCCGTTCCCGGAGGGCGTGCGGGTGTCCATCGGTGAGACCGAGGGCAACACGATCTTCCTGTCGGTGGCGGAGGCCTTCCGCAAGGAGCTCGACGGCTGATCGGTCGCCGGTCGCCGGTCGCGGGTCGCGGGTTTCCGGTTTCCGGTCCCGGCTCCCGGCTCCCGGTTCGCAGGGGCGCACTCCTCGGGGGTGCGCCCCTGCGGCGTTCCCGGGCGCCCCCGCGTTCGTGGAGGTGGGATCCCTGAGGAAGCCCTGCCGGATGGCTGGGGATCGCTGGGAGGGCGCTGGGAGTTCGGCCAACGACGGCCCACGGCCCGGCCAAGGCGCCCGTTCGGGGTGGGCGATTGGGGCGGAATGCCCGGATCCGGCCGGTCAGTCTTCTCCCAGCCGCCGCCCAGGGCAGCGCAAGAGCGCCCGGCGAAGCTGTCCGCCATGAAGGTGCTCCCACGGCGGCGAGGCGCCGTCCTCGTCAACTCCGCGCTCGGCGTGGCCCTCCTGGGCGGTGCGGCCCTGGTGTACGCCACCGTCAACGGCAGCGGCGGCACGGCGGCCGCCAAGCCGGTCGCCCGTACCGCGACCGTCGCCAAGGGGACGGTCCTGGCCACCGTGTCCGGAACCGGCACCCTGGTCTCGCCGACCGACGCCGCCCAGGACTTCATCACCGGTGGGCGGCTCACGGCCGTCAAGGTCGCGGTCGGGGACGTCGTCAAGAAGGGGCAGGTCCTGGCGACCGTCGACACCACGGCGGCCCGGCAGCAGGTGGACGCCGCCCAGGCGGCCCTGACGACGGCGAACGCCAGCCTCACCAAGGCGCAGGCCGGCGTCACCACGACCACCACCGAGCCGCTGCCCGGGGCCACCACAGCCCCGCAGGGCGGCAGCGGCGGCGGTCGCGGGGCGGGCGGGAGCAGTACGCCCGCCCCGCAGACCACCACCATCACCACCACCAAGGTGGACGACGCGGCCGTCGCCCAGGCCCAGCAGCAGGTCGCCACCGCGCAGACCAACCTCTCCAACGCCCAGGCCGCGCTGGCCGGTACGACGCTCACCGCCTCGGTGGACGGTACCGTCGCCTCGATCGCGGCGAAGGCCGGCGACACCGTGGGCTCGCCGGCCTCGGGCTCCGGTTCCTCCTCCACCGCCAAGTCCGCCGGTGCGAGCGCCGGTTCGGGCTCGCCCAGCGGCTTCATCGTGCTGACCAACCCGACCGGGATGCAGGTCACCGCCAACTTCTCCGAGCTGGACTCGCTCAAGCTGAAGAAGGGCGAGGCGGCGACCGTCACGCTGAACGCCCAGTCCGACACCAAGCTCAACGCGACCGTCCTGTCGGTGAGTTCGCTGCCGTCGAGCAGCGGGAGCGGCGCGGCCGGCTCCTCCGCCGTGCAGTACGCGGCCACCCTGCGGCTCACCGGCGACACCAGCACCCTGCGCACCGGCCTCAGCGCCACCGTCCAGGTGATCACCGGCGAGGCGGACAACGCGCTCTCGCTGCCGACCTCGGCCCTGTCCGGCACCGGCTCCTCGCGGACCGCGACGGTGGTGCGGGAGGGCGGTGCCACCGAGCGGGTGGACGTCGGCGTGGGCGTCGAGGGCGACAGCACCGTGCAGGTGGTCTCCGGGCTCAAGGAGGGCGACAAGGTCGAACTCCCCACCACCAGCGGCAACAACGGCTTCCCGAACGGCTCCTTCCCGGGCTTCGGCGGCGGCGCCGGCGGCGCGGTCGGCCTCCCGGGCGGCGGTGGCGCCGGCGGTGGCGGCGGCCGGGGCGGTAAGGGCTGAGCATGCAGCACGTCATCGACAACCGTGTCCCCGCGACGCCCGTACCGGTGATCCGCATCCGCCGGCTCACCAAGTCGTACGGGCACGGCGACGCCACCGTGCACGCCCTGCGCGGTCCGTCGCTGCCCGGGACGGACGAGCCGGCCGGCGTCGACCTGGACATCGAGCAGGGCGACTACGTCGCCGTGATGGGCAGTTCGGGCTCCGGCAAGTCCACGCTGATGAACATCCTCGGCTGCCTCGACGTCCCCACCTCCGGCCGCTACCTGCTGGACGGCACCGACGTCGGCCACCTGGACGAGCAGCAGCTCTCCCTCGTCCGCAACCGCAAGATCGGCTTCGTCTTCCAGTCCTTCAACCTGGTCCCGCGCACCACCGCCCTCGCCCAGGTCGAGCTCCCGCTCGCCTACGCGGGCGTCCGGGCCGCCGAGCGCCGGCGGCGGGCGATGGCCGCACTGACGCTGGTGGGGCTGGGTGAGCGGGCCGGACACAAGCCCAACCAGCTCTCCGGCGGGCAGCAGCAGCGCGTCGCGGTGGCCCGGGCGCTGGTCACGGCGCCCGCCATGCTGCTCGCCGACGAACCCACCGGCAACCTGGACAGCCGCTCCACGGAGGAGGTGCTGGGCCTGATCGACGGGCTCAACGCCACCGGCCGCACCGTCGTGCTGATCACCCACGAGGACGAGGTCGCCCAGCACGCCAAGCGGGTGCTGCGGCTGGTCGACGGGCAGATCGTCAGCGACGTCCGGCAGGCGGCCGCGGACGGGCTGCCACCCGCGCTCCTGGGGGTTCCGGCATGATCCTCTGGCAGACGCTCCGCTTCGCGGCCGGTGGGCTCGCGGCCAACAAGGTGCGGTCGGCGCTCACCGTGCTGGGGGTGCTGATCGGTGTGGCCTCGGTGATCCTGCTGCTCGCGGTGGGCAACGGCTCGTCGCAGGCGGTGAAGGACTCGATCACCTCGCTCGGCACCAACTCGCTGACGGTCAGCTCCGGTTCGGCGGCCGGCGGATCGCGCTCGGTGTCCTCCGTGAAGAAGCTGACCGTCGCCGACGCCAAGGCGCTGGCGAGCGACGCGGACCCCGGCGCCTCGGCGATCAAGTCCGTGGCGCCGGTGGTGACCACCAGCGCGACGGCGCTGTACGGGAACGTCTCGTACAGCCCGGGCTCGGTCGTGGGGACGTACCCGGCGTACTTCGAGACCGCCAACCAGAAGGTCGCGCACGGCGAGTACTTCACCAACGACGACGTGCTCGGTTCGCGCAAGGTCGCGGTGCTCGGCGCCACGACGGCCAAGCAGCTGTTCGACACCGAGGACCCGGTCGGGAAGAAGATCGTGCTCGGCGGGACGCCGTTCACGGTGGTGGGCGTGCTGCAGACCAAGGGCGGCAGCGGGTTCACCGATCCGGATGATGTGGTGATCGCACCGCTGCCGACCGTGCAGAACGCCTTCACGGGCTTCGGGGCGGTCAACCAGATCCTGGTGCAGGCGTCCTCCGCCGACACCACGACGGCGGCGCAGTCGGAGATCACCCGGGTGCTGCTCGGCACCCACGCGATCGCCGATCCCACGAAGGCCGACTTCCGGATCACCAACCAGGCCTCACTGCTCACGGCGAGGGAGAGCACGACGAAGACCTTCACCGTGCTGCTCGGCGCCGTCGCGGCCATCTCACTGCTGGTCGGCGGGATCGGGATCACCAACATCATGCTGGTGACGGTCACGGAGCGGACGCGGGAGATCGGCATCCGCAAGGCACTGGGCGCTCCCCGGGCCGTGATCCTGGGGCAGTTCCTGACCGAGTCCACGCTGCTGTCGGTGATCGGCGCGGGCTTGGGCGTGGCGGCCGGGATCGTCGGCTCGCACTTCAGCATCGTCGGCATCAAGCCGGTGGTGATCCCCGAGTCGGTGCTCGGCGCGTTCGGCATCGCCGTCGCGATCGGACTGTTCTTCGGCAGCTACCCCGCCAACCGGGCCGCCTCGCTGCGGCCGATCGACGCCCTCCGGCACGAGTAGGAGCACTTCTTCGATGAATCACGACGAACAGGTTGCGCTGCTCTCCACGCCGCCGGACGCGCAGGACGTGAGCGCGGAACTGGCCGCACCGCCGAGGCGGAAGCTGCCGTGGCTGACGCTGGTGCTCGCAGGCGGCGTGATCGCCACCGGGGCGTTCGCGGGCGGGGTCTGGTACCAGCAGGGGAACGGCGCTTCGAGCGGCAGGTCCTCCTCCCCCCGAGCGGCTGCTGCCGCTTCGGCGGGAGGCGGGTACGGCCAGGGCGCCGGGCGCCGAGCCGGTCAGGGGCAGGGTCAGGGCCAGGGCGGCTTCACGCGCGGCACCGTCAAGGCCGTCGACGGGAACACGGTGTACCTGACCGACGCCAACGGCAACACCGTCAAGGTCACCACGGCGGACTCGACCAAGGTCCAGCTGAACAAGGAGGGCAAGGTCGCCGACCTCCAGCCCGGGCAGAGCGTGACCGTCGTCGGAACGCCGGATTCCAGTGGCGGGTACAACGCCAGCCAACTCGTCGAGGGCGCCGCAACCGGCGGCTTCGGCGGCGGTGGCTTCGGAGGTGGAAACCGGAACCCGTCCGGAGGCTGACCCCCTGCAGTCGTCGGACGCCCGCGAGGCCCTCGCCCTCCCCGGACGCCGGCGGTCGGCTGGGTCCGTTGCACTTCCGTTGCTCTTCCCCGCTGGATTCATCCAGCGGGGAAGAGTGCTGTCAGGGGGCGGGGCCGCTTCGGTGCGTCCGTCAGCGGAACGGCAGGACCTGGGTACTGCCGCCGGCCAGGATGTGCCGGTACTCGCTGTCACCGTCGAGCGGGCGGTAGTTGAGCACCGGATCGCCGGCTCGCACGAGGGCGGTCGCACATCCGAGGCACCAGGCTTGTGGCGGCTGCGGGTCGAGATCCTCGATCACCGCAGGAGCAGAGCACTGCGTGCAGTCCACCATCGGGCCCTCCCCGAGGTCAGGCCCAGGTGGAGCCGCACGAGGTGCAGCCCCATCGGCCGTCCATGGTCTGGTAGGTGGCACCCGATCCGCAGACCGGGCACACACGGGCGCTCGGCTCGTCGACCCGCTCCAGCAGGGTACTGGGCGTCGGGTCGTCGGCGGGCTCGGTCTCGGTGACGGGCTTGTCGAGCAGGCTGGTGCTCATGGCGTCTCTCCTAGGGATGGCGTGGCAGAGGTACGCCGGCCGGGCATTACCAAGGGAACCCGGCTTGGTGCCTGGTGCGGGTGCCGCGCGGAGGCTCCCGCACACCGCGTGCGTGCCCCGCACGCCCCGTGCACGCCCTGCCTTGGGAAGCCGCCCACTCGATACGGTGGCTACTCCGCGCACACGAGGGGCAACGAGGTGTCACATCAGCGTCAGTTCGGGACGGTCATCAGGGCCGCTCGGTGTGCACAGCGGATGACCCAGGCCCAGCTGGGCCTGGCATGTGGCTACTCGGCGTCCGCGATCAGCCGGGTTGAGGCGGCCGTCCTTCGGCCGACGGAGCGGGCGCTCCGGCTGATCACGCAGGCGCTGGACCTGCGGCCTGACACCGTTGGGCTGGGCAGACCGGCTACTCTGACAGAGGATGTGACTCTGGATCAGGAGGACGCCATGCTCCGTAGGCAGCTGCTCGTGGCCGGTATGGTCGCTGCCGGGGCGTCAGTCCTGCAATCCGCCTCGGCGGCTGCCGCGCGGCCGGACGCATCGGCCCGGATCGTCAGGGCCCTGTACGGGGCCGAACCATCTGCACCCACGTCGCTGCAGCAGCTCAAGACGTCCCTGACTTCGGCACGCGCACAGTTCACGGCGGCCCGCTATCGGCAGCTCGGCAACTCCCTTCCCGGCCTGTTGGGATCGGCGCAGGCGACACGGGATGCCTTGTCCGGCCGGTCCCGTGAAGAGGCCCATGGATGCGTGGCCCGTTCCTGGGTGCTGGCGACGGAACTCGCGCTGAAGGCCCACTCCGACGTCGCGTGGCCGGCGGCGGATCGGGCCCTGGCAGCGGCCCAGGCCGGCGGCGACCCGGTAGTGCACGGAGAGGCGGCTCGGGTTCTGGCGATCACGATGCGGCGTTCCGGCCGCCCGGCCGCCGCTGTCGATCTGTTGCGCCGCACCGCTGACTCGCTCTCGCAGGACCGGAGCGACGTGTCCTGGGCCGTGGCGGCGACTCTGTTGATGACGGCCGCCTACACGGCTGCGTGCGGGCAGCGCCGCGGCGACGCCCTCGACCTCATGGCCGGCGCAGAGGACGCGGTCGACCGCCTGACCAGCGCCAGACATCGGCCGGGCACCCCGCTGTTCACTGTCGACGCCACCGGCGCGCAGGCGGACCTGTACTGGATCGGCGTACACACGGCGCTGGGCACACCGGACGAGGGAGTTCGGTACGCGACGCGGATCTCACCGCGGCAGTTGCCGACAGCCGAGCGCCAGGCCCGGTACGGCACGGACTGCGCGCGCATGTGGCACCGTCTCGGCGACGACCGCAAGACGTTCGCGGCGCTGCGCTTCACGGAGCAGGTGGCCCCGGAGGAGGTGCGGCGACCGGCCTTGCAGGCGCTCACAGCGGACCTGCTGTACGCCCCGGTCGCGGTGGCCGGCGTGCGGGAGTTTGCCGCGCGTACCGGGGTCTCGTGAAAGCCGACGGGGCCGGTCGGAGCGAGTTCGACAGCCCCGACCGTCGACCTGATACCCGCGAGCTGCCCATCCGGCCCCAGCTCCTGCGCAGGAAGTCGGCCCGGCCGACTTCCTGCGCATTTCTTCAGGCCGCCGTCGTACTACGGCGTTCGGCAGCCTGGACCGCCACATCTGGCTAATCGATGTGCAGCTCCTCGGCAGTTCACCTGTGGTCTCTTGTGTCTCGTACGGGGCCACCGGTAGACACGGGTGGATTTTCGTTCCCTCCCGCAGATTGGCCGTTCGATGGCTCGTACGACTCCGCCGCGTCCGCTCGATGTCGGGGCGGTCTTTCCTGAGGTGGCGGCCTTTCGCCGGGCGGCCACTCGGCTGCATCCGAGGATCGGCAACCCGGGTGTTCGGGACAGTTCGATGGGAGGGCCGGTGCTCTGGCCGCGCTCGGAGCCGTGGCCGCACTGCGCGGACGGGCATCCGCGCACCTCGTACGCGCCGCCGAAGGACGCCGAGGGGCCGTTCCCGCTCGTACCCGTTCTGCAGCTGTTCGCCGCCGACGTGCCCGGGCTCGAATTCCCTGGTGGCACCGACCTGTTGCAGGTGCTGTGGTGCCCGTTCGATCACGAGCCCGGCTATGTGCCGCGGCCCGAGGTGTACCGCTGGGACAGCTACCGGAGCGACCTCGAAGCGGCGGCGCCGGCCGGCAAAGAGGGCGTGCAGGACGCCTATCTGCCGAATCCGTGCGTCCTGCACCCGGAGCAGGTCGTCGACTACCCGAGCTGGGACCTGCCGGAGGACGTGTACGACGCGCTCCGAGCCAGGTTCGAGGAGGTCGAGGAGGAGACCGGCTGGTCCTACGAGGCCCACCTGTCCGTGTCCGACGGGATCAAGGTCGGCGGCTACCCGACCTGGAGCCAGGACCCGGACTGGCCCACCTGTCGAAGCTGCGACCGCACCATGGAGCACCTGCTGACCGTCAACAGCGTCGAGTTCGACGGCGCGAGCTGGCGCACCTGGCTGGCCGTCGAGGACACTCCGGCGGACGGCGAGATCTGGGACCTTCCGTACGAGGAGCGGACGCGGATCCAGCGCCCACACGGCCTGATGCTCGGTGACATGGGCGGCATCTACCTGTTCGAGTGCCCCGACTGCCCGGACCGGCCGTTCGCCTACCGCTCCGACTCCTGAGGCCCCATCGCCGTCTGCCCTTCCCGCCTTCCCCGCAGGAGGCCGCCGCTGGTTGATCCACCAGTTCTGCGGGTTCGCCCTGCACTCATCACCAGTAGTTCCCACGCTCTGCCCGTTGCTTCAATTCGGATCGCCTCGCGCAACCCGACACGGAGGAACCGGCATGGAACAGCGCACAACCACCCTTGCGGGGAAAGCCCTGCTCATCGGTGCCCTGCTCACCCTTGCAGCCCCGGGCACGGCGTACGCCAACACCGCGGCCGTCACCGTACGGACTCCGGGGGCCACCCTCGGCCCGACCGCCATCGACTCGTCGATCTCCACCAGCGCCCACTGCACCGGTGGCCTGGTCTCAGCAGGCGGCATCGACCAGGCCACCGGCACGGGCACCGGCTCGAACGGCAACCACGTGCTGGGCACCGAGCCGAGCTCGGACGGGACCACCGAGTACACCGGCAGCACCGGTGTCGTCGGCACCGACCTCACCTACTGGATCGCCAAGGGCGGCAGCGGAGGTCAACTCAACTCCGCCTTCTCCACCACGCCTTACGCGCTGTGCCTGACCAGCAACCGGATCCGGCACACCCAGGTCGTGATGAACCAGGTCGCCGGTCCGACGGTGTCGCAGACCGCGAAGCCCGTCACCGCCACCTGCCCGGCCGGCACCCTCCTGATCGGCGGCGGGGCCCGCACCACCCCGGCGAGCGTCGGCAGCCTCAAGCCCGTCGCGAGCTTCCCCACCTTCGACGACGTCGCCCACGACTTCGGGAAGAAGGCCGCCGCCGACGGCGAGACCGACCCCGACTCCTGGACGGCCGTCGGTGGGATCGGCGGCGGCCGCGACGCCGGTAACACCACCTACGCGTACGCGATCTGCAGCGGCGCGGACGACCACGTCAAGGGCGTCACCACCAAGGTGCGGTTCAGCGAACTCAGCGGCCCGACGGTGGCCGGCACCCACCGGACGGCGACGGTCGGCTGCGACACCCCGGGCGAGTGGCGCCGACCCAGCGGATGGCACCTGCTCAGCGGTGGCGCGGCAGCCAGTGGCGGCAACGTGACGACCACCGACTTCAGCAAGGCCGGCTCCGGCGGCACCCACCTGACCGGCAGCTACCCCGGCGACGCCGACGGCACCCCGGCCGCCGACGGATCCACCGAGCCCGCCTCCTGGACGGCCACCGTCCACGTCGGCGGCTCGCCCTCGCCGGACACCTACACCGACGTGTGGGCGCTCTGCCTGGACAGCCGCCACGGGGCGGCCGGCGGACGTTAGGGGGTGGGTCTGGCCCCACCCCAGGTGTGGGGCCAGACCGGTGTCGGGCCGCTCGCCGCCTCCGTAGATTCGTTCTCACCACGACACGGAGGACAGAACCATGGCGATCACCGCGACTGCGAACCTCGGCAACTCCCGTACCCGCGAGGCCTTCGCGACTGCGAAGAAGTGCGTCGCGCTCTTCGGTGCCATCGGCCTGATCACCCTCGCGACCGTCGTGGTCATGGCCTCCACCGGCCACGGCACCACCCCGTTCATGTGGATCCGCGGCGTCATCTTCCCGGCCCTCGCGCCGGTGCTCCTCCGCCTGGCCGGCCGCGCCGCCGAGGGTTCCTACAAGGCCTTCGACCGCGTCCGGACCCTCTCCACCGTGATGCCGATCGCGGTCATCGCCGTCGACCTGATCCCCGGCATCTGCCCGGCCTGGTACGCCGTCCTCCAGGGACTCTCCGCACTCGCCCTCGTCCCCGTCGCGGTCCTCACCCGCACCAAGGCCGTCGCCACCGCCTTCCCCAAGCAGTGACCCCGAGCCCCGCTCAGGACATCGGAACAACGAGGCGCAGGAAGTCGGCCGGTCCGACTTCCTGCGCGGTCCCTTTTCCCCGGTGGTCGGACGAGGTTCCCCGGCGGTCGGACGAGTTCCCCCGGGCGGTCAGACGAGGGCGGCGACCAGCAGGGTGAAGGCGGCGATGATGACCGCGACCCGGACGTAGTGGAAGCGGTTCCAGCGGTTCAGCTGCTCCTTCCAGTCGGCGGGCCGGTTCTCGGGGGTCCACGTCTTGTTCCGGTTGTTGATCGGGACGAGCAGCAGGACCGACATGATCACGCTGACGATCAGCAGCACGGCGGCGGTGACCACCAGCCCGGCGCCGTGGCGATGCCATCCGGCGACGGCCCAGATCGCGCTCAGGACGAGCGAGCCGATGTACCAGAACGGCATCAGGGCGCCGAGCATCCGGCCCCCGTGGGCGTTGGCGAGTTGGGTGCTGTCGTCGGGGAGTGCGTTGAAGATCGGGTTCATGACGAAAGCGACGGAGAACTCCACCCCCACCATCACGCCGACGACCACCGTGGTGAAGACCTCAAGTGCGTTGAGCATGACGTTCCCTCCGGCATCTAGCGCTGCTAGCTGATGAAGCAAGACTAGGCCTGCTGCCGCTCTGTTGTCTAGCGGTGCTAGGATCGACTCATGTCGGTACAGGAACGCAAGCAGCGCGAACGGGCGGAGCGCGAACGCCTCATCGTGGCCACGGCCCGTGAACTCGCCGAGCAGCAGGGCTGGGACGCGGTCACCACCCGCCGCCTCGCCGAGCGCATCGAGTACAGCCAACCCGTCCTCTACAGCCACTTCCGGGGCAAGCGCGAGATCATCGGCGCGGTCGCCCTCGAAGGTGCCACCGAGATGGCCGCGGCGCTGCGGGCCGCGACCGCCGCCGCGGACGGCCCGCGCGCCCGGGTCACCGCCCTCGCCCGGAGTTATCTCGACTTCGCCGCCCGCAACCCGGCGGTCTACGACGCCCTGTTCCAGCTCGACGGCGGCCTCGCCTTCGCGCAGGAGGACACCCCGGAACCCCTCAAGGACGCCTTCGCCGCCCTGCTGGAGAGCCTCGGCGAGGTCGCCGGCGACGGCGTCCACCCCGGAGTGTTCACCGAGACGTTCTGGGCGGCCCTGCACGGACTGGCCACCCTGACCCGGGCCGGGCGGCTCCCCCCGGAGTACGTCGACCAGAGGGTGCAACTGCTGGTGGACCGGCTCGCCGTCGCCTGACGGTGAGGATGTGGAGCTGATACCCGGTCAGCGACAGCCCCAGGGGCTCCCGCCGTGGGGATGAGTCAGAACTCCCCTTCCCAGGGGAGGGGGTCGACCCGCCGGGACGATCCGCCGCCCGCCCCCGGACGGCGAACGTGGAGGCATGAAGACCACCACCCTCCGGGCCGCCCACGTCGCCGCCTACGCCGCCGCCACCTGGTCCGCCGCGTTCTCCGTCGTTCACCTGTACTGGCTGCTGGGCGGCCGGACCGGCCTGCCGGACGGGCTCTCGGTCACCGGCAACACCCCGCTGCTGGTGATCGACGTCCTGGCCATCCCGGGTTGCGCGGTCGCCGCCGTGCTCGCCCTGGCGATCGTCCGGCCGTGGGGCGGGCGGCTGCCGGCCAGGCTCCTCGGCCACGTCCTCCGGGGCATCACCGCCGTGCTGCTGGTGCACTCCCTGCCGTCCGTCCCGGACTGGCTGGCCCTCGCCACCGGCGCCCGGACGACCGCCGACCTCGACGCCATGGACCGCTTCGCGACCCTGCTCTACGAGCCCTTCTTCATGACCGGCGGGCTGCTCTTCGGCCTCGCCACCCTCGCCACCCTCGGCACGCCCGGTCGCCGACGGTGACGCCCGAGCAGCGCCGAAGCGAAACGGCAGGCCCTGGAACGGGGTGCCCGGCCGCGGGTGCCGGACCGGCCCGGGCTACGGGACGTCGACGCCCGCGGCGCGCAGCTTCTGTTCGATCAGCGCGGTGAGGCGGGTCCAGCCGGGCCGCTCGTCCTCGCCGTGGTGGGTGAGGAGTTCGTGGCGGGTGTCGCCGTCCTGGCGGGAGCGGAGGCCGCCCAGGGTGGGCAGCAGGGAGGGGTCGGCGATGAAGTGGGCGGCGACCTCCTCGGCGAGTTCCTCGATCCTGGGATCGTCCGGGTCCCACTTCCCGGCGCTCCAGGTGAGCTTGATGACGGCGACGTGTCCCGGGTCCTCCAGGCCGTGCTCGATCTGGGCGAGGTAGTCGTCGAAGCCCTCCGGCATCAGGGCCCGGACCAGCACCAGGCCCTCGTGGGCCGTCCTCAGGTCGTCCGCGTCGAAGCCGAGTTTGGGCATCCGGTCGAGCAGGGCGCGGGCCCGGGCGGGCAGCAGGACCCGGTCGCCGGTGGCGAGTTGGCGCAGGGTCTCGCGCCGGGCGATCAGTTCGTCGATCCTCGCGGTGAGGTTCTCCTCGACGTCGACGAGGGCGGCGGCGAAGTCCTCGGGACCGGCGTCGAGGATGGGGGCGATCTCGGCGAGCGGCACGCCCGCCCCGGCCAGGGTGCGCACCTGGACCAGCCGCAGCAGTTCGGGGCTGCCGTAGCGGCGGTAGCCGGAGCGGTCGCGCGCGGGCTCCTCGACCAGGCCGCTCTTGTGGTAGTGCCGGATGGTCTTCACCGTGACACCGGCGAAGGCGGCGGCCTGACCGATCGTTACTCCGTCCGTCATGGCGTCAGTTGACCAGCCCGTACCGGAGGGCGGCAACCTCCCGGACGGCGGCGGCGATGGCGCGGAAGTCCTTGCGGACGATGGTGGTGTGCTTGCTCGGGACGGTGGCGCTGACCCGGACGTCGGGGTTGCGGGCGAGGATCGGGTCGAGGGTGGCGCGCATCGCGGCGAGGCCTTCGGCGGTGCCGCCGAGGCTGGCGCCGGTGGCGACGAGGTAGCGCATCGGGAAGTTGACGAGGTCGAAGACGGCGGCGCTGTCGGCGACGATCTCGTTGAGCTCGATGTTGATCTCCGCGTGCTCGGCGGCGGACATCCGGGCGGCCATGCCGAGCGGGCGGACCAGCGGCATCAGCGGGGCGAACCGCTTGAACAGCTTGCGGATCTGCTCCTTGCCGGCCTCGCGGCCGCCTTCGACGGTGGCGAGGTAGTCCCAGGGGTAGCCGCCGTCGACCATGACGGCGCCGGCCAGTCGCTCGGGGTTGCGGGTGGACCAGTGCAGGGCGAGGGCCGCGCCGTAGGACCAGCCGACGATGATCGGGTTGCGGGCGCCGGTGGCGGCGAGGACGGCGTCGATGTCGCGCAGGCAGGCCTCGAAGCTGTAGTCGGCGGACTTCCGCGACCCGCCGCGGGCCCGCTCGTCGAAGGTGATGTGCCGGTAGCCGTCGCCGAGTTCGGTGATGACGCGCCCCCAGTCCTTCTGGGTGCAGTAGGAGCCGTTGAGGTAGAGCACGGGGCGGCCGTCCCCGCCGGTGTCGGTGACCGCCAGGGCGGTGTCCTCGACCGGCAGCATGCGGGTCCGGGGGCGGTGGGTGGTGGTCCGTCGGGCGTTCGCGTTCGTCTTCATGCCTCCAGCGTCGGGGTTGACCTCGGGTCAAGGTCAACCCCGGTTCCGGCACCACTTCCGGCGGGCCGGTGGGCGGTGCCGCGGCAGCGGGCGGTGTTGCTCAACTCTCCTGCCGGGCAGGAGCGGTGGCGACGGCGTGGATGGTGTCGGCGACGGTCCGGTGGTCCTTGCGCAGGATCTTGGAGTGGTTGCTGGGGACCTTGGCGGCGATCCGGATGTTCGGGTTCTCGGCGGCGATCCCGGTGATGACGGTGCGCAGCCCCTCGATCGTCCGCTCGTCGGCTCCCAGGTTGCCGCCGGTGGCGAGGACGTAGTGGACGGGGACGGTCAGCCGGTCGAAGAGCGGGAGGAGGAGGGCGGGGGCGGACAGGCCGATAAGTTCGAGGTTGATCTCGGCGTGCTGGACGGCGCTCATCCGGGCGGCCAGGCCGAGGCGCCGGCACACCGGGAACAGCGGGCTGAGGCGGGCGAAGAGGCCGCGGATCCTGGCCTTGGCGGCCTCGTCGAGCGGCTCGACGGGCATCGCGCCGTCCACGGAGACCGCGCCCAGCACCCGATCGGGGTGGCGGTCGGCGTAGTGCACGGCGACCATCGCGCCGTACGACCAGCCGACCAGGACCGCCCGCCGCACGCCGCGGGCGTCCAGCACGGCGTCCAGGTCGCGCAGGCAGGCCTCGAAGGAGTAGTCGGAGGCGAGGGCGGACTTGCCGCGGGCGCGCTCGTCGTAGGTGATGTGGCGGTAGCCGTCGCCGAGGTCGGCGATCACCCGGCGCCAGTGCGAGCGGTCGGCGTAGGAGCCGTTCAGATAGACCACGGCGGTGCCGTTGCCGCCGGTGTCGGTGACGGCCAGGGCGGTGTCGTCGACCTCGACCGTGCCCGACCAGGCGGGGATCCCGGTGGCGGTGTCGGTGCGCTTCTGCATCGTCGTCCCTTCCTCTGCTCCGGCAGCCGGCCACTGCGGCCAGCTGCTTTCTCGTGACGGAAAAGCTACGTTGCGTTTAGCGATCCAGCAACTAGTTCGTTGCGTAAAAACGGCAACTGTGCAGGTGGATGACGGGAAATCATTGCAACCGTCATGCAAGGAATGCAACGCGGGCCATCCCGTCCATTGCAATGGACTGGAGATGAACGCTACCTTGTACGGAGAGACCGAACACGGAGCACGAAGGAGGCCGCGATGCCGGGCGGCAGACTCACCCAGCAGGAACGCCAGCAGATCGCGCTGGGACTGGCCGACGGCCTCGCCTACGCGGAGATCGCCAGGCGCCTCGACCGGCCGACCTCGACCGTCACCCGCGAGGTGATGCGCAACGGCGGCCCCACCGCCTACCGCGCCGACCTCGCCCACCGCGCCACCGGCCACCGGGCCCAGCGCCGCCGGCAGCCCGCGGCCCACGGGGCGAACGCCACCCCGCAGCCGCACGGCCGCGACGCCGAGGCGGTGCGCGCCTTCGAGGAGGTGCTCACCACCGTCATGATGCAGTCCGGCATGCCCAGGATGATGGCGCGGGTGCTGTCCTGTCTCTACATCACCGACGACGGCAGCCTCACCGCCGCCGAACTCGTCGAGCGCCTCCAGGTCAGCCCGGCGACCGTCTCCAAGTCGATCGCGTTCCTGGAGAGCCAGGGCATGGTGCGCCGGGAGCGCGACGAACGCCGCCGCGAGCGCTACTTCATGGACGACGACATGTGGTACCGGTCGATGGTGGTCAGCGCCCGGGCGACCGCCCAGCTCGGCGACACCACCCGCCAGGGCGTCGGCATCCTCGGCGCGGGGACCCCGGCCGGTGTGCGGCTGGAGAACATCGCCCGCTTCCTCGACTTCATCTCCGAGTCCATCGCGCGAGCCGCCGAGCAGGGGCGCGAGGTGCTCCACGCGAAGCCCGAGGTGCTCCACGCGAAGCCCGAGGCGTCCTCGGACTGACCTGCGGCGATGCGCGGGAAGTCGGGCCGGCCGACTTCCCGCGCGTCCGCGTCTCAGTAGCCGATGGCCTCGCGCAGCAGCAGCACGGTGCCCCGCGCGAAGCGCGTCGGCGCGTTGAGCACCAGGAGCTGGTTGACGGCGCTGGCCTGGCCGTAGGTGGCCCGGGCGCGGGCGTCTTCCAGGGGGAGGGCGTGCTCCTCCAGGCGGCGCATGGCGGTGGGCAGGTCGGGGACGACCTTCTGGGCGCCGACGATCCAGACCGCATGACCGGCGCCGCCGGCGTTGGCGGGCAGCTGGCTGCCGGAGCCCGAGGCGATCACCAGGGAACCGGTCTCGGTGGCGGCGACGACGCTGCCGACCGCGACGTCGGGGCCGGCCAGCAGGCGCCGGAGATCGTCGGCCTCGGCCTCCCGGTCCATGTTCAGCGCCCGGGACCTGACGGACCGGTAGCGGCCGCCGGAGTTGAGGTCCTCGTCGATGCCGGACAGCCGGAGCGTCTCGCTGGCGGCGGTGAACACGGTGGCGTCCGCCGGGACCAGCTCCCTGAGGCGGGCACGGGCGGCGGCCGCGTCGTCGAGGATCTCGACGGTGAAGCCGGCGGCCGCCAGCGCGGCCGCGGCCCGCTCCAGCCGCTCCCCGTCCGCCGGGGCGGTGAACGCGGTGGAGGCACCGCGGTCGGCGGCCTCGGCGACGGCGTCCCGCGCATCACGCGGGGCCGAGCCGCCCAGCGGGCTGGTGTCGACGTACCGGACCTCGTAGACCCGCTCGGCGAACCGCCAGCCGTCCGCGGTCCGCTGGTAACGGTCGTGGTAGACGGCGTAGTTGAGGCCTTCCTGGCCGTCCTTGAGGCGGACGACCTCGTGCAGCAGGGCGCGGCCGGTCGCGGTGTCGCCGTCGACCCGGATCGCGCCGGGGTGGGTGTTCTGCACGAAGAAGTCCCACTGGGCCTGGAGCTTCCTGCGCCCGGCGTCGATCTGCTCCCTGCCTACCAGCTCGACCGGGACATGGGGCATCCGCAGCGCGCCGTCCGGCGTGAACAGGCCGGCGAGCCGCTCGCCGTCGCGCATCATCACCGCGTCGGTGAACTCGGCCTGCAGGGCCTGGATCCCGACGAGGTCGGCGATGGCCTGGAAGTCGTTCACGGTGGTTCCTCCCTACCGTTCGGTTTCCGTCTGCCGGGTACGACACGGCAGCGCGCCGGAATGTGAGGCGGGGGCGGACGGGGGCCGACGTCACATTCCGGCCCGCTGTCCTGTCATGAGGGCAGGAGACGAACCGGAGGCGGAGCATGGACCAGGACCTGAGCGTGATCATGGGTGAGCGGCGCCGGCTGACCAACGTGGCGTACCGGCTCCTCGGCTCACTCGCCGACGCCGAGGACGTCGTGCAGGAGACCTACGCCCGCTGGTACGCCATGCCCCCGCACCAGCGGGACGCCGTGGTCTCGCCCGGCGGCTGGCTGACCACGGTCGCCAGCCGGATCTGCCTCAACCAGCTCGGCTCCGCCCGGGCCCGGCGGGAGCGCTACGTGGGCGAGTGGCTCCCCGAGCCGCTGCCCGAGCGCCGGGAGGGGCCCGACGGCGCGGCGGCGGACCCGGCGGACCGGATCACCCTCGACGAGTCGGTCAACATGGCCTTCCTCGTCGTCCTGGAGACGATGACCCCGGCCGAGCGCGTGGCGTTCGTCCTCCACGACGTCTTCCAGTACCCCTTCGGCGAGGTGGCCGCGATCGTCGGACGCTCGGCGGCGGCCTGTCGCCAGCTGGCCTCCTCCGCCCGGCGCCGGATCCGTGCGGCGCGGGCCCCCGCGACACCGACGGGCGTGCAGGCCGGCATCGTCCGGGAGTTCAAGCGGGCCTGGGAGGCCAAGGACGTCAAGTCGCTCATGGACCTCCTCGACCCCGACGCCACCGTGATCGCCGACGGCGGAGGCCTGGTCGCCGCCCTGCTGGAACCGCTCACGGGCAGCGAGTGGATCGACCGCACCGGTGTCCACGGTGACCGGGTCACCGCCGGGCTGACGCTGCTGGAGAGCACCGTCAACGGCCTGCCCGGCCTGGTCGCGCGGCAGGACGGCGTCACGGACACCGTGATGGCGTTCCGGATCGCCGAGGGCCGGATCACCCACATCTGGGCCGTGCGCAACCCGGAGAAGCTCCGCGCCTGGCAGGTGTGAGGCAGGCCACGTCCCGGTCTGTCACGGACGGCCCGGCTGTCCTGTCACAGAGGACGGCAACGCAACACCGACCCCGAGGGAGCACACCATGGAAGCTCGTCTGAACGCCTTCACCAGCCCCGTGATGGGCAAGGTCTTCAAGCACCTCATCGCCGCGAACCAGCCGATCGCGGACTCGACCCTCCCGTACGCGACCCAGGAGCTGGTGCGGCTGCGGGCCAGCCAGATCAACGGCTGCGGCTACTGCGTCGACATGCACTTCAAGGACGCCGTGCACGCGGGCGAGGAGGCGACCCGGCTGAACCTGGTCGCGGCCTGGCGCGAGGCCACCGTCTTCACCGAGGCCGAGCGGGCCGCCCTGGAGCTGGCCGAGCAGGGCAGTCGGCTGGCCGACGGCGGCGGGGTGACGGACGAGGCCTGGGAGAACGCGGCGAAGTACTACGACGAGGAGCAGCTCGCGGCACTGGTCTGCGTCATCGCGCTGATCAACGCCTTCAACCGCGGCAATGTCATGATCCGTCAGCCCGCCGGCGACTACCGGCCGGGCCGGTTTGCCCAGCACTGACCGTCGGAACGGTGTGACGCGGTGCGGCCGGGGAGCGTGCTCCCCGGCCGTTCGGCGTTCCCGCGCACCCGTGCGCACACCACCGAGCCGCACCCCGGGGGGCTTGTCGCCCAAAAACCGACCGATAAGGTGTTAATCCAACATTCATCCATGCCGCATAGCCTCCGGGGGCTAGCCTCATGCTGAACGTCATCGTCCGACCGGGAGGCGAAACCGCCGTGCAAGGCACTGTCACCACACCGGGCGGCTCCACCGTGGCCGGGGGCCAGGGCGAGGCCTTCCTCCTCGTCGTGGACGACGAGCCGAACATCCGCGAACTGCTCGCCGCCTCGCTGCGGTTCTCCGGGTTCCGGGTGGCCTCCGCCGCGAGCGGGACCGAGGCCCTGGAACTGATCGCCGCCGAGCGGCCGGACCTCGTGGTCCTCGACGTGATGCTGCCCGACCTCGACGGCTTCACCGTCGTCGAGAAGCTGCGCGAGCGCACCAGCCGGGGCCAGATCGCCGGACCCGCGCACGGTCACCCCGGCGACCACCTGCCGGTGCTGTTCCTCACCGCCAAGGACGGCGTCGGCGACAAGGTCCAGGGCCTGGCCGCGGGCGCGGACGACTACGTCACCAAGCCGTTCAGCCTGGAGGAGCTGATCGCCCGGATCCGCGCCATCCTGCGCCGGGCCGGCGGCCCCTCCGACGACGGCCGACTGGTCGTCGCCGACCTCAGCCTCGACCCGGTCGCCCACGAGGTCACCCGGGCCGGCACCCCCGTCGCGCTCTCCCCGACCGAGTTCAAGCTGCTGCACTACCTGATGGCCAACGTCGGCCGGGTGGTGTCCAAGGCGCAGATCCTCGACCACGTCTGGGCCTACGACTTCGGCGGCGACCTCTCCATCGTCGAGTCCTACATCTCCTACCTGCGCCGCAAGCTCGACTCCGGCCCGGCGCACGGCCCCAAGCTGATCCACACCGTGCGCGGCATCGGGTACGCGCTGCGCCGCCCCCCGCAGGGCTGACCGGACCCGCTCGTGTTCAACCGCTTCACCTCCCGGCTGTCGCTGCGCGCCCGGCTGCTGGTCCTCGCCCTCGCGCTGGTCACCACCGGGCTCGCGGTCAGCGACACCTTCGTGCTGGGCACCGTACGGGCCCAGCTGGTGGAGCAGCTGGACGAGCAGCTCCAGCGCTACGGGCAGCCGCTGTCCCGCAAGGCCCCGGTCCAGGTGACCGCGCCGGGTGCCGGGAAGCCGGGCGTCAACGGGCGGCGGATCAGCCTGCCCAGCCAGTACCTGGTGCAGTGGCTGTCCTCGGACGGCAAGGTCCAGGGCTCCCTGCGCCAGCCCCTCTCGGACACCGACCCGGCGCCGCAACTGGCCGGACTGGACCCGACCCAGACCGCCCCGGACACCCCCTTCGACCTGCCCGACCAGCGCGGCCACCACAGCTGGCGGGTGCTGGTGCTGCCGCTCCAGCCCCCGCGCGCCCCGGCCACCGGGGCCGCCGCGTACGTCTCGCCGGCCAGCACCCCGACGTACGTCATGGTCGCCGTCTCCCGCGAGGACGTCGACGCCACCACCGGCCGGCTGAGCACCTCCTTCCTGGCCATCGGCGGCGGCGTCCTGGTGCTGATCACGGCGCTCGGCTTCTTCGCCGTGCGGGCCGGGCTGCGGCCGCTGCGGCGGATCGAGGCCGGCGCCGAGCGGATCGCCGCCGGCGAACTGTCCCACCGCATGCCCGAACTGTCCCCGGGCACCGAGGTCGGCCGGCTGTCGATCGCGCTCAACGGCATGCTCACCCAGATCGAGGCGGCCTTCGCCGCCCGCGCCGAGTCCGAGGCCCGGATGCGGCGCTTCGTCGCCGACGCCTCGCACGAGCTGCGCACCCCGCTGGCCGGCATCCGCGGTTTCGCCGAGCTGTACCGGATGGGCGCGCTGCCCACCGAGGCGGACGTCACCCGCACGATGAGCCGGATCGAGAGCGAGGCGGTCCGGATGGGCGCCCTGGTCGAGGACCTGCTGGTGCTCGCCCGGCTCGACGAGGAGCGCCCGCTCGACCTCGCCCCGATGGACCTGCGCACCCTCGCCGCCGACGCCCTGCACGACCTCACCGCCCTCGACCCCAGCCGCCCGGTCGCGCTCACCGGCCCCACGGGTACCGGCGCGCCCGGCGCGGCGCCCGTCCTCGGCGACGAGGCCCGGCTGCGACAGGTCGTCACCAACCTGGTCGGCAACGCCGTCAAGCACACTCCGCCCGGCACCCCGGTGCGGATCGGCGTCGGCGGCGGGGCCGACGGCGTCTGCCTGCTGGAGGTCGCCGACTCCGGGCCCGGCCTCACCGAGGAGCAGGCCCAGCGGGTCTTCGACCGCTTCTACCGCGTCGACGCCTCCCGCAGCCGCGACAACGGCGGCGGCGGCGGACTCGGCCTCGCCATCGCCACCGCCCTCACCCGCGCCCACGGCGGCACCCTCAGCCTGGACACCGCCCCGGGCGCCGGGGCCACGTTCCGGGTCGAACTGCCGCGCCAGCGCTGACGGATACCGCCCGAAGCTCCTCGATCGGGTGACCCGGAACCCGTTCACCCGCTCGGCCCCCCGGTCGTGTGCGACCGTGCTGCCGTTGCTTGTGCGGGATCGCGCGGGCTGACCACACCGGACGGGAAAGAGGTGTCTCGTGAGCGCGCTCGTTGTCGAGGAGACCGTCGTGAACCTGGACCAGCAACTATGGCAGGCATGGAAGTCCATGGATGTACCCGAGGGCTTCCGGGCGGAGATCATCGAGGGGACGATCACGTTGTCACCCACTGGCGGCACCCGCCATTTCAGCGTGAACAGGCGGCTGGGTCGGGCCTTGTGCGACCATCTGAGGGGCTCCGGCTACGGGCCTGCGCAGGACGGCAACGTGATCGCCGACCTCAAGGTGTTCTTCCCGGACGTCTTCGTGGCGCCGGACGACGTCGAAGAAATCGAGCACCCCGAGGGCGTCGGGGTGCTCGCCTCAGGTGTCCCGATGGTGGTCGAGACCGTCTCGCCGGGCGCCGAAGCGCGCAAACGAGACCACGTTCTCAAGCGCCGGGCGTACGCCCGCGCCGGCGTCCCGGTGTACGTGATCATCGACGACTACGACGACGGCGGCACCGTGACCGTCCTCACCAGCCCTGACCCCGAGCGCGGGGTCTACGCCTCCTCGACCCGGATCCCGTACGGCAGGGAGGCCGTGATCCCCGAGGGACCGGCCAAGGGCTTCGTGATCGGCCCCGAGATCACCGGGGAGCTCCGTGGCTGACCGGGCCGTCTCCTTCAAGCAGGACCTGTCCGAGTGGCGGGTCGCCCTGGTCGCCTGGCGGCTGCTGGTGCTGCAGGCCGCGGACCCGGTGGTGGGGGCCGGGATGCACGAGCACTCCACCTACCGGGCGCACCCCTGGCGGCGGATCGAGCACACCCTGGGGAGCGGCCGGCGGCTGTTCTACCAGGACGCCGACACCCTGCGGCGGGAGGTCGCGCGGCTGAACCGGGCGCACAAGCGGATCCGCGGGACGATGCCGGACGGGAAGCCGTACGACGCGCGGGACGCGGCGACCAGGGCGTGGGTGCTGCTGACGCTGTTCGAGTGCGTGACGGCGATGCGGCGGCTCGGCGGCGATCCGTACGACGGTGCTCAACTGGAGCACGCGTACCAGGAGTTCAGGGAGGCGGTCGCCGCCTTCGAGCTGCCCGAGGATGAACTCCCCAAGACTGCCGCCGACTTGCCGGCCTACTTCGCCCGGTACACCCGCGAGAAGCTGGAGTTCACCGAGGCGGCCCGCTATCTGCTCGACGACATCCTGCGCGAGGCGCCCCGCCCGCGCCGGCTCTGGTTCCTCGGGGACGCCGGGTGGCGGGTCGTCCGGGAGGCCGTGGCCCGGGGGATCCGGGAGCTGACGGTGGCGGACCTGCCGCCGTCCGTGCGGGAGCGGCTCGGGCTGGTCCGGACCCGCCGTGGCGCGCTGCTGTCCGCGGTGCTGCACCGGGGTGCCGGAGCCGTCGTCCCGCTCCTCCCGGACCGGGTGCGCTACCGCTCCCCGGAGGAGCGGCAGCGGCCGCCGCGCCGGCTGCGCCCGCAGCGCGTGGATGCCCGCGGCTCCCGGGTGGACCGGTTCTTCCGCGAGGTGCTCGACCAGACCGGGGACGGCTCCATCACCGTGCACGACCTGCGGGCGATGGCCCACAACGTGTGCTGGCAGCTGGAGTTGGACGAGGCCGCCGAGGCGCGGGTGTACGCGGCGTTCGACGGCTGGTGGGAGCAGCTGCGCGGGGCGATGGACGCCGACGGGGACGGGAAGGTGAGCCGGGAGGAGTTCACGGCGGCGACCCTGGCGGGTCTCGACCGGGACGAGGCGTACCTGGAGCAGGGGCTGTTGCCCGCGCTGCGGGCGGTGTTCGTCGCGGCCGACACCGACGGCAGCGGCTTCCTGGAGTTCGACGAGTACCGCGCGGTGTTCGGCGGCCCGCGTGTCCATCCGGTCGAGCTGTCGCACGGTTTCCGCCAGTTGGACACGGACGGGGACGGGCGGATCACCCTGGAGGAGTTCCTGCGCGGCTTCACCGAGTTCTTCACCGCCCGGGCCGACTCCACCTCGGGGGCGCAGCTCCTCGGCCGTCCGTAACCGCGGCCCGGTCAGCCGCTAGCACGCCCCGTTCGCCGAAGCGAGCGGGGCGTACGGCTGTCAAGCGCCGGTTCGGACAAGAGCGGGGCCCCGTCCGCCTGGGTCGTTCGTTGCCACGCCCCGCTGTCGGTCCGCAAACTGTGCGCACCGTCACGCCCCGCCACCCGCTGTCAATGCCACCCCACCTGCGGTTCCCCCGTAAGGATGGTGGATACTGTGCTTGTGAACGTGTTCACGTTCACAAGCGGACAAGCCTGCGTGGTTCGGCAACGGTGCTCGACCGGAGACGGAGTTTGTCCGAAACAGCCCTGGGAACGGGGCCGGCGGAGAGAGGGCGACGTGGAACTGGCAATCGCTCACGAGACGATCGCGCGATGGCAATTCGGGATCACCACCGTCTACCACTTCCTCTTCGTACCGCTCACCATCAGCTTGGCCGCGATCGTGGCCGGGCTGGAGACCGCGTGGGTGCGTACGAACAAGGAGAAGTACTTCCACGCGACCAAGTTCTGGGGAAAGCTCTTCCTCATCAACATCGCGATGGGCGTCGTCACCGGCATCGTCCAGGAGTTCCAGTTCGGCATGAACTGGTCCGACTACTCCCGCTTCGTCGGTGACGTCTTCGGCGCCCCGCTCGCGATGGAGGCGCTGATCGCCTTCTTCTTCGAGTCCACCTTCATCGGCCTGTGGATCTTCGGCTGGGACAAGCTGCCGAAGAAGATCCACTGCGCCTGCATCTGGATGGTCTCGCTGGGCACCGTGCTCTCCTCCTACTTCATCCTGGCCGCCAACTCCTGGATGCAGCACCCGGCCGGCTACGCGATCGACAAGGCCACCGGCAAGGCGCGGCTCACCGACATCACCAAGGTGCTGTTCCAGGACACCACGCTCACCGTGGTCTTCCACACCCTGACCGCCGCCTTCCTCACCGGGGCCGCCTTCATGGTCGGCATCGCCTCCTTCCACCTCTGGAAGGCCAAGCGCAGGCCGGAGGGCGCCGACCCGAAGAAGACGGCCGTGATGCGCACCTCGCTGCGGCTCGGCCTGGTGCTCGCCGTGATCTTCGGCGCCGGCACCGCGCTCAGCGGCGACACCCTCGGCAAGGTCATGTTCGAGCAGCAGCCGATGAAGATGGCCGCCGCCGAAGCGCTGTGGGACACCCAGGCGCCCGCGCCGTTCTCGGTCTTCGCGGTCGGCGACGTCGGCAAGGGCCACAACTCGGTCGCGCTGGAGGTCCCCGGGGTGCTCTCCTTCCTCGCCCACAGCGACTTCAGCTCGTCCGTCCCCGGCATCAACGACACCGCCGCCGCCGAGGCCGCCGCCCACGGCGGCAACCCCAAGGACTACATCCCGAACGTCTTCGTGACGTACTGGGGCTTCCGCTTCATGATCGGCTTCGGGATGACCTCCTTCGTGGCCGGGCTGATCGGCCTCTGGACCACCCGGCGCAGGTTCCTGCTGCGCCCCGAGTTCCGCACCGGCGACACCGAGGTGCCCCGGCTGATGCTCACCCCGAAGCGGGAGCTGAGCCCGCTGCTCACCAGGTGGAGCTGGCGGATCGGCATCCTGACCATGGGCTTCCCGCTGATCGCCAACAGCTTCGGCTGGATCTTCACCGAGATGGGCCGCCAGCCCTGGGCCGTCTTCGGGCTGATGACCACCGCCGATGCGGTGTCCCCCAACGTCGGCGTCGGCACCCAGATCGGCGCCCTGGCCACCTTCACCACGCTGTACGCGATCCTCGCCGTCGTCGAGGTCCGGCTGCTGGTCAAGTACGCCAAGGCCGGCCCGGTGGTGACCGAACAGCCCCCGGCCGTGGACCCGTCGCTGCGTGGCCCGTCCACGGACGAGGACGCCGACAAGCCGCTCGCCTTCGCGTACTGATCCGCGGAACCGACCCAAGATAGGAGACCCAGGGTCATGCAACTCCACGACGTCTGGTTCGTGCTGATCGCGGTCCTGTGGATCGGCTACTTCTTCCTGGAGGGCTTCGACTTCGGGATCGGGGTCCTCACCAAGCCGCTCGCCCGGAACACCGCCGAGCGCCGGGTGCTGATCAACACCATCGGCCCGGTCTGGGACGGCAACGAGGTCTGGCTGCTGACCGCCGGCGGCGCCACCTTCGCCGCCTTCCCGGACTGGTACGCGACCCTCTTCAGCGGCTTCTACATCCCGCTGCTGGCCATCCTGGTCTGCCTGATCGTCCGCGGCGTGGCCTTCGAGTACCGGGCCAAGCGGGACGGCGCCCGCTGGCAGCGCAACTGGGAGGAGGCCATCTTCTGGACCTCCCTCGTCCCGGCCTTCCTGTGGGGCGTCGTCTTCGCCGACATCGTCCGCGGCGTGGACATCGACGCGCACAAGAACTACGTCGGCGGCCTCGCCGACCTGCTCAACCCGTACGCGCTGCTCGGCGGACTGGTGACGCTCACCCTGTTCACCTTCCACGGCGCGGTGTTCGCGGCCCTCAAGACCGTGGGGGAGATCCGCGAGCGGGCCCGCAGGGCCGCCCTCCGGGCCGGTCTGGCGGCCGCCGTCCTCGCCCTCGCCTTCCTGCTCTGGACCCAGGCGGACAGCGGCAACGGCCGGAGCCTGGTCGCCCTGGCGGTCGCGGTGGCGGCCCTGGCCGGCGCGCTGGCGGCCAACCAACTCGGCCGTGAGGGCTGGGCGTTCGTCCTCTCCGGGGCGACCGTCGTGGCCGCGGTCGGGATGCTCTTCCTGGCGCTGTTCCCGAACGTCATGCCGTCCACGCTCGACCCGGCGTGGAGCCTGACCGTCGAGAACGCGGCCTCCTCGCCGTACACCCTCAAGCTGATGACCGTGGTGGCCGCCGTGTTCACCCCGCTGGTGCTGCTCTACCAGGGCTGGACGTACTGGGTGTTCCGCAAGCGGATCGGGGTGCAGCACATCCCCGGCGGCCACCGGCCGGCCGCTCCCGCCGCAGCCCCGGCCGCTCCCGGCGCTGCCGCTGCCCAGGCCGCTCCGACGGCTCCCGCCGCCCCGGCCGACCGGGCCTGACGCCGTGAAGCCGGTCGACCCCCGACTCCTCGGGTACGCGCGCACCACCCGGGCCTTCCTCGCCGGATCCGTGCTCCTCGGCGGGGCGGGCGCGGCCCTGGTCGTGGCCCAGGCGAGCCTGATCGCCGAGATCGTGGTCCGCGCCTTCCAACGCGGCGCGGGCCTCGGCGAACTGACCACCCCACTGGTGCTGCTGGCGCTCACCGCCGTCGGCCGCGGGCTGGTCGGCTGGCTCACCGAACTCACCGCGCACCGGTCCGTCGCCCGGGTGAAGTCCACCCTGCGCCGCTGGCTGCTCGACCACGCCACCGCGCTCGGCCCGTCCTACCTGGCGGGCCGGCGCACCGGCGAACTCACCACCCTCGCCACCCGGGGCATCGACGCCCTCGACGACTACTTCGCCCGCTACCTGCCGCAGCTCGCCCTGGCCGTGGTCGTCCCGGTGATCGTGCTGCTGCGGATCGTCGGCGCCGACCTCACCTCGGCCGCGGTCATCGCCGGGACACTGCCGCTGATCCCGCTGTTCATGGTGCTGATCGGAATGGCCACCCAGTCCCGGATGGACCGGCAGTGGAACACCCTGGCCCGGCTCTCCCACCACTTCCTCGACGTGGTCGCCGGCCTGCCCACCCTCAAGGTCTTCAACCGGGCCCGCAGCCAGGCCGCCACCATCGCCCGGATCACCGCCGACTACCGCCGGGCCACCCTGCGCACCCTGCGGATCGCCTTCGTCTCCTCCTTCGCGCTGGAGCTGCTCTCCACCCTGTCCGTCGCGCTGGTCGCGGTCACCGTCGGCTTCCGGCTGGTGGACGGCTCGCTCGACCTGGAGACCGGGCTGCTGATCCTCATCCTCGCCCCCGAGGTCTACTTCCCGATCCGCCAGGTCGGCGCGCTCTACCACTCCAGCGTCGAGGGGCTCACCGCCGCCGACGAGATCTTCCGGGTGCTGGAGACCCCGCTGCCCGCCGCCGGAACCGTCCCGGCCCCCGACCTCACCGGTGCCGTGATCACCGTCGAGGGCCTGACCGTACGGCACCCCGGGCGCGCCCTGCCCGCACTGGACGGCGCCGGGCTGACCCTGCGCCCGGGCACCAGCACCGCCCTCACCGGCCCCAGCGGGGCCGGCAAGTCCACCCTGCTGGCCGTCCTGCTCGGCCTCACCGCCCCCGGGGCCGGCAGCGTCCGGATCACCGCCGCCGACGGGAGCGGCCACGACCTCGCCGAGCTGGAACCCGGCAGCTGGCGGCGCCAGATCGCCTGGGTGCCCCAGCACCCGCACCTGTTCGCCGGCACGGTCGCCGACAACCTGCGGCTCTACCGGCCAGAGGCCTCCGACGAGCAGCTGTGGACCGCGCTGCGGGCCGCCCACGCGCTCGACTTCGTCACCGACCTGGACGCCGAACTGGGGGAGGACGGCGCCGGGCTCTCCGCCGGACAGCGCCAGCGCCTCGCGCTCGCCCGGGTGCTGCTCGCCGACGACCGGCCGCTGGTGCTGCTGGACGAACCCACCGCCAACCTGGACGGTGCCTCCGAGGCCGCAGTCGTGGACGCCGTCCGGGCCCTCGCCGAGGACCCGGCGCGCACCGTGCTGGTGGTCGCCCACCGGCCCGCCCTGCTGGCCGTCGCGGACCAGCGGGTCCACCTGGCCGGGCCCGCCGCCGCCGAGGCCTCCCCAGCCGTCACCCGGCCGGCCCACAGCGGGAGGCCGACCCCCGCCCCGGCCGCGCCCGAGGAGCCCGAGGCCGAGCCCGCCGCCCCCCGGCTGGCCCTGTCCGTGCTGCTCGGCGCGCTCGCCCTCGGCAGCGCCGTCGCCCTGATGGCCACCTCCGGCTACCTCATCTCCCGGGCCTCCCAGATGCCCCCGGTGCTCTACCTGATGATGGCCGTCACCTCCGTACGGGCCTTCGGCATCGGCCGCAGCGTCTTCCGCTACGCCGAACGGCTGGTCTCCCACGACGCCGTGCTGCGCACCCTCGGCACCCTGCGGGCCGCCGTGTACCGCCGGCTGACCGCACTCGCCCCGGCCGGACTGCCCGCCTTCCGGCGCGGCGACCTGCTCTCCCGGCTGGTCGCCGACGTCGACGCGATCCAGGACCGCTACCTGCGCTGGCGGCTGCCCGCCGCCGTGGCGGCCGTGGTCGCGCTGGCCTCGGCGGTCGCGACGGCCGCCTTCCTGCCCTCCGCCGGACTGGTGCTCGGCCTCGGACTGCTGCTCGCCGGGGTGCTGGTACCCGCGCTCGCCGCCCGCTGGTCGGCCGGCGCCGAGCGGCGCCAGGCCCCCGCCCGCGGGCGGCTGGCCACCTCCGTGGTGGACGCCCTCACCGGCACCGCCGAGCTCACCGTGGCCGGCGCGCTGCCCCGCCGACTGGCCGCGGTGCGCACCGCCGACGCGGCGCTGACCGGGCTCGCCGCCCGCTCGGCCGCCACCACCGCGCTCGGCACCGGGCTGATCGCGCTGCTCACCGGGCTGACCGTGGTGGGCGCGGCGGCCGTCGGCATCCAGGGGGTGCGGGCCGGCTCGCTCCCGCCGGTCTGCCTGGCCGTCGTGGTGCTGACCCCGCTGGCCGCCTTCGAGGCCGTCACCGGGATGCCGCTCGCCGTCCAGGCCCGCCAGCGCGGCCGCGCCGCCCGGGCCCGGCTGGACGAGGTGCTGTCCGCCGAGCCCGTGGTGACCGAGCCCGCCGAGCCGGCGGAGCTGCCCGAGCGGCCGCTGCCCGTCGCGGTGCGCGGGCTGACCGTACGGCACCCCGGGCAGGGCGCGGACGCGCTGGCCGGGATCGACCTCGACCTCGCGCCCGGCCGCCGGATCGCCGTGGTGGGCCCGTCCGGCTCCGGCAAGACCACGCTCGCCCAGGCGCTGCTGCGCTTCCTGGAGCCCGGGGCCGGGACGGTCACCTTCGCCGCCGGCCGTCCACAGGCTGTGGACAGCCGGGCGCTCGCGGGCGAGGACGTCCGCCGGGTGATCGGCCTCTGCGCCCAGGACGCCCACGTCTTCGACAGCTCGCTGCGGGAAAACCTGCGGCTCGCCCGGCCGGACGCCGACGAGGACGAGCTGCGCGCCGCGCTCGCCGCCGCCCGGCTGCTGGACTGGACGGACACCCTGCCCGAGGGCCTGGACACCATGGTCGGCGAGCACGGCGCCCGCCTCTCCGGCGGCCAGCGCCAGCGCCTCGCGCTCGCCCGGGCGCTGCTCGCCGACTTCCCCGTCCTGGTCCTGGACGAGCCCGCCGAGCACCTCGACCTGCCCACCGCCGACGCGCTCACCGCCGACCTGCTGGCCGCCACCGCGGGCCGCACCACCGTGCTGATCACCCACCGGCTGGCCGGGCTGGACGACAGCTCCGTGGACGAGGTGCTGGTGCTGGACGGCGGGCGGGTCGTCGAGCGCGGCCGCTGGTCGGAGCTGGCGGCCGACCCGGACGGCCGGCTGCACGCGATGCGGCGGCGGGAGCGGGAGGCGGACGGCCTGCTGGAACCGGTGGGCGCGTGAGCGCCGGGCTCCTGACCGGTGGACCCGTGAGCGCCGGGCTCGTGAGCGCCGGGCCCGTGAGCGCCGGGCCCGTGGGCGCTGCGCCGATCTTCGACTGAAAAGCGTACAAACTAGGCTTTCTCCATGGACTCCACGCCGGACCTTCCCGAGGCCGCCCCCGAGCCGACACCCCACCGGGTGCCCGAGATCGCCTCGCTCGGACTGGACACCCTGGTCACCGAGGTCGCGGAACGCCTGCAGTCCGCCGCCGCGGTCACCGACCGGATGCAGCGGCTGCTGGAGGCGGTGGTCTCCATCGGGGCCGGGCTCGACCTGCACGCCACCCTGCACCGGATCGCCACCGGCGCCGCCGAGCTCGTCGACGCCCGGTACGCGGCCCTCGGGGTGATCGCCCCCGGCGGGGACGGCCTGGCCGACTTCATCCACGTCGGCATCGACGACGTGACCGCCGCCGAGATCGGCGAACTGCCCGCCGGCCGCGGCATCCTCGGCGCGCTGATCGACCGACCCGAGCCGCTGCGGCTGACCGAGCTCGGCGCCGACCCGCGCTCCTCCGGCTTCCCGTCGCACCACCCGCAGATGAGGACCTTCCTGGGCGTGCCGATCCGGGTCCGGGAGGAGGTGTTCGGCAACCTCTACCTCACCGAGAAGAAGGGCGGCGGCGCCTTCACACCCGAGGACGAGCAGGTGGTGCACGCGCTCGCCGCGGCCGCCGGCGTCGCCATCGAGAACTCCCGGCTGTACGAGGAGGGGCGCCGCCGTGAACGCTGGATCGCCGGCGCCGCCGCCGTCACCACCGCCCTGCTCTCCGCCGAGCAGGCCGAGGGCGCGCTGACCGTCGCGGCCGAGCAGGTACGGGAGTTGGCGGACGCGGCGCTCGGGATGATCCTGCTGCCCACCGCCCCGGTCGGCGAGCGGGACTGCCAGATGCGGGTCGCCCACGCCTCCGGCGAGGCCGCCGAGTTCGTCCGCGGCGAGCTGCTGCCCAAGGACAGCTTCGCCGCCCGGCTGCTGAAGGGGGAAAGCGTCTACCTGGACGACATGTCCGGCGACCCCACCGTGGTGATGCGGCTCGCCCGCAGCTTCGGCCCGTCCATGGCCGTGCCGATGGTCGCCCGCGGGCGGGTGCTCGGCGGGCTCTGCGTCTGGCGCCCGCGCGGCGCGCTGCCGTTCACCGACTCCGAGAAGCAGCTCGCCGAGACCTTCGCCTCGCAGGCCGCGCTCGCCCTGCGGCTCGCCGAGGGCCAGCGCGACCAGCAGCGCCTGGCCGTCTTCCAGGACCGCGACCGGATCGCCCGCGACCTCCACGACCTGGTGATCCAACGGCTGTTCGCCACCGGGATGATGCTGGAGAGCGCGGCCCGCCGGGCCGTCGTCCCCGAGGTGAAGGTCGGCATCGGCAACGCGGTGGACGAGCTGGACGCCACCATCCAGGAGGTCCGCACCACCATCTACGCCCTCCAGCACGACAACCACGGCGACGCCCCCGACACCCTGCGCACCCGCGTCCTGCGCGAGGCCAGCCAGGCCGCGGCGGCGCTCGGCTTCAAGCCCTCGGTGAGCTTCGTCGGGCCGGTGGAGAGCCTGGTCGGCGAGAAGACCGGGCGCCAACTCCTCGCCGCACTGCGGGAGATGCTCTCCAACACGGCCCGGCACGCCCGGGCCTCCCGGGTCGGCGTGGAGATCGACGCCACCGTCCACCTGGGCGACGAGGGCCGGCCCGTCGGCGGCGACCCGGAGTCGCTGGACCGGGGCGGACGGCCCGGCGTGCTGCTCAGCGTCACCGACGACGGGGTCGGCATCCCGCAGGGCGGGCGGCGCAGCGGACTGCTCAACCTGACCCGGCGGGCGGAGGCGCTCGGCGGGGCGGCCTGGCACGAGAGCGGTCCGTACCGGAAGGGGACCGTGGTGCGCTGGACCGCGCGGCTGTGAGCGGGCCCGGCCGCAACGGTTCCCCCGCCGACAGGTGAAAGCCGGGCGGGGGAGAACTTCCCGGCCGGCGTGGCCCGTTGTGAACGCTTCGGTCAGAGCAGCCGGAGCAGCTCCTCCACCACCGCCGCGACGCCGTCCTCCTCGTTGCTCACCGTGTGCTGCGCCACCGCCGCCAGCACCTGGGGGTGGGCGTTGGCGACGGCGTACGCGGTGCCCGCCCAGGCCAGCATGTCCAGGTCGTTGGGCATGTCGCCGAAGGCCACCACCTCGCTGCGGTCGATCCCGTGCTCGACGCACCAACGGGCCAGCGTGCTGGCCTTGGTGACGCCGGGCGCGCTGATCTCCAGCAGCGGGATCGGCGAGGAGCGGGTGATCTCGGCCAGGTGCCCGGCGGCCGTCCGGGCCTCGGTGAGGAAGGTGTCCGGGTCGAGGTCCGGGTGCTTGGCCAGCAGCTTGAACAGGCCGCGCACCGGTCCGCCGTCCGCCAGCAGCCGCTCGGCCGGGCCGATCGCCCGGACCTCGGCGTCGCCCCACATCAGGACCTCGTACTCGGGCTCGCGGGCCCAGCCGTCCGCGTACTCGAAGGCGAACGCGGTGCCGGGCAGCTCGGTCCGCAGCGCCTCCACCACGGCCAGCGAGGTCTCGGCCGGGATCGGGAAGTACTCGATCAGCTCGCCGCCGCGCCGCACGTCCACGACGGCGCCGCCGTTGGAGCAGATCGCCACCCCGTGACCGCCGATGTGCGGGCTCAGCTGCTGCATCCAGCGCGGCGGCCGCCCGGTCACGAACACCACCTGCACCCCGGCCGCCTCGGCCGCCGCCAGGGCCGCGGCGGTGCGGTCGCTGACCGTGCCGCCGGAGCACAGCAGGGTGCCGTCCAGGTCGGTGGCGATGAGGCGGGGAGCGGTACGGGCTTCGGTCACCGGTCCATCTTCGCCCATCGCCCCCGCCCGGCTGAACACCCGGGCGGCGCCGCGGTGGGGGCCGGGGCGATGACCGTACGGACGGGTTCCGGCCCTTCGCGCGCCGTTTCCGGCCGATCCGGCCCCGCCCGGGGTGTCGCTGCGGGTCCGGCGGGCACGACTCCCCCCGGTCACTCCGTCGGCAGGAAGAGCCATGCCCACTCGCCAGGTCCGTGACGAGCCGCCCCCGACCCTCTCCTCCCCTGACGTCCCGGCTGACGTCCCGGCTGACGTCCGTGCCGACGTCCCGGCCGCGGACCGCCGGGCCGCACCGACCGGTTCCCGGGAGCCGGTCCTGCTCGGCGAGGTCCTCTTCCACACCCTCGCCGAGCTCGCCCGCCGTACCCCGGACCCGGTCCCCGCCCTCCCGGCCCAGCGCACCCGCCCGCACCCGTGACGCCCGGCCCGGCAGGGGCTCAGCCCAGCTGGGCCAGGCCCTCGGTGGCGATCTTCTCGAAGACGGCGAGGTCGTTCTCGAAGACCGAGTGCGGCACCGGCCAGTGGATCACCAGCTCGGTGATCCCCAGCTCCCGGTACGTCCCGGCCCAGTCCACGAAGGCGTCCACCGACTGCAGCGGCTTCTCCGCCGTCGAGCCCTGGAGCAGCACCTTCTCCAGCGTCGCCACGTCCCGGCCGCGGGCCTCGCAGGCCGCCGTCAGCTTGGCGATCTGCTGGGCGATCACCCCGGGCGCCTGCTCCACCGGCACGTCCGCCGGCCCGCGCGGGTCCCCGTAGGTGACCCAGCCCTGCCCGTACTCGGCCGCCAGCCTCAGCCCGCGCGGGCCGGTCGCGGCCACGTAGAACGGCACCCGCGGGGTCTGCACGCAGCCGGGGATGTTCCGCGCCTCGACCGCCGAGTAGTAGGTGCCCTCGCGGGTCGTCGCGTCCTCGCGCAGCAGCTCGTCCAGCAGCGGCAGGAACTCCCCGAAGCGGTCGGCGCGCTCCTTCGGGGACCACGCCTCCTGGCCCATGGCGGTCGCGTCGAAGCCCGTCCCGCCGGCTCCGATGCCCAGGGTGACCCGCCCGCCGGACACGTCGTCCAGCGTGATCAGCTCCTTGGCCAGCGTCACCGGGTGCCGGAAGTTCGGCGAGGTCACCAGCGTCCCCAGCCTGATCCGCTCGGTGGCGCACGCCGCCGCCGTCAGCGTCGGTACGGAGCCGAACCACGGCTCGTCCCGGAAGCTGCGCCAGGACAGGTGGTCGTAGGTGTACGCCGCGTGGAAGCCGAGTTCCTCGGCCCGCCGCCAGATCTTCTGCCCCTCGCCCCACCGGTGGATGGGGAGGATCACGGTGCTCAGTCGCATGTCTCCGACCCTAACCGGACGGGCCGGTTCAGCGAGCCTTCGACGAGGGGCGGGCCGGTGGCCGTTCGAGGAGGGTGGGGGCGGAAGGCGCTAATCTGTCCGCCGCACCTTCATCTGATCATGCGTTAAACGGGGGTTCTTTCGTCATGTCTGTTTCCAGGAGGCTGCTCGCCACCGCTCTGGTCGCCACCGCCGCGTTCGGCCTGGCGGCCTGCGGCCCGAACAACCCGTCCGACCAGGGCGCCGGCTCCACCACCGCCACTGCGACCGCCGCCCCGGCCGGTGCCGCGTCGCCCACCGCCGCCGCCCCGGCCACCGGCACCGCCAAGCCCGCGCCGAGCGGCAAGCCCACCGACGGCGGCCCGGAGGGCTTCTGCACCAGTGCCCCGCTGCCCGCCGGGCAGAAGTGGATCAACGTCGAGAAGGGCACCAGCGCGACGGCCCTGGTCTACAAGGAGACCAAGGACGCGTGCGGCGTCGACGACGTCGCCCACGAGGCGACGGGCCCCGACAAGACCGCGCAGTTCGCGCCCACCGTCAAGGGCCACCTCCGGTCGGTGGTCGCCGCGCCGAAGGACGTCAACGCGGCCGACCTGGCGAAGCACATCAACGAGTGCATCGCCACGCCGGGGAACCAGAAGGGCTTCTACCCCTGTTCGAGCGGCGTCTACACGGTCGCGATCGACGCCTCGGGCAAGGTCACCGAGATGTGGGAGCGTCCGAGCTCCTGACGGGCAGCCGGTAGCGGCGCCGGGGCACTCACTTCACGGTGAGCGACTCGGCGCCGTTGGCGCACCCCAGCTTCTCGGCGGCGCGCTTGGCGAAGCCGGTCACCAGCTCGGCCCGGTGCTCCCGGTCGGGGACGGCGGCGGGCGGAAACTTCTTGTCCACCCTGAGCCGGGCCCGGTAGGGCTCGGCCTTGCCGTTCAGGGTGCAGCCGAAGGCCGCCTCCCCGTCCTCGGCGCCGTTGGCGTCCGTGGCGCTGAGCACCGAGGCGAAGAGCAGCCGCTGACCCTGCCCCTGGACCGTGCAGTTCAGGCCGGGCTTGAGCTCCGGCGTCGCGGGGCGGAGCCCGGTGTCCACGAAGACCCGGGGAGTGCGCCCCAGCAGTGCGCTGATCCCCGGGTCGTCCAGGGTGCCCTGGCATTCCCCGTGGGACAGGGCGACGGCCGGCGGCCGGTACTCGGTGCGGTCGAGGTACAGGTGCCAGCCGAGCAGGCCGCCGCCGAGCAGCAGCAGGGCCGTCGCGCCCGCGGTCAGTGGTCGGGTCTTCGTCACTGGCAGGCGTCCTTCGTCTTCTGCTCCACCACGGCGGTGGCGATCTGTTCGAGGTCGCTCCGGCTGCTGTCGTCCGTGCGGGCCGCCGCTCCGGCCGTGACCTCCAGCACGACGTAGCCGTAGTCGCTCCTGGTGGGCGGGCAGGTCCGGGCGATGACGGCGCCGCCCGCCCAGGACGCGGACGGGCCGGGCTGCGCGAAGCCGTGCGCATCCGGGTGCTGGGCGGCCTCGGGCGGGAGGGCGGGCTGTCCGTCGTGGTGAGTGGCCAGGACGGTGAGCGCGGTGCGCCCGTCCACCCGGACGGTGCAGGAGACCGGATCGCCGGAGCGGCCGTCCTGCCTCTCCTCCACGTCCTGCCCGCCGGGTGGCAGCAGCCGCCCGAGCGGGGAGCCGCTCCCGGTGGGCACCCCGCAGAGGTAGGCGGTCCGGCCGGGCTCCTCCACCGGGCGGTGTCCCCGCCAGTCCAGGTAGCCGACGGCCCCGGCGGCCGCCACCAGCACCGCGAGTGCGGCGGGCAGCGGCCACCGGCCTTCGAGCATCCTCACGTGCTAACCCCTCACCTGGGTGGCCATGTTGGTGGAGAGACCGTCGATGAAGCCGGTCTTCGAGGCGTCCTGGGCGCTCGCCGCCAGCCGTTGCACGTCCGCGTAGTTGACGGAGGTCTGCAGGGAGGCGTCCCGGACCGCCTGGGAGACCGCGTCCATCGAGCTCTGCTTGGCCTGCTGGACGTAGACCCGGGCCTCCTGTTCGCCGTCCGCCGTGGTGTCGCGGGAGTTGGCCGCGATGATGTTGTTGGTGATGTCGTCGACGAGCATGCCCGACAGGTCGCTGCCGAACGGCACCTTGTCCGTGACCTTGCCGATGGTCTGGTTGAACGCGTCCTTGGCGAAGCCGACGTTCTCCGCCACGGCGTCGTTGTACGCCTTGTCGGAGGCGTGGTGCTGGGTGTGGACCTCGTCGACCCGGGCCTCGGCGAGGGTGCCGGTCACCACGCTGCCGTTCTGGGCGATGTGGTTGATGTCCGCCTGCAGCCGGGAGAAGTCGGTCTGCCCGCTGTCCAGCGCGCCGCGGATCAGCGCGCTGGTGTACGCCTGGTTGGCGTTGGTGATCGAGCCGTACGACTGCGGGTCGCGCCCGAGCGCGTCCAGCAGGCCCTGGACCTTCGAGCCGTCGAGGTTGGCCGCGGAGCCGTTGACGGGCAGGTCGTTCGCGCCCGAGGCGGCCCGCTGGACGTCCCCGATGTAGTCGGCGGCGATGTGCCCGAGGCTGCCGCGCAGCGGGGCGAACTTGCCGTCGCCCTTGATGTCGTCCAGCGCCCCGTTGCCACCGTGGGTGCCGAAGGTGTCCAGGACCCGCTCCGCCAGGGCGGCCTGCTCGGGGGTGTGCGGCTTCGGCGGGACGTCGGCCGGCTGGTCGTACGGGTGGCCGGAGGTGGCCGCCTCCAGGGCGTGACCGAGCGCGGTCGGGCCGGCGTGCTTGCTCTGGTCCAGCGCGTTCATGTCGCGCATCGAGTTGGTGTCCGGCAGCCACTCCTTGTCGTGGGTGTAGTAGGTGAAGTAGTCCGCCGGCTTGGGCTTGCCGTTCGGATTGACCGTGCCGTCCTCGTGGTAGGCGGTCGGCTGCTCGCTGAAGAACTGGTTGGCCGCGGCCGGGCTGTGGCCCAGGGCGGTCAGCACCGCGGTGGTCGGCTGGAAGCCGAGGCCGCCGTCGGTGCCGCCGAGCAGGTTGAAGCCGTGCACCTTGTCGGCGACGGCCTGCGGCGGGGCCGGCCAGTACTTGTCCCGGTTGGTGTCGAGCTGGGTGACGTGCTGGGCGATCGGGTCGAGGAAGTGCGGGTCGTAGTTGCCGGTCATCAGGATGCCGGAGAGGACCTGGTAGCCGTACGGCTGGTAGTCGAACCCGCTCGGCCGCATCGGCTTGTCCCAGACCGGCTGGGCGCCGGCCTTGCGCAGGGCGGCGGCCCAGTCGTCGGACAGGTGCGGCTGGTTGCTCTGCCGGGTGGCGGTGGCCAGGTTGAGCCCGAGGTTCTTCTGCAGTTCCTGGTAGGCCTTCCAGCGCGGGTCCTTGGGGTCGCGGTAGTGCGCCGGGTCGCCGACCATGCTGTTCCAGGACTTGATCAGGCCGTCCGGACCGAGGTCCTGGTAGAACGCCGTGGCGAACTTCGGATCGTTCTGGTGCGAGGCCAGCAGCGAGTTGAGCTCGGTGAGTTCGGTGTCGCTGATGTCCCCGCCCTTGGCCGCGAGCAGGGAGGCGCGCTTGCCGTCCGCCTCGGGGCCGCCGCCGATGGCGTTGGCGTTGAAGGAGTGGTTCTTGTCGGTGCCGCTGTCGGAGTTCAGCGCGTAGGCGATCCGCTCGTCGGCGGCGGTGGCCTCCGCGATGGCGGCGACGATCGCCTGGTGGGCGGCGTCCGCCTTGCCGCCCCACTCCTTCTGGTACTCGTCGAGGGCGTCCCGGTCGTGCCGGGTGGCGGTGTCCGGCGGCGGCCAGTTCACCGTGCCGTCACCGGTGACGGTCAGTTTGGCGGCCCGGGCGTCCGCGACGGCCTTGTCCAGCTTGGCCTTGGCGGCCTTGAACTCGGTCGCGGCGTCGGTGAAGATCGAGGCCAGCGCGTTCGCCTCGGTGACGGCGGCGCTCAACTGGTCGGCGGTGCGCTTGAGTCCGGGCCTGGCCTGGTCGGCCGCGTTGCCGACCCAGCATTCGGAGTCGACCTGGCCGACGACCGTGGTGTTCCAGTCGTCGTCCATCGACTTGAGCTTCTGCGCCACGGTGGTCCAGGCGGTCGCGGCGGCGTCCAGGGAGTCGAAGTTGGCGTTGCTGAGTTCGTGGAAGTCCACCATGTCCGTATTCCCCTCAGGCGCCCATGTCGTGCTGCACGTGCTGCTCGTGCTGCTGGTAGGCGGTGGCGCTGGTGCGCAGCGCCTGGGTGGTCTGCCCGATCGTCGTGCCGAGGGCGGCGATGCACTGGTCCCAGGTGCCGGCGGCGTTCTTGGCGGCCTGGCCGGTGCTCCAGTTGGCGAGCGAGGTGCTGACCTTGGCGGTGGCGTCGTCGGCGCCCCGGCCGTCGGTGTTCAGCCGTGCGTGGATCTGGTCGGAGTTGGTGCCCGCGGTGGCCAGCGCGTTGGAGTCGACGGAGAATCCGCCGCCCCCGCCCCCGGCGGGCGCGCTCGCCGAGTTGATCTGAGTGCGGGCCACCTCCTGCGCCCGGGCCTGGGCGGTCAGGTTGCCGTCCGCGTCGTACGCCCACGGATTCATCATCCGGTCGAACGCGGTCGCCCGATCAGACATGTCGATCGCTCTCTCTCTGCGCCGGTGCAGCCGTACCGGCACCCCCGTCGGTGGCGCGTCTCAAAAAATTGCGACAAGAGTACAAGCGGACTCCTGATTTGCCGACCCTTAGGGGAGTTCGGTCCCGACGTCATACCGGGGTACCGGCAGGCCTCGTCATTCCTGCTCATGCCTCCTGCCGCGCAAGGCCGTTACGTTGATGGGCGTGTCCACTGCTGTCATCAAGACCGAGGGCCTCACCAAGAGGTTCCCCCGGGTCACCGCGCTCGACCAGCTGACCGTCGAGGTGCAGCCCGGGGTCGTCGGGCTGGTCGGGGCCAACGGGGCGGGCAAGTCCACCCTGATCAAGATCCTGCTCGGGCTCGCCCCGGCGACCGCGGGCCGCGGCGAGGTGCTCGGCCTGGACATCGCCACCCGGGGTTCCGAGATCCGCGAGCGGGTCGGCTACATGCCCGAGCACGACTGCCTGCCGCCGGACGTCTCGGCCACCGAGTTCGTGGTGCACATGGCCCGGATGGCGGGACTGCCCGCCACCGCCGCCCGCGAGCGCACCGCGGACACCCTGCGGCACGTCGGCCTCCACGAGGAGCGGTACCGCCCGATGGGCGGCTACTCGACCGGCATGAAGCAGCGGGTCAAGCTCGCCCAGGCGCTGGTGCACGACCCCCAGCTGGTGCTGCTGGACGAGCCGACCAACGGCCTGGACCCGGCCGGCCGGGACGAGATGCTGGCGCTGATCCGCCGGGTCCACTCCGACTTCGGGATCTCGGTGCTGGTCACCACCCACCTGCTCGGCGAACTGGAACGGACCTGCGACCACCTGGTCGTCATCGACGGCGGCAAGCTGCTGCGCTCCTCCTCCACCGCCTCCTTCACCGAGGCGACGGCCGTCCTCGCGGTCGAGGTCACCGACTTCCCGCAGGACGCCGTGGCGGAGCCGGGCGCCGCGGTGCGGGAGCGGCTGACCGCCGCCGGGCTGGACGTCCAGCCGGAGGGCTCGCACCTGCTGCTGGTCCGGCTGGCCGGCGAGGACACCTACGACACCATCCGCGACACGGTCGCCGAACTCGGCCTCGGCCTGGTCCGGCTGGAACAGCGCCGGCACCGGGTCGCCGAACTCTTCACCGACCACGACGACGCGAGCACCAGGGGAGGTACGGACGATGCCGCAGCCTCCTGAGGCCTGGCCCGCCGACACCGGCGTCATCCACGACATCGGCTACCGCGGCTACACCGGCCCGCGCCTCGGCCGCGCCTACGCCACCCGCTCGCTCTTCACCCAGAGCCTGCGCGCCACCTACGGCCTCGGCCGCTCCGGCAGGTCCAAGGTGCTGCCGATGCTGCTGCTGGGCGTGGTCACCGTCCCGGCGATGATCTTCGTCGCCGCCGGGATCTACCTGAAGCGGGACGAACTGCCGGTCGAGTACGCCGGCTACCTCTCCGACCTCGGCCTGGTGGTGTCGATCTTCCTCGCCTCCCAGGCGCCGGTGCTGCTCTCCCGGGACCTCCGCCACCACACCGTCCCGCTCTACTTCTCCCGCCCGATCACCCGCGCCGACTACGTCCGGGCCAAGTTCGCGGCCATGGCCTGCGCCCAACTCCTGCTGATGGCAGCGCCGTTGCTGGTGCTGTACATCGGAGCGCTGCTCGGCGGGATGGACTTCGGGCACAACACCGCCCAGTTCCTCTACGGCCTGGCGGCGGCCCTGCTGTACGCCCTGGTGCCCACCTCGGTGGCGCTGGTGATCGCCGCGAGCACCCCGCGCCGGGGCTTCGGGGTGGCCGCCATCATGGGCTACCTGGCGGTGAGTTCGACGGTCGCGGCCGTCGTGGTGGGCATGAGCGGCCCCCGCCCGGGTGGGTCGGACGCGGCCCAGTGGACGGCGCTGATCTCACCGAACGGCCTGGTGGAGGCGCTGGTCAACGAGGTGTTCGACCTCGGCTCCGGGCTCGACCGCCGGCACGCCCCGGGCACCTTCGGCACCCTGGTGTTCGCCCTGGTCGCGGCGGCGATGGTGGCGGGCTCGTACCGGCTCCTGCTGCGCCGCTACAGCCGCGTCTGATCAACCGCAGTGTTCAGTGAGACGTCTGAGAGGGCGGCATGGCCACCATCACCATCGACAAGGTCTCCCGCTGGTTCGGGAACGTGGTCGCGGTCAACGACATCACGATGTCGATCGGTCCCGGCATCACCGGTCTGCTCGGCCCCAACGGCGCCGGCAAGTCCACCCTCATCCACATGATGAGCGGCTTCCTCGCCCCCTCCAGCGGCGCGGTCACCCTGGACGGCGCGCCGATCTGGCGCAACCAGCAGGTGTACCGGCAGATCGGACTGGTCCCGGAACGGGAGTCGATGTACGACCACCTGACCGGCTGGGAGTTCGTCCTCGCCAACGCCGAACTGCACGGCCTGCCCCAGCCCGGCGCCGCCGCCCGGCGCGCCCTGGACCTGGTCGAGATGGCGTACGCCAAGGACCGCCGCACCGGGACGTACTCCAAGGGCATGAAGCAGCGGGTCAAGATGGCCTCGGCACTCGTCCACGACCCGGCCGTGCTGCTGCTGGACGAGCCCTTCAACGGCATGGACCCGCGCCAGCGGCTCCAGCTGATGGAGCTGCTGCGCCGCTTCGGCGCGGACGGCCGGACGGTGCTGTTCTCCTCCCACATCCTGGAGGAGGTCGAGCAACTGGCCCGGCACATCGAGGTGGTGGTCGCCGGACGGCACGCCGCCTCGGGCGACTTCCGGCGGATCCGGCGGCTGATGACCGACCGTCCGCACCGCTACCTGGTCCGCTCCAGCGACGACCGCCGGCTCGCCGCCGCGCTGATCGCCGACGGCTCGACCACCGGCATCGAGGTGGACGAGCGGGAGCGGGCGCTGCGGATCGAGGCGGTGAACTTCCAGGGCTTCACCACCCTGCTGCCCAGGGTCGCCCGGGAGGCCGGCATCCGGCTGTACACCGTGTCCCCGGCGGACGAGTCGCTGGAGAGCGTCTTCTCGTACCTGGTCTCCGCGTGACACCCGGCCCGAACCTCACCGAAACCCGGACCCAGGAAGGGGCCGACCGACCATGAACCCGACCGTCGCCAGGCTGACCCTGCGCGGCCTGCTCGGCCGCCGCCGCGGCGCCCTGCTGCTGGTGGCGCCCGTCCTGCTGCTGATCGTCTCGGCGATCGCCGGCCGGTCGGACGGCGACGCGCACAGCCTGACCGTCAAGATCCTCGGCCAGCTGGACCTCGGCACCCTCGTCCCGATCCTCGGGCTGGTGATCGGCACCGGCGTGATCGCCACCGAGATCGACGACGGCTCGATCGTCTACCTGCTCGCCAAGCCGCTGCCGCGCTGGAAGATCGTCACCACCAAGCTGGCCGTCGCGGTCGGCACCACCTGGGTGTTCGCCGCCGTCCCGACCCTGCTCGCCGGGCTGCTGCTGTACGGCACCCGGGACGGCGTGGCGCTCGGCTACACCGTGGCCGTGCTGGTCGCCGGGACCGCGTACAGCGCGCTGTTCCTGCTGCTCGGCGTGGTCACCCGGCACGCGGTGGTGGCCGGGCTGGCCTACGCGCTGATCTGGGAGTCGCTGGTCGGCAACTTCGTCCAGGGCGCCCGGACGCTGAGCGTCCAGCAGTGGGGCCGGGCGGTCGCCGAGGCGGTGGCCGGGGACGCGGCGGTGGGTGCCGACGTCTCGCTCGGGGCGGCCGTCCCGCTGCTGCTGGTGGTCACCGTCGGGGCGACCGTGCTGGCCTCGGTGAAGCTGGCCGGGCTGACGCTGGCGGCCGAGGAGTAGCCGAGGACCAGCCGACGAGAAGCCGAGGAACAGCCGACGAGAAGCCGAGGACCAGCCGACGAGAAGCCGAGGAGCAGGCGAGGAGCAGGCGAGCGCCTTACAGCGTGCGGTTGCGCCCCGCGCCGAAGCCCGCCGCGCCGACCACCGCGACCAGCACCAGCATCAGCACCAGGGTGGCCTCCCAGCCGCCGGTCAGCTGGTGCAGCGCACCGGCGCCGACCGGGCCGGCCGCGGCGACCAGGTAGCCGATCGCCTGGGACATCCCGCCCAGCTGGGCGGCACCGGCCGCGGTGCCGGTGCGCAGCACGATGAACGCCAGGCCGAGGCCCAGCGAACCGCCCTGGGCCACGCCGAGGATGGCCGCCGACACCCAGGCGCCGGAGACCGGGGCGACCAGCAGCAGGGCGATGCCGAGCCCGTTCAGGGTGGCCATGGTGACGGCCAGGGCGCGCTGGCTGGTCATCCGGCCGGCCATCAGCGGCACCAGGAAGGCGCCCGCGACCTGCACCAGGTTGGAGAAGGCGAAGACCAGGCCGGCTTGGCCGCGGTCCATGCCGTGGTCGGCCAGGATGGTCGGCATCCAGGCGACCAGGGTGTAGACCAGCAGCGACGAGATGCCCATGAACAGGCTGATCTGCCAGGCCAGCGGGGACTTCCAGAGGCCCTCGATCGGCTTGCCGGGCTGGGCGGTCGCGGCGGTCGCGGCCTTCTCCTGCCGGGAGCGCAGCACCTGCGGCAGCCAGGCCACCGCGGCGACCAGGGCGAGCAGCGACCAGGCGCCGAGCGAGGCCCGCCAGCCGCCTCCGAGCGCGTGCTCCAGCGGGACGGAGGTGCCGGCGGCGAGGGTCGCGCCGACCAGCATGGTGGTCGAGTAGACGCCGGTCATGGTCGCCGCGCGGTCCGGGAACTCCCGCTTGACCAGGCCCGGCATCGACACGTTCAGCACCGCGATGGCCACGCCGATCACCACGCAGCCCGCGTACAGCGCGAACACCGAGGGCAGCACCCGCAGCAGCACGCCCGCGCCCAGCACCAGCACCGCGCCCAGGACGACGCGCTCGGCGCCGAACCGGCGGGTCAGCCGCGGGGTGAGCGGGGCGCCGACGCCCTGGAACAGCACCGGGACGGTGGTGATCAGCCCGCTCGCGGTGGCGGACAGGCCGAAGGTCCGCTGGATCTCGGCGACCATCGGCGAGACCGCGGCCAGGCAGGCGCGCATGTTCAGCGCGACCAGCACGATGCCGGTCAGCAGCAGGACGGGATGGGCCAGCCGGGTGCGGACGGGGAGCGGGGTGGTGGCAACCGGCTGCTGGGCACGGGTGACGGCCATGGAGGTGCTGTTCTTTCGTGAATCGAGGGCAGACGCGGACGGCGGGGAACGGGCGTCGGCCGCGGAACGGACGGAAGCGGGCTCGGGCCCGTCCTACTTCCGGGCCGCGATGGCCGCGAGCAGCTGCTCGACGGCGGCGGTGGGCTCGGCGAGCAGCGCGCGACAGGCCGCCTCGGCGCGGTCCGGGTCGCCGCTCTCGATCGCGTCGACCAGCGCCTCGTGGGTGGCCACGACGGCCTCGGGCATCTCGTGGTCGCCGAAGGCGGCGGTCATCGCCTCGCGCACGGAGGCACCGAAGTAGTGGTACACCTCGGCCAGCGCCGGGTTGTGCGCGGCCTCGACGACGGCGGTGTGGAACTCCAGGTCGTGCTCGACGGTGGCCTCGCGGCTGGCCCGCTCGGGGTGGGCGGCGAAGACCTCGGCCTCCCGGGCCAGCGCGGCCCGCATCCGCCGGATGTCCTCGGGGGTGTGCCGCAGGGCGGCCAGTCGGGCGCCCTCGGTCTCCAGCGCGGCGCGGACCTCCAGGACGTCCCGGATGCCGGAGCGCTGGACGCCGCGCAGCACCGCCGCCGGGTCGCTGGTGGACCGTACGAAGGTGCCCTCGCCCTGCCGGGAGACCAGCATTCCGGCGTGCACCAGCACCCGGATCGCCTCCCGGACGGTGTTCCGTCCGACCTGCAGCCGCTCGGCGAGCTCGTGCTCGGTGGGGATCTGCGACCCCACCGGCCAGGCCCCGCCGGCCAGTTGCTCGCGCAGCTGGTCGATGGTGGTGTCCACCAGGGACCGTCGCCCGGCCGCCTGCAGACTGTTGCCGTCGCCGCTCATGCCGGGCCTCCCTTCGTGCACCACGCGTCGGTCATCGGTCATCCTACAACCGATTGCCCGGTCATCCTACAACTGCTCGCGGAGGTGCGCGGTCATCGGCGGACGGCGTGTCCTACGCCCGGGGGAAGAGCCGCTCCAGGACGACGGCCACGCCGTCCTCGTCGTTGCCCGCGGTGACCTCGTCGGCGACGGCGAGCAGTTCCTCGTGGGCGCCGGCCATGGCCACGCCGTGCGCCGCCCAGCCGAACATCGGCACGTCGTTGGGCATGTCGCCGAAGGCGATGGTCTCGGCGGCGCGCACGCCCAGGCGGCGGGCGGCGACGGCCAGGCCGGTGGCCTTGGACAGGCCCAGCGGCAGCAGCTCGACCACGCCGGCCCCGGCCATCACCACGCCGACCAGGTCCCCGGCGGCGCGCCGGGCGGCCTCGGCGAGGGCGTCGTCCGTCAGACCGGGGTGCTGGATGTAGAGCTTGGCGACCGGGGCGGCGAGCAGTTCGCCGCGCTCGGCCCGGACGACCGGGAGGTCGGAGCCGATCAGCAGCTCGTAGCCGGGGCCGGCCAGCACCTGCCCGTCTAGGCCGTCCTGGTTGGAGGCGATCGCCAGCGGGCCGGTCTCGGCCTCGATCTTCTCGATCGCGAGCGCGGCGAGCCGGCGGTCCAGGGTGAGCGAGGTGAGCAGCTTGTGCGCGCCCGCGTCGTAGACCTGGGCGCCCTGGCCGCAGACCGCTATCCCGGTGTAGCCGATCTCGTCGAAGACCGGGCGGGCCCAGACGGCCGAGCGCCCGGTGACGACGATGTGCAGCGCCCCCGCGCCGGTGGCCGTGGCCAGGGCGGCGCGGGTGCGCTCGGAGACGGTCTCCGCGCTGGTCAGCAGCGTGCCGTCGAGGTCGGTGGCGACCAGCCGGTAGGGCAGGTCGCCACCGATCGGGTGTGCGGTCGAGGTCACTTGACCGGCTCTAGGACGGTCCGCCCACCGAGGTAGGGCCGCAGCGCCTCGGGCACGACGACCGAGCCGTCGGCCTGCTGGTGGTTCTCCAGGATCGCCACGATGGTGCGCGGGACGGCGACCAGGGTGCCGTTCAGGGTGGCGAGCGGGCGAGTCTTGCCCTCCTCGCGCATCCGGATCGACAGGCGGCGGGCCTGGTACTCGGTGGTGTTGGAGGTCGAGGTGACCTCGCGGTACTTGCCCTGGGTCGGGATCCAGGCCTCGATGTCGAACTTGCGCGCGGCCGAGGAGCCGAGGTCGCCGGAGGCGACGTCGATCACCCGGTACGGCAGCTCCAGCGCGTTGAGGAAGTCCTTCTCCCACTGGAGCAGGCGGCGGTGCTCGTTCTCCGCGTCCTCGGGCGTGGTGAAGACGAACATCTCCACCTTCTCGAACTGGTGGACGCGGATGATGCCGCGGGTGTCCTTGCCGTAGGTGCCGGCCTCGCGGCGGAAGCAGGACGAGTAGCCGGCGTAGCGCAGCGGCAGCTTCTCGGCCTCGATGATCTCGTCCATGTGGTACGCCGCGAGCGGGACCTCGCTGGTGCCGACGAGGTACTTGTCCTCCTCGGGGAGGTGGTACACGTTCTCGGCGGCCTGGCCGAGGAAGCCGGTGCCGTCCATGGCGGCCGGGCGGACCAGGGCCGGGGTGATCATCGGGATGAAGCCGGCCGCGGTGGCCTGGGCGATCGCCATGTTGACCAGGGCGAGCTCCAGCAGCGCGCCGGGACCGGTCAGGTAGTAGGAGCGGGCACCGGCGACCTTGGCGCCGCGCTCGGTGTCGATGGCGCCCAGCAGCTGGCCGAGCTCGACGTGGTCGCGCGGCTCGAAGCCCTCGGCGGCGAAGTCGCGCGGGGTGCCGATCTCCTCCAGGGTGACGAAGTCCTCCTCGCCGCCGACCGGGGCGGCCGGGTCGATGAGGTTCGCCAGGGAGCGGAGCAGGCGGTCCGCCTCCTCCTTGGCCGCGCTCTGCTCGGCGTCCGCGGCCTTGACCTCGGCGGCCAGTTCCTTGGTGCGCTGCAGCAGGGCGGTCTTCTCCTCGCCCTTGGCCTGGGCGACCTGCTTGCCGAGCACCCGCTGCTCGTTGCGCAGTTCGTCGAAGCGGCTGCCCGAGGACCGGCGTCGCTCGTCGGCGGAGAGGAGGGCGTCGACGACGTCGACGTCCTCGCCACGGACGCGCTGCGAGGCGCGCACTCGGTCAGGGTCCTCACGGAGCAGGCGAAGGTCAATCACAGGGCCAAGCGTACCGGGCGGGCGTTCCTCCACCGGTACCGGTTTTCCCCTGGGGATAACTCGCCGGAACCTGTGGATAACTCCTGTGGGGAATCCGCCGGGTCCGGGCCCGGGGCGGGTTATCCACAGGCCCGGGGCCGGGGCTGTGGACGGCGGGGGATGATCGTCTTCCGCTCGCCGAAACCAGGGAATTGAGGTTTCAAACCTCAATGCACCTTCTCGGGTGAGGGAATTGAAGCACTCGGACGGGTGATTTGCAGGCAAGCGGGTGACTCTGGTCGGATTGGTCATCTCTGCGACGCAAACCGATGATCCGACCTGTTCTGGGTAATGGCTATACCGGTTTGTCGACTCGTCCCCAGGCCTGTGGATAACTTCCGGCTGTGGACAGCGTGTGGACGGTGGGGAGGCCTGTGGACAGTGGCCCCCGGAGTCGGACGTTCCTGTGGATGACGGTACGGTCACCCGCCGCACTTGATCAGTCCGGTCGATAACGGTCGGAAAAGGTCGGAAAGACGCGAGAAGGCGCTCAGATGTCCCCGCGGCCGTCGAGTGCCCGGGAGAGCCAGTCCGCCGCCGCCGTGAAATCCTCGTCCGAGGTCCCCGGCCGCCGGTGCTTGGAGACCTGCCGGTCGGCGCGCGGATAGGAGCCGAGGAACCGCACCTGCGGACAGATCCGCTTGAGCCCCATCATCGCCTCGGCCACCCGCCGCTCCGACAGGTGCCCCTCGCAGTCGATCAGGAAGCAGTAGCTGCCCAGCCCCTCCCCGGTCGGCCGGGACTCGATCCGCATCAGGTTCACGCCGCGCACCGCGAACTCCTGCAGCAGCTCCAGCAGCGCACCGGGGTGGTCGTCCGGCAGCCAGACCACCATCGAGGTCTTGTCCGCCCCGGTCGGCGAGGAGACCCGACCGGGACGGCCGACCAGCACGAACCGGGTGGTCGCGCCCTGCGCGTCGGCGATCTCCTTGACCAGCGGGTCCAGCCCGTAGATCGGCGCCGCGAACTCGCCCGCGAACGCCCCGTCGTACCGGCCCTCGGCGACCAGCCGGGCGCCGTCCGCGTTCGAGGCCGCCGACTCCCAGGTGGCGTCCGGCAGGTTGGCGGCCAGCCACTTGCGCACCTGCGGCTGGGCCACCGGGTGGCTGGTCACCGTCTTCACCCCGGACAGCTCGGTGCCCGGCCGCACCAGCAGGGCGAAGGTGATCGGCAGCAGCACCTCGCGGTAGATCATCAGCGGCGCGCCGGCGGCCAGTTCGTCGTTGGTCGCGGTGACCGCCCCCTCGACCGAGTTCTCGATCGGCACGAACGCCCCGGCGGCGTCCCCGCCGCGCACCGCGTCCAGCGCCAGCGCCACCGAGGACAGCGGCACCAGCTCCCGGGTCGCCGCCTCGGGCAGCGTGTGCAGCGCCGCCTCGGTGAAGGTGCCGGCCGGGCCGAGATAGGTGTAGCGGGTGGCCGACATGACGCCTCCGTTGCGGGTGGTGTGGTGCATGGGCGGGGTGGTGCCGAAGCAGTCACCATAACGATTCCGCGCTCCCGGCAGGAAAGCGTTCCAGTGGCCGGGACCGCGGTGGACGATCATCCCTCCAGCAGCTGCTGTCCGAGGTAACCTCCGGCCGGCACCCCCGGTGGGACGGCGTACAGCCCGCTCGCCTCGTGCCGCAGGAAGCGGGACAGCCCGTCCCCCCGGGAGAGCTTGCGCTGCACCGGGGTGAAGCCCCTGCGCGGGTCGGCCTGGAAGGCGAGGAAGAGCAGCCCGGCGTCCGGAGAGCCGTCCGGCAGCACCCCGTCGTGGTACGAGAAGCCGCGCCGCAGCATCGCCGCCCCGCCGTTGCCCGCCGGGGCGGCGACCCGGATGTGGGCGTCGGAGGGGATGGCCAGGCCGCCGTCCGGGCCCTGGGCGGAGAGGTCCACCGCGGTGCCCTCGCCCGACCCGGCCGGCGCGCTCAGCGGCGAACCGTCCGACTTGCGCCGCCCGATCACCCGCTCCTGGCGGTCCACCGGCAGCTGCTCCCAGTGGTCCAGCAGCATCCGGATCCGCCGGAACACCAGGTACGAGCCCCCGGCCAGCCAGGCCGGCTCGTTCCCGCCGGGGGCGCAGAACACCTTGGCGGCGAAGCCCTCCTCGCCCGGCCTGGGGTTGTTGGTGCCGTCGATCTGGCCCATCAGGTTGCGCCCGGTCACCGGCCGAGCGGTCGCACCCGGCGTGCGGGCGAAACCGGCCGACTGCCAGCGCAGCGCCGCCGTACCGGCCGCCAGCTTCTGCAGCGTCCGCAGGGCGTGCACCGCCACCAGCGCGTCGTCGGCGCCGATCTGGACGAACAGGTCGCCCTCGCCGCGGGCTGGGTCCAGCGCGTCGCCGGGGAAGGCGGGCAGCGGTTCGAGGGCGGCCGGGCGGCGGTCGGCCAGCCCCGCCCTGTCGAACAGCGCGGCGCCGAAGCCGAGGGTGACGGTGAGCGAGCAGGGCCCGGCGTCCAGCGCGACCTGGTTGTCGAACTCCTCGGCAGGCTCCCCGGCGGTCAGCCGGTCGACGGCCCTCGTCCAGCGCTGCAGCAGGGTACGCAGCCCGTCCCGGCCGGCGCCGTCGGCCAGGTCGAAGGCGGCCAGCCGGACGCAGGCCTGCTGGGGGTCGAGGATCCCCGCCTGGTGCTCGCCGCGGAACGGCACCCGGCCGGCGCCGAGCGCGCCACCGCCCGCCGTCCCGCTCTTGACCGCGCCGTCCTCCGGGCGGCCGTAGGCCACCGCCCCGGCCACCCCGGCCCCGGCGCCGACCAGCAGTCCGGCTCCGGCCGTGCCGAGCAGTGCCCGGCGGGTGAAGCCCGCCGGGCCGCCCTTCGCGTCCTCCTCCACCGCGTCATCCACCCCGCTCACCCGATCTTGAACTGCTGGGTCGGGGTGGTCTGGTCGATGTCGGAGGAACGGATCTGCACCGAGACCACCCAGGTGCCGGCCAGCGGCAGCTGCGCGGTACCGCTCCAGCGGCCGGTGCCGTCCGGGGTGAGCGCGACCGGCAGCGGGCCGAGGTCGCGGTCCGGCAGGGTGAAGGCGAGCTGCACCTCGGGGACGTCCACCGGCTTGCCGTCCGTGCCGTCCAGCGCGAGCCCGACCTCGTTCGAGCCGGGCGTGGCCGGGTTGAGGGTGACGGTCGCGGTGCCCTTGGCGTTCGGCGTCCGGCCCTTGGTGTCGTACGGCAGCTTGAGCGCCACCGTGCGGCCCGGCTCGGTCCTCGGGGAAGCGGGGGCCGCGGCCCCGGCTTCCGAGGTGGTCCCGGCCGCCCGGACCTCGCCCGCCACCCGTCCGGGCGGGGAGTTGGTGAGCATCGTGGTGACCACCAGCACCGCCACCGCGACCAGCGCCTCGACCAGCACCGAACGGCGCAGCCCGGCCCGGGTCGGAGTCAGCCCGCGCTCGCGCCCGGCACTCGCCGCGGCGGCCCGCTGACGCTCCAGCTGCGCCTGCCGCACCGGGTCCTCGCTGTGCACCGCGGCGGTGACCGGCGCGGGCACCTCGGCCCGTTCGACCTCGGCCGCCTCGGCCGGGGCCGAGCGCAGCCGGGCCAGCCAGCCGCGCGAGATCCAGGCGACGCCCAGCATCACGACCACGCAGCCGCTCTTCACCAGCAGCAGCTTCCCGTACTCGGTGCCGGTCAGCGCGCCCCAGCCGCCGAGGCCCCGCCAGGACTGGTAGATCCCGGTGGCGGCCAGCACGGCCACCGAGCCGAAGGCGACCTTGGAGAAGCGGTCCACCACCTCGGCGCCGACGCCCTCGCGCAGCGCGACCAGCAGCGAGGCGAGGCCGCCCAGCCAGAGTGCCATCGCGATCAGGTGCAGGATGCCCAACGGCAGGGCCAGCCAGACCTGGATGCCCACCGAGGCGTGGTCGGCGCCGACCCAGGTCGCGGAGAGCGCCACCGAGAGCACCAGCCCGGCCACGCCCAGGCCGAGCCGGGCCTCGCGCTGCGGGCGCTCGGCGGCCCGCTGCTCCAGCGCGTGGAGCTCGGCGGCCTCGGCGTCGGCGTCCTCGTCCTCCGCGGGGGCCGCGGGAGCCGCAGGAGCCGTGGGGGCGGGCTTCGGCGGCTGCCCCAGCTGGCCGACCAGCAGGGACAGGAAGATCCCGGCCGCCGCGAGCAGCAGCAGCCGGGCGGCCAGCGCGGTGCCGATCCGCTCGTCCAGGGTGGCGCGCACCAGCGACAGGTCGAGGGCCTGCCAGACGCCCGTGCCGCGCTCGTACGGGCCGCGCAGCATCAGCACCGCGACGGTGGAGACCAGCAGCGCCGTCCAGCCGGTCATCAGCAGCCGCTGCACCGGGCGCCGGGTGGCGCCGGCCGGCCAGCAGACCAGCACGAAGGCGGCGACCCCGGCGAGCAGCGCGAAGGCCGCGTAGGCGGCGGTGCGCCCGGTCCCGTACAGGGCGGCGACCACGGTGTCCGCCTTGGCGCCCTGCAGCGCGGTGGTGGACACCGAGGTGTCCGAGGGCGCGCCGATGGAGAAGGTGAACGCCCCGCCGACGGGGTGGGAGTCCTCCGAGACCGCCCGCCAGGCGACGGTGTACGTGCCGTTGGCGAGCCCGCTGTTCAGGCCGACCCGGGCGGTGTCGCCCTTGCCGTCGGCGTGCGCCGGGTTGCCGGTGTCCACGGGCCTGCCGGCCGGGTCGAGCACCCGGACGGAGTCACCGGACAGCGAAACCGTCTCGCTGAAGGTCAGGGTCACGGCCTGCGGGGCGGTGGCGACCACCGAGTTCTGCGCCGGGTCCGTGGAGTCCAGGGTGGCGTGCGCGGAGGCCGGGCCGGCCCCGGCGAGCATCAGCGCGAGCAGCGCGCCGAGCACGCCGAGCAGTCCGGCGGCCCGGCGGCGCCGGTCGATCCGACGCGGGGTGATCCGGCGCCGGGTGCTCCCGGGGCGGGCGTCCTTGGGCCGGGCGCTGCGGGGGTGGGCGCTGCGCGGGTGGGCGGCCTTCTCCATGCTGGCGGGTCCCTAACTCTGGCCTGGGCGGTAGGTGAGCTCCTTGACCGGCACCTTGACGGTGATGGTGCCGGACTTGGCGAAGGTCAGGTCGAGCTCCAGCTCGTCGCCGAGGGCGGGGGCCTTCTGCCAATCCATGATCATCAGGTGGGTGCCGCCGCGGGCGAGCTGCAGCGCGCCGTGCGCGGGCACGTCCAGGCTGTTCACCTGCTCCATGGTCGACGCGGTCGAGCGGTGGATCGTGACCGACCCGGCGGCCGGGCTGGACACCTTGACCAGCTGGTCCGGCCCGCCGTCGTTGCGCACGGTCAGGTAGCCGGCGCCCATCCCGCCCGCCGGGGGCAGCGGGATGTAGGGGTCGGCCACGCTCAGCTTCGCCGGTCCGGCGTCGGCGGCCGCGGCGCCGTCCTGGCCGCCGGTCCCGCAGGCGGCGAGTATCGCCCCGCCGCCGAGGACCGTCGCCAGCACCGCGCCGGCCAGGGCCGAGCGGCGGAAGCGGCGGTCGGCCGCCCCTCTCCCGTCGGTGGGCTCGCTGCGCCCACTCATGCCGCCACGCCCTTGGCGAGCAGCGGCAGGTCGTGCTCGTAGGTCTTCTCCTCGGTGCCGCTCATGTAGAGCACGTGCGCCCTGTCGTCCGAGGGGAGGAAGGCCAGCACCTGCGCGCCGTGGGTGGAGGTGACGGTGCCGTCCGCGTTGACCACCGGGTCCTCGATCATGATGCCGAGCGACCGGGCGGCGGTCTTCACCTTCGACAGGTCGCCGGTGAGGCCTATGAAGTCGGTGCCCATCGAGTCCAGCCAGGTGCGCAGCACCTTGGGGGTGTCGCGCTGCGGGTCGGTGGAGACGAAGACGACGTTGATCTTCTTCCGGTCCTCCGGGGACAGCGCCTTCATCGCGACGCCGATGTCGCCCATGGTGGTCGGGCAGACGTCCGGGCAGCTGGTGTAGCCGAAGAACAGCAGGGTGGCCTTGCCGTTGGTCTGCTGCCGCAGGTCGTACGGCTGGCCGGAGGTGTCGGTCAGCTGGAGGTCGGGCTTCTCGAAGTTCTTCGCCAGCTTGGTGCCCTGGTACGGACTGTCGTCCTTCTGCTGGGTGACCTTCGCGGCGGTCGAGCCGCCGCCGGAGGAGCCGCAGGCGGAGAGGGTGAGCGCGGCGGTCAGCGCGAGGGCGGCCGCGCCGACCAGGCGGGTGGTGCGGGTGGAGCGGGTGGTGCGGGGCATGGTGGATCCGATCGGGCGCAGGAGGACCACCGGCGGGGCCGTACCGGTCCACGGGTACGGCCGCGGGTACCGGTACGGCCCCGCCGGTGCGGGTGTCAGGAGGCGGAGCCGCTGTTCTTGCGGCGCAGGCCGAGCACGCCGACGGCGGTGCCGATCACGCCGACCACGATGCCGACCACGCCGAGGGTGCGGGCGGTGGTGTCGCTGGACTTGGCGTCGCCGCCGGAGGCGGCCTGGTCCGAGGTGTCCCCGTGGGCACCGGCGGCGGGCGAGGCGGAGGCGGTGGCGGTGACGCCGTGGCCGTCACCGGAGGCGGCCTTGGTGAGCTTCAGGGTGGGCGCCGGGTGGGCCGGCTCGGGCTGGCCGGCCTGGGCCTCGTCGATCCAGCGGACGACGTCGCCGTTGTCGTAGGTCTGCAGGGCCTTGAAGACCATGCTGTCGGCGTCGGTCGGCAGCGGGCCGAGCGACAGCCTGAACTCCCCGAACTGGCCGGGGGCGATCTTGGTGTTCGCGTCGGCGGTCCAGGTGATCTTGGAGACGGCCTCGTTGACGTCGCTCCCGTGCACCTTGATCGGCTTGTCGAGCTTGGACTTCTCGACGGTCGCGGTCCAGCCCGGCATCGGCAGGGTCCGGACCGAGGCCAGCGGGTGGTCCAGCGGCAGGTTGACCTCCAGCTTCACCGTGCTCGCCGTGTCGCTCTCGTCCGGCACCTGGAAGTTGACCGTGGCGTAGCCGCCCTGGGCGGCCGAGCCCGGGTTGACGGTGACGTGCGCGAAGGCCGGGCCGGCCAGCGCCACCACGGAGGCGGCGGCGGTCAGGGCGACGGCGGCGATGCGGCGGGTGGGGAGGGAACGCATGATGGGGGGTCTCCGATCGGAGCTCGGCGGCCGGCCGGACCGGGCGACGGCGGAACCGTGCCTCGGCGGCGCCGCACGTGCGGACGTGTGAGGGCAGAGCCGGGGGCCGCCGTCGCCGTGGGCGGACGGGAACGGCCCGGACACCGCGCACCTCACCGGCTCGTCCGCCCCCGTTCGACGGGTACGGCGGAACACCGGGTCAGTACGCGAAGGCCCCGCACGGCGGACCGCGCCGCACCACGCTGTGCCGCAGCACCGCGCTCGCGGGCAGCCGGCCGTCGCCGCCGCCCGCACCGAACCGGCGGGCCGGACCGGCCACGCCGAACAGACCGCGCAGCAGCGCGGCCGCCAGCACCAGCGCCGAGCGCAGCGGCGCCGCCCAGTGCTCCCGGGCCGCCGACGCGGCCACCCGCACCAGCCGCCACAGCGCCGCCTCGCCGCGCCGCAGCCACCAGCCCGCCACCAGCGCGGCGGCCAGGTGCCCGGCCAGCATCGACGGCGTCATCCCCAGCACGCCGCCCTGCCACCACGGCGCGGCGGCGTACGCGTGCGGATCCAGGCCCGCCGAGGAGACCAGCTGCTCCGGGGAGGTGCCGCCGGGCAGACCGATCAGCGTGCCCGGGCGGGCCTCGTTGCAGATCAGCCGGCCGGCCGCCTGCGGCACCGACATCGAGCCGTCGTGCATGCCGGAGCCGCCGAAACCGTGGCCGCTGAGACCGTGGAAGAGGCAGTGCAGTCCGAGCTGCCCCGCGCCGAGCGCCCCGGCGATGGCCGCCAGCGAACGCTCCCGCCCGCCGCACGCCACCGCGAGCACCAGCACCGCGGCGAAACCCGTCGCCAGCGCGGCCGGCGGCACGTTCCCGCCACCGGCCAGGGCGTGCCCGGCCGCCGCAATCAGCGTGCAGACCAGCGCGAACGGGACCGCCCGGGCAAGCCGCAGATCCCAGGCGGCACCCACCGGCCGAGCCGGCACAGGGGTGCCCCGGAACGGGGCGGCGGGGAGGGCAGTCATGGCCGGGCCATCATCTCATCGCGTACACCGCCGACACGGGCAGGGTGGGAAATCCCTACGAATGCCCCGTTCGGCGGCGGCGTGCACCCCACCCCGTGCGCCCTTCGGCACAGACCCCGTCCCCAGTCCATCCGCCGAACGGGCGGTAGCCGCCCCCGGGCACGGTTCGCCGCCGATTCGCCCGGAGATACCTAGTTGTATGTGGAGCCGCAGCCAGGAGGGACCTCCCGTGGACATCTGGTGGACTCTGCACCTCAAGCGCGACCCGGCCAGCGTGCCGCTGGCCCGGCGCATCCTGCTCGGTGCCATGGCGACCGCGGGCGTCGACCCGCAGATCGCCGACGACCTCGGCGTCGCCCTCACCGAGGCCTGCGCCAACGCCGTCGAGCACGGCGCGACCGGCCGGCCCGACGACGGCTTCCAGGTCACCGCCTCGATCAACGGCGACCGGCTGCGGATCGAGGTCACCGACTCCGGCCCCGGCCTGCCCGGCGCGAGCGCCCCGCCCGCCGTCCGCCGCCCGGCCACCCCGGCCCCGGTCGGCCACGCGCCCCGCCGCCACCGCCGCGGCCGCGCCACCGTCCCGGCCCGCGTGCTCACCGGCCACCGGCCCCGCCGCGACGGCCACCCCTACGACACCCACGTCCTCCCCCGCCGCCCCCCGGCCCCCACCCTCCGCCCGGTCGACCTCGACACGCTCCCCGACCTCACCGCCGAATCCGGCCGCGGCCTCTTCCTCATCCACGCCCTCACCGACCACGTCCAGCTCCGCAACCACCCCCTCCGGGGGGCCATCGTGAGCTTCGACAAGATCCTCAAGTGGCAGGACGACGCCCTCCTGAGGGCGGCTTCGTAGCGCTGGGGGTCGCGCCCGGGTCGGGCCTCGTGGCCGGACGCAGCGCGTGCCGCGCGGGGTGGCGGAGGCGGGTGACAGGGAGCCGCGGCGGGGGGAGTCCCCCTCGGCCGGGCGGTGCCCGGGGTCAGTCGGTGAGGGGACGGCGGCGGGTCAGGAGGAGGAGGGCGGTGCCGAGGAGGAGGGCGGTGGTGCCGGCGATGGCGAGGGGGCGGGTGGCGGTGCCGGCGCCGGTGTCGGCGAGGTGAGTGGGGGCCGGGAGGTCGTCGGTGGGGGTGAGCGGGGCCGTGTGGGTGGCGGTGAGCCGGGGGCAGGTGTCCTTCTTCGCCGGGGCGGAGCCGCTCGGGAGGACCTCGGACTTGGCGGTGAAGGTGAGGCGGTGGTCGCCGTGCGCCGCTCCGGCGGCGAGCCGCACCTGGAGGGTGAGCCGCTGGCCCTGGGGGAGCTGGTAGCTGCCGGTGTTGAGCGGGGTGCCGGTGACGGTGAGGGCCTTCCAGGCGCCGTTCCCCGCGCGCAGTTCGACGGGGAGGCTGCCGCCGTCCGCGAGGGCGACGGTGGTGGCGAGCTGCTTGACCGTCGTGGTGCCGGGGTTGGTGAAGGTGACGGAGAGTTCGCCCGCGGCGTCGCTGCTGCTGGTGACCGGTATCGGGTCGGCGGTCGCGCCCTCCGGGCAGTCGCCGGTGGCGGAGGAGGAAGCGGTGGGGGTGGCGTCGGCGGCGAGTGCGGGGGCCGTGGCGAGGGCGACCGGACCGATGGTGAGCACGAGCAGGGTGCAGGCGGCGGGAAGGCGGGCGGGACGCATCGGGGGGCTCCAGCGGTGGGGTCGGGGTTCGCTCTCCGGGGGAAGACCACCGAGGGGCCCGAACGGTTGTCCGCGCCCCTCGGTTCTCCTGGCGGAGGGTCAGCCGTGCGCGCCCGCCTTGCGGCGGCGCAGGACGAACAGGGTGCCGGCCCCGGCGGCCAGTACGGCCGCGCCGCCGAGGGCGATCGGCAGGGTGTTGGAGGAGGCGCCCGTCTCGGCCAGGTGCGGACCGGCCGACGGCGAGGCGGAGACCGCGGCGGCGGGGACGGCGGCCGGGGTGGAGGTGCCGCCGGCCGTGGTCGAACCGGCGTCGACCACCTTGAAGAGGTCGTCGACGCGGTAGTCGCCGTTGAAGGCCACACAGCGGCCGTTGGTGTCGGCGCCCGGCACGTCCTTGGCCTCGAAGGCCTCCGAGGTGCCGCTCAGCTGGGCGAAGTAGCGGGCGGTGAGGGCCTTGTCGGTGGCCGCGAGGCGCACCTGGAGGGTGAGCTTCCCGCCCTTGGCGATCGCGTACTTGCCGAGGTCCACCTTCAGGTAGGTCATGCTCCCGGTGACGGCGCCCGCCTCGGGCGCCTTCCAGTCCCCGCCGGGCAGCTTCACCTGGATGTTGAAGGACTCCTTGCCCCAGGTGACCGGGTTGGTCACCGGCTCGGTCTCCGCCACGTCGGTGAAGAAGAAGTAGGTGTCGACCTTCTTGAGGTCGACACCGGTGGTGTTCTCGAAGGTCACCGTGGCCTCCTGCGCCTGACCGCCCTTGACCAGGGTGGTGTTGGCGAGACCGGTGCCGGTGACCTTGAGGTTCTGCAGCACGTAGCTCTGGCAGTGGCCGCCGCTGGGAGTGGCGACCGGAGGGGTGGGCAGGTTCGTCGGCTTGGCCGTGGCCGTCGGAGCGGGGGCGCTCGCGGTGGCAGTCGCGGTTGCAGTTGCGGTGGTGCTCGGGGTCGCGGTGGGGGTCGGGGAGGCGGTGGGGGTCGGGGAGGCGGTGCCGATCCCGACGGCGCCGGCGGTGGCCGCGCCGGCCGTGGCGCCGATGGTGAGCGCCACCAGGGCGGAGGCGGCGAGAAGGCGGGAAGAGCGCACGCTGAAGGCTCCCTCTTTGGGTGAAATGCGGGTGGTTTCGGTCGACTTGGGCTTCCGTGAAGGCCGTCGGCACCGATTCGGGTGCGTACCCTACCCGGGTGTGGTGGCCGGGTCCCGACCGGGGCGCGGGCCCGCCGGTTCCGGTTGCCGGGGGTGCCGGGCGGTCGGACGATGGGGGGCATGATGCACCAGATGCGAGCCGAGTACGGGGCCGACGGGGAGGCCGGCGCGGTCCGGTTGTGGCACATGGTCCGGGGCGAGCAGAGCGTGGCGATGTGCGGTCGGGAGCTCGATCAGGGGTCGCGGGTGCGGGAGGCGGTGGACTGGGGGACGACCCCGGAGCTGTGCTGCCACACCTGTGGGGCGTACTTCCTGCGCGAGACTCCGTACCTGCCGGCCGAGCACCGGTGAGCGGCCGGGCGCTACGGTGCGCGGTATGGACGAAGACCTGGCGCCGCCGCGGTCGTTGACCCGGGAGGCCGCCGGGCTGCGGGCCGGTGTGCCCGGGCTGCCCGAGCACGTCGAGCGCTTCTGCGCGCTGGTCGAGCGGGTGGATCCGCTGCTGCACGCCTTCGTGGCGGAGCCCGGGCGGCACGACCGACTGCTGGCGCGGGCACGGGAGTTGGCCGCGCGGTACCCGGAGCCGGCCGGGCGGCCGCCGCTGTACGGGGTACTGGTGGGGGTCAAGGACATCGTGCACGTGGACGGGCTGCCCACGCACGGCGGCTCCGCCCTGCCGCCGGGGGTGCTGGCGGGCCCGCAGGCCGTGGTGGTGGACCGGCTGCTGGCGGCGGGGGCGATGGTCGCGGGCAAGACGGTGACCGCCGAGTTCGCCGCGAGCGCCCCGGGCCCGACCCGCAATCCGCACCACCCGGGGCACACCCCGGGCGGTTCCAGCAGCGGGTCGGCGGCGGCGGTCGCGGCCGGGCTGGTGCCGCTGGCGATCGGCACCCAGACGGTCGGTTCGGTGATCCGCCCGGCCGCGTACTGCGGGGTGGTGGGCTTCCGGCCGACGTGGGGGCGGATCCCGATCGACGGGGTGATCCCGAACGCGCCGAGCCTCGACACCCTGGGCGTGTTCACCTCCGACCTGGCGGGCGCCGCGCTGGCGGCCCCGCTGCTGTGCGACGGCTGGCGGGAGGTCGAGCCCGGCCCGGAGCCGGTGCTCGGGGTGCCGGACGGTCCGTACCTGGAGCGGGCCGAACCGGCCGCGCTGCGCGCCTTCGAGGAACAGGTGGCGCGGTTGGAGCGGGCCGGGTCGGCGGTGCGCAGGGTGCCGCTGTTTCCCGATTTCGCCGAGATCACCCGGCAGTTGCAGACCGTCAACCGGTTCGAGCTGGCCCGCAGTCACACCGACTGGTTCGCCCGGTTCGGCGGCCTGTACCGGCCGGAGACGGCGGCGAGCATCAGGGTCGGCCAGGGGATCGCGGCGGAGGACCGCGAGGCCGCGCTGGGGTTCCGGGAGCGGCTGCGCGAGCGGGTGGCCGGAGCCGCCGCGGCGGCCGGGGTGGACCTGTGGCTGGCCCCGTCCGCGACGGGCGGGGCGCCGGAGGGGCTGCACTTCACCGGGGACGCGGTGATGTCGCTGCCGTGGAGCTACCTCGGTCTGCCCGCGCTGAGCCTGCCCGCCGGGCGGACCCCGGACGGGCTTCCGCTCGGCCTCCAGGTGGTCGGCGCGGCGGGGGAGGACGAACGGCTGCTCGCCCGAGCCGCTGTGCTGGAAGGGTTGTTGGCCTAGGGCCTGCCCCGGCTAGGGGGCGAGCGCCGGGTCGGCCGGGTCGGTGGCCTCGGCGCGCAGCAGGCGGAGCAGGAAGCGGCCGGCCCGCTGGTAGGGGACGTCCTCCTCGTGCAGCACGGCCTGCGAGTTGGCCGTCTCCAGGACCGCGATCAGTGCGAAGGCGAGGTCGCCGAGGTCGGTGTCGGGGCGCAGGGCGCCGGCCGCGCGGGCGTCGGCGAGGGCTTCGACGATCGTTGCGTGCCACTCCCGGGCGCAGCCGGCCAGGGCGTCCCGGACGGCGCCGGGCCGGGCGTCGAACTCGGCGGTGACCTCGTAGAAGAAGCAGCCGCCGGGGAAGACCCGGGCCCAGGCGCACCGGCGGAGCGGGCGTACGGGGAGCAGCTGGAGCTGGTGGTCACCCGGGGGCTCGGGCACCGCAGGATCATCGGGGAACCGACCGTCGTTGATCAGGTGATCGGATTCATTTCCGCAGGACTGGGGGTCACTGCCGCATGAACGTCGTCGAACTGCACGCACAGGCGATGGAACTGGCCATCGAGGTGGTGGACGCCGTCCGGCCGGACCAGCTGGACCGACCCACCCCGTGCGCCGGGTGGACGCTGCGCCGGCTGCTGGAGCACTGCGTCGGCCAGCACCGGGGCTTCGCCGCGGCCGCCCGCGGCGCCGGGCCGGACCTGGCGCTGTTCGCGGACGCCACGCTCGGGGCGGATCCGGCGGAGGACTTCCGCCGCACCGGCGCTGACCTCGTCGCCGCGTTCCGGGAGGCGGCCGTCACCGACCGGGCGCTCTGGCTGCCCGAGATCCGCGACGGCGGGCCGTTCCCGCTCGCCCAGGCGGTCGGCTTCCACCTGGTGGACACCCTGGTGCACGGCTGGGACGTCGCCGCGGCGCTCGGCGACGCGGACCGGCTGGTCGCGGCGGTGGACGGCGACGACGCCCTGGTCACCGCGCTGCTGGCGGTGAGCGAGGCCGTCCCGAACACGCCGGAGGCGCGGGCGCCCGGCCGGGCCTTCCGCCCGGGCCTCGAAGCCGGCGGCGGTGCCGGCCGGTTCGACCGCGCCCTGGCGCTGCTCGGCCGCGATCCGGCCTGGAGGGCCAGGCCCTAACGGTCGCGCCGCTCGTCGGGGAAGCGCGGTCCGCCGATCAGGTAGAACAGCGCGGCGGTCGGAAAGCCGAGCGAGGCGGCCAGCAACACGATGAACTGCCAGAACGTCGTCATCATCCGCTCCTCGTCAGTCCCGGGCCGTCCGGACACCCGAAGGTGCGCCCAAACCCGACCGGCCCTGATTGGCCGAATCGGCCGGTCGCTATCCGACGGTATGGCCGAATCACCGCCGCTGCCACCGCACACCGCGCCCCGGCCCCCGCCGCACCGGCGCACGGGTCTGGGCGCGGGCCGGGACGGGCGGCCACACTGACGGGATGCAGCTACAGCTCGCAGGGGAAGCGCGGCGGCCCGACCGCGAGAGCGAGGACTTCGCGGCGGCCTCGCCGGAGGCACTGGTCCTGCTGGACGGCGCCAGTTCGCCGGCCGGCCTGGAGTCCGGGTGCCGGCACGGAACCGCCTGGTACGTCCGGCGTCTGGGCGTGCACCTGCTCGCCCGGCTCACCGACCGGGTGGACCGGTCGATCGCCGAGTGCCTGGCCGACGCCATCGTGGAGACGGCCGCGCTGCACGGCGGCCGCTGCGACCTCGGCCACGCCAACACGCCCGCGGCGATGGTGGTCGCGGCCCGGCGGCACGGCGACTCGCTGGAGTACCTGGTGCTCGGCGACTCGCTGCTGGTGCTGGAGTTCAAGGACGGCCCGCCCAGGGTGATCGGCGACAACCAGCGCTTCCCCGGCGGGGAGGGGCTGCGCCGCCAGGTCTGGGCGACCGTCCCCGGCTCGGCCGAGCGGGCCGCGCTGCACCTGGAGTACGCGCTGGCGGTGCGCGCCGCCCGCAACCGGGGCACCGGCCCGTGGATCGCCGCCGCCAGTCCGCGGGCGGCCGAGCACGCCGAGACCGGCTTCGTGCCGCTGGACCGGCTGCGTGCGCTGGCCGCCCTCACCGACGGCGCCTCGCGCTACACCGAGCGCTTCGGGCTGGGTAGTTGGGGCGACGTGCTGCGGCTGCTCGCCGAGTCCGGGCCGGGTGAGCTGATCGCCCAGGTCCGCGAGGTGGAGCGGGCCGACGCCACCTGTGAGCGCTGGCCGCGCGGCAAGACCCACGACGACGCCTCCGCCGTCTACGCGCTGCTGTAGGCGGCGGAGGCGGGCGGAGGCGTCGTCCGGGCGGGGGCCGTCGGATCGGCGGTTCCGGCCCCGCGGTGCGGCACGGGGGAGACGGGGCTCCGCCGGCCTTGTGGTGCGACGTGTGCGAAAGGGCCCGGACCGATGGTCCGGGCCCTTCGTGACGGAAGCGGTCAGCCGGCGTCGGTGGGGATGGTGCCGAGGCGGCCGGCCTGGAAGTCCTCCATGGCCTGCTGGAGCTCGCGGTGGCTGTTCATCACGAACGGGCCGTACCAGGCGACCGGTTCGCGGATCGGGAGGCCGCCGAGGAGGACGACCTCGAAGTTGTTGTCGCGGGAGTCCTGCTTCTCGTCGGCGCGCAGGGTGATGGAGTCGCCGTCGCCGAAGACGACGGCCTGCCCGCGGTGGAAGGGACGGTGCTCGGTGCCGGCCGAGCCGTTGCCGGCCAGGCCGTAGGCGAGGGCGTTGAAGTCGGCGCGCCAGGGCAGGGTGATCTGGGCGCCGGGGTTGATCGAGGCGTGGATCATCGTGATCGGGGTGTGGGTCGCGCCCGGGCCCTGGTGGCCGTCGATCTCGCCGGCGATCACGCGAAGCAGGGCGCCGCCGTCCGCGGAGCTGAGCAGCTTGACGCTGCCGCCGCGGATGTCCTGGTACTTGGGGGCGATCATCTTGTCCGAGGCGGGCAGGTTGACCCACAGCTGGAGGCCGTGGAACAGGCCGCCGGACAGCACCAGCGACTCCGGCGGGGTCTCGATGTGCAGCAGACCGGAGCCGGCCGTCATCCACTGGGTGTCGCCGTCGGTGATGACGCCGCCGCCACCGTGCGAGTCCTGGTGGATGAACGTTCCGTCAATGATGTAGGTGACGGTCTCGAAGCCGCGGTGCGGGTGCCAGGGGGTGCCCTTGGGCTCGCCGGCCGCGTAGTCCACCTCGCCCATCTGGTCCATCATGATGAACGGGTCGAGGTACTTGGTGTTGATCTTGGCGAAGGCGCGGCGGACGGGGAAGCCCTCGCCCTCGTAGCCCTCGGGGGCGGTGGCGACGGTCAGCACCGGCCGGGCGTTCGCGACGGCCGGGTCCGGCGTGGTCACGCGCGGGAGGGTCAGCGGGTTGTCGACGGTCACGGCGGGCATGTCGGCCTCCTTCGAGCGGGGTTCTCTGGCCTACGTTCCACGAGGTTAGTTCAATCCTCAACAACAAGCAAGTTGAAAATTGAACTATGCGGGGACGGAGGAGCGCGGCTCCTCTCCCCGGGGTGGCTATCCGTACATCCGGCGCATGGTGAAGTCGACCATCTGCTCGACCGCCTTGGCGTCGAACACCATCCGGTGCTCGCCCTCCATGTCCAGGGCGAAGCCGTAGCCGGTCGGCAGCAGGTCCAGCACCTCGGCCCCGGTGACGGTGAAGTGCTTGGAGTCCTTGCCGGCGTAGCGGCGCAGCTCCTTGAGCGAGCTGAACATCGGGATCACCGGCGTCGGGGTGTTGTGCAGTGCCAGGAAGCCGGGGCGGTCGCCGCGCGGACAGTGCACCTTCGAGGTGATGAAGATGGCCTGGAAGTCCTCGACCGCCATCGAGCCCGTGGTGAACGCCCGGACCGCGTCCGCCAGGGACGGCGGCGAGGGCTCCGGGTAGAGGGACTGCTGGGACGCCTGGCCCTGCGCGCCGTAGGCGTCCGGTCCGGGCATGCCGTTCATGCCCGGCTGCGGACCCGCCTGCTGCTGGTAGGGGTCACCCGGGTATGCGTTCTGGTCATATCCGTACACACGGACAGGCTAGCGGGAGCGCAGCCGCCCGCGCTGGCGTCGATCCTGACAAGGAGTGGTCGTCCCGGCTTGTGGGACGTGACCACGTTCATAGCGGATTCACCGCCGGGGGCTTGCCCAAGTTACCGCTGGGTAGCATCATGATGCCTACTGGTGGGTACGGGACGCCCGAAACGCGGCGGTCACCCGGAAGCGACGAACCGGAGAAAACAGGCCATGGGTCACTACAAGTCCAACCTGCGGGACGTGGAGTTCAACCTCTTCGAGGTGTTCGGTCGCGACCAGGTGTACGGCACCGGGCCGTTCGCCGACATGGACGTCGAGACCGCGAAGAACATCCTCAGCGAGATCGCCCGCCTCGCCGAGAACGACCTCGCCGCGTCCTTCGCCGACACCGACCGCAACCCGCCGGTCTTCGACCCGGAGACCAACACCGCGCCGATCCCGGCGGCCTTCAAGAAGAGCTACCAGACCTTCATGGACGCCGAGTGGTGGCGCCTGGGCATCCCGGAGTCGATCGGCGGCCAGGTCACCCCGAACTCGCTGATCTGGGCCTTCGCCGAGCAGATCCTGGGCTCCAACCCGGCCATCTGGATGTACTCCTCCGGCCCGGCCTTCGCCGGCGTCATCGCCGAGGAGGGCACCGAGGAGCAGCTGAAGGTCGCCCAGCGGATGACCGACCGCCTGTGGGGCTCCACCATGGTCCTCACCGAGCCCGACGCGGGCTCCGACGTGGGCGCCGGCCGCACCAAGGCGATCAAGCAGGAGGACGGCTCCTGGCACATCGAGGGTGTGAAGCGCTTCATCACCTCGGGCGAGCACGACATGTCCGAGAACATCATCCACATGGTGCTGGCCCGCCCCGAGGGCGGTAAGCCGGGCACCAAGGGCCTCGGCCTCTTCATCGTCCCGAAGTTCGACTTCGACTGGGAGACCGGCGAGCTCGGCGAGCGCAACGGCGTCTACGCCACCAACGTCGAGCACAAGATGGGCCTCAAGGCCTCGAACACCTGCGAGATGACCTTCGGTGCCAAGCACCCGGCCAAGGGCTGGCTGCTCGGCGAGACCGTCGACGGCATCCGCCAGATGTTCAAGATCATCGAGTTCGCCCGCATGATGGTCGGCACGAAGGCCATCGCCACCCTCTCCACCGGCTACCTGAACGCCCTGGAGTACGCCAAGGAGCGCGTGCAGGGTGCCGACATCTCGCAGTTCCTGGACAAGACCGCCCCGCGCGTCACCATCACCCACCACCCGGACGTGCGCCGCTCGCTGCTGACCCAGAAGGCCTACGCCGAGGGCATGCGCGCGCTGGTCCTGTTCACCGCGTCCGTCCAGGACGACATGCTGGCCGCCAAGCTCCGCGGCGAGCGCGACGAGGCCGCCGAGCGCCTCAACGACCTGCTCCTGCCGATCGTCAAGGGCTACGGCTCGGAGAAGTCCTACGAGCAGCTCGCCCAGTCCCTGCAGACCTTCGGTGGCTCCGGCTACCTGCAGGAGTACCCGATCGAGCAGTACATCCGCGACGCCAAGATCGACACCCTCTACGAGGGCACCACGGCGATCCAGGGCCAGGACTTCTTCTTCCGCAAGATCGTCAAGGACGGCGGCCAGGCGCTGGCCGCGCTGTCGGAGCAGATCCAGAAGTTCCTCGCCTCCGCCGAGGGCGGCGACGCCCTGGCCGCCGAGCGCGAGCTGCTCGCCAAGGCCGCCGGTGACCTGGAGGCCATCGTCGGCAAGCTGATCGCCGACCTGACCTCGGTCGAGCAGGACGTCAAGAACATGTACAAGGTGGGCCTCAACACCACCCGCCTGCTGATGGTCTCCGGCGACGTCGTCGTCGGCTGGCTGCTGCTGCGCCAGGCCGCGGTGGCCCTGGCCAAGCTGGAGGCCGGCGCCTCGGAGAAGGACGTGCCGTTCTACCAGGGCAAGGTCGCGGCGGCCCGCTTCTTCGCCAAGAACATCCTGCCGACCATCGCTCCGCAGCGGGCGATCGCCGAGGGCATCGACAACGAGATCATGGAGCTGGCGGAGGAGGCCTTCTAAGGCCCGCCCGCCTGCCGCCCGCCACCACCCTTCCCGGGGTGTGCCGCGCGCGGCACCTCTCTGACCGCCTGACGAAACCCTCGCACCGAAGGGCCCGGCTGCCACCGGGCCCTTCGGTGTTTTCGCGGTTCCGCCGTTCCGCTGTTCCGTTGCTTCCGCTGCTCCCGCGCTGTGCTGCGCAGGACCTGACGACGGGTCGGGGCCGGGCTCGACGGTCTCCTCGGCGGGCATCGTGGTGGTCAACTGCGTTCCCACCCCGGTGACTTCACTGTGGACCAGGGCCATCGTCCGACTGTCGGGCGCCGCTCGTGGCCCGTTCGCGCGCGGGAGCCCGCTGACGGTCTGCGACCGGCGGGGACCACGGGGTGAAGGAGGCCCGGTGAAGTGCGGGTTCGCGTTGTGTCCCTTTACCACAACGGTTGCCGGGTATCGAATGCCATGTCCGTGTACGGGCATATGCTCAGGGGGCGAAGCTGACCCCCTCCGGCTTCGGCCCCCCTCGACCCTGGAGCAGCATGTCGACCGCCGCCCGCCGGGCATTCTTCGACCGGACGCACACCGACGATCTGATCACGTTCCTCGGCACCTCGCCGTCCCCGTACCACGCGGTCGCGAGCGCCGCCCGGCGCCTGGAGAAGGCGGGGTTCCGTCAGGTCGCGGAGACGGACGCCTGGGACGGTTCGGCCGGCGGGCGCTACCTGATCCGCGGTGGTGCGCTGATCGCCTGGTACCTGCCGGAGGGCGCGGGGCCGGAGACGCCGTTCCGGATCGTCGGCACCCACACCGACTCCCCCAACCTGCGGGTGAAGCCGGTGCCGGACACCGGCTCGGCCGGGTGGCGGCAGGTGGCGGTGGAGATCTACGGCGGGGTGCCGCTGAACACCTGGCTCGACCGGGACCTCGGCCTGTCCGGCAGACTGGCGCTGAAGGACGGCAGTGCACGGCTCGTCCAGCTGGACGAGCCGCTGCTGCGCGTGCCCCAGCTCGCCATCCACCTGGACCGCCAGGTCAACGACGGCATGAAGCTCGACCGGCAGCGCCACCTCACCCCGATCTGGGGCCTCGGCCCGGTCGACGAGGGCTCGTTGATCGCCTACGTCGCCGAGCGGGCCGGGCTGGCCGCCGAGGACGTGGCCGGCTGGGACCTCATGACCCACGACGTCCAGCCCGCCGCCTACCTGGGCCGGGACCGCGAGCTGCTGGCCGGCCCGCGCCTGGACAACCTGCTCTCGGTGCACGCGGCCACCGCCGCGCTGGCCGCCGTCGCGACGGCCGTCGCCGACGGCGAGACCGTGCTGCCGTACATCCCGGTGCTGGCCGCCTTCGACCACGAGGAGACCGGCAGCGAGTCCGACACCGGCGCGCAGAGCCCGCTGCTCGGCAACGTGCTCGACCGGACGGTCCACGCCCGCGGCGGCTCCCCGGAGGACCGCGCCCGGGCGCTGGCCGGCACCGTCTGCCTGTCCTCGGACATGGGCCACGCCGTCCACCCGAACTACTCCGAGCGGCACGAGCCGGGCCACCACCCGCTGCCGAACGACGGGCCGATCCTCAAGGTCAACGTCAACAACCGCTACGCGACCGACGGTGTCGGCCGGGCGGTGTTCGCGGCGGCCTGCGAGAAGGCCGGCGTGCCGTGGCAGACCTTCGTGTCCAACAACGCGATGCCCTGCGGTACGACGATCGGCCCGATCACGGCGGCGCGGCTGGGCATCCAGACGGTGGACTGCGGCATCGCGGCACTGTCCATGCACTCGGCCCGCGAGCTGTGCGGTGCGGAGGACCCGTACCTGCTGGCCGGCGCGATCAAGGCCTTCCTGGAGGGCTGAGCACGCCGCTACGCAGGGGGCCCGCCGGTGTTCCGGCGGGCCCCCTGCGCGTTGCCCGGCTACTCCATGCCCGCCAGGACCAGCGGGAGACGGCGGACGCCGTCGGCGACCAGCTTCACCGGCACGCCCCAGTCCTGCTGGTGCACGTGGCAGGCCGGGAACTCGATCTCCGGGTCGTCGTCGCAGGAGGCGGCCATCGCCGAGACGTGCAGCACGCCCTCGGTGACCAGCTCGGACAGCACCAGCTCGCGGGAGAGGTCGGTGTCCGCGCCCGCGCCGGAGACCAGCAGCTCGGGCGGGGTCGCGCTGACCAGCAGCCGGGTGGACGGGCCGTAGCGCTCGTCCAGCTTCTGGCCGCTCGGCGCCTCGAAGACCACGTCCAGCCGGAGGGCGCCGGGCGCGACCTCGGTGGCGGCGCGCTGGGTGCGGTGCGCCACCGACTCCACCCGTACGGCCTCCTCCGGCAGCCGCAGCCGGGTCAGCCGGTGCCGGGCCGACTCGACCACCACGATGTCGCCGTCCACCAGCACCGCCCCGGAGGGCTCGCGCAGGTCGGTGGCCAGGGTGGTGACCTCGCCGCTCGCCGGGTCGAAGCGGCGCAGCGCGTGGTTGTAGGTGTCGCTGACGGCCACCGAGCCGTCCGGCAGCACGGTCACGCCCAGCGGGTGCTGGAACAGGGCCTGGTCGGCGGCGCCGTCGCGGTGGCCGAAGTCGAACAGGCCGGTGCCGACGGCGGTTTCGACCGTCATGGTTTCACGTGAAACGAAGCGCAGCGCGGAGGTCTCGGAGTCGGCCACCCAGAGCTTCCCGCCGTCCGCGGAGACGGCCAGGCCGGACGGCTGGGCGAACCAGGCCTCGGCGGCCGGGCCGTCCACCAGGCCCTCGTTGGTGGTCCCGGCCGCGACGCCGACGGTGCCGGCCGCCGGGTCGTACGCCCACAGCTGGTGCACGCCGGCCATCGCGATCCACACCCGGCCGTCGAACCAGGCGACGTCCCAGGGGGAGGAGAGGTCCACCTCGCGGGCCGGGCCCTCGGTGGCCGAGCCCTGCCACCACTGGCGGCCGGTGCCGGCCAGGGTGGTGACGCTGGCACCGTCCTCGGTGAGGCGGACGCCGCGCAGGGCGTGGTTGACGGTGTCGGCGACGACCACGTCGTAGTCGTGGCCCTCCGGCAGCAGCGCGAGGCCCTGGGGCTCGCTGAACCGGGGGCTGGTGCCGTCGACCAGGCCGCGCTGCCCGTCGCCGATCCGGCGCACCACCGTCTCGCCGTCCTCGGCCAGCTCGACCAGCGAGTGGTGACCGGAGTCGGCGACCAGGAAGTGCCCGTTCGGCAGCCGGACCGCCTTGCCGGGGAACTTGAGGTCCCCGGCGACCGGCTCCGGCGCCACGTACGGGCCGTCCCCGCGCCGCAGGGTGCCCTTGGCCTCGTGCTCCGCCTCCAGCTCGGCCACCAGCTTGGCGATCGCGTGGGCGTGGCCCTCACCGGCGTGCTGGGCCACCACGTAGCCCTCGGGGTCGATCACCACGAGCGTCGGCCACGCCCGGACGGCGTACTGCTTCCAGGTCGCGAGCTCCGGGTCGTCCAGCACCGGGTGGTGCACCTCGTACCGGGCGACGGCGTCGACGACGGCCTGGTGGTCGGCCTCGTGCACGAACTTGGGCGAGTGCACGCCGACGATCACCACGGTGTCGCGGTGCTCCTCCTCCAGCTCGCGGAGCTCGTCGAGGACGTGCAGACAGTTGATGCAGCAGAAGGTCCAGAAGTCCAGGACGGTGATCTTGCCCCGGAAGTCGGCGAGGGTGAGGTCCTTGCCGCCGGTGTTCAGCCAACCGCCTGCCCCGACCAGTTCGGGGGCGCGTACGCGTGCACGAGATGCCATGGCTGTATCCAACCCCATGGGGGGTCGGCGGCATTCCGGGCGGGCGGCCTTCGGGGGTCAGGGGAGGACGCGGAGGTCGGTGAGGGGCTGGGTCGCGGACTCGTAGCGGATCAGGCGGGTGTGGAGGCGGAGGGCGACGTCGATGCGTTCGCCGGGGCGGGTCAGGGTGGCGACGAGGCGGTCGGCGAAGGTGTCGAGCTCCTCGGGGGTGACCCGGTGGCCGGTGAAGCGCGCGGTGTGCTGGACGGGCAGCTCGGCGGCGTGGGCGCCGAGGTCGTCGGTGGGGGCGACCCGGACGGTGCCGGTGGTGGGGGCCGGGCGGAGGCTGGGGGTGAGGACGGCCGGGAGGGTCGCGGTGGTGGGGGCTTCGGCGGCCCACCAGACGGTCAGCTCGGGGTCGGTGAGGAGTTCGGGGTGGTCGGCGGCGCGGGTCCAGTAGCCGGTCGGGTCGCCGTCGATGTCGTGGGCGGCCTCCGCCAGACCGTGGCGGCGCAGCAGGGCGACGGTCTCCCGGCAGTGGGCGCGCAGGACGGCGTGGGTGTCCTCGGCGTACGGCGGGGACCCGGGCGGGGAGAGGTGGAGCCAGTGGTCGTACGGGCCGGTGCGGTCGGCGGGGTCGGTGGCGATGCGGACCCACATGCGGCTCCGGCCGTCGGGGGCGGTGGTCAGGCTCCAGGGGCCGGCGTCCGGTCCGTGGCCGGGCCCGTGGTCGAGGCCGAGCAGCCGGGCCAGTCCGTCGGTGCCCGGGGCAAGGCCCTCGGGCCAGCGCAGCGACAGCGAGGCATCGACGGACACGGCGGCTCCTCCGGGGGCTTCGGGCCTCGGATGCTACGGGTGCGGAAGATCGGTCTGCCAGCGGATTTCGCCGTCCTGGGTGTGCGGGGTCGGGTGGAGGCCGAGGGCGCGGGCGATGCGGGCGGAGGCCTCGTGGTTGGGGTAAATGTGGGCGAGGGCGGTGGTGACGCCGGTGGCGGCGAGGTGGTCGAGCAGGGCGCGGGCGGCCTCGGTGGCCAGGCCGCGGCGCTGCCAGGGGGTGCCGACCACCCAGGCGAGTTCGGCTTCGGCGGCCTCCGGGCGGACGGTGGCCTGGACGTAGCCGGTCAGGGCGCCGTCGGCGCGCAGTCGCAGGGCCCAGTTCCCCCAGACCTGGGCCGGGTCCGGGGAGCCGGCGGCGAGCCGGGCGCAGCGGGCGCGCATCTCCTCCGGGGTGGCCGGGCGGCCGCCGGTGAAGGCGTGCAGGGCGGGGTCGGCGAGGGCGGCGGCGAGTTCGTCGGCGTGGTCGGGGGTGAGGGGCAGGAGGTCGAGGCGCTCGGTGCGCAGCGGGGTGATCAGCATGGCGACATTGAAGCGTCGCGGCGTGGCGGTGCGGTGCGGCGGGTGCGGGTACGGGTCGAATGGGTGGTTCGGGTCCGACGACGGAGGAGGCTGTGGTGCGGTACCTGGTCAGGGAGAAGCTGTTCGCGGTCGGCGACGACTACTGGATCGAGGACGACCGGGGGCACAAGGCCTACCTGGTGGACGGCAAGGTGCTGCGGCTGCGGCACACCTTCGAGTTGAAGGACGCGCACGGGCGGGTGGTCGCGGTGGTGAAGGAGAAGATGCTCGCCGTCCGCGACGCGATGAGGATCGAGGACGCCGACGGCGAGGCGGTCGCGACCGTCCGGGAGAAGCTCTTCACCCCGTTCCGGGACAAGTACCTGGTGGAGTTGGCCTCCGGCGGCGAGCTGCGGATCCGCGGCGACCTGATCGACAAGGACTACCGGATCGAGAACCAGCACGGTGACCAGCTCGCCCGGATCTCCCGCAAGTGGTTCCGGGTCCGGGACACCTACGGGGTGGAGGTCGCGGACGGGGCGGACACCGGGCTGCTGCTCGCGGTCGCGGCCTGCGTCGACCACCTGGCGGCGGAGGAGCACTGAGGGGGAGGGGCGGAGGGGGAGGAGCGCTGAGGGTCAGCGGTTCAGGACGTGGTCCCGGCCCCAGACGCCCAGCGGTGCCAGTGCCGTGTTCAGGTGCCGTCCCGCCTCGGTCAGCGCGTACTCGACCCGGGGCGGCACCTCCTGGTAGGCCTCCCGGTGCACGATGCCGTCGGCCTCCAGCTCACGCAGATGGGCGGCCAGCACCTTCTCGGTGATGCCCGGCACCAGGCGGCGCAGCTCGCCGAAGCGGCACTGCGGGCGCTGGCCGAGGGCCCACAGGATCAGCACCTTCCACTTGCCGCCGATCACGTCCATCGCGGCGTCGATCCCGCAGACGTACGCCCCCGGCCTCGGCACGGTCGCCATGGCCCACCCCTTCCGACCTCGTTGCTCACCTCAGGGTAACCACCCACTCCGAAGTGCGTACTTGATCACGGACGGGGCCGCGCCGAGGCTGATCGGCATGGAAACGAACACTGTTGAGAACGTCGGCAAGACCCCCGTCACCCTGCTCGGCCTCGGTGCGATGGGCACCGCGCTGGCCCGCGCCTGGCTCGCCGCCGGGCACCCGCTGACCGTCTGGAACCGCTCCGCCGCCCGCGCCGAGGCGCTCGCCGCCGAGGGCGCCGCGGTGGCGGCCACCGCCGCGGAGGCCGTCGCGGCCGCCCGGCTGGTGGTGGTCTGCCTGCTGGACGACGCCTCGGTCGAGGAGGCGCTGGCCGGGGCCGACCTGGCCGGGCGGGACCTGGTCAACCTGGTCACCAGCACCCCCGGCCAGGCCCGCGCCCGCGCCGACTGGGCCGAGGCCCGCGGTGCCCGCTACCTGGACGGCGGGATCATGGCCGTCCCGCCGATGATCGGCGTCCCGGCGGCCGGGGCGTACGTGTTCTACAGCGGCTCGGCGGAGTTGTTGGAGGAGCACCGGGAGACGCTGGCCGCGCCGGCCGCCGTCCGGTACGTGGGCGCGGACGCCGGGTACGCGGCGCTGCACGACGTGGCGCTGCTGAGCGCGATGTACGGGACGTTCGCCGGGATCTCGCACGCCTTCGCGCTGGTGCGGGACGAGGACGTGAAGCCGGGCGATCTGGCGCCGCTGCTGGGGAGTTGGCTCACCGCGATGGTCGGGTCGGTGGAGCGGACGGCGGAGCAGCTGGAGAGCGGCGACTACACCACGGGCGTGGTCTCCAACCTGGCGATGCAGGTGGCGGGCAAGCAGACGCTGCTGCGCACCGCCGAGGAGCAGCGGGTGAGCGCCGAACTGCTGTCCCCGTTCTTCCGGTTGATGGAGCACCGGCTGGCGCTCGGCAGCGGTGCCGAGGACCTGGCCGGGGTGGTCGACCTGCTGCGGCGGTGAGGGCCGGCCGGTAACGTACCGGCATGGCTGACCTTGAAGAACGCGCCAATGTCGTCGCGTCCGGCTCACGGCTGACCGGGGCGGAGGTGGGCGTGCGCCGGCGCACGGCCGCCGACCTCGCCGGCTGCGTCCGGGCCCTGGCCGACGTCCACGCCGCCGACGGCTACCCCGTCGAGTGGCCCGAGCGGCCCGCCGCCTGGCTCTCCCCGGACGGCCTGCTGGCGGCCTGGATCGCCGAGGTGGACGGCCGGGTCGCCGGTCACATCGGCCTGGTCCGCAGCACCCCGGGGGACCTGGCCCCCGGACTGTGGAGCCAGCGGACCGGCGGACGCCCGGAACTCACCGCCGTGATCGGCCGGTTGTTCGTCGCCCCGACGGCGCGCGGACGGGCTGTCGGCGCACTGCTGCTGGCGCGCGCCGTGGCGCACGCGCGGGTGCTCGGACTGCACCCCGTGCTCGATGTCCTCGCCACCGACACCGCCGCCCTGGCCCTCTACCGCCGCCTCGGCTGGACCCCGCTCGGCGGTGGCGAGCAGCGCTGGGCCTCCGGCCGTACGGTCGTGGTCCACTGCTTCGCCGCGCCGAGGGGGGACGGGTAGGGCCTGCCTGTCCGGCGCGGTCAGCCCGCCGAGCGGTCGGCGGTGGGGCGGCGGCGGAGGGCGGGGGTGGTGAGGGACGGGGGCTGCCAGGCGCCGTCGGCCCGGTAGAGGTCGGTGCCGGGCGGGACGATGGCGTCGATCCGGTCCAGGGTGTCGTCGTCCAGGACCAGGTCGGCGGCCTTGAGGGCGGATTCGAGCTGCTCCATGGTGCGCGGGCCGATGATCACCGAGGTGACGGCGGGGTGGGCCAGCGGGAAGGCGGTGGCCAGCTCGGGCAGGGTGCGGCCGAGCTCCTCGGCGAGCTCGGTGAAGGCCTCGACGGCGTCCAGCTTGGCGGCCGTGGTGGGCAGCGCCGGGTCGAAGCGGCCCGGGCTGAGGGCGGCCCGGCCGGCGGTCAGGTCGATCGGGCGGCCCTTGCGGTAGCGGCCGGTGAGGAAGCCGCCGGCCAGCGGGCCCCAGGTCAGCGCGCCCATGCCGAGCCGCTGGACGACCGGCAGCACGTCGCGCTCGATGCCGCGGGCGAGCAGCGAGTACGGGGGCTGCTCGGTGCGGAAGCGCGGCAGGGCGCGGCGCTCGGCGACGTGGTGGGCGTCCACGATCTGCTCGGCGGGGAAGGTCGAGCAGCCGAAGGCGAGGATCTTGCCGGCCCGGACCAGGTCGCCCAGGACGGCGAGGGTCTCCTCGATGTCCGTGGTGTGGTCCGGCCGGTGGATCTGGTAGAGGTCGATCCGGTCGGTGCGCAGCCGGCGCAGGCTCTCCTCCACCTCGCGGACGATCCAGCGCCGCGAGTTGCCGCCGCGGGCGCGGCCCTCGCCCATCGGGAAGTGCGCCTTGGTGGCGAGCACGATCTCGTCCCGGTCGCCGCGGGCGGCCAGCGTCTTGCCGACGATCTCCTCGGACTCGCCGGCCGAGTAGATGTCGGCGGTGTCGACGAAGTTGATGCCCCGGTCGAGCGCGGTGTTGATGATCCGGGCGCAGTCGTCGTGGTCGGGGTTGCCGATGGCGCCGAACATCATCGTGCCGAGGCAGTAGGCGCTCACCTCGATGCCGGTGCCGCCCAGGACGCGGTAACGCATGGTGGTACTCCCCAAGTTGGTGGGTCGGTGCTGCGGTGGTGGCTCAGAGGTTAGGAGTTGGAGTGCGCTCCAGGGCAAGGGCGGCGCGGATCCCCCCGCCGGGGGAGCCGGATCAGCACGCGGGCGGAGGCCGGTGCGGGGCGGCGCGGGCGAGCCTGGGGCCATGCGGAAGCGTGAGTGGGTGCGGGACGGCCGGGCGGCGGCCGGCTGGGGCGTGGGCTACGCCGGGTTCGGGCTGGGATGTGCGCTGAGCGGGACCGCGCTGTGGAGCGCCGACTGGCTGGGGTGGGTGGTCGCCGGGGTGGGGCTGGCGGCGGCCGGGGCCGGGTGGGCCGCGGCGCGGGGGCGGCCGGGGCGGTGGCTGACGTGGGTGCTCCGGCTGCTGTGCGCCCTGGCCGTGGTGGCGTCCTGGAGCCTGCTGATGGACGTGGTGACGCTGCTGTTCGGGCAGGCCGTGGACAGCGTCCCGGACGCGGTGCACAAGGCGCTGGCGGCGGCCGGGGCGCTGCTGCTGGCCGGGACGGCCCGGGCCCGGCGGCCGCTCGCGGAGCGGACGGCGGCGGCCACCGGCCGCCCGACGCCCTCGGCGGCCCCGGCGGCCGTCCAGCTCGCCGCCTGGGCCGGGAGCCTGGCCTTCCTGCCGTACGTGGCGATGAAGCTGATCTGGGCGTTCGGCGGCAGCTTCGCCGGGATCAGCGGGGACGAGATGTACGCGAGCTACGTGCACAACGGCTCCTCCGGGCTGTGGCTCGCGCTGGAGCGCCGGGGGCTGGACGGCACCGTGCTGCTGGCGGCGATCGGGGTGTTCCTGCTGTGGGGGCTGGTGCGGCCGTGGGGGCAGGTGTTCCCGCGCTGGACCCCGCCACTGCGCGGCCGGGCCGTCCCGCGCTGGCTGCCGCTCGTTCCGGCGCTGATCGGCGCGGCCACGCTGGCGCCGTACGGGCTGGTCGGGATCGGGTACCTGGCGCTGTGTTCGGCCGGGGTGTTCGGGGTCCGGCAGGGCGAATGGGCCACGCCCGAGCAGACCCTGCAGGTGGCCTGGGTCGGGGCCTGCGCCTTCGCCGGGTACGGGGTGGCGCTGGCGGTGGCCACCCGCTCGTACTGGCGGCGTACCGGGGGCGACCGTGCCTCCTGAGTTCTTTGCTGAGGCGGCAACAAAGCTTGCCGATACCGGATGGTCGGTCGCAGCCTGGCGGTGGAGGTGAGCGACGATGAGCGGAACGAACACGGCGGAGCGCCACGACGCGGTGGTGATCGGCGCGGGCGCGGCGGGACTGAACGCCGCCCTGGTGCTGGGCCGGGCCCGGCGGCGGGTCGCGGTGGTGGACGCGGGTGAGCCGCGCAACGCCCCCGCCGCCCGCATGCAGGGCTTCCTGAGCCGGGACGGCATGCCACCGGCCGCGCTGCTGGCGGTCGGCCGGGAGGAGGTCGCCCGGTACGGGGCGGAGCTGATCGACGGACGGGTCGAGCACGTCGGGAGCACCGGGCCCACCGAGCTCGGTTTCGTGGTCCACCTGGCCGGCGGACCGGTGCTGCACGCGCGCCGGCTGGTCGTCGCCACCGGACTGCGGGACGGCCTGCCGGAACTGCCCGGCCTCGCCGAACGCTGGGGCCGGGACGTGCTGCACTGCCCTTACTGCCACGGCTGGGAGGTCCGCGACCGCCCGCTCGGGGTGCTCGGCACCGGCCCCGGGTCGGTCGACCAGGCGCTGCTGCTGCGCCAGTGGTCGGCGGACGTGGTGCTGCTCGCCCACACTCTGGAGCTGACCGCGGCCGACCGCGAGCGGCTCGCGGCACGCGGCGTCCGGGTCGCCGAGGGCCGGATTGTCCGGCTGGTGGTCGAGGACGGGCGGCTGCGCGGCGTCGAGCTCGACACCGGGCAGCTGGTTGCCCGTGAGGCGGTGTTCGTCCTCCCGCGGCCGGTGCCCCGGGACGCCCTGCTCCTCGGCCTGGGCTGCGCACGGGACGACAACGGCTGGGTCACCACCGACCGGGCCGGCCGCACCAGCGTGCCCGGCGTCTGGGCGGTCGGCAACGTCGCCGACCCGCGCGCCCAGGTGGTGGTCGCCGCCGGGATGGGCGCGGCAGCCGCCCTCGCCCTCAACCACGACCTGGTGGACGAGGAGATCGGACGGGCGGTCGCGCTGCGCCGCGCGTCCGGCCCGGCCGTGGCCGCGTGAGCGGCGAAGCCACCGCCGTACCGGGCCCACCGCCATGATGAGCGGCCCACCGCCGTGATGAGCGGCTCACCGCCATGATGAGCGGCCCACCGCCGTGATGAGCGGCTCACCGCCGTACCGGGCCCACCACCGAACCCACCAGCGAATCCGTCACCACGGAGAGGGGACACCATGTCCGCACACCAGCACCAGCACCAGCACGGCCACCAGCACCACGGGCACGCCCACGGCCACGGCCACGTACCCGCCGCCGACCTCGACTGGGACGCCCTCGCGGCGCACCTGGAGCTGGAGGCCGACCTGCGCGCCGGGGCCGTCACCGAAGCCGGGCGCTGGCTGTCCGGCCTCGCCGGGGACGGCGCGGTGCGCCGGGTGCTCGACGTCGGCGCCGGGCCCGGGGTGATCGCCGGGCTGCTCGCCGAGGTCTTCCCGGCGGCCGAGGTGGTCGCCGTCGACCAGTCGGCCGCCCTGCTGGAACGCGCCCGGACCCGCTCCGGCGGCCGACTCGGCACCCAGCAGGCCGACCTGCCCGCCGAGTTCGACAAGCTCGCCGAGGCCGACCTGATCTGGTCCGGCAACGCGATCCACCACCTCGGCGACCAGCAGGCCGCGCTCACCGCGCTGGCCGGACGGCTGCGGCCCGGCGGGCTGCTCGCCGTCGCCGAGAGCGGCCTGCCGGCGCGCTACCTGCCCCGCGACTTCGGTCTGGGCCGGCCCGGCTTCCAGGCCCGGCTGGACGCGGTGCACGAGGACGGCTTCGCCGCGATGCGCGCCGAACTGCCCGGCACCACCGAGGAGATCGAGGACTGGCCGGCCATGCTGCGGCGGGCCGGGCTCGTCCCCAGCGGCACCCGCACCTTCCTGGTCGACCACCCGGCGCCGCTGGCCCGGCCGGTGCGCGAGTACCTGCGCGCCCAGCTCGTCCGGCGCCACGACCAGCTCGCCGAGGTGCTCGACCCGGAGGACCGGGCGACCCTGGAGGCGCTGATCGAGGAGGACGCCCCGACCGGCGTTCTGCACCGCCCGGACGCCTTCTACCTCTCGGCGATGACCGTCCACACCGCCCGCAGGGCCTGAGAACCGCCTCCGCCCGCCGCTTCCGGGGCCGCGACGGGCGGAGGCTTCCGGGCTCCACGGCCCGGGGGTCCTAGAGTCGGCGCATGACAGCGAACGAGCAGGGCTTCGTCGTGGTGACCACCACCCACGAGAGCGAGGAGCGGGCCCGGGACCTGGCGGCCGCCGCGGTGCGGGAGCGGCTGGCGGCCTGTGCGCAGGTCTACCCCGTCCGCTCGGTGTATTGGTGGGAGGGCGAGGTGCAGGACGCCGAGGAGTGGCGGATCGACCTCAAGACCCGGGCCGAACTCGCCGACCGGCTGGCCGGGTTCGTCGCCGGCCGGCACCCGTACGAGACGCCCGAGGTGATCGCCGTGCCGGTGGTGTCCGGCAGCCCCGGCTACCTGCGCTGGGTGGCCGGGGAGACCGCGTCGTAGCCGGTCAGGGCGCGACCTGGAGGAAGGCCAGCACCGCCAGCACCCGGCGGTGGTCCTCCTCGGAGGGGGGAAGGTCGAGCTTGAGGAAGATGTTGGCGGTGTGCTTCTTCACCGCGCGCTCGGTGATCACCATCCGCTCGGCGATCGCCCCGTTCGAGCGCCCCTCCGCCATCAGCTCCAGCACCTCGCGCTCACGCGGCGTCAGGCGCTCCAGCGGCTTGGTGCGTTCGGTGTTGCTGACCAGCATCGCGATCACCTGGGGGTCGAGCGCGGTGCCGCCCGCGGCCACCCGGTGGACCGTGGCCACGAACTCGTCGGGGTCGAAGACCCGGTCCTTCAGCAGGTAGCCGATCGCCCCGCTGCCGTCGGCCAGCAACTCCTTGGCGTAGAGCTGCTCCACGTACTGGGAAAGCACCAGCACCGGCAGACCGGGGATCTGCCGGCGTGCTTCCAGAGCCGCCTGCAGGCCCTCGTCGGTGAACGTCGGCGGCAGTCGTACGTCGACGACTGCCACGTCCGGACGTTCGGTGAGGAGGGCCTGGAGGAGGTCCGGTCCGGTGTCCACCGCGGCCACGACCTCGAAGTCGTAGGCCTGCAGCATCCGGATCAGACCGTCCCTCAGGAGGAAGAGGTCCTCCGCGAGTACAACTCGCACGGCAGCTCCATCGTCAGGGTCGTGGGGCCGCCGAGCGGGCTGCGGACGGCCAGGACTCCGTCGAAGGTAGCAAGTCGGCGCTCCAGTCCGCGCAGGCCGGTGCCTCGGGAGGGGTCGGCGCCGCCGGTGCCGTCGTCCGTGATCTGGGCCTTCAGGGTGCCGTTCTCGTACCACAGTTGCACGTCGACGTGGCTGGCGCCGGAGTGCTTGGCGGCGTTGGTGAGGGCCTCGGAGACGGCGAAGTAGAGGGCGGACTCGACCGGGGCCTCGGGGCGGCCGGGCAGGTCGGCGGAGACGGTCACGTTCAGCGGGCTGTCCATGCACAGGGCCCGGACGGCGTCGGCGAGACCGCGGTCGGCCAGCACCGGCGGGTGGATGCCGCGGACCAGGTCGCGCAGCTCGCTGAGGGCGGAGGCGGAGGCCTGACGGGTCTCGGCGAGCAGCTGCTTGGCGGCCTCCGGGTCCCGCTCGACCAGGCGCTCGGCCACACCCAGGTTCATGCCCATGGCCACCAGCCGGGCCTGCGCCCCGTCGTGCAGGTCCCGCTCGATGCGGCGCAGTTCGGCGGCCTGGGTGGTCAGCGCGTCACGCCGGGTCTCGGTGAGGTGGGCGACCTTGCGCTCGGCGGCCAGCGCCTCGGCACGGGCGGTCGGGCCGAGCAGCGACTTGGCGAGCGCGGTGTGGGCCCGCATGACGCCGGGGGCGACGGCCAGGCCGGCCAGCATCACCGGGACGCCGAACAGGGCGGCGGTACCGGCCGCACCCGAGCTGGTGACGTGGATCCACAGGTACCAGGTGTTGCCGCCGTTGTCGGCGATCGACTGCCAGACCTGGGGCAGCACCAGGCCGAGGACGCCGTAGGCGACCACCGCGAGCGGGAGGATCGCCAGCGTGAAGCCGACCACCGGATCGACCAGCAGCCAGAGCAGGTCGCGCCAGGTGGCCTGGTCGGACAGCATCGCCTGGCAGCGCTTCCAGGCCCCCTTGAAGCCCGCCTCGGCGTCCGGCAGCGGCTGGTAGGGGTCGCGGATCTCCACGCCGGTCCAGTCGGCGGCGAGCCGGCGTCGCAGGCCGGCCAGGCCGCGGATGGCCACGATCGTGGGCGGTACCAGCAGCGCGCCGACACCGAGGCCCAGCAGGGAGGCGGCGACCGTGGCCGCGGTGAGCAGCAGCACCTGCGGCACCGCGAGGGCCGCCAGGACCGGGCCGCGCAGGCAGGACCGGATGGCGTTGCCCAGCGCCCGGAGCGGGTTCCGCCCGGAGCGGCCGGTCGTGGTGTCGGTGTTCTGCACGTTGTTCACAACTCCTGTGGTGATGCTGCTGGTCATGACCGCTCGGCCCCTTCCGTGACGGCCTCGCGGCCGGTATCCCTACCCGTTGCTTGCTGACGACATCCAGACTGCCGTCCGCCGCGATTCCGATCACTGGGCCCTGGACCCCTCTTGGTGGTACCTGGGTACACCCCCCGATCGACGACCAGAGGCCATGTCCCGGGGAAGGGCATCCCTCCTAGTGTTGTCGGTGTCGGGAGGCGACCCGCCAGAGCGCGCCGGAGCTTCCACAATCAACTTGTCTGGAACGGGAGTTCACCATGAGCGAGCGACGTGCAGAGGCGAACCGGCCGCTGGTCAAGCGGGGTTGGGTCCGTCTGGTCATGGTGCTGGCTGCCATCGGTCTGTTCCTGTACGGGCTCACGCCGGACCGTGCCCACGCGGCCACCACGACGGCGGGCAGCGGGAGTTCGGCGGCGGCGGGCGGCTCGACGGCACCACCCGACTCCGGGTCGGTGAAGCGGCTGTTCGACGAGATCGTGCCGAAACTGCTCGCCGAGCACAAGATCCCCGGCGCGGCGGTGAGCGTGGTGGCCGGCGGGAAGCAGGTCTTCGCCGGCGGGTACGGGGTCTCCGACGTGCCCAACCGCAAGCCCGTCGACCCGGCCCGGACGGCCTTCTTCATGGGCTCCGACGCCAAGGTGTTCACCGCCGTCGCCGTCCTCCAGCAGGTCCGGGCCGGCAGGTTGGACCTGCACGCGGACGTCAACACCTACCTGACCGCCTTCAAGATCCGGGACAGCTACCCGGGGCACCCGGTCACCGTGGAGAACCTGCTGACCCACACCGGTGGCTTCGACGACACCTTCATGGGGCTGGCGGAGGCCGAGCCCCGGAACAACGGCGGCCTCGGGGCCGCGCTGGCCGCCCACCAGCCGGACCGGGTCCGGGCCCCCGGGGTGATCGCCGCGTACGACAACTACGGTGTCGCGCTCGCCGGTTACCTGGTCGAGGTGGTCTCCGGCCAGCCGTTCGACCAGTACGTCGCCCAGCACGTGCTGCAGCCGCTCGGCATGGACCACACCACCTTCACCCAGCCCCACCCCGCCCCCATCGACGCCGACCTCGCCCACGGGTACCGCCCCGACGGGAACGGGCAGACCGAGACCAAGGGGCTGTACGGGCCGCTGACCCCGACCGGGGCGGCCGCCGTCACCACGGCGAGTGACATGGGACGGCTGATGCTCGCCCAGCTGCACGGCGGGACCCACGACGGCGGGTCGGTCCTGGACCGGGAGGGCGACGCCCTGCTGCTCGCCCGGCACTTCGGGCCGGACCAGCGGATGCCCGGGATGGCGTACCTGCTCGAACAGCGCAACCGGAACGGGCAGCAGCTGCTGGTCAAGGACGGGGACGTGCCCGGGTTCCACAGCAACCTGGCGCTGCTGCCGGCGCGGGGGGTCGGGCTGTACGTGACCGTGAACGGGGACGGGGAGGGGGCCACCGGGGGGTGGATGACGCAGCAGGTGCTGAACGACTTCGTGGATCGGTTCTACCCGGGTGCGGGTGCGGGTGCGGCGGCTGGGACTGGTGCTGGTGCTGGTGCGGGGGCTGGTGCGGGGGTGGTCGGTGGGGACCTTTCGAAGTTCACCGGGGACTTCCGGTCGACGCGGGTGAGCCAGTCGAACCTGACCAAGGCGGCGGCGCTGATGGGGTCGGTGCACATCGCCGCGCGTGACGGGCGGCTGGTCGTGAGCGGGCCGGTCACCCGGGATCCTTCGGCGGGGGACACCCAGTGGGAGCAGGTGCAGCCGGGACTCTTCCAGCAGGTGGGCGGGAGCGGTCAGATCGCCTTCGAGCTGAACGGGGACGGGGAGGTCACCTCGATGCTGACGGACAGCGACCCGACCATCGCGTACGAGCCGTTGGCCTGGTACCAGGCTCCGGAGCTGCACCAGCGGGTCGCGCTGGGGAGCCTGGGGGTGCTGGCGCTGACGGTGATCGGATGGGGCGTGGCCGCGGTGGTGCGGGCGGCACGGGGCAAGGGGCGGGCCGGGCAGCCGGTGGCTCGACTGCTGGGGTGGCTGACGGGGGCGGTGCTGGTGGTGGCGACCGCTGGGTTCGCGCTGCTGACCTCGGACTCCAATGCGCTGAACCAGACGCTGTTCCTGGGGGACTCGCCGCTGCTGAAGGTGGTGCCGGCGATGTACCTGGGGGCTGCGGTGCTGACCCTGCTGATGACGATCTGTGCGGTGGTTGCCTGGCGGCGTGGATGGTGGGGGGTGTTCGGGCGGCTGCACTACACGGGGGTGACGGTGGCGGCGCTGGTGTTCCTGGTGCTGGCGGGGGGCTATGACCTGATCGGGACGGGGAACTTGGCGGGGTCGTTGGATCTGATCGGGTGAGCGGGGTTGGGTGGGGCCCGGGGCCGGGGAGGCTCCGGGCCATTTGGTTTTGGGGGCTGTCGGGTGGGGGGTTGGGGGGGTGTTCGGGGGGCTCTCGGGAGGGTGGGTGACGCCGGGGGCGGTTCCGGGGGTGGGCGCTCCGGGGGCTGGGTGATTTTCAGACTGCCGACTCTCATCGTGGGGGGCTTTGGACCGTTGGCAGTCTGAAAATCACCCGTTACGCCCCCTTCCGCACCCACCCCCTCCACCGCCCCCTCCCGCAGCGCGTCCCTCTCGCCTGGGTTGGTGGGAGGGGGAGGGGGGGTGGCGCGCGGGGCGTTGCCCGCGCGCCCAGGGAGGGGGCGAGGGGTGGGTGTGTGGGCGCGCGGGGCGTTGCCCGTGCGCCCAGGGAGGGGGAGGGGGGAGGGGTGTGGTGGCCCGCGGGGCGTTGCCCGCGCGCCCACGGATGGGGGGAGGGGCCTGCGTGCCCACGGACAGGGGCTGCGCGCTACGGATGGGTGCGGGCACGGGTACGGCCCCGGCGCGGGGGCGGCGGGGCCGTGGGGTCAGGCGACGATTTGCCAGGAGGTGGTGGGGGTGGGGGGTTTGAGGGAGACGTCGTGCCAGCGGACTCTGCGGGGGGTGGGTCGGGGTCTGGTGGTGGGTTGGGCTCCTCGGTGGTGGTGGATGAGGAGGAGGGTGAGGGTGGCGATCTCCTCGGGGGTGAGGTCGGTGCGGAAGAGGGGGGTTCGGTGGGGCATTCCGGGCCTCCGGGTGTGGGAACCCCGACGGCCCCGACGCGGGGCGTCGGGGCCGTCGAGGGGGTGGGGTGAGGGGGTGGATCAGGCGTGCTTGACCAGGAGGAGGCGGTGCATGGGGGTGTCGAGCAGGGCGACGCGGCGCAGGCCGGCGTCGGCGAGCCACTGGTCGTAGTCCTGGACGGTGAAGGCGTCGCCGCCGCCGGTGGCGAGCATGGAGGCGGCGAAGAGGCGGAAGAAGCGGTTCTGGGTGTTGCCGTCGGTGCTGTCCTCGTCGACGATGTGGTCGGCGATGGCGATCACGCCGTCCTCGGTGAGGGCCTTGGCGGAGCGGAGGAGGAGCTCGCGGGCGGACTCCGGGGTCTGCAGGTGGAAGATGTTGACGAAGAGGGCGACGTCGACGCCGGTGCCCCAGTCGTCGGCCCAGAAGTCGACGACCTCGGGGTTGAAGCGGTCGGCCACGCCGAGGCGGTGGGCCTGGGCGTTGGCGATCGGGATGATCCGCTCGGCGTCCAGGGCGCGGGCGTTGAGGCCGCTGAACTCCTGGAGGAGGAGCTGGCTGTAGATGCCGGTGCCGCAGCCGACGTCCAGCAGGGTGCGGCCGGTGCCGTCGGTCCAGCCCTGCTCGCGCAGGGCGGTGGCGAGGGTGGAGGCGATCGGCGGGGCCCAGAAGTTGATGCCGCGGACGAGGGAGGTGTAGTCCTCTTCGGAGATCTGGTTGAGCTGCTGGGAGCCCTCGGAGTTGCGGGCGCCGGTGCGGACGTTGGTGGCGAGGTTGCGCCAGGCGTTCCAGGCGACGTTGCGGTCGTGCCGGATCTTGCCGACCAGGCTGTACAGGCCCTCGGGGGCGAATATGTCGTGCATCTCCGGGGGCAGGGTGTAGACGGCCTGGCCGTCCGCCGCGCGGCTGCGCTCGACCACGTCGTAGGCGGCCAGGCCGTCGAGCAGGACGCGGGTGGCGCGCAGGTCGGTGCCGAGCTTGCTGGACAGCTCGCCGGCGGTGGCCGGGCCGCTGATCAGGGCGGTGAAGGCGCCGAGGTCGTGGGCGGCCTCGATGACGCCGGTGGCCCAGATGCCGATGAGGTGCTCGTACATCCGGTGGGCGGCGTTGACGCCGGTGCCGCGGCCGGGGAGCAGCTCGGTGTCGACGAGCGGGGTGTGGTTGTCGAAGGTGCGCACGGCGGGAATGGTCATGGTCGTTTCTCCTAGTCGAGGTTGACGGTGCGTCTGGTGCGTTGGATCACAGGACGATGCCGCCGTCGATCTGCAGGACCGAGCCGGTGAAGTAGGCGGACTGGGGGCCCGCCAGGAAGGCGACCGAGTCGGCCACCTCGTCCGCCGTGCCGAACCGGCCGAGCGGGATGTTCTTGAGGGCCTCGGTGCGCTGGGCGTCGGTGAGCGCCGAGGTCATGTCGGTCTCGATCATGCCGGGGGCCACCGCGTTGACCCGGACGCCGTAGCGGCCGATCTCCTTGGCCAGGGCGCGGGTGAGCGCGATGATGCCGGCCTTGGAGGCCGCGTAGTTGCTCTGGCCGGGGTTCCCGTAGACGCCGGAGACCGAGGAGAGCGTGATGATCGAGCCGCCGCGGCGCTTGACCATCGGGAAGGCCACCGCACGGCAGACGTTGGCGGTGCCGGTGAGGTTGGTGTCGGTGACGGCCTGCCAGTCCTCGTCGGCCATCAGGAGGAGCGGCTTGTCGCGGGTGATCCCGGCGCTGGCGACGGCGACGGTGATCGGACCGAGTTCCTGCTCGGTGCGGGTGACCCAGGCGCGGACGGCGGGGGCGTCGGTGACGTCCACCCGTTCGGCCAGGACGCCCACGCCGAGGGCGTCGAGCTCCTTGGTGAGGAGGTCGGCGGCCTGCTGGTCGGACTGGTAGCAGAAGCTGATCGCGTAGCCCTCGGCGGCCAGCCGCAGGGCGGCCGCCTTGCCGATGCCGCGGGAGCCGCCGCTGATCAGGGCGGTGCCGGGGGCGCTCATCGGTCACCGCCGGTGAGGCGCAGGACGGCGCAGGCGGCCAGGCCCTGGTGGTCCAGCGAGGCGATCACGGCGACCCGGCCGGTGGCCGTGGGGTCGTTCTCGGCCAGGGACAGCACGGTGGTGAGGGAGAAGACGGTCCCGGCGGAGCCGGTGTCGCCGAGCAGGGCGGGGACCCGGTCGACGGCCTCGGCGCCGACCAGCTCGGCGAGCCGGTCGCGGGCCGGCTGGCCGGTGACGGCCGCGGCCCAGACCTCGTCGGGGGCCGCGCCGGCCTGGTCGAGGGCCTCGTGGACGACGTCGGCGAGGGCCTGTGCCGGGTCGTCGTCGACGTCGAGCCGGACGTCCAGGGCGAGCAGTTCGGCCAGTACCCGGCGGCCGGGCGGCAGCGTCCTGGCGGTCTCCATCAGCAGCACGACGCTGCCCTCGCCGAGGGGCTGCGCGGGGTCTCCGGCCAGCCACTCGCGGGTGGTCGACTGCTCCTCCACCGCGCCGACCACGGCGCGTTCGGCGCGGTCGGCCGCCAGCAGGCGGCGGGCGTAGCCGAGGGCGAGCAGGCCGCCCGCGGCGCCGCCGGCCAGGGTGGTGTTGGGGCCCTTGAGGTCGAAGCGGATGGCGGTGGCCGCGGCCGGTCCGTTCATCAGCACGTTCGGCATCAGCTGGGCCGGCACGTCGTAGGGCTTGTCGCCCTCGAAGGAGGCCCGGCTGAACCCGGCGGCGCTGTGGGCGCTGCCGAGGGTGGTGCCGAGGACGAGGGCGGTGCCGCCGCCGGTGGCGATCGGGCTCTGCGCGGCCTCGGCCTCGTCGAGCAGCTCGCGGACGGCGGTGACGGCCAGGCCGGTCGCCCGGTCGAAGGTGCGGGTTCCGGCCTTGCCGAGCACCTTGCGGGTGTCGAAGTCGGGCACCTCGTGGGCCGGCTCCCCCCGGCCGACCCCGGCCGCGAACGCGTCGCGGCCGAGACCGAACGGGGAGACGGCGGACCACGCGGTGATCAGCGGCGCATCACGGTGGATGGTACTGGGACTCATGCGCCCGCCTCGCTGTGCTCGGCGAGGGCATTCGCCCACGCGCGCCTCTTGATGATTCGCTCGCTGCGCTCGCTCATGCGCCCGCCTCGCTGTGCTCCGCGAGGGCGTTCGCCCACGCGCTCCTCTTGATGATTCGCTCGCTCATCGGGCAGGCTCCTCGTCGTGGCGCCCCAGGACGACGGAGGCGTTGTTGCCGCCGAAGGCCAGGCCGTTGTTGACCACCACCCGGAGGTCCGCGGGGACGGAGTGGTTGGGCACGCAGTCGATCTGGCACTGGGGGTCGGTGGTGCGGTGGTTGACCGTGGGCGGGATGAACCCGTGGGCCAGCGCGAGCGCCGAGGCGGCCGCGCCGAGCGCGCTCGCCGCGCCCATCGAGTGGCCGAGCATCGCCTTGAGGGCGACGGTGCGCGGCGGGGTGTCGCCGAAGACCTCGCGGATGGCGCGGGTCTCGGTGATGTCGTTGGTGGGGGTGCCGGTGCCGTGGGCGGAGACCAGGTCCACCTCGTTCGCCTTGACCCCGGCGTCGGCGAGCGCCAGCTCCATGCAGCGGGCGACGCTGGCCTGGTCGGGTGCGGTCGGGTGGTGGGCGTCGCAGTTGAGCCCGTAGCCGAGCAGTTCGGCGTAGATCCGGGCGCCGCGGCGCCGGGCGGACTCCAGGGTCTCCAGGACGAGGACCCCCGCGCCCTCGGCCGTGAGCAGCCCCTCCCGGTCGGCGTCGAACGGACGGCAGAAGTCCGAGGAGACCAGGCCGAGCCGGCTGAACCCGGCGAAGGTGCGGCGGCAGATCGCGTCCGCGCCGCCGACGACGGCGATGTCCGCCTCGCCGCCGCGGACGGCGTCGAAGCCGTCGCCGATCGCGTAGTTGCCGGCCGCGCAGGCGGTCCCGAGGACGGTCGGGACCGCCCGCGGGAGCCGCAGCTCCCGGGCGATGGCCAGGGCCAGCTGGTGCGACGGCAGTCGGCCGGCCATCACCTGGTCCGCCGGGTGGTCCGGTCCCTTGGCCACCGACTCGGCCATCATCTTGTCGAGTTCGGCGGCCTCGCCGTCGGTGGTGCCGACGGTGACCTGGGCGCGCAGCCCGGCGAGCTCCTGCTCGTCGAGGCCGGCGTCCTGGACGGCCATCCGGGCCGCCGCGACGGCGAACTGGGTGGCGCGGCCGAGCTGTTCGACCGGGAGGCGGTGGATCCACTGCTCCGGCTCGAAGCCGTCGACCTCGTGGCCGAAGGTCCGCAGGAAGCCGGTGGTGTCGAAGCTGGTGATCGGCCCGGCGCCGCAGCGGCCCTCGCGCAGGGCCGAGGTGAACTCCTCGACCCCGTTGCCGATGCTCGACAGGACGCCGATGCCGGTCACCACCACGCGCTGGGGCTCGGTCATCGCGCGTTCGCCCGGGACAGGACCTCCAGCACGGCGGACAGGTTGACCATGTTGGCCAGCTCCTCCTGCGGGATGGTGACGTTGAACTCCTTCTCCAGGCGGGCGAGGACCTCGATGGCGTTCAGCGAGTCGGCGCCGTAGTGGTCGATGAAGTGGTCGGTCAGGGTCAGCTCCTCGACTTCGAGGTCGAGGCAGTCGGCGACGATCTCGCGGACCTTGGCCTCGTCGATGGCGACAGCGCTCATGGGGTGCTCCTCAGTGGTGTGGGGTGGGTGGTGCTCAGGCGGTTGCGTCGATCAGGCTCTGCGGCCGCAGGTCGGTCCAGGTGCGCTCGATGTGGTCGAGCGCCTCCTGCCGGGTGCTCGCGCCCTTCACGGTCCGCCAGCCGGCCGGGACCTCGGCGAAGGCGGGCCACAGGCTGTGCTGGTTCTCGTGGTTGGCGAGCACGATGAAGGTGCCCTGCTCGTCGTCGAACGGGTTGCTCATGATTCTGGTCCTTTCGGAATTCCCGGGAATCGTCTTCTCGCCGGGCGCGGCGGCCCCGGGGCGGAATTGTCCGGGGCGGTCGCCGCCTGTTTTCAGTCCGACTTTCGCAGGGTGGCCGACAGGGTTTTTCCGATGAATGCGGCCGGGGCCGGTTCGAGCATCGAGTCGTGGTCGCTGTCGACCGGGTGCCGGAGGATCCGGCCGGTCACGTGCTCCCGCCAGGACTCCTCGTCCGGGTCGCCGGGGGCGACGCCGCGGGTGGCCGCGAACAGGAGCAGGTCGCCCTGGTAGCGGCCGGGGCGGTGGGCTTCGCCCAGCAGGCTGTGGGTGCGGATCACCCCGAGCAGCCTGGTCAGCTCGGTCTCGTCCAGCTCCGCGAGCGCGTTGCCGGCCTCGGCGAGGCGCTCGCGGGCGGCGCCCGGGTCGACCGGGCCCTCGCCGGGGAGGCCGGCCCGCTGGAGCAGTTCGGCCAGGACGGCCCGGTCGTCCGGCACGTCCTCGGCGGGCGAGCCGCTGCCGGGGTAGCCGTCCAGGTCGGCGAGCAGTTCGACCTGTTCGCCGCGGGCCTGCAGCTGGACCGCGATCTCGTGGGCGACGAGCCCTCCGAACGACCAGCCGAGAATACGATAGGGCCCCTGCGGCTGGATTTCCAGCATTTCGCCGAGATATTTTCCGGCGATTTCCCGGACGGACTCCGGGAACTTTTCCGGGGAGCGCACGCCGCCCGCCTGGAAAGCGAACACGGGAATGTCCGCGTCAATTTCCGCGGCGAGGGTCAGGAAGGGCCAGCCGAGCCCGACCGCGCCGTGCACGCAGAACACCGGACGGCGGGTGCCGGTCGGCCGGATCGCCAGGACGGGCGCGAACGGGTCCTCCGGCGCGCCGGTGCCCTCGGCGGTGCCGGCCACCAGGGCCAGCCCGGCCACGGTGCGGTGCGCGAAGACGTCGGCCGGGGTGAGCTCCAGCCCGGCCGCGCGGGCCCGGCTGACCAGCTGGATGGACTTCAGGCTGTCGCCGCCCAGCTCGAAGAAGCCGTCCTCGGCGCCGACCCGGTCCAGGCCGAGCACCTCGGCGAACACCCGGCTGAGCGCGAGCTCCACCGGTCCGCTGGGCGCGCGGCCGTCCGATCGGGCCACCGCCCGGTCGTCGGCCCCCGGCGCGGGCAGCGCCTTGCGGTCCACCTTGCCGTTCGGGGTGAGCGGCAGCGCCTCCAGCGGGACGTACGCGGCCGGGAGCATGTACTCCGGCAGTACGGCCGCCAAGTGGGCGCGCAGCGCCGCGGGTTCGGGCCGCTCGGGCCCGGCGGGCACCAGGTAGGCGACCAGCCGGCGCTCGCCGGGGGAGTCCTCCCGGTCGGTCACCGAGGCGCGCTCGACCAGTGGATGGTCCGTCAGGACCGCCTCGATCTCGCCGAGTTCGATCCGGAAGCCGCGGATCTTCACCTGGTGGTCGATCCGGCCGAGGTAGTCGATCGAGCCGTCCGGCCGCCAGCGGGCGAGGTCCCCGGTGCGGTACATCCGCGAGCCGGGCGGCCCGTACGGGTCGGCGGTGAAGCGTTCGGCGGTCAGGCCGGGGCGGTCCAGGTAGCCCCGGGCGAGGCCGGCGCCGGCCAGGTAGAGCTCGCCGACCACGCCCGGCGGCACCGGGCGCAGCTCGGAGTCCAGCAGGAGGGCCTGGTTGCCGGCCAGCGGGCGGCCGATCGGCGGGGTGCCGGTGTGGTCGGGCGCCAGGTCGACGCCGACCGAGTAGATGGTGGTCTCGGTCGGGCCGTACAGGTTGCTGACCTTCGCCGCGGCGCCGGTCAGCGCCGCCGCCAGGGCCGGGCTGAGGGCCTCGCCGCCGGTCATCACGTGCACCCCGGCCAGCGAGTCGGGCCGGGCGGTGACCAGCGCGTGCCACAGCGTCGGAGTGGCCTGCATGACGTGCGCCCCGGTGGCGAGGGTCAGCTCGGCCAGCAGCTCCGGGTCGCGGACGGTGTCGTGCGGGGCGAGCACCAGCCGGGCGCCGCTGAGCAGCGGGCCGAACAGCTCCAGGTTGGCGATGTCGAACCCGAAGGTGGTGACGGCCAGCAGGGTGCGCCCGGGGGCCAGGCCGACCCGCTCGGTGAGGTCGTACAGGTGGTTGACCAGGGCTCCGCGCGGCACCACGACGCCCTTGGGGCGGCCGGTGGAGCCCGAGGTGTAGATGACGTACCCGCCGTGCTCGGGCCGTACCGGCGCGGCCAGTTCGGCCGGGCGCAGGTGGTCCGGGGCCTGGCCGTCGACCAGCGCGCGGGTGGCCGGGTCGTCCAGCAGCAGGAGCCGGCCGTTGTCCAGGCCGGGGACGGCCGCGGCCACCCCGGTCAGGGTCACGGTCAGCACCGGCTGGGCGTCCTTGGCCATCCCGGCGATCCGGTCGGCCGGGTAGGACGGGTCGATCGGCAGATAGGCGGCGCCGGACTTGACCGCCGCGAGGGCGGCCACCACCAGGTCGACCGAGCGCGGCAGCGCGATCGCCACCAGCCGGTCCGGCGCCGCGCCCTGGTCTACCAGGACGCGGGCGAGCCGGTTGGCCCGGCGGTGCAGCTCGGCGAAGTCGAGCCGCTGGTCGGCGTATTCGAGCGCGATCGCGTCCGGGTGGGCGTCGGCGGTGGCCTCCAGCAGGGTGGCGAGCGGCTGCCCGTCGCCCCGGGCGGGGGCGCCGGCCCCGAGGGCCAGCAGCTCCTCCTGCTCGCCGGGCAGCAGCACCGGGGCGGCGCCGATCGGCCGGTCCGGCTGGTCGACCAGGACGCCCAGCAGGTGCACCAGCCGGTCGGCGAGCCGCTGGGCGCCGGCCGCGCTGAACAGGTCGGTGCTGTACTCCAGCCGCCCCTCCAGCCCGCCGGGGCCGTCCGGTCCGGGGACCTCGGCGAGTTCGAAGCAGAGGTCGAGCCGGGCCACGCCCAGCTCGGCCGCGCCCGCCTCGGCGGTGATCCCGGGCAGCTCCAGCCGGGCGGAGGCGTTGTTGTGCAGCGCCAGCAGGGTCTGGAACAGCGGGTTGCGGGCCGGGGCGCGCTCGGGGCCGAGGGCGTCGACCAGCTTCTCGAACGGCAGGTCCTGGTGGGCGTACGCGGCCAGGTCGGTGGCCTTGACCCGGTCCAGCAGTTCGCGGAAGGTCGGCGCGCCGGACAGGTCGGTGCGCAGCACCAGGGTGTTGACGAACATGCCGACCAGGTCGTCCAGCGCGTCGTCGGTGCGCCCGGCGATCGGGGTGCCGAGCGGGATGTCCTCGCCCGCGCCGAGCTTGCCGTACAGGGTGGCCAGCGCGGCCTGGAGCACCATGAACAGGCTGGCCCCGCTCTGCCGGGCCAGCGTGACCGCCCGCTGGTGCAGTCCGGCCGGGACGGCGAAGCGGACGCTGTCGCCGCGGTAGCCGGCGGTGGCCCGCCGGGGGGTCTCCACCGGCAGTTGCAGCTCCTCCGGCAGGCCGGCCAACTGCTCCTTCCAGTAGGCGATCTGGCGCGCGATGACGGACTCCTGGTCGCCCTCCTCGCCGAGCAGTTCGCGCTGCCAGAGCGCGTAGTCGGCGTACTGCACCGGCAGCGGCGTCCAGGCGGGCGCGCGGTCGGCCAGCCGGGCGGCGTAGGCGGTGGAGAGGTCGCGGGCGAGCGGGCCGTTGGACCAGCCGTCACCGGCGATGTGGTGGATCACCACGACCAGCAGGTGGTCCTCAGGGCCGGCCGCGAGCAGCGTGGCCCGGATCGGCGGCCGGTTCGCCAGGTCGAAGCTTTCGGTGGCGAACTCCTCGGCGGCCGAGATGAGTTCGGACTCGTCGAGCTCGCGGACCGGCAGTCCGACGGCGGCCTGCCCGACCGGCAGGACCTGCTGGTACGGCAGCCCGTCGCGGTCCGGGAAGACGGTGCGCAGGCTCTCGTGCCGCTCGACCACGTCGGTCAGCGCGGCGGTCAGCGCCGTACGGTCCAGCGGGCCGCGCAGCCGCAGCGTCCAGGGCAGGTTGTAGGTGGCGGACGGGCCCTCCAGCCGGTCCAGGAACCAGAGCCGCTGCTGGGCGTAGGACAGCGGCAGCAGCTCAGGGCGCTCCCCGGCGGTCAGCGCGGGGCGGTCGGCGTCCTGGGTGAGCCGCCCGGCCAGCGCGGCCACGGTGGGCGCGTCGAACAGGGCGCGGATCGGCAGTTCGGCGCCGAGCAGGGTGCGCACCCGGCTGACCAGCCGGGTGGCGAGCAGCGAGTGGCCGCCGAGCTGGAAGAAGTCCTCGTCGATGCCGACCTTCGGCAGGTCCAGCACCTCGGCGAAGGCGGCGCACAGCACCTCCTCCTGCGGGGTGCGCGGGCCCCGGCCGGTCGACGCGGCGAGGTCGACCTCGGGCAGCGCCTTGCGGTCCACCTTGCCGTTGAGGGTCAGCGGCAGGGCGTCCAGCACCACCAGGGCGGAGGGCACCATGTACTCGGGCAGGATCGCGGCGGCCGCCGCCCGGCCCCAGGCCGGGTCGAGGTCGCCGGTGACGTAGCCGACCAGCCGGGCGTCGCCGGCTCCGCCGTGGCGCACCACCACCACCGCGTCGCCGATCCGCTCGATCGAGCGCAGCGCGGCCTCGACCTCGCCGGGCTCGATCCGGTGGCCGCGGATCTTGACCTGGTGGTCGACCCGCTCCAGGAACTCCAGCTGGCCGTCCGGCCGGCGGATCACCCGGTCGCCGGTGCGGTACATCCGGGCGCCCGGCAGCGGACTGAACGGGTCGGCGACGAACACCGAGGCGGTGCGGCCGGGCTGGTCCAGGTAGCCGCGGCCGACGCCGCGCCCGCCCACGTACAGCTCGCCGGGGACGCCGTCCGGCACCGGGCGCAGCGCGTGGTCCAGGACGTACAGGCCGGTGCCGCGCACCGCCCGGCCGATCGGGGCGCGCACCGAGTCCAGCTCCGCGGGGGAGCCGATCACGGCGTGCGTCACGTCGTCCGAGCACTCGGTCGGGCCGTACGCGTTGACCAGCGGGATCGCCGGGTAGCGGGCGAACCAGCGGTGGGCCAGGTCGGCGGGCAGCGCCTCGCCGGTGACCACCAGCTTGCGCAGGCCCTCCAGCACGGGCGGCTCGGCCCCGTCGTCCCAGCTGTCCAGGGCGGCCCGGAGCAGCGAGGGGACGACCTCCAGCACGGTGACGCCCTCGGGGGCGACCAGGCCGAACAGCGCCTGCGGGTCGGCGGCGAGCTCCCGGCCGGTGACCCGCAGCCGTCCGCCGACGACCAGCGCGGAGAGCATCTGCCAGACCGAGATGTCGAAGGTGACCGGGGCGTTGTGGACCAGCACGGTCCGCCCGTCCAGCTCCAGGTCGTCGATCTTGGCGAACAGGTGGTTGACCATGCCCGCCCGGTGCACCATGGCGCCCTTGGGGCGGCCGGTGGAGCCCGAGGTGAAGATGACGTACGCCAGGTCGTCGCGGGCGCCGCGCGGGGCCGGCGGCTCCTCGGCGACGGCCGTGCCCAGCTCCAGCACCGGGACGTCCAGACCGGCCCCGGCCAGCAGTTCGGCGGCCGTGGCGCGCTCGTCCGGGCCGACCAGCAGGGCGCTGACGTGCGCCTCGGCGGCCAGCACGGCGCCGCGCCTGACCGGCGCGGCGACGTCCAGCGGCAGCCAGGCCGCGCCCGCGCCGAGCACGCCCAGGACGGCGGTGACGAAGCCGCAGCCGGGCTGGGCCAGCACGCCGACCGGTCCGGTCCCGGCGCCCGCGTCGAGCAGCGCCCGGGACACGGCGCCGGCCCGGCCGGCCAGCTCGCGGTAGGTCAGCCGCTCGGTGCCGTCGGAGACGGCGACGGCGTCCGGGGCGGTGCGGGCGAACTCCTGGACCCGTGCCACCACGTCCGTCCACGGGTCGGTCTCGGCCGGCTCCGGAGCGGTGACGGCCAGCCGGGTGCGCTCGCCGGGCAGCAGCAGGTCCAGCTGCCCGAGCGGACGGTCCGGCTCGGCCTGGGCGGTGCGCAGCACGTGCAGCAGCCGCTCGGCGACGACGGCGGCCTCGGCCGGGGTGAACCGGGCGGTGTCGTAGCCGACCTGGAGCCGCAGCCGCTCGCCGGGCAGGGCCATCAGGCTGAGCGGGTAGTGGTTGGCGTCGCCGGCCCGCAGGCCGGTCAGCCGCAGCCCGGCGACCTCGCCGGCCAGCGCCTTCGGGTCGAGCGGGTAGTTCTCGAAGACCAGCACGCTGTCGAAGAGGTCGCCGACCCCGGCCAGGCGCTGGATGGTGTTGAGGCCCAGGTGCTGGTGCGGCAGCAGGACGGACTGGCGGTCCTGCAGGGCGGACAGCAGCTCGGTGAAGCTCTGCGCCGGGTCCAGGTCGACCCGCACCGGGAGGGTGTTGATGAAGAGCCCGACCATGCCCTCGACCCCGGGCAGCTCCGGGGGGCGGCCCGAGACGGTGCCGCCGAAGACGATGTCGCGCAGCCCGGTCAGGGTGCCCAGGACGGTCGCCCAGGCGCCCTGCACCACGGTGTTGACGGTCAGGCCGCGGCTGCGGGCCCAGCCGGTGAGCGCGGCGAACTCCCGCTCGTCCAGCTCGACGGCGTGCTCACCGGGCATGCCGCGCCGGGCGGGCTCGCCGCCGGCGGTCGCGCCGGACAGCCGGGTGGGCTCGGTGAAGCCGTCCAGCGCGGCCGCCCAGGCCGCCTCGGCCGCCGCCTTGTCCTGCCGGGCCAGGTGGGCCAGGTAGGACTTGTACGGGGCGGGGCGCGGCAGCGAGACGCCGCGGTCGGCGTAGCAGGCGAACAGCTCGCGCACCACGATCGGCATCGACCAGCCGTCGAAGAGGATCTGGTGGGCGGTCAGCACCAGGCGGTGCTCCCGCTCGCCGAGCCGCAGCAGGCTGAAGCGCAGCAGCGGCGGGCGGGTCAGGTCGAAGGGCCGCAGCCGGTCGTGCTCGGCGATCCCCTCGCTCTGCTGCTCGGCGTCGGCGACGTCCCGCAGGTCCAGCTCCCGCCAGTCGAGCGGGACCTCGCGCGGCACGACCTGCACCGGGTCGCCGTTCTTGCGGTAGCGGAAGGCCGCCCGCAGGTTGGGGTGGCGCTCCAGCAGGGCGGTGCCCGCGGCGCGCAGCCGCGCCGGGTCCAGCTCACCGGCCAGGTCCATCACCAACTGCACGGTGTAGACGTCGAGTTCCTCGCGGTGGTACTGCGCATGGAACATCAGCCCTTCCTGCAGCGGTGCCACCGGCAGGATGTCGCTCAGATTGGAGCTCCGTCCGGGTCGTCGCCCGGCGCGGGGCTCGGCCGAGGCCGTGGTCACAGCTCGTCCCCCCAGTCGTCCATCTCGTCCTCGAATTCGTCGATCTCGTCCTGGCTGAGTGCCACCAGGTCGAGGTCGGACGGCGTCCAGCCGCCGGCGCCGGGTTCCCGGGTGTGCCGCACCAGGGCCCGCAGGGCCTGGAACCAGCCCTCGGCCAGGTCCTCGGCGTCGGCCTGCGGCAGCGCCTGGCCGGCCCAGGTCCAGCGGGCGCTGAGCCGCGGGCCGTCCGGGCCGTCCTCGGTCACCGCGTTGACGTCCAGGACGTGCGGCAGCGGCATCTCCGGATCGGCCCCGGCGGCCAGGGCGGAGGACTGTTCGGTCAGCGACCAGTCCTCGCCGGTGGGCGCGGGCATCCGGCCCAGGTAGTTGAAACCGAGCTGCGGCCGGGCCGTCCCGGACAGCGCCTCCGCCCCGGCCAGGTACCGCAGTTGGCCCCAGCCGAGCCCGTGCCCCGGCACCATCCGCAGGTGCTCCTTGACCAGCTTGAGGCTGTGTCCGGCGGCCGGGCCGCCGGCCAGCGCCTCGGCCAGGTCGACCGGGCCCGGGTGCAGCCGCAGCGGGTAGGCGGTGGTGAACCAGCCGACCGTGCGGGACAGGTCCACGCCGGGGGCGAACTCCTCGCGCCCGTGGCCCTCCAGCTCGACCGGCACCGGCCCCTGCGGCCGTCCGGTGCGCCGCCGCCAGTCCGCGACGGCGAGGGCCAGGGCGGTCAGCAGCACGTCGTTCACCTCGGCGTGGAACGCCCCGGTGACCTCGGTGAGCAGCGCCGCCGTGGTGTCGCCGTCCAGGGTGCGGTGCAGCGTACGGGCGGTGGCGAAGGTGTCCACCGCCGGGTCGGCGGGCCGGTGGCCCAGCGGGGCCTCGTCGCCGGCCGACTCGGTGCGCCACCAGTCGAGTTGGGCCTGCAGCTCGGGCGTGTCCGCGGTCCGCTCCAGCAGCCCGGACCAGTGCCGCAGCGAGGTGCCGACCGGCTGCAGCCGCACCGGCTCGCCCGCCACGACGGACGCGTGCGCCGCGGCCAGGTCGGGCAGCAGCACCCGCCAGGACACCCCGTCCACCACCAGGTGGTGCAGGGTGAGCAGCAGCTCGCCGCCGACGGGGTGCCACAACGCCTGGACCATGACACCCTCACCGGGCGCCAGCCGCTGCCGGGCGGCGACCGCTTCGGCGGGCCAGTCGGCGGCCGGGCCGTCGAGGGTCCGCAGCAGCGCCGCGGCGTCGACCGTGCCGGGCTCGGTGACCAGCAGCGACCAGTCCGGCAGCAGCCGCATCCGCAGCCCGTCGTGGTGGTCCAGCAGCGCCTGGAGGGCCGCGGTGAGCGACTCCCGGGTGGCGTCGGCCGGGGTGCGGACCAGGACGGCCTGGTGGAAGCCGTCCACCGGGCCGCCGAGTTCGCGCAGCCAGTGCCCGATCGGCAGCTGTCCCATCGGGCCGACGCCGTCCTCGGTGCCGACCGTGGCGACGCCCCCCTCGTCCTCGCCGTCGCGGGCCACCACGGCCAGCGCCGCCGGGGTCCGGTGGGTGAAGACGTCCTGCGCGGTGACCACCAGCCCGGCCGCGCGGGCCCGGCTGACCAGCTGGATGGAGACGATGCTGTCGCCGCCCAGGTCGAAGAACCCGTCGTCGGCGCCGACCTCGGGCAGTCCGAGCACCTCGGCGAAGACCGCGCAGAACGCGGCCTCCCGGGCGTCGGCCGGGGCCCGGCCGGTGGAGGCGGCGGCGTAGTCGGGCGCGGGCAGCGCCCGGCGGTCCAGCTTGCCGTTGCCGGTCAGCGGCAGGGTCTCCAGCGGGACGAACGCGGAGGGCACCAGGTAGTCGGGCAGCTCCGCCGCGAGCGCCGCCCGCAGCTCGCCGACCGGCAGGTCGGCCGGGGTCACGTAGGCGACCAGCCGCTTGTCGCCGGGGCGGTCCTCGCGGACCACCGCGGCGGCCTGCTCCACGCCGGGCCGGGCGAGCAGTGCGGTCTCGATCTCGCCGAGCTCGATCCGGAAGCCGCGCAGTTTGACCTGCTCGTCGACCCGGCCCACGTAGTCCAGCTGGCCGTCGGCCGTCCAGCGCACCAGGTCGCCGGTGCGGTACATCCGGTCGTCCTCGGCGCCGTACGGGTCGGCGGTGAAGCGCTGGGCGGTGAGCTCCGGCCGGTGCAGGTAGCCCAGGGCCACCCCGGCGCCGGCCACGTACAGCTCGCCGATCACGCCGGGCGGCGTGGGCCGCAGCGCCTCGTCCAGCACGTACACCCGGGCACCGGCCAGCGGCCGGCCGATCGGCGGCTTGACCGCTCCGGCCAGCGGCTCGCTGACGGTGGCGCAGACCGTGGTCTCGGTCGGGCCGTACGCGTTGAGCATCCGACGGCCCGCGGACCAGCGCTCCACCAGCTCGGGCGGGCAGGCCTCGCCGGCCGTGATGAGGGTCAGCCCCTCGGGCATCGGCAGCCCGACCGGCCAGGCGGCGAGCACCGTCGGCGGCAGGCAGACCACCTCGATGCCGGCCTCGGCGACCAGCTGGGCGAGCGGCTCGCCGGGCGCCCGGTCGGCCTCCGCGGCCAGCACCAGGACGGCGCCGTTGAGCAGGGCGGTGAGCAGTTCCCAGGCGGCGGCGTCGAAGCTGAACGAGGCGAACTGGAGCAGCCGGGTGCCCTCGCCGACGCCGAAGCGGTCGTGCTCGGCGGCCAGCGCCGCCACCGCCCGGTGCGGCACCAGCACGCCCTTGGGGCGGCCGGTGGAGCCCGAGGTGTAGATCACGTACGCCGGGTGGTCCGGGCCCAGCGGGGTGGTCCGCTCGGCGTCGTCCGGGTCGTGCGCGGGGGCGTCGGCGATCGTGGCGGTGGTCGCCGGGTCGTCCAGCAGCAGCACCGGCGCGGTCGCCTGCTCCGGCAGCCGTCCGGCCACCGAGCCGTGGCTGAGCACCGCCAGCGGACCGGAGTCCTCCAGCAGGTAGGCGATCCGCTCGCGCGGGTACGCCGGGTCGACGGGCAGGTAGGCCGCGCCCGTCTTGAGGACCGCGAGCACCGCGACGACCGCGTCGACCGTGCGCGGCAGCGCCAGGGCGACGATCCGTCCGGGGCCCGCGCCCAGGGCGATCAGGTGGTGGGCGAGCCGGTTGGCGCGCTCGTTCAGCTCGCCGTAGCCGACCTCGGCGCGCACCGCGCCGTCCTCGAACCAGCGCAGCGCGGGCCGCTCGGGCGCGCGGTGCGCCTGGGCCTGGAACAGCGCGGGCAGCTGGACGGCACCGACGGTGGTCGGCGTCGCGGCCCCGCTCCAGGAGCCGAGCAGCAGCTCGCGCTCCTCGGGCAGCAGGGCGTCGAGCCCGCTGAGCGGCCGGTCGGGCAGGCCGGTGAGCAGGCCGATCAGGTGGGCCAGCCGGTCCGCCAGGCCGCGGGCGGTCCGTTCGGTGAACAGGTCGGTGCTGTACTCCAGGGTGCCGGTGAGGCCGTCCGGCTCGCCCGAACCGTCGTACTGCTCGACGAGTTCGAAGGCCAGGTCGAACTTGGCCGTCCCGGTGCCGACCGGGCTGACCTCGGCGGTCAGGCCGGGCAGCTCGGGGCGGGCCCCGGCGTTGTTCTGGAAGGCCAGCATCACCTGGAAGAGCGGCTGGCGGGCCAGCGAACGGCCGGCGCCGAGCCGGTCGACCAGCTTCTCGAACGGCACGTCCTGGTGGGCCAGGGCGGCCAGGACGGTCTCCCGGGCCCGGCCGACCAGGGTGCGGAAGGACGGGTCGCCGGAGAGGTCGGTGCGCAGCACCAGGGTGTTGACGAAGAAGCCGACCAGGCTGTCCAGGGCCTGGGCGGTGCGCCCGGCGACCGGGGTGCCGAGCGGGATGTCCGTACCGGCGCCGAGCTTGCCGAGCAGCACGGCCAGCGCCGCCTGCACCACCATGAACGGGCTGGCGCCGGACTCCCGGGCCAGCGCGGTCAGGGCGCGGTGCGTCCGGGCGTCCAGCCGCAGCGGCACGGTGGCGCCCCGGTAGCTGGGCACCGCCGGGCGCGGGAAGTCGACGGGCAGCGCCAGTTCCTCCGGCAGGTCCGCCAACTGGCTGGCCCAGTAGTCCAGTTGCCGGGACATCAGCGACCCGGGGTCGTCCTGGTCGCCGAGCAGTCGGCGCTGCCAGAGGGTGTAGTCGGCGTACTGGACGGGCAGTTCGGCCCAGTCCGGGGCGCCGCCGGCCAGCCGGGCGCGGTAGGCGGCCTGGAGGTCCTCGACCAGCGGGCGCACCGACCAGCCGTCCGCCGCGATGTGGTGCTGCACCAGGAGCAGCACGTGCTCCTCGGCGCCGGTCTCGAACAGCACCGCGCGCAGCGGCGGTTCGGCGGCCAGGTCGAAGGGCGTGCCGGCCCGGGCGGCCAGCTCGGCGTCCAGCTCCTCGGCCGGGCGGCCGACGAACGGCACGACCGGCAGCTCCGGCCCGGCCTCGCCGACCGGCAGCACCCGCTGGTGCGGGCGTCCGTCCTCGGCGGGGAAGACCGTGCGCAGGCTCTCGTGCCGGGCGACCACGTCGGCCAGCGCGGCGGCGAGCGCCGCCCGCTCCAGGGCGCCGGTCAGCCGGACCGCGTGCGAGAGGTGGTAGGTGGCGCCGGCGGCGTCCAACTGGGAGAGGAACCACAGCCGTTGCTGCCCGGGGGAGAGCGGGATCCGCTCCGGCCGCGGACCGGCCGCCAGCGCCTCCCGGGCCGGCTCGGCGCCGTCCAGGGCGAGCGCCAGGGCGAACGGGGTGGGCGCCTCGAACAGGGTGCGGATCGGCAGCTCGACGCCGAGCCGGGCACGCAGCCCGGTGACCACCCGGCCGGCCAGCAGCGAGTGCCCGCCGAGCGCGAAGAAGTCCTCGTCGGCGCCGACCTCGTCCAGCTCCAGCACCTCGGCGAACAGCGCGCACAGCAGCGCCTCGCGCTCGGTGGCCGGGGCCCGCCGCTCGCGGCGCAGCGCGCCGAAGTCCGGCACCGGAAGGGCCTTGCGGTCCACCTTGCCGTTGGGGGTCAGCGGCAGCGCCGCCATCGGCACCAGGACGGCCGGGACCATGTAGTCGGGCAGCGTCCGGGCCAGTTCGGCGCGGACGGCGGCCGGGTCGGCGTCACCGGCGAGGTGGGCGACCAGCCGGGCGCCGCCGGACGGGTCCCGGGCGACGGTGACCACCGCGTCGGCCACGCCGGGAACGGCGCGCAGCGCGGCCTCGACCTCGCCGGGTTCGATCCGGTGGCCGCGGATCTTGACCTGGTGGTCGACCCGCTCCAGGAACTCCAGCTGGCCGTCCGCCCGGTGCACCACCCGGTCGCCGGTGCGGTACATCCGGGCGCCCGGCAGCGGGCTGAAGGGGTCGGCGACGAAGGCCCCGGCGGTGCGCCGGGGGTCGTTCAGGTAGCCGCGGCCGACGCCGCGCCCGCCGACGTACAGCTCGCCGGGCCGGCCGATCGGGACGGGCTGCAGCGAGTCGCCGAGGACGTAGAGCCGGGTGTCGCGGACCGGGCGGCCGATCGGGGCGCGCACCGAGTCCAGCTCCGCCGGGGAGCCGATCAGGGCGTGGGTGACGTCGTCCGAGCACTCGGTCGGCCCGAAGGCGTTGACCAGCGGGATGCCGGGGCGCAGCGCGAACCAGCGCCGGGCCAGGTCGGCGGGCATCGCCTCGCCGGTGACCACCAGCTTGCGCAGCCCGGACAGCGGGGGCATCGGCGCGCCGGACTCCCAGGAGTCCAGGGCGGCGCGCAGCAGCGAGGGGACGACCTCCAGCACGGTGACGCCCTCGGCGTCGGCGAGCGCGAACAGCGCGCCCGGGTCGGCGGCGAGCTCGCGGGAGACCACCCGCAGCCGCCCGCCCGCGACCAGCGGGCTCAGCATCTGCCAGACCGAGATGTCGAAGGTCACCGGGGCGTTGTGCACCACGGTGTCGGCCTCGGACAGCTCCAGGTCGGCGTGCTTGGCGAGCAGGTGGTTGACCATGCCGTCGCGGTGCACCATGGCGCCCTTGGGGCGGCCGGTGGAGCCCGAGGTGTAGATGACGTAGGCCAGCTCGGCGGGGCCGCCGGCGGTCGGCAGCAGTTCCTCGTCGCGGGCGTTGTCGAGCACCAGGACGGACGGGACCGGCCCGGGTCCTTCCCCGGGCAGCGCGTCGAGCAGGGCGTCGACGTACGGCCGCTGGTCCTCGCCGTGCAGCAGGACGGCGGCGCCCGCCGCCTCGACCAGCGCCGCGCCGCGCGCGGCCGGGGCCTGGACGTCCAGCGGCAGCCAGGCCGCGCCCGCGCCGAGCACGCCGAGGACGGCGGTCACGAAGCCGGTGCCGGGGGCGGCGGCGACGGCCACCAGCCGGTCCGGCCCGGCGCCCGCGGCGACCAGCCGGCGGGACAGGGCGCTGGCCCGGGCGACCAGTTCGGCGTAGTCGAGCCGGCCGGCGTCGTCCTGGACGGCGGTCGCACCGGGCCGGGCCAGGGCGAGTTCGCGGATCCGGGGCAGCACGTCGGTGAAGACCTCGGGCTGCTGTCCGTAGCCGTTCCCCTCGGCCAGGACGCGCTCGCGCTCGGCCGCCGGCAGGGCGGCGATCCGGCCGACCGGCAGCTCGGTGGAGACGGTGGCGAACTCGGCCAGGTAGCCGAGCAGGGCGTCGCGGAAGAGGTCCAGGCGCTCCTGGGGGTAGCGGTCGGCGTCGCCGTCGATCCGCAGCTCGCAGCCCTCCTCGCCGCTGTCCAGGAACAGGATCTGCAGGTCCGGGACGGGGCCGGTGGACAGGTTGCGGACCCGGGCGCGGCACTCGCCGAGGGCGAACTCGCCGCCGGTCTGCAGCACGTTGACGGTCGGGCCGAAGGTGCGGCCGGCGTCGCCGGTCAGTCCGAGCTCGCGGCGGATCTCGTCGTGGCGGTGGCGCTGGTGGCGCAGCGTGCCGCGCAGGGTGGCCGCGACCTGGGTGAGCAGGCCGCCGCGACCGAGCGCGGGGTGGGTGGCGACCGGCAGCGGCAGGAAGTTGGCGCGCATGCCGGGGACGGACTGCGCCAGCGGGGTGGTCCGGGCGGCGACCGGGAGGGTCAGCACGACCCGGTCGGTGCCGGCCAGCTGGGCCAGGCAGCCGGCGGTGGCGCCGATCAGCAGGGTCTGCCAGGTGACCCGCTCGGCCCAGGCGGCGTCCTGCAGCCTGGTGACGGTGCCGGCCGGGATCAGGCCGGTGCTGCGCAGGGTGCTGCGGGCGGGCGCGCCGAGGTGGGCGGAGAGCACGGTGGGCTCGATGCCGTCGGCCAACTGCTCGGCCCAGTAGGCGCGGTCGCGCTGGTGGGCGGGGGAGGCGAGGTACTCGCCCTCCTCGGCGAGCAGCTCGGCCAGGGTCGGGTCGGCGGCCGGCTCGGCGTCGGGCAGGTCGTACTCGGCGGCGAGACGCGCGTAGACCAGGGACCTGCTGAAGCCGTCCACCAGGATGTGGTTGGCCTTCACGTGCAGCCAGGCCAGTTCGGGGCCGATCAGCAGCAGGGTGGCGGCGAAGGCGTCGGGGCCGAGCGAGGACGGCAGCCGCCGGTCGGCGTCCAGGAACGCCTCGGCGGCGGCGAGCGGGTCCGGCTCGCCGGTCAGGTCGAGCACCGGGAGGGGGCGCTCGTGGGGCGGCTCGACGAGCTGCACCGGCTGCCCGTCGCGCTCGACGAAGCGCACCCGCAGTGCCTCGGTGCGGTTCTGCACGCGCTGCCAGGCGGCCCGCAGCCGCTCGCCGTCCAGCGGGCCGGTCAGCTCCAGGCAGTCCGCCATGGTGAACACCGGGTTGCCCGGGTCGAGCTGCTGGGCGAACCACATCTCGCGCTGGGCGGCGGACAGCGGCAGTTCTTCGGGACGCGGTGTTTCCAACGGACGCGCGTCTTGACGCATCGTCATCTTACCCCCGTGACAATGGCGTTGGGTGGCGTGAGGCGCTCGACCGCGTCCAGCGCGTCGGCTCCGTAGATGTCGCGCACCCAGGCGCTCTGATAAATGGTGTCGAGGTAGCGGTCGCCCAGGTCGGGCGAGACGGCGACGGCGACGACGTCCTTGCCGCCGCGGTGCTTCGCCAGCCAGGCCGCGGCGCCGCTGACCACCGTGCCGGTGGAGCCGCCGAACAGGAAGCCGCCGCGGGCGAGCCGGTGACAGGTCCGGACGGTGTCGACCTCGGGTACGTGCACCACGTCGTCGACGAAGTCCTCGTCCAGCAGGGCCGGCCGGACGCCGGCGCCCAGGCCGGGGATCATCCGCGGGCCGGGCTCGCCGCCGAAGGTGACGGAGCCGACGCTGTCCACCGCGACGATCCGGGTGTCCGGCCGGTGCTCCTTGAAGTAACGGGCGCAGCCCATCAGCGTTCCGGTGGTCCCGGCTCCGACGAACAGCACGTCCAGGTTCGGGAACTGCCGGTGGATCGAGGGGCCGGTGGTGCGGTAGTGGGCCCGCCAGTTGTCCGGGTTGGCGTGCTGGTTGAGCCACACGTACCGCGGCGAGGACGCGCACAGTTCCCGGACGTAGTCCAACCGGGCGCCCAGGAACCCGGTTTCCGGCGACGGCTCGGTGATCATGTGAACCTGACCGCCGAGGGTTTCGATGAGCTGACGGGTGGACAGATTGGTACGTGGGTCGACAACGCAGATGAACTGGTAGCCCCGGACGGAGGCGATCATGCTGAGCGCCATCCCGAGGTTGCCCGAGGAGGACTCCACCAGGATGGAGTCGCGGTTGAGCCGCCCGTCGCGCTCGGCGGCGTCGACCATGCTCAGGGCGGCTTTGAGCTTGACGGATCCGGCGAAGTTGAAGCCCTCGCACTTGAGGTACAGCGGGTAGTCGAACATCGCCCGCAGGTCGACGAAGAGTTCGTCCTCGTTGAACTCCTGCGGTGTTCTGATGATGGGCATCGGCCCGTCCCCCTTCGCGTCGAGTGACGGGACGTCAGTCCCAGATGATGTCGTCGCCGTGCACGGTGGCGGTGTGGGCGCCGGCCAGGGCGGCGGTGGTGGCGGCGCCGGCGGCCGGCGCGCTGAGGGTGACGCCGGCGGCCAGCAGGCCGAGGAGGACGGCGGCGCGGCCGGCGAAAACGGTGATGCTGCTCATGGTGAACCCCCGGTGGCAAAGACGTCGCGGGCCGCGGAATAAGCGGCGGCGAAACAGCTGAAACGGATGAGTGCTCCCCCCGGGTTCGAACCCTGCGCTGAATGGCTGGGCGAGCCCGGCTCTCTAATCCTGCGGGAAGGGGGTTCCGGCCCCCTTCGGCATGACCAAGTCTGTCTCGCACACACGTTCCGTGCCATGGTTCACCGCTGTCAGGGTCCTGCTATGGCAGCACCCTGCACAGTCCCGACTCCCGGCGTCACTCCTCAAGCAGCGGCAAACGGTCGTCGCTGAATTGGGCCACCAGCCGCCATCCGCGCAGTTCAGGCGCATCCCGTAGGCAGCGGCTGGTGATTCGCCGCGCGGCGGAATCCAGGTCTCCGGATTTCGGTGGCCCGAGAAAGAAGACGAGATCGGCGCCGAGGGGATCGATCTCGACGTACACGTGCTCAAGTCCCTCGCCCGGAAGGGCGGCCTTCCGGAGCAGTTCGACGAGTTTGTCGGGCGTGACCTGTTCCGGCCCGACCATACCCCGAACCAGACGTCCGACAGTGATATACATGTCAAATCCTCTCGTGGGTGGACCCGCTCGAAGCCCGCAGGAAAGGGCCCTGGCCTGAAACCTCGGGTGGCTCCGGGGCTGGTGTCGTAGCATGCCCCGAGATCCGGCAATGACGTGGCGCTTTCATCAGGTTCGAAATATCGGGGGGCAGGCGGTGCTATCAGTGTTAGGACTGGATCCCGACGCCGAGGCCGTGTACCGGACGGTACTGGCCCGGCCGGAGCTCGGAATCGCGGGGGTCGCGCAGGATCTCAACTGGCCGGAACAACGCGTTCGGGACGCCCTGGACGGGCTCGCCCGGCTCACCCTGATCAGGCACTCCGAGCTGGAGCCCGGACACCTCCTCCTGGTGAACCCGGAGGTCAGTCTGGCGATGCTGATCGGCCGGCAGGAGGCCGAACTCGCCGAGCGGCAGCGCCAGATCGCGCAGAGCCGGCTGGAGGCCGCCAAGCTCGTCGCCCAGTACGCCGAGAGCCGCAAGGGCGAACGGGGCCTGGGCGTCGAACAGCTGGAGGGCGTCGACCAGATCCGGCTGAGACTGGAGGAGCTCTCGCACTCCTGCACCAGCGAGATCATGGGCTTCGCGACCGGCGGCGGGCAGTCCCAGGCCGCCCGGAAGGCGAGCCAGGCAGCCGACCAGGCGGTCTTCGACCGCGGCGTGCAGATGCGCAGCATCTACCTGGAGAGCGCGGCCAACGACGGCGGCACCATCGCCCACCTGGACTGGCTCACGGAGAAGGGCGCCCGGGTACGGGTCGCTCCCGCGCTCCCGATGCGCCTGGTGATCTTCGACCGCACGGTGGCGGTCGTCCCGACCGATCCGGACGACACCAGCGTGGGGGCTCTGGTGCTGTCCGGTCCCGGACTGGTCTCGGCGCTCTGCGCGCTGTTCGAGTACGTCTGGGAGAACGCCGCCCCGTACGGGAAGACCCCGGCCAAGGGGGCCGAGGGCCTCAACCCGCAGACGATGGCGGTGCTCAGCCTGCTCGCGCAGGGCCACACCGACGAGGTGGTGGCCCGCAAGCTCGGCGTCTCGGTGCGCACCTCGCGCCGGATCACCGCGGAGCTGATGGCCTGGCTCGGCGGCCGGAGCCGCTTCCAGGCCGGGGTGATCGCCGGCGAGCGCGGTCTGCTGCAGGGCGGCGCGCCGGAGCGCGAGGGCCAGGGCCTGTCCGGCTCCTGAGCCCACGCGCCCACGCGAACGGCCGGTCCGGGCGGGACACCTACCGCCTCGCCCGAACCGGCCTGCCCCGTGCATCATCAACGCGTCACCGCGGTGCGGTAGACCCGCAGGTTCACCGGGATCAGCACCGCGAGCAGGGCCGCCACCACGATCATCGAGAGCAGCACCGGGTGCCGGTCCGGCAGGCTGGAACCGACCACCGTCGGGGCGTTGCCCCACAGCTCGCGGCAGGCCGCGGCCACCAGGCTCACCGGGTTCCACTCGGCCACCGCGCGCAGCCAGGCGGGCAGCCCGGACAGCGGCATGAACGAGTTGGACAGGAACGACAGCACGACCAGGAAGAGCGCCGAAATTCCGTTGATCGCCTCGGCGTTGCGCATCAGCATGCCGACCAGCGCGCCCAGCCAGAGCATCGCGTAGGCGAAGGCCAGCACCAGCACGAAGCCCAGCGCCGCGGAGCCGGCGTCCTTGTGGATCCGCCAGCCGACGCCGAGGCCGGCCAGGGTGACCGCGAAGGTGGCGGCCGCGGCGGTCAGCAGGTCGGCCGCGGTGTGGCTGACCAGCACGGCGGAGCGGCCCATCGGCAGCGAGCGGAAGCGGTCGATCAGGCCGGTGCGCAGGTCGGTGGCCACGCCCAGCGCGGCCACGCCGACGCAGGTCAGGCCGACCTGGGCGAACACCCCGGCCATCACGTAGTCGTGGTACTCCCCGGAGCCGGCCACGGTCACCACACTGGCGAACAGGTAGCCCAGCACGATCACCATGGTCACCGGGGTCAGGGTGATCGCGATGATCTTCTCGGGAGTGCGGCGCAGGTGCCGCAGGTGGCGGCCGATCAGCGCGGCGGTGTCGCCGATGGCCGTGCCGAGGCCGGCCGAGGCGCCGATGTCACTCACTGCTCGTCTCCCGTCCGTGCGGTGGCGGCGGCCACCGGATCCCGCTCGGCCTTCCCGGTCTGCCCGGCCTCGCCCTTCGAGCCCTTCGAGCCCTTCGAGCCCTCCGCGCCCGGTTCGAGCCGCTGGGCGCCCTCCTCCGGGGCCCGGCCCACCTGGGTGCCGCGCCCGGTCAGGTGGAAGAACACGTCGTCCAGCGACGGGCGGCGCAGCGCGAAGTCGGTCACCGGCACGCCCGCCGACTCCAGCGCGACCGCCGCCGCGGCGATCGTGCCGATGCCGTCGGCCAGCTGGACGGTGATCCGGCGCCCGGTGCGGTCCACCTCGGGCTGGGCGGCGGCCACCGGGGCGAGCACGGCCAGGGCCTGCGGCAGGGCGGCGTCGGTGGCGACGCCCACTTCCAGCCACTCCTCGCCGACCTTGCGCTTGAGCTCGTCGGGGGTGCCCTCGGCGATCACCTGGCCGGTGTCGATCACCAGGATCCGGTCGGCCAGGAAGTCGGCCTCCTCCAGGTACTGGGTGGTGAGCAGCACGGTCACGCCCTGGGCGACCTGCTCGCGGACCATCTCCCAGAGCACCAGCCGGCTCGCCGGGTCCAGCCCGGTGGTCGGCTCGTCCAGGAACAGCACCTCGGGCCGTCCGATCAGCGCGGCGGCCAGATCCAGCCGGCGGCGCATGCCGCCGGAGTAGGTCTGGGCGGGCTTCTCGGCGGCGCCCTCCAGCTCGAACCGGGCGAGCAGCTCGGCCGCCCGCTCGCGGGCGCCCTTGCGGCCCAGGTGCAGGAGCCGACCGAGGAGTTCGAGGTTCTCGCGGCCGGTGAGCAGCCCGTCCACGGCGGCGTACTGGCCGGCCAGGCCGATCCGGCGGCGCACCTGGCGCTGCTGGCGGACCACGTCGAAACCGGCCACCTCGGCGCGTCCCTGGTCAGGCTCCAGCAGTGTCGCCAGCAGCCGGACGGTGGTGGTCTTGCCGGCCCCGTTGGGCCCGAGCAGACCGAGCACGGTTCCGGCCGTCACCTCCAGGTCCACGCCTCTCAGCGCGTGGTGCTCCCCGTATCTCTTGCCGAGACCGGTCGCCCGAATGGCGGTGTCCATCATTCATTCCCCCTTTCACGGAGGTAGGTGGATCGTTCGGAAAGCAGACGCCGGAACGCATTCCGACGTGGAATCCGGGAATTCGGTGGAATCGTTCGCGGCCGGTGGGCGTTCCCGCGTCTTCGGCCCGGCTTCACCCGAATGTGGCCCGCTCGAATGGTTGTCCCTCAACGGGAACCGACGGTAGCACCGGGGAAACGGACGCGGTAAGGGGCTTCGGCCGGGCTCGGCTGGCAGCAGTTTGCCACCGCAGGATGTTGCAACTCCCGGAGGGCCCGCAGTGGTTCGGGAGGGCCTACGGTCGAGGGTATTCCTCCGGTCCCCCTCATGCCGGTGAGGACACATCCGAACCCGACTGTCGCCACTGCGGCTTGATCATGCCGCCTATCGCAGGAGAGGTAATGGCACGTCAAAGCAACTTCGCGGCCAGGCTGGGCGAGTGGAGTGCCCACCACCGCAAGACCGCCGTCATCGGCTGGGTCGTCCTGGTCGTCCTGGTCACCGTGCTCGGTGGCATGGTCGGCCAGAAGAGCCTGACCCAGGCCGACTACGGGACCGGGGATTCCGGCCGCGCCGCCCAGGTGCTCAAGGACGCCGGGATCAGCGACCCGGTCAACGAGCTGATCCTGATTCACAGCGACGGTTTGACCGCGGATTCCCCCGAGTTCCGCGGCGCCGTCCAGGCCACCTCCGACGCGGTCAACAAGACCGGTCTCGCGGAGAACCTGCGCGACCCGTACGCCACCCAGGCCTTCTCGGCCGACAAGCACTCCGCGCTGATCATGTTCGCCGTCACCGGTGACCCGGACACCGCTGCCGACCGGATCGACCCGGTGATCACCGCGGTGAACGACACCGCCAAGGCCCACCCCCAGGTGACCATCGGCGAGTTCGGCGGCGCGACCGCCCTCAAGGGCATCAACGACAGCCTCGGCGACGACTTCACCCGCGCCGAACTGACCGCCCTGCCGGTCGCGTTGGGCATCCTGCTGGTGGTCTTCGGTGCCTTCGTGGCGGCCGTTCTGCCGGTCGCCCTGGCGGTCACCGCCTGCATCGGCGCGCTCGGTCTGCTCTCGCTGAGCAGCCAGCTGGTGCCGGTGGACGCCATGACCAACTCGGTGATGTTCCTGATGGGTCTGGCCGTCGGCGTCGACTACTGCCTGTTCTACCTGCGCCGTGAGCGCGAGGAGCGGGCGCTCGGCCGGGACAAGGCGACCGCGCTGCGGATCGCCGCCCACACCTCGGGCCACTCGGTGATGGTCTCCGGCTTCACCGTCATGGTCGCGATGGCCGGCATGTTCCTCTCCGGTCTGACCGTCTTCGAGGGCTTCGCGATGGCCACCATCGAGGTCGTCGCGGTCGCGGTGGTCGGCTCGATGACCGTGCTCCCGGCCCTGATGTCGATGCTCGGCGACAAGGTCGCGTCCGGCCGGATCCCGTGGATCAGCAAGCGCCGCCAGGCCGCCGCGGCCAGCGTCAAGCCCGCCAACGCGCTGCTGCGCGCCGTGCTCGCCCGTCCCGGCATCTTCGCCGTGCTGTCCGCCGCGGTGCTCGTGGTGCTCGCCGTTCCGGCGCTCGGCATGAAGACCGAGAAGCTCGGCATGGACAAGCTGCTGCCCTCGGACAACCCGCTGGTCTCGGTCTCGCAGCGGATCGACCGCGAGTTCCCCGGCTCGCCCTCGCCCGCCACCGTGGTGGTCAAGGCCGACAACATCGACTCGCCGCAGGTCGCCAAGAGCATCGAGGACTTCAAGCGGGCCGCACTGGCTTCCGGCAAGACCGGCAACCAGATCGACGTGCGGTACTGGAAGGACAAGAACATCGCGGAGATCAACGTTCCGCTGGCCGGCAACGGCACCGACGCCACCTCCAAGGCGGCTCTGGCGGCGCTGCGCGGGCAGCTGGTGCCGCAGACGCTGAAGACCGTCCCGGGCACCACCGCGCTGGTCGCCGGTGACCTCGCCTTCTCGGTCGACTACAACGACCAGCTGCACCGCAGCATCGTCCCGGTGTTCGCCTTCGTCATGGGCGTCACCTTCCTGCTGATGCTGTTCTCCTTCCGCTCGCTGACCATCTCGATCACCTCGATCCTGCTCAACCTGCTCTCGGTGGCGGCCGCCTACGGCGTGATGACCGCGGTGTTCGTGCACGGCTGGGGCGCCTCGATCGTCGGCACCAAGGCACCGGGCGCGATCGAGTCCTGGATGCCGCTGTTCGTCTTCGTGGTGCTCTTCGGCCTCTCGATGGACTACCACGTGTTCGTGGTCTCCCGGATCCGCGAGGCGTATCTGGAGGGCAAGCCCAGCCGGGAGGCGGTCGGCCTCGGCATCCGCAACACCGCCGGGGTGGTCACCAGCGCCGGTCTGATCATGGTCGCGGTGTTCGCGGTCTTCGGCACCCTGGGCATGCAGGACTTCAAGCAGCTCGGCATCGGCCTGGCGGTCGCGGTCCTGCTGGACGCCACCCTGGTCCGCGCGGTGCTGCTGCCCGCGGTGATGGCCCTGCTCGGCGACCGCAACTGGTACCTGCCGCGCTGGCTGGGCGGCGGCCGCGGCACCCGGGCCCACGCCGGTGGCGCGCACGCGGCCGGCGGCCACCACGAGCCGGCCGGCACCGCCTACGTCGGCTGATCACCTCGCCCGCACATTCCCCTTCCCGCCCGCGCAGGGCGGCCTCGACTGGAGCCACCACCGTGTTCGAGTTCAGAGTCATCGACGGCACCACCGCCCGCGAGGTCATCGCGGGAGCCCGTCAGCGCATCGTCCAGGAGGTCCGGGAGACCTACCTGACCCACGGCGCAGGCGAGTCGGTCAACCCCGACAGCTACTTCCTGCGGTTCCCGGCCAAGCCGGACGCCCGGATCATCGCCCTGCCGGCCTACCTCGGCGGCGGCGTGGGCCTGGCCGGCATCAAGTGGATCAGCAGCTTCCCGGCCAACATCGAGCGGGGCTTCCCGCGCGCCTCGGCCGCCCTGCTGCTGAACGACTACGAGACCGGCTACCCGTTCGCCGTCCTGGAGGCCTCGCAGATCAGCGCGGCCCGCACCGCGGCCTCCGCGGTGCTCGCCGCCGAGGTGCTCAGCGGCGGCCGTACGGCGGGCCGGCTCGCGGTGGTCGGCGCCGGCATCATCGCCCGCAACATCCTGGAGTTCTTCGGCGCCCAGGAGTGGGCGATCGACGAGCTGGTGGTGCACGACCGCGAGGCGAAGTACGCCCAGGCGCTGGTCGACCACGCCGACGCCGAACTCGGCTACCCGGCGCGCGTGGTCGAGGACCTCGGCGAGGCGCTCAAGGGCGCCGACGTGGTGGTGCTGGCCACCACCGCGGGCGAGCCGTACATCCTCGACCCGGGGACCTTCGCCCCCGGTCAGCTGGTGCTCAACATCTCGCTGCGCGACCTCGCCCCGGAGATCATCGGCGGCGCGTACAACGTGCTCGACGACGTGGAGCACTGCATGAAGGCGAACACCTCGCCGCACCTGGCCGAACAGCTCTACGGCAACCGGGAGTTCGTCACCGGCACGCTCGCCCAGGTGATCGAGGGCGAGGTCGCCGTCGGCACCGACCGCCCGGTGGTCTTCTCGCCGTTCGGCCTCGGCGTGCTCGACCTGGCGGTCGGCGCGCTGGTGCACGACGAGGCGGTGGCCGCCGGCAAGGCGACCGAGATCCCCGGCTTCTTCGCGGAGACCACCCGCTGGTAGTCACGACCACCGGCCCGCCCCCACCGGCTCGCGCCGCCGACCCGTGTCACCGACTCGTGTCACCGACCCGTGTCACCGACCCGTGTCACCGGCTCGCGCCGTCGGGCCGAACCGAGGGCCCGCCCCCACGGGCCCGGCACCACCGACGAGGGCCCCGACCGTTCGCCACGGTCGGGGCCCTCGGGGCGTTCCGTCGCCCGGATCAGCCCTCGGCGCCGCCGAAGCGGGCCGTCCAGGCCGCCAGGTCCTCGTCCGTGATCTTCGCGAACAGCACCGGCGGCACGGTGAACGGCGTCCCGGCCGGCACCAGGCCCAGCGACCGGGCCTCGTCCCCGGTGATCCAGGTGCGCTCGTCCGAGGGCAGCACGAAGGCGCGGCGCATCGCGGCCGCCGCGGTCGGGATGAACGGCTCGGACACCACCGCGTACAGGTGGATCAGGTTCATCGCCGTGCGCAGGGTCAGCGCCGCCGCCTCCGGGTCGGTCTTCACCTGCTGCCAGGGCGCCTTCTCGTCCAGGTACGCGTTGCCCGCGCTCCACAGCGCGCGCAGCGCCTGCGCCGCCTTGCGGAAGTTCAGCGCGTCCAGCTGGGCCTCGTACTCGGCCAGCAGCCCGGCGATCTGCTCGCCGAGCCGGGCCTCCGCCTCGCCGGCCGCGGCCCCGGCGGGGACGTCGTCGCCGAAGCGCTTGCGGCTGAAGGAGAGCACCCGGTTGACGAAGTTGCCGAGGGTGTCGGCGAGGTCCTTGTTGACCACCGAGGCGAAGAGGTCCCAGGTGAAGCTGGAGTCGTCCGACTCGGGGGCGTGCGCCATCAGGAAGTAGCGCCAGTAGTCGGCCGGCAGCAGCTCCAGCGCGACGTCCGTGAAGATGCCGCGCTTCTGGCTGGTGGAGAACTTCCCGCCGTAGTACGTCAGCCAGTTGAAGGCCTTGACGTAGTCGACCTTCTTCCACGGGCGGCGCGAGCCGAGGATCGTCGCCGGGAACATCACGGTGTGGAACGGGACGTTGTCCTTGGCCATGAACTCGGTGTAGCGGACGCTCTCGTCGGCCTCGTACCACCAGGACTTCCAGTCCCGCCGCTCGGCCGGGGCCGCGTCCGCCCACTCCTTGGTGGCGCCGATGTACTCGATCGGGGCGTCGAACCAGACGTAGAACACCTTGCCCTCGGCGGCCAGTTCGGGCCACACGTCGGCCGGCACCGGGACGCCCCACTCCAGGTCACGGGTGATCGAGCGGTCCTGCAGGCCCTCGGTCAGCCACTTGCGGGCGATCGAGGAGGCCAGCACCGGCCAGTCGTCGCCGTGGTCGGCGATCCAGCGCTCGACCTCCTCGGTCAGCTTCGACTGGAGCAGGAACAGGTGCCGGGTCTCCCGGACCTCCAGGTCGGCGCTGCCGCTGATCGCCGAGCGCGGCTCCAGCAGGTCGGTCGGGTCCAGCACCCGGGTGCAGTTCTCGCACTGGTCGCCGCGCGCCTTGTCGTAGCCGCAGTGCGGGCAGGTGCCGACGATGTAGCGGTCCGGCAGGAAGCGGCCGTCGGCGTTGGAGTACACCTGGCGGATCGAGCGCTCCTCGATGAAGCCGTTGCGCTGCAGCTCGCGGGCGATCTCCTGGGTGATCTCCCGGTTCTGCGGCGAGGAGCTGCGGCCGAAGTGGTCGAAGGACAGCCCGAAGCCGTCGTACACCGCCTTCTGGGCCTCGTGCGCCTGGGCGCAGAACTCCGCGACCGGCAGCCCGGCCTCCTGCGCGGCCAGTTCGGCGGGCGTGCCGTGCTCGTCGGTGGCGCAGATGTACAGCACCTCGTGGCCGGTCTGGCGCAGGTAGCGGGAGTAGACGTCCGCCGGGAGCATCGACCCGACCATGTTGCCCAGGTGCTTGATCCCGTTGATGTACGGAAGGGCGCTGGTGATCAGGTGCCGAGCCATCCTCGGATGCTCCGATTTCTCCCGCACGCGCACCCCGACCCGGAGTGCTGTGCCAGGCGCAGGGGTCCACTGTGGGCTGCCAAGCCTACCGCCGTCCCGGCGGGTTCACGGCCGGGCTCACGGCCGTTTTCGCGGCCGTTTTCGCGGCCGGTTTCACGGCCGGCTGAAGTCCGCGTACCGGTCGAACTCCCCGGCCTTCACCCCGCGGACGAACGCCGCCCACTTGCGCGGCGTCGTCCGCACCACCACCTCCGGCAGGTCGGACTCCCGGATCTCCACCAGCCCGCCGGCGGCTCTGACCTCCACGCAGTCGGTGCTCTCACCGCTGGCTGACGCCTTGCGCCACGTACTCATGTGAAGTCTTTCAGTAAGGCCCGGACGAAGTCCCGGGACTCGGCCGTCCCGAGCGCGATCGCCGCGGTCTTCTCCTTGATCCGGCGGTAGGAGGCCAATTCCGCCTCCGAGTGCACGAACTTCGGCCCGTGCGTGAGGTCGATCTGGACGGTGTCGAGCTCCGGGACCGGACCTCGGGCGAGATACAGGCTCTCCCCGGACCCCGTGTAGGTGGGCACGCTGAACGGGATCACCCGGATCTCCACCCCCGGCCGCTCGGAATTCGCCAGCAGGCTCCGCAACTGCTCGCGCAGCACTTCCGGACCGCCGAACTGCATCCGCAGCGCGGATTCGTGCAGGATCGCGCTGTACGGCTTCGGGTCGTCGACGAAGATCTGCTGGCGCCGGATCCGGAATGCCATCCGGACCTCGGCCTCCTGCCGGTGCTGCGCGGGGAGCCGCTCGAACACCGCGGCGGCGTAGGCCGGGGTCTGCAACAGCCCGGGGATGAAGGTGCTGTTGAGGATCGACAGCGAGGCCGCGTGGTGCTCCATCTCCGCGATGTCGATGATCCCGCTGGGCATCCGGCCGCGGTAGCCGTCCCACCAGTACTTCCGGCGGTCCTGCGTCATCGCGAGCAGCGCGTCGAGGTAGGGGCCGTCGGGGCAGCCGCAGGTGCGCGCCCAGATCCGGAGCCGCTCGGCGCTGATGCCCGACTTCCCGTTCTCCATCTGGGAGATCTTCGGCAGGTCGGTGCCGATCGTGGCGGCCAGGCTCTTGGGCGTCACGCCCACGCGCTCGCGCATCTTGCGCAGCTCGATCCCCAGGCGCTGCTGGCGCACGGTCGGCGACAAGCGGGGTGGCATGACTCTCTTCTCCGGATCGCGGCTACGGTCGATGCTTCCGGTGAAGTGTGCCGTGGACACCGGGCACTAGCTAGCGAAATGGGGGATACCCCACGATGGAGTGAACGTCCAGTCCCTCGGTAGCAACTCTGGCACCCTGACCCTATGGTCGTCCGTGTCACTCACTGACTTGTTGCCCCGTAAACAGTCGCCAAGTCGCCGATCAGCTGCCAGTACCCACCAGACGCATGGTCAGGGCGTTCGACATCACCGACCGGAGACAGCCGTGCCCCTTCCGTCGCCCCTCCGTCTTCCTCCCCGCATTCCCCTCTCCTGGTGAACGCCCTTCTCGTCGCCGGATTGTCCGCCCTCCTCCTCGCCGTCGTCTTCGTCGGCTGGCTGGTCTGGCTGGTCAACGGCCAGCCGCGCGAACTCCGCCCGCTGAAACGCGAGTTCACCCCCCGCCGCCCCACCCCCACCCCCGCCGACCGCGAGTAGCCCACCCCGCGTCTGACCGCCCGGTCCCGCACACAGGAGGCCCGGGCCGGCGCTCCCCGCGCAGGCCCGGCCCGGATTTCAGGCATGTTGTCCCCTTGGACAAGTCAGTTGCGGCCAGACCACGTTGGGACACGCGATCACGTAGTGGCCCGACCAGCGACTTCCCGACACCCACCGGGACCACACGACGTCCGAGCCTTCGGCAAGTTGCTCGATCGCACACCGGCGCCGTGCTTCGATCGGCATCCACGGATCGCCGCCGGGCGAGTGCTCCCCATACCGTTCCGCGAGCCACTCGACCGCGTCGGCCGCTGCTTCCCAAGTGCCCCGTACCTGAGCGGGCGGCCGTAACAGCCACCAGCCCGTCATCAGCGGCGGAAGCCCAGAGAGCCCGAAGCCTCCACCCTCGATCGGCCGACGCTCCGACTCCTTCGCCAGTAGCCGGCCGTCCCCGGCCCACTCGTATCCATGGAAGTGCAACTGCGTCGCTCCTCGGAGACATGGAACCCCGGCCGCCCGCACGGCATTGCGGGCGGCCGGGGCTGTCGGCAGGACTCAGACCGAGAGACCGAACCGCGCCGGGTCGATCCCGGCGGTGGTCAGCTCCTCGGTGGTGAAGAGCAACGGCTCCCGGTCGGGCCGCTTGCTGTCACCCATGGCGTACACGCCGTCCTCGACCAGGCCGAGGGTCACGCAGGTCTCGGAACCGTCGTCACCCCCGCCCTGGTTGCCGCCGCACGCACGCTTGAACTCGACCCGGGAGAGATCGAGCCCGTACAGGTTGCGCTCATTCATCGCAGTGCACCTTCCGGTGTGGCGTCGGGGCACGGAACGGCCCCGTTCCGCCCAGGGCTTGGGCGGAAAACTCAGGGGAGGAGCCAGCGGGAGGGCGAGCGATGCCGGGCCGCTACCCGCGCGAGGCCTGCCAGTCGAAGAACCCGCCCGGAGCATCGTCCGGCGGGACCAGATCGGAGCGCCGGACTACCCGCTCCAGCCCACCGCGAAGCGGACGGACGTACACGTCGGCCTTGTCGATCGCCATGATCTCGACGGCGACACCCGTGCGGCGCTCGTGGACGCGCTCGCCGACCACCGGCACCCACTGCTCGGCCACGGTCACCCCCACAGCCCGATGCGGGTGGTCAACTGGTCGGCGGGCACTTGGCGCACAGGACCGTCCGGTTCGAACAACGGCCGCACCAAGGGCCGCCCGTCCTCCGCCCCCACCACCTCGACCAGCCGCCCGGTCGTCAGATCCTTCCGTACCGGGTTGTTCTCAACGCGCTCCATGAGCTCCGCGTGGCTGCGGCGACGCTTCATGCCGGTCGGACCTGCGAAATCCGCAGTGGACATGGAGGGCTCCCAGGACTCTCGAATTGCTCCGGCGAGCCACTAATCTACGGGGGAGTCGATGTGATTGCTATGCGCTTCACTGTTCGCGAAAGTACTCGTCTCGGATTCCTTCGACCAGGGTGCGCATGTCGTCTCCGTGAAGCGCGGCGGCATCGAATCTGGAGAACGTCGAAAGATAGAGGCTGACGTCCCTGGGGTCGCGCGTGGTGATCTCTGAATGGAATGTCTCCACCATGACCAGGCGATCGTCGTGCATGCTGAAGCACGTCATCGGAAAGTCTGGCATCAGCCCGGTGAGGGGCAGGACTCCGATGGTCACATTGGGAAGCCGAGACAGTGAAACCATGCGATCGAGCTGAGTGGCCATGACGCCAGGCGGGCAGATCCGCCACCGCAGCACATGCTCACAAATAACGAAATGGAACTCGCGGTGGCGGTCATACAGGACGGCCTGGCGCTCAAGTCGAGCCCCGATCGTTTTTGCTCTCGATTCCTCCGGCAACACCGGAGGAATCGAGAATACAGCGGAGACGTATTCGGCAGTTTGCAGTAGTCCCGGGATAAGTTGCCCCTGGAACAGCCGGAGAACGGTCGTGCGGGCCTCGATAGCCTTGATGGCCTGCTGATGTTTCCAGTGGCCTATGCGGCGGAGTTCCCGCCAGGCGGTCTGTTCGGTGGCCGCGCCGCGGGCTGCATCCAGGAACTCGGCCTTGGCCTCGCCGGATATGCCGAGTGCGGACAGGATGAGGTCCACGTCCTGCACGCTCGGTAGGGTCTTGCCGTTCTCGATCTTCGAGAGTTTGGCCGGAGACATGGAAGCCCTGCGGGCGACGGTCTCGGCTGTCTTGTCCGAGGCGATCCGCAGCGCCCGCAGGGCTCTTCCCAGGTCGTTGTGCTGGTCACCGCTCAAGCTGCCGTGTACTCCCCGAAGGGCACGGCGTTCGCCAGGGCGATGTCCCGGTACAGGCGGTACTCGTTCAAGCGATCGTCCGGCAGCAGTTCGGCGCCGAGGAACTGCCCTGCGTCGGTGTAGTGCATCCGGTAGACCAGGGCGTCGTCGAACAGCCAGAAGTCGTGGTCGGGCAGTCCGGCGACCTCCTGTCGGGCCGTGTCGATGATGCCGATCGATTCGCCGGCCTTGATGTTGCCGGGGTACGACGCCAACTCGTACCGGAGGTAGTCGGACAGCGGGGACTGAAGGACATGCACCCGGGACACCTGCTTGCCCAGGTCCGTCATGGAGCGGACCCAGGGGTTGTCGGCGGACTCCGGTGGCAACCCCTTCCCCGCGAGGAAGTCGGCGAATTCCTCACGTTCCTCGTCCACGTCGTAGACGGCCAGCGTTTCGAGACGGAAGGCCGTTCGTTCGAACGTCTCGAAGAGACGGCCGAAACCTTCACCTTTGAGCACTGAAGTATCCCTCCAGGACCGAAGCGGGGATCACAACCGCCGATTCGCCGGCAGGCAGGTTCAACTCTGCCAGGCGTCGAGGATCGGTGATCACGTATCCCTGGACCACGTAGTCCCCATTCTCGCTGCCCCACAGAGTGGGGCAGTTTCCGTTCTTGCAGGACCCGTCTCCAGCCAGCCAACGCAGCATCAAGTGCCCCCAGTTGTGGGTGGTTGCTGTCTCGTCGATGATCCTGGCTTCCAAGGCGCAGGGTCAAGGATCTGATATTTCCAGAACGGGAAAGCTGGTCGGCCACGGACGGGCGGTCGAGAATCCGGACCCTGTCTCAGGCTCGGGCGTCCGAGCCGAGCGGCTTCTGGCCGGTGGCCCCTTGCGAGGCGCAAGGGGCCACCGGAACGAACCATCCCTCCGGTGCCGGTCAGACGGTGAACTCTCCCTTGGCTATGCCGTCGAGGAGGTCCCTCCACTCCCGGTGCGTGAAGCGAACCGGGGTGGTGTCGCGGGCGAGGCTGCTGCGAACGAAGACGGAGTCAGCCGTGATCGCCACCTCGGGACAGTTGTTGCCCGCGCCGCAGATGCTGGGGGTGCGCCAGTCGAGGTCTTCCATGGTCTTTCCCCTTTCAGGACGTCTTCAGAAGATCATCCATGAAGGTGATCGAGTCGGCCGGGCTGAGTGCCGACCTCTCCATGGCGTCGAGCGTCTCGCGGTAGTTCCGCAGTTGGTTGGCGTCGTCGAGGAAGATCGGGCCGTGCACGGAGTCGATCTGCACGGTGTCCAGTCGGGGGACCGCACCGCCGACGTAGAGGACCGCGTTCCCGGCGCCGGAGAAGCCCGGGGCGTCGAAGGTGATGACGCGCATGGTGATGTTGGCGCGCTCGGCCATCGAGCGGAGGTGTTCGAGCTGGGCGCGGGCCACGTCCTTGCCGCCGAACCTCATCCGCAGGGCTGCCTCATGGACGATCGCGTCGTACTCGACGGCGGTCGGCCCGGTGAGGACCTGGGTGCGCTCCACGCGGTGGGCGATTCGCGCCCAAAGGTCTCGGGCGGGTAGACGCGGATGTACCAGCTCGAAGATCGCGCGAGCGGTGTCCTCGGTCTGGAGCAGGCCCGGAGGGTGGCCGATCTGGAAGGTCCTTATCCGCCCCTCGGCTCGGTGTTCGAGTTCCGAGATGTCCAGAAGGCTGGCCGGCAGGACGCCCCGGAACTCTTCCCACCACCCCTTGCCGCGCTCCGCCGCGACGGCGGCGAGCGCTTCGACGTAGGCCGAATCGCCTTCCTGGTACTCGCAGGCAAGGGTCCGGACGCGATCGGGTGAGATGGGGTAGAGGCCCTTCTCGATCTGGGTGATCTTCGTCCGGTCCAGGCCGAGAGTTGAGGCCGCGTCAGCGGTGGTCTTCCTGGCGGAGTCACGCATTTTTCGCAGCTCCAGGCCAACGCGCAACTGGCGGGCGGTTGGTGTGGTCCTTGGCGGCATGCGGAGAGTCTCCCGCGTCCGGTGTTGGCAGTCCACTTCGTGCGGGCTGCGCACCTTGTCCATTGGGGCATATGTTCCCCGGCTGGACGGGGCATCAATGCCACGTAGTGGGTGGCGCAACTGCCTGGAGATGGCCTACCGTGTGTAGCAGGTTGCTTACGCGAAGTCGCGAAAGCGCACCCGAAGTGCACCCCGGGTGTGGGGGTGCAGGCTGCCGACGCCTGCCCTCTCACGCCGTCGGCGGGGGCAGGCCACGGGTTTCCACTTCTCTCCCAGATGCCTTCACTCAACTCAGGGCTGGAGAAAGCCATGTGCCTTCCACAGTTCGGCCCCTCCCGGGGTCCGCTGGTCTCCGAGTTCCGGCTCGACCTCTCTCCGCCGGCCCTTCCCGGGATGGTCGGGCCGATCCGCCGACTCCTCCGGGACGTCCTCCACGCCATGGGCCTGGACCCGGACTCGGCGTGCCTCATCCTCTCCGAGCTGGTGACCAACGCCCTGCTCCACGGGGAGGGCCGACCGGGCGTCACGCTCGAACTCATCTGCGGCGAGCTGCACATCACCGTTTCCGACGCCTCGGGGAACCCGCTCCACCGGCTGGCCCGGGACGACGCGCGGGCGAGTGGCCGGGGCCTGGACATCGTCGAAGCTCTCTCGGACGAGTGGGGCGTCGAACTGATCGGCAGCTACGGCAAAGCCGTATGGGCCGTGGCCAAGTTGGGCCCACCGGTGATGAGGGTGAGCCCTCAGCCTCGCGAAAGTCGCTCCGCCAGGCGGGACTTGGCGGCCGGCCACTCCTCGGCGAGCATCGAGAAGTAGGCGCTGTCGCGCCAGGTGCCGGTGGGGCGGAGGCGGTGGCGGCGGAAGGTGCCCTCGTACTGGGCGCCGAGGCGCTGGATGGCGTTGCGGGAGCGCTCGTTGAGGGCGTCGGTCTTCCAGAAGACGCGGCCCATGCCGAGGTCCTCGAAGGCGTGGGTGAGCAGCAGCAGCTTGGCCTCGGTGTTGACCGCGCTGCGCCAGACCGAGCGGGCGTACAGGGTGCCGCCGATCTCCAGGGACTCGTCCTCGGCGTTGAGGTCGTAGTAGCCGGTGATGCCGACGGCGGTGCCGCTCGCGAGGTCGACGGCCGCGAACTGCACCGACTCGCCCCGCTCGGCCTCGGCGATGCGGGCGTCGAGGATCGCGCCGAGCTCCTCCGCCGTGGTGGGCGGGAGGTTCATGGTCCAGCGCCAGACCTCGGGCTCGGAGCCGACGGTGGCCCAGAGGTCGGCGAGGTGGCGGCGGTCCAGCGGCTCCAGGCGGATGTGGTTGCCGGTGAGGGTGACGGGTGAGGGCAGCTTCGCGGTCATGGCTTCGAACGTAGCGCGGTTCTGCACTAGAGGCAATGGACATATGAACTAGTGCAAATGCGGACCGCCAAGCGAAGGGCCCCGCGGGACGGCGCGTCCCGCGGGGCCCTCGAAGGCGCTCAGGCTCAGATGAACGAGTTGATCTGGATCGTCTCGTCGCGGCCCGGGCCGACGCCGATGGCGGAGATCGGCGCGCCGGACATCTCCTCCAGCGCCTTCACGTACGCCTGGGCGTTCTTCGGCAGCTCGGCGAAGGTCTTGGCCTTGCTGATGTCCTCGGTCCAGCCCGGCAGCGTCTCGTAGATCGGCTTGGCGTGGTGGAAGTCCGACTGGTTGTAGGGGAGCTCCTCGACCCGGCGGCCGTCGATCTCGTAGGCGACGCAGACCGGGATCTGCTCCCAGCCGGTGAGCACGTCGAGCTTGGTGAGGAAGAAGTCGGTGAGGCCGTTGACCCGGGTCGCGTAGCGCGCGATGACGGCGTCGAACCAGCCGCAGCGGCGGTCGCGGCCGGTGGTGACACCGCGCTCGCCGCCGATCCGGCGCAGCGCCTCGCCGTCCTCGTCGAGCAGCTCGGTCGGGAACGGGCCGGAGCCGACGCGGGTGGTGTAGGCCTTGAGGATGCCGATGACCCGGTCGATCTTGGTGGGGCCGATGCCGGCGCCGGTGCAGGCGCCGCCCGCGGTCGGGTTCGACGAGGTCACGAAGGGGTACGTGCCGTGGTCGACGTCGAGCAGGGTGCCCTGGCCGCCCTCCAGCAGGACGACCTTGTCCGCCTTGAGCGCCTCGTCCAGGACGAGGGTGGTGTCGGCGAGGAAGGGCTTGATCTTCTCCGCGTAGCCCAGGTACTCCTCGACCACCAGGTCGGCCGGGATGGCGCGGCGGTTGTAGAGCTTGACCAGGATCTGGTTCTTGTCGTGCAGCGCCGCCTCGATCTTCTGGCGCAGGATCGACTCGTCGAACAGGTCCTGGACCCGGATGCCGACACGGTTGATCTTGTCGGCGTAGGTCGGGCCGATGCCGCGGCCGGTGGTGCCGATCCGGCGCTTGCCGAGGAAGCGCTCGGCGACCTTGTCGATGGTGCGGTGGTACGGGGTGATCAGGTGGGCGTTGCCCGAGATCAGCAGCTTGGAGGTGTCGATGCCGCGCTCGTTCAGGCCGTTGAGCTCGGAGAGCAGCACGCCCGGGTCGATGACCACGCCGTTGCCGATGACCGGCGTCACGTTCGGGCTGAGGATGCCGGAGGGGAGCAGGTGCAGGGCGTACTTCTGGTCGCCGATGACCACCGTGTGACCGGCGTTGTTGCCGCCCTGGTAGCGGACGACGTAGTCGACGGAGCCGCCGAGGAGGTCGGTGGCCTTCCCCTTGCCCTCGTCCCCCCACTGAGCGCCAACGAGCACGAGTGCCGGCACAGGCGTACACCCCTTCCGGTTGGGGCATCCTGCGTAGGCCGCAGTCTGCCCCGAGATAGACGAAGCCCCTGGCGCAATGGCGCAAGGGGCTCTTGCACCGAGAGATTACCTGAGGAAGGACCGGTCGTGTCGTCCCTGTCCACGCCTGGAACCGGCGGTCCCGAGCCCCTTCTACTACTGCTCGACCCGGCGGCCCGGCAGACCGACGGGGAGTCGGTGCGGATCGCGAAGGACGTGCTGTGCGGGGGTGCGGACGTCAAGGTGGCCTATCCGGAGAGCCCGTCGGAACTCGACCGGATGCTTTCGCACCGGGGTCGTCGGAGACCGGTGGTGATCGGTTCCGATCTCGCCCTGCAGCGGGTGCTCCAGGCACTGCACCGGCAGCGTGAGCTGGGCGCCGATCCGGTGGGCATGGTTCCGGTCGGCCGGGCGGAGGAGCTGGCGACGGCCCGGGCGCTCGGCGTGCCGGGCGAGCCGGTACGGGCGGCGCGGGCCGTGCTGTCGGGCGCGCCGCGCACCTTCGACCTGCTGGTGGACGACGGCGGCGGGGTGGCGCTGGGCGGGGTGCGGATCACCGGCGGCGGTGCGCGGCGGCCGGTGGGCCGTACGGGTGGCTGGCGTTCGCTATGGGCGAAACTGGCTGCGGCCGAGCAGGCGAACGCACTAACGCCGGAGACGGCGGACCACAGCCCCCGGGTCCGGGTCGAGGCGGACGGCCGGCTGCTCGCGGACGTGCACCGCCCGGTCCGCCTGGTGCAGCTGACCCTCCCGGGCGCCGGACGGGCCGAGCCGGCCGGCGCGGGGGTGCTCGAAGTGGTGGTCAGCGCGCAGGGTGCGCTGGTGCGGGTGCGGGCGGCGAGCGTCTCGGTGGTCGGGCGCGGCTTCGGCTACGAGGCGGACGGCCACTCCGTCGGCCCGGTCCGCGCCCGGACCTGGACGGTCCGCCCGGGCGCCTGGGGCCTGCTGCTGCCCGCCGCATGACCACCGGGTGAACCCCGGGTGAGCAGGCTCACGTTGGCACCGCCCCGGCAGCCACCGTTCCGCACACGGAAAGCCCCAACAGGCGCGAACCGCAAGGCCAACCGCCGTCCGCCGGAATTCCCCCACCCGAATTCCCGGCCCCGTAAGGGGTTTTGTCTACGCGCGTTACTCCGTGATCGCCGATCGAACCGGGCGTCCCGGGTTCCGGATGCCCTGGTCAACTGCCCTAGACTCGAAGGCGTGCCACGTGGTGACGGAAGACTCAACCACGATCTTCTTCCCGGCGAGAAAGGCCCCCAGGACGCGTGTGGCGTCTTCGGTGTCTGGGCTCCCGGCGAGGAGGTCGCCAAGCTCACGTTCTTCGGCCTTTACGCCCTGCAGCACCGCGGTCAGGAATCCGCGGGCATCGCAGTGAGCAACGGCTCCCAGATTCTCGTCTTCAAGGACATGGGACTCGTCTCCCAGGTCTTCGACGAGGCCTCGCTGGGGTCGTTGCACGGGCATATCGCCGTCGGACACGCCCGCTACTCGACCACCGGTTCCTCGGTCTGGGAGAACGCCCAGCCGACCTTCCGGGCGACCGTTCACGGTTCGCTGGCCCTCGGGCACAACGGAAACCTGGTGAACACCGCCGAACTGGCGGCCATGGTCGCCGAGCTGCCCGGTGAGGAGCACGTCTCGCGCTCCGGCCGGACCGCCGCGACCAACGACACCGACCTGGTGACCGCCCTGCTGGCCGGCCACCCGGACCTCTCCATCGAGGAGACGGCCAAGGTCGTGCTGCCCAAGGTCAAGGGCGCGTTCTCGCTCGTCTTCATGGACGAGCACACCCTCTACGCCGCCCGCGACCCCCAGGGCATCCGCCCGCTGGTGCTCGGCCGGCTGGAGCGCGGCTGGGTGGTCGCCTCCGAGACGGCGGCGCTGGACATCTGCGGCGCCTCCTTCATCCGCGAGGTCGAGCCCGGCGAGCTCATCGCCATCGACGAGAACGGCATGCGCACCTCCCGCTTCGCCGAGGCGAAGCCCAAGGGCTGCGTGTTCGAGTACGTCTACCTGGCCCGCCCCGACACCTCCATCGCCGGCCGCAACGTGCACCTCTCCCGGGTGGAGATGGGCCGCCGGCTGGCGAAGGAGGCCCCCGTCGAGGCCGACCTGGTGATAGCCACGCCCGAGTCCGGCACCCCCGCCGCGATCGGCTACGCCGAGGCCAGCGGCATCCCGTACGGCTCCGGCCTGGTGAAGAACGCCTACGTGGGCCGCACCTTCATCCAGCCCAGCCAGACCATCCGCCAGCTCGGCATCCGGCTCAAGCTCAACCCGCTGCGCGAGGTCATCGCCGGCAAGCGCCTGGTGGTCGTGGACGACTCGATCGTGCGCGGCAACACCCAGCGCGCGCTGGTGAAGATGCTGCGCGAGGCGGGCGCCGCCGAGGTGCACATCCGGATCTCCTCGCCGCCGGTGAAGTGGCCCTGCTTCTTCGGCATCGACTTCGCCACCCGCGCGGAGCTGATCGCCAACGGCATGACCATCGAGGAGATCGGCCGCACGCTCGGGGCCGACTCGCTCGCGTACATCTCGATCGACGGCATGATCGAGGCCACCACGCAGCCGAAGGACAAGCTCTGCCGGGCCTGCTTCGACGGTGAGTACCCGATGGAGCTGCCGGACCCGGCTCTGCTCGGCAAGCTCCTGCTGGAGGCCGAGATCAAGGGCGGCCAGCAGCAGCCGGCCGTCCGCGGCAAGCCGACCAGCGGCAGCGACCTGGACGGCGTCCAGTCGCTGCTCGGCGGGGCGGGCGCGGCCGACGCGCTGCGCCGCCCGTAACGAACGCACGGTGGGGTCCCGCGAACCGGGGCCCCACCGCTGTTTCCGAACCACCCCCACCTGACCCGAAAGGGCCGCACGCAGTGACCAGCAACCAGAACGGCGCCACCTACGCCGCCGCCGGTGTCGACATCGAGGCGGGCGACCGCGCCGTCGAGCTCATGAAGCAGTGGGTGAAGAAGGCCAACCGCCCCGAGGTGGTCGGCGGTCTCGGCGGCTTCGCCGGCCTGTTCGACGTGTCCGCCTTCAAGAACTACGAGCGGCCGCTGCTGGCCTCGGCCACCGACGGCGTGGGGACCAAGGTGGCCATCGCGGCCGCCATGGACAAGCACGACACCATCGGCCACGACCTGGTCGGCATGGTCGTGGACGACATCGTGGTGTGCGGCGCCGAGCCGCTGTTCATGACCGACTACATCTGCGTCGGCAAGGTCGTCCCGGAGCGGGTCGCCTCGATCGTCAAGGGCATCGCCGAGGGCTGCGCGCTGGCCGGCTGCGCCCTGGTCGGCGGCGAGACCGCCGAGCACCCGGGCCTGCTCGGCCCGGACGAGTACGACGTCGCGGGTGCCGGCACCGGCGTGGTCGAGGCCGACGCGCTGCTGGGCCCGGAGCGGGTCCGGGCCGGCGACGTGGTGATCGCGATGGCCGCCTCCGGCCTGCACTCCAACGGCTACTCGCTGGTCCGCCACGTGCTGCTGAACCAGGCCGGCTGGAAGCTGGACCGCAAGGTCGAGGAGTTCGGCCGCACCCTCGGCGAGGAGCTGCTGGAGCCGACCCGGATCTACTCGCTGGACTGCCTGGCGCTGACCCGCGCGACCGAGGTGCACGCCTTCTCGCACGTGACCGGCGGCGGCCTGGCGGCCAACCTGGCCCGGGTCATCCCGGACGGCCTGCACGCCCGCCTGGACCGCGGCACCTGGACCCCGCTGCCGGTCTTCCGGACCGTCGCCGAGGTCGGCAAGGTGGCCACCCTGGAGCTGGAGAAGACGCTCAACATGGGTGTCGGCATGGTCGCCGTCGTCCCGCCGCACTCGGTGGACGTGGTGCTGTCGATCCTGGAGGACCGCGGCGTCGAGGCCTGGCTGCTCGGTGACATCGTCGAGCGCACCGACGAGCACGCGGAGGGCGCGGCCCTCTACAACGCCTACGAGGGCTTCGCGGCGGGCTGACGGCCCTCCCCGGCCCCGTCGACGGCAGAGGGCCCCTCCGGTGCACCGGAGGGGCCCTCCCGCACGTCCGCGGTCACGTTTCCGTCGGCCGTCAGCCGTCAGCCGTCAGCCGTCGGCCGGTACCGGGCGAGGTCGACGCGCCGGCCCCCGGTCCGCCCGCGGGAACGCGGGATCGCGGGAACGCCGAAGACCGGTCCGGCACCCAGGGGTGCACGGACCGGTCCGGCGAAGCTGTGGGTTACGAGCGGCGGGAGGCCTGCGACGGCCCGGTGCCCGGCTCGTTGTCGTCCTCGTCGTCGAGGTCGGCGTAGCGGGCGGCGTACTCCGCGTACGGGTCGTCGTCCTCCTCCTCCTCGATCGGCTCCGGGTCGATCGAAGCGGTGGACGGCGATACGCCCAGCTCGTTGGACAGACGGTTAGCGTCGAACCCGCCGCTGTTGTACTTCAGCTCGCGGGCGACCTTCGTCTGCTTGGCCTTGGCCCGGCCGCGCCCCATGGGTCGACCCCCTCAACGATGGGGCTCACGGCCCCGAGTCTGACACGTGTTCATGATCAGGACCGGCCTGCCCGAATGGGAGGACCGTCCCTTGGAGCATTAACGGTACCTGTTTCCGCCGCTGGACGGTACGTCGTCGGTGTGACGTGGCGCGCACCTACCGCACCCGCGACCAGGTCTTCCCAGGTCAGGGGAGGTTTTGGGGCAGTTTGCACGCTGTCCGGAGGTGTTCGGGGTCCGTCGTTCCAGGACTGATTATCCCCCCTAGGGGGACCTCGGATCACCCGTTCGGGCGGAGAAGTGAGAATCCGGTTCCACATCGTGATGCGCGGGGGGCCGAAGGTGACGGCCCCCCGCGCACCGGCTCACCGGAGCGGCCGCGGTCAGCCGCGGCGGGCGCCCGGCAGCAGCACCGTGCGCAGCGCGCTGATCTCGCGCATCCGCTTCTCGGCCAGGCGGTCGGCGGCGACCGCCGGCGGGACGCCGTCGGCGGCGGCCCGGGTGAAGATCTCCAGGGTGGTGTCGAAGATCTTGGTGGCCTTGTTCTTGGCCCGCTCGAAGTTGAAGCCGTCGATCTCGTCGGCGACCTGGATCACGCCGCCGGAGTTCACCAGGTAGTCGGGGGCGTAGAGGATGCCGCGGTCGGCCAGGTCCTTCTCGACGCCCGGGTGGGCCAGCTGGTTGTTGGCCGCGCCGCAGACGATCGAGGTGCCGAACTCGCCGAGCGCCGCGACCACCGGGTCGGTCAGCGCGCCGCCGAGGGCGCAGGGGGCGTAGACGTCCAGCTTGGCCTGGAGCAGGGCGGCGGTGTCGGCGACGACCTCCACGTCCGGGTGGGCGGCGCGCACGCGGTTGACGGCGGCCTCGAAGGGGTCGGTGACGACGACGGTGGCACCGTCCGCGACCAGGTGGCCGACCAGGTAGTGGCCGACCTTGCCGACGCCCGCGACGCCGACCCGCTTGCCGCGCAGGGTGGGCTGGCCCCAGCGGGCCTGGGCGCTGGCGCGCATGCCCTGGAAGACGCCGAAGGCGGTCAGGATGGACGAGTCGCCGGCGCCGCCGTGCTCGGGCGAGCGGCCGGTCACGAACTCGGTCTCGCGCGCGATGACGTCCATGTCCTGGACGTAGGTGCCCACGTCGCAGGCGGTGATGTAGCGGCCGCGCAGGGACTCGACGAAGCGGCCGTAGGCCCGGAGCATCGCCTCGTTCTTGTCCTTGTTCGGGTCGCCGATGATGACGGCCTTGCCACCGCCGAGGTCGAGGCCGGCCAGCGCGTTCTTGTAGGACATCCCGCGGGACAGGTTCAGCGCGTCCTCCAGGGCCGCCTCCTCGGAGGCGTACGGGAAGAAGCGGGTGCCGCCGAGGGCGGGGCCGAGGGCGGTGGAGTGGATGGCGATGATCGCCTTGAGCCCGGAGCTGCGGTCGTGGCAGAGGACGACCTGCTCGTGGCCGTCGCCGGGGGCGCCGTCCTGCTCGGTGCGGAAGATCCTGCTGAGCACGCCGGGTGCGGGGTGCGTGGCCGGGGTCTGTACGTCGGTCACGGTGGTGACTCCAGTATGGAAAGGCCCGCTGCTGTGGTGCGGGCGCCTAGGGCGAAGAGTAGTCGGGCGAGGGCCGCCGATCCGCCGTCTTGTCCGAGCTTGTGCCGGTTGTCCGAAGGGTGAGACGGCGGCGGGTGAGCGGTGCGGGGGCGAACGGTTCGAGGGCGCGCCCTCCCGGGGTCGCGCGGCGCGTGCGACCATGCAGGACGTGACCGTCGTACGCACTTCCGTACTGCCGCCCTACGCCGCCCACCTGCGCGTCTACGAGCCGCTGGCGGCCTACCCGGAGCCCGAGCGGGCGGGCTGGCAGGCCTACGCGGCGGAGCACGGGCCGGACGCGGTGGCGGCCGAGCAGTCGGTGGCCGCGGCGGTGCTGGAGGAGCAGCGGGAGGCGCTCGCGGAGCTGGCCGCCCGCACGCCCAGGGCGCTGCCGGAGAAGGAGAGCGCGCGGGCGTACCTGCGGATCGTGGACGGCGTACTGTACGTGTGCCCGTGGGCGACCAGGCTGCGCAGTTGGCAGGCGCTGGAGGAGCTGCGGGCGGGGGCTCCGGTGGCGCTGCTGGACACCGCGGTGCCGCCGGTGACCCGGGCGGCCGCCGAGGCGGACCGGGAGCGCTGGCTGGCCGGCCACCCGGACGCCCGGCCGTGGATCCTCACCAGCCGGTGGGAGGTGCCGGTGCGCTGGTTCCTCCCGTTCGGGGACGAGGACCGGTGCTTCGTGCCGGGGGGCACGGGCGGCGAGCGGGCGGACGGGGAAGGGACGGAGGGGGAGCGGGGGAGGGCGGCGGCGCTGTTCTACCTGGTGCCGATGGCCCAGGCGCGGCGCCGGGTGGCGCGGGCCCTGCGGGCGCTGCGCGAGGCGGTGCCGGAGGGGGAGTTGGTGCGCGGGGCGGAGCAGGTCGGGCGGTGGCTGGAGGAGTTCCACCCGCGCTCGCTGGTGGAGCTGGACTACGGGGGGCTGGTGCATCTGCTGGGGCCGGAGCGGCTGTTGGCGGACCGTTCGGCGGGGGAGCTGGAGGACGGGCTGCGGGCGCTGCGGGCGGGGGACACCGCGGAGGCGCTGCGCGCGTACGGGGAACTGACGGTGCGGTGGCGGCGGGTGCTGGCGCTGCGGCAGGCGAACTGACGTCCGACCGCCCGTGTATGACTGTGAGGGGTCTTTGGTCCGCAACGGGGCTGACCAAGGTCCTGGTTCGGGTCAATAGCTGCCGAACGTGACACTACTCACCGTTGACGCGAACTTACCCCTATGTGCAAAAATGGGACAACCAGCCCAACTTCACGTGAGCGTACCCACTTTTGGGTGGTTCTGGAGTCGATGCGTGCTTTGCGGGGAAACGGAGGGTCTGGTCCCCTCGTAACCGGACGTCACTGTGGTGTGACTGTCCGTTATGGGGTGGTCCATCGCCATCCGTCGGCCTTGAACCCGTGAGGGGTCAATTTTGGCGGTTTGGTCGATAGGGCTGGACGGATGGTGTAGTTGTAGACACCAGGACAAGCCGTTCGTCCTATAACCGACTCGGCCCGTCTATGCCATTTCGGGCATCGCGGGCCAAGGTGCAGAATTTGAAGGATAGAACCGCCCTGGTTCGGTTCTCCCGAGGAGGCCGCTCATGACCGCTCGTACCCCTGATGCTGAGCCGCTGCTGACGCCGGCAGAGGTTGCCACCATGTTCCGCGTTGACCCGAAGACGGTCACCCGCTGGGCCAAGGCGGGCAAGCTGACGTCGATCCGCACGCTCGGCGGTCACCGTCGTTACCGTGAGGCGGAGGTGCGCGCCCTGCTGGCCGGGATTCCCGCCCAGCGCACTGAGGCCTGATAGGCCAAAGGCTCTTTGAAAGGGGCCACCAACCGGACTCCGCCGGGTCCGGTTGGTGGCCCCTTTGTCGTGCCCGGCGCCGCGCTTCCCGGGGGTCGGAATGCTGAACTCCGGATAACGATTTGGTGCGCAAGATGCGGGGGGGATTTACAGTGAATAAAAGTGCAATTTTACATATTAAATTAGTGGTATCTAGAACGGGCTGTTCCGGGGATGCCTCCCGGAGGGGGTGAGTGGCGACGATCACACAGCCTGTCACTTGCGGTCCGGACCTGGATGCGGTAAAAGCCGGACGGCCAAAAGCGAGAGGCCCGGAACCTGACGGTTCCGGGCCTCTCGCGCTACGGCGATCCCGACGGGACTTGAACCCGCGACCTCCACCTTGACAGGGTGGCGAGCTAACCAACTGCTCCACGGGACCAGAGTTTTCTGATCTCGTTCACTCGCTTGCCGCGCTGCGAACAAGACAGATCGTAGCCCATGGTGGGCCCCCAGGTCGAACTGGCTCCTGAAGGCCCACCGCGCACCCGCAGCTCAGGGCGCCGCCCGGTACGCGGGGCCGCCCGGGCCGGGCCTCACAGCGCCGCCCGGGACGGGCCTCACAGCGTCGCCCGGGCCGCCTCCATCGCCTTCATGATCCGCTTCTCCGAGACCGGGCTCGGCGTGCCCAGCGACTGGGCGAAGAAGCTGACCCGCAGCTCCTCGATCATCCAGCGGATCGCCCGCACCTCCTCGGAGGGCTGCTGCCCGGCCGGCACCGCCGCCAGCAGCTCCCCGTACGCCTGCTGCACCTGCTGGACCTTCAGCAGCTGCTGGGCGTCCCGCTGCGGGTGGTTGGGCAGCGCCTCCAGGCGGCGGTCGACCGCCAGCAGGTAGCGCTTGAGGTCGGGCAGCCGCCGCCAGCCGGTGTCCGTCACGAAGCCCGGGTGCACCAGCGAGGCCAGGTGCAGCCGGACGTCGTTCACGGCGTTCAGCAGCACCGGGCTGCTCACCGACTTCAGCCGGGTCGAGGCCTTGTGGAAGGCGATCAGGGCGCCGGCCGTCTTCAGCGTGGTGTCCGCGGACAGGTCGTACAGGTCCGCCCGCACCTTGTCGTGCAGCTTGCCGAAGGCCGCCTCGTCCCAGGCCGGGCCGCCGGCCAGGGACATCAGCCGGTCCGTCGCGGCCGAGACGACGTCCTCGAACAGGGCGTTGATCGAGCCGTGCGGGCTGTGCGAGAGCGCCAGCTTCGCCTGGTTGCCCAGTCGGCCCTGGATCGACTTGGCCGGGGAGGTCGTCGTCAGCATCAGCAGCCGGCGCGTCCCCTCCCACATCGCCCGGGCCTGGGCCTCCGGGGTGTCGAACAGCTTCACGCCGACCGAGGTGCCCTCGTCCACCAGCGCCGGGTAGGCGCGCAGCGAGTGACCGCGCGAGCGCTGCTCGAAGGTGCGCTGGAGCACCGGCAGCCCGGTCGGCCAGGCAGTCAGCCCGCTCTGCTCGATGCCCTGGCCGGAGGCCGCCGAGGAGAGCGTCTCCTTGAGCTTGGGCTTGAGCTTCAGCCGCAGCTCCTCCAGGTCCTTGGACTCGGCGAGCCTGCGCTTGCCGTCCACCACCCGGAAGGTCACCTTGAGGTGCTCCGGCACCCGTTCGTCGTCCCAGGCCTCCGGCGGCACCGTGACGGCCGTCAGGCGCTTCAGGGCGTGCTCCAGGGCCGGCAGCAGGGGCTCCTGGCGGTCCTTCACCTGGCGCAGGGCCGCCCTGGCGAAGTCCGGGGCCGGCACGAAGTTGCGCCGGATCGCCTTGGGCAGCGACTTGATGTACGCGGTGACCAGCTCCTCCCGCAGACCGGGGATCTGCCAGTCGAAGCCCTCCGCGGTGACCTGGTTGAGCACCGGCAGCGGGATGTGGACGGTCACGCCGTCCGCGTCGCTGCCCGGCTCGAACTGGTAGGTCAGCTTGAAGCGCAGCTTGCCCTGCTGCCAGTAGTCCGGGTAGTCGGCCTCGGTGACGCCGTCCGCGGCGTCGTTGATCAGCATCGACTTCTCGAAGTTCAGCAGGTCCGGCTGCTCGTGCCGGGCCTTCTTCCACCAGGCGTCGAAGTGCCGGGTGGAGACGACCTCGTCGGGCAGCCGGGCGTCGTAGAAGTCGAACAGGGTCTGGTCGTCCACCAGGATGTCCCGGCGGCGGGCCCGGTTCTCCAGCTCCTCGACCTCGCCGAGCAGCTTGCGGTTCTCGGCGAAGAACCTGTGGTGGGTCTCCCAGTCGCCCTCGACCAGCGCGTTGCGGATGAACAGCTCGCGGCAGAGTTCAGGGTCGATCCGACCGTAGTTGACCTTGCGCTGGGCGACGACCGGCATCCCGTAGAGGGTCACCTTCTCGTACGCCAGCACGGCGCCGGCCTTCTTCTCCCAGTGCGGCTCGCTGTAGCTGCGCTTGATCAGGTGCCCGGCCAGCGGCTCGACCCACTCGGGCTCGATCTTCGCGTTGATCCGGGCCCACAGCCGGGAGGTCTCCACCAGCTCGGCGGACATCACCCAGCGCGGGGGCTTCTTGAACAGGCCGGAGCCCGGGAAGATCGCGAAGCGGGCGCCGCGGGCGCCGCCGTACTCGCGCTTCTCCACGTCGAACAGGCCGATGTGGGAGAGCAGCCCGGCCAGCAGCGACTGGTGGATCCGGTCGGCGTCCGGTTCGGCGTCCGGATGCGGCTCCTCGATCGTCACGCCCAACTGCTTGGCGACCGTGCGCAGCTGGGTGTAGACGTCCTGCCACTCCCGTATCCGCAGGTAGTTGAGGAACTCGGCCTTGCACATCCGGCGGAACGCCGAGGAGGAGAGCTCCTTCTGCTGCTCCCGGACGTAGCGCCACATCGCCAGGTAGGAGAGGAAGTCGGAGGTCTCCGAGGAGAACCGGCGGTGCCGCTCGTCGGCGGCCTGGCGCTTCTCGGCGGGGCGCTCGCGCGGGTCCTGGATGGACAGCGCGGCGGCGATCACCATGACGTCGCGCACACAGCCGTTGCGGTCCGCCTCCAGCACCATGCGGGCCATCCGCGGGTCCACCGGCAGCTGGGCGAGCTTGCGGCCGAGCGCGGTCAGGCGCTTGCGCGGGTCCTTCTCGTCCGGGTCCAGCGCGCCCAGCTCGTGCAGCAGGTGGACGCCGTCCTTGATGTTGCGCGAGTCCGGCGGGTCCAGGAACGGGAAGGCGGCGATGTCGCCCAGGCCGGCCGCGGTCATCTGGAGGATCACCGAGGCCAGGTTGGTGCGCAGGATCTCGGCGTCGGTGAACTCGGGGCGGGAGAGGAAGTCCTCCTCCGAGTACAGCCGGATGCAGATGCCGTCCGAGGTGCGGCCGCAGCGGCCCTTGCGCTGGTTGGCGCTGGCCTGGCTGATCGCCTCGATCGGCAGCCGCTGCACCTTGGTGCGGTGGCTGTAGCGGGAGATCCGGGCGGTGCCCGGGTCGATCACGTACTTGATGCCGGGGACGGTCAGCGAGGTCTCGGCCACGTTGGTGGCCAGCACGATCCGGCGCAGGTTGGAGCGCTGGAAGACCCGGTGCTGCTCCGCCGAGCTGAGCCGGGCGTAGAGCGGCAGGACCTCGGTGTTCCTGAGCTTCAGCTTGGTGAGGGCATCGGCGGTGTCGCGGATCTCGCGCTCGCCGGAGAGGAAGACCAGGATGTCGCCCGGGCCCTCGTCCTGCAGCTCCTGGGCGGCGTCGCAGATCGCCTGGATCTGGTCGCGGTCGCGGTCCGCCTCGTCGGCCTCGTCCTCGCTGTCGTCGACCACCGGGCGGTAGCGGACCTCGACGGGGTACGTCCGGCCGGAGACCTCGATGATCGGGGCGTCGCCGAAGTGCCGGGAGAAGCGCTCCGGGTCGATGGTCGCGGAGGTGATCACGACCTTGAGGTCGGGTCGGCGCGGGAGCAGCTGCTTGAGGTAGCCGAGCAGGAAGTCGATGTTCAGGCTGCGCTCGTGCGCCTCGTCGATGATCAGGGTGTCGTACTGGCGCAGGTCGCGGTCGGTCTGGATCTCCGCGAGCAGGATGCCGTCCGTCATCAGCTTGACCAGGGTGTCCTGGCCGACCTGGTCGGTGAACCGGACCTTCCAGCCGACGGCCTCGCCGAGCGGGGTGTCCAGCTCCTCCGCGACGCGCTCGGCCACGGTACGGGCGGCGATCCGGCGCGGCTGGGTGTGGCCCACCAGACCGCGCACGCCGCGGCCCAGCTCCAGGCAGATCTTCGGGATCTGGGTGGTCTTGCCGGAGCCGGTCTCGCCTGCGACGATCACCACCTGGTGGTCCCGGATCGCCTCCAGGATGTCGTCCTTCTTCTGGCTGACCGGGAGCTCGGCCGGGTACGTGATCTTCGGCACCGCGTTCCGGCGCTGCTCGACCAGCAGCTCGGCGCGGTCGATGTCGGCGGCGATCTCGGTGGCGATCTTCTGCCGGGCCTCGGGCTTGCGGACCCTGCGGGCCCCCTCCAGCCGGCGTCCGATCCGCACCTCGTCGCGCAGGGTCAGCTCGGGCAGGCGGGCGGCCAGCTCACCGATTCCGGGACCCTCGGCGGGTACGGGGGCGGACTGGACTGCGGGAGAACTCACTGCGGGCATCCCTCTAGGTTCGCAAGGAGGCACGGCGGAGCGCACCTCGGTTTTCGAGCCCCTCCAGTGTCACAGCCGCCGGTGGCGAATCGCGAACGCCGGGCAACGGTCGGCCGCGGTTCCGGGCTCTGGGGGTCGAGGAGGTGCTCATGGGAGCCCACAAGACCGCCCGGGACGACGAGTTCCGGGCGTTCGCCGGCAGTGCGTGGTCACGGCTGCTGCGGACGGCGTACCTGCTGGCGGGGGACCGCCACGGCGCCGAGGACCTGGTCCAGCAGGCCCTGGAGCGGGCCTACGTCCACTGGACCAAGGTCCGCGCAGCGGACGACCCCAACGCCTACGTGCGCCGGATCCTGATCAACGAGCACGCCCGGCGGTTCCGCCGCAGACCGGCCGAGTACCTGGTCGAGGCCTTCCCCGACCGGCCCGCCCCGACCGCGCCCGACCCGGACGCCCGGGCCGTGCTGCTCGCCGCGCTCGCCGCCCTGCCGCCCCGCCAGCGCGAGGCCGTCGTCCTGCGGTACTGGGAGGACCTCAGCGAGTCCCAGACCGCGGCGGCCATGGGCTGCTCGGTCGGCACGGTCAAGAGCCAGGCGGCCAGGGGACTGGCCAAGCTCCGGGAGACCTCCTCACTCGGCGAGCTGACGACCATCGGAGGCGCAGGATGAGCAACGAGGACATGACCGGGGCCGAGGCCGCCGCGTCGTACGGGCTGAGCGAGGTGGCCGAGAGCTTCGAGATCGGCGCCGTCCCGTACGACCGGCTGCTGGCCGGGGGGCGGCGCAGACTGCGGCGCCGGCGGCTGCTGACCGCGGGCGCGGTGGCGGTGCTGGTGGTGGCGGTGGCCGGGGCGGGGACGGCGCTCGGCGGGTACGGGCGGGAGGCCGGCGGCGCCTCGGTGGCGGCGGTCTCGTCGGCGGCGGCGCTCGCTTCGGGCAGGGCGTCGGGGGACGGGCCGGCGGGGGCGGGAACGGCGGGGGCGGCGGCTTCGGCGTCGCCGGTGGCCTCGGCGTCGCCGGTGGTGGCTCCGGCGGGAGCGGCCGTCGGGACGGCCACTCCGACGGCTTCGGCTGCTTCGGCCGGGCCGTCCGGGACCGTGCGGGATCCGTTCAGCCCGATGCGGGCCAAGGTCGGTGAGGGCGCCGTCAACGGCCACGCCATGGAGGTCTGGGTCGCCCTGTGGCCGGCGGCCCGGACGGCGGAGGACGGCCTCAAACAGGGCGAGCTGATCCGGACCGAGCGGCGCGCCGCCGACCCGACGTTGCCGCCCGACCCCGAGAACAGCGGCAACCCGGTCTGGGACCCGCAGGCGGACCGGGTCGACATCTACCTGATCGCGGACGGCAGGCGGCAGCCCGGGGACCTCGTGGCGGCGACCACCGCCCCCGGCGGAACGGTCACGGGTGTCTCGGGCCCCACCAGGGGCGTGATGCTCAACCGGGTCACCGGGGACGCGAGCCGCCCGGACATGGTGGCCGTCCCGGTCGGACCGGACGTCGCCAAGGTCCGGGTCAACTGGAAAACCGGCGGCTCCGTGGGGGCGGTGCCGGTCGCGGTCGGGGACTCCCCGGTCCACTGGTACGCCGTCGTCCGCAGGCTGGGTTCCACCGACAACACCGTCACCTCCTTCGCCGCGGACGGGTCGGTGCTGGGCACCCAGAACACCTGGTGGTGACCGCCGAGTGCCGCTCGGGCGCCCAACTCGTTTGTACGGCGCCCCGGTTCGGCCGTTGCGAGCGGTTCACGGCTGGAGGGCGGCCTCGTCGGCGTCCGGGAGCCAGTCCCGGGACGGGTCGTACTCCAGCCACCGGCTGCGGGCGGCCTCGGCGGTGAACGCCCTTAGCAGACGGTCCAGTTGGCCGTTGTCCTCGGCACCGTCGTCGGTTCGCCAGAGCAGTGACCAGGCGTACAGCGGGGTCGGGTCGGCCAGCGGGACGGTGCGCACGCCCGGGCGGTCCGGCAGCGGGCCGTCGGCGGGGACGAGGGAGAAGCAGCTCGGGTCGGCGGCGACCTGGTCGAGGAAGTGCTCCAGCCCCAGATTGGTGGAGCCGACCCGGGCGGTGATGTCGAACCTCGCGGCGAAGCGGGTCAGGAAGTCCAGCCGGTCCACCGCCGCCGGATAGCGCAGCACACTGCGGCGCAGCTGCGCCGGGCTCAGGGTGTCCCGGTCGGCCAGTGGGTGGTCCGCGCTGAGCAGCGCGTCGACCGGCTCCAGCCGGACCAGCCGGTGCGTCAGCCCGGCGTCGGCGCCGTCCGGCAGGGCGTGCACCCGGCCGAACCCGGCATCCGCCTCCCCGCGCAGCAGCGCCGCCGCCACCGACGGCAGGTCCCGACCCGGCACCGGCTCCACCTCCAGGCCGGGCGCCGCGTCCACGGCCTGGGCGAGGGTGCGCATCGGGGCGTAGAGGTGGCCCCACACGTCGATCCGCAGGGGGCGTCCGGACTCCCGCACGGCGGCCACCGCCAGGTCTCCGTGCGTGAGCACTCGCCGTGCCGGGTCCAGGAAGCGGGTGCCGGCCGCGGTCAGGCTGACGCCGCGGGCGTCGCGTTCCAGCAGGCGGAGGCCGAGGGTGGCTTCCAGGCGGGCGATGCGTTTGGAGAGGCCCTGTTGGCTGATGCCGAGCCGGGCTGCCGCCCGGCCGAAGTGCAGGGCCTCGGCGGTGGTGACGAAGGCTCGTACCTGTCCCAGATCCAGATCCACCTGGGGAACCCTAGCGGGGGCTGTCGGTGGGGGGTTGCTGTTGGGGGGTGGGCTCTCGGGAGGGTGGGTGACGCCGGGGGGGGGGGCGGGGGGGGGGGGGGGGGGGGGGGGGGGGGTGTTGGTGGTGCGGGTCGCAAGGTGGTGCG